>DDTF01000057.1:25995-66194 GCA_002345965.1 Flammeovirgaceae bacterium UBA2371
GGAACACAGGCAGGTATCTCCTACCTGAATTTCAGCAGAGACCTGATTTTTAACCAAACCACTCAGCTTATCCCCGGACAAACCAACCTGACGCAAGGTGGTACACAGTCCATCACACAACGCAAAGAGAATGAAGAAGAGTTTGGTATGATCTTGCAGGAAGAGGTGAACTACGATGACAAAATCATCGGTACACTGGGTGTTCGTATGGATAAATCCAGCCTGAATGGCGATCCTAACAAATACTTCCCCTTCTTGAAAAGTTCATTGGCTGTAAACATCGCCAACTTCGACTTCTGGACTGTGGATCAGGTCAATCAATTGAAATTAAGGGTTGCCTATGGAGAGACCGGTTCTAGCGCAAGATTTGGATCGTTGTATACAGTTTTAGATCAAACCAACATTGAAGGCAAAGGCGGTGTGATCATCAACCCCAACCAGGGAACCCCAACACTTGAACCTGAAACATCCAAAGAGTTGGAGTTCGGTGTGGACTTTGGTCTTTTTAACAGAGTTGGTGTAGAAGTATCGTTCTACAACAGAAAAGTAAACAACCTGTTGTTCGATCGCAGCTTACCCTCTTCTTCTGGATTTACTACTGAAGTAATCAACCAGGCAGATTTGGAAAATACAGGAGTAGAAGTTGGTATCAATGCACAGGTAATCAATACCTCTCGCATCAAATGGTCTACCGGTGTTAATTTCTGGACTACCAAATCAACATTAACCCGCTTGGGAGTTCCTCCTTTCCCAGTTCCCAACAACGGATTTGGTCTAGGGTTAGGAACGTTCTATTTGAGACAAGGAGATCCTGTAACTGCCATCGTGCAGAATGTGGCTGGTGTGCCTACCATTGTTGGAGATACACAACCTGACTTTCAGGTTGGATTTCCCAACACTGTTACTTTCCTCAACAATTTTGATTTCTCATTCCTGCTGCATCTTAAGAAAGGTGGTGAAAACCTGAACCTCACCAAACTTTTGACGGATGACGGAGGAACTTCACCAGAGATTGATGAGCGTGGCGCTCAATACGCAGATACTTGGGTGCAGCCTGCAGGCTATCTTAGATTAAGAGAGATAGCATTGTACTACAACCTGCCAAGCAAGAATATGGGCAGCCTGGGTAATGTATTTGAAAGTATCAAGATTGGCGTTTCTGGAAGAAACTTGTGGACAAAAACTGATTACGCAGGATACGATCCTGAAGTTTCAACAAATGGAAGCGGTGTGATATCCAGCGGATTGGATGTAACTCCTTACCCCAGCACCAAGCAGGTTTTCTTCCATTTAAATCTTAACTTTTAATAGTAACTATTATGAGAATCTTAAATAAAATAAAAATATTCATCTTCAGCGTACTGATTATGGTAAGCTGTACGATCGATGAGCAGGTGAACCCGAACAACCCAGCTCTGGAAAATATATTAGAGGGTGCAACACGAACCGACCTTAACAACCTTGTTGTAGGAGGTTTGGCCAACATGCGCTCCAGCTATAGCAATTATGTGACCGCTTTTGGTTCGATTGCAAGAGAATTCTATTTGTTTGATGCTGATCCACGCAATACCACAGATCTTCTAGGTACTACCGGTGGATTGGACAACAACTCGTTTTATACTACTGCCTCATGGAATGACAGGTATCAGACGATTAAGAACATGAATATCATTCTTGATGCGCTCCCTAAAGCTGACCCAAGTGTGAGTGCTGCCCAAAAACAAGGTTACAGTGCGTTCGCTAAAACACTAAAGGCGCACCAGTTACTTTTGTTAATCAATGCCCAAAACAACAATGGAATCCGTGTGGATGTAGCCAATCCAAAGAACCTCGGTCCGATTGTTGACAAGGCAACAGCTTTCAACACGATTGCAACTTTGCTCAACGAAGCATTTACGGAATTGACCGGTGCTGAATTTGCATTCTCACTTACTTCCGGTTTTACCAATTTTGATACTCCTGCAACATTTGGAAAATTCAACCGTGCACTTGCTGCCCGCGTTGCACTTTACAGAGGATTGCATGCAGATGCATTAACCTTCTTAAACGCCTCTTTCTTTGATCTCAATGGTGACCTTACCGTTGGCCCTAAGATGGTGTACAGCACTGCAGGTCCGGATGTTCTCAATGATTTATTCAAAACACCTCAGCAAAGTGGTAATCAAATTGTTGTGAACAATTCCTTTATTGCTGATGCAGAAGCAGGTGATCAGCGTGTGGCCAACAAGACTGCCTTGCGCGATAGCCCTACTGCAAAGAGCGGTGTAAACGGAACGCATGAGACAAGGCTCTATGCAAGCAGCACCTCTCCCATTGATATCATTCGCAATGAAGAGTTGATTTTGATTTACGCTGAAGCTAAAATCGAAACCAATCAGTTGGCAGATGCCATCACTGCGCTGGATATCATCCGCACTAAGTCAGGTGGTTTGCCCACTTTGGCAGTAGCAAAACCCACTGTAGACGATCAGGCGGAATTGCGTGATGAAATGCTGCACCAAAGAAGGTATTCTTTCTGGTGTGAAGGACAACGTGCCATCGACTTAAGAAGATACAACAGGTTAAACTCAACCTATGTAACCATTGATCCGATAGCAGGTGAGACTCAGATCATATTCACTGAGTTCCCGGTACCGGCAACTGAAAACTAAATTAAAAAGGGGCTTCGGCCCCTTTTTTCTTTGTATTAAAATCATTTACACCTCTTGATCAGATCCGCTGTAAGCATGGCATCCCCTGCTGCCTCCGATTCTTCAAACTGCTTGCAGGCAAGACTTTGTTTTCCTGTTTTCATATAAGCCATACCCATATAGAAATGAATTTTGTCTATGAATGAGTCCATGGACAAAGCCTGAGTAAGTAAACGCTCTGCATTTCCATAGTCTTCCTTCATGAGATAATAAATACCTTTGTTGCGATAGGCCCACCCATTTTCAGGGTCAGCACTAAGGCTATTGTTGATGTCCTGCTCTGCTTTATCCAATTCGTTTTTAATAAGATAAATATAACCGCGGTTATTCAAAAAATAGGGTTCAGCCGGAGCCAGTTCAAGGGCCCGGTTTACTTGCAGCATCGCCTCTTCCATTTGATTTTGTTCGATGGCAATCATTGCCAGCGTGTTGTAAATGTTAGGTTCATCTGCATTGAGTTGAATCGATTGGTTCAAGTCCTGCTTTGCCCCTTCAAAATCCTTGAGATAAAACTTTACAGTAGCGAGGTTTACCAAATATTCTACATTATTGGCATCCAGTTGATAGGCCTTTTCAAAAGCAGCTTTGGCCAGATCAAAATTCCTGAGCTTGGTATGGACTAATCCCCTGATAAAACTGGTAACAGCGGTATCCTTCTTGGCGGTTTCTATTCGGTCCAGATCCTTCAGCGCACTGAAATACTCTTTTAGCTCATAAAGAGTATTCGCACGATTGTAGTAGGCTGGCAGGTAATCCGGGTCGCAATCAATGGCTTGTGAATAGCTGTTTAAAGCCTGCTCCAACTTGTCTTGCTTGTAATAAGCGGTTCCAAGGTTGTTAAGTCCTTCTGTAAAACAGGGTTCCATATTAATGGCTTCCTTATAATACGAAATGCCCTGCTCAAAATTCTTGTTATTAATTTCGTTGTTGCCTTTGATTAGAAACTTCTGAAGCTTGCTTTCACGCCCTTCAGCGCATCCCAACAGGCCGACCAATGCAATAAAATAGACTTTTTTCATCATCTCAATAAACCTATTACAAATTCAATTGTTCTAATAATTGTGATTCACATTAGCACCATTGCGTTAATAGTGAAAATGTACCGTTTAATGAATTCATACGGATATGACCAGCAATTTATTACATTAAATTTTGAGAATTGGCATCTTATTCATTTCTTGCACCCGATTTCAAACGAATGACACAAAATCTAAACATCCACGGCCATCACCATCATATTTCACTTATATGGAGTGGTCGGTCTATGTTTTGATTAATTATAAATAAGAATTTATCAAAAGGCTTGCCACTCGGTAGGCCTTTTTTGTTTTACTCCCATATCAAAAAAATTAATGAAAACTAACTTACGAATTGCCATTCAAAAATCAGGAAGACTGCAGGAAGGTTCCATGGCATTGCTCAAAGAAAGCGGACTTTCCATCAGTAATGGTCGTGGCCAGCTTAAAACCCAGGTACGCAATTTCCCGGTAGAAATTCTTTTCCTGAGAGACGATGATATACCTCAATACATTGAGGACCAGGTGGCTGATGTGGGCATCGTTGGTGAAAATGTATTTATTGAAAAGAATAAGCAAAACACATTAGTAAAGAAGCTGGATTTTGCGAAATGCAGGCTTTCACTGGCCGTTTCCAAATCCGAAAACTACACTGGAATATCATGGCTCGAGGGCAAAAACATTGCGACCTCCTACCCCACCATCGTTAGCCAATACCTAAAGGCCAACAACATTAAGGCTGGAATTCATGAAATCAGCGGGTCGGTAGAAATCGCTCCGGGGATTGGTCTTGCAGATGCCATCTGTGATATCGTGAGCACGGGCAGCACATTGCTGATCAATGGGCTCAAGGAAGTTGAAGTGATCTTGCAATCAGAGGCCGTAATGATCGCAAGTCCCAATTTAAACAGCGACAAAAATGAAATTTTGGATCAGTTGCTTTTCAGGTTAGACGCGGTCAACTCCGCCAAAAACAACAAGTACATATTGCTGAATTGCCCCGATGAGGCCATCGAAAAAATCACCTCTGTCATCCCAGGCATGAAAAGTCCAACGGTAATGCCACTCAGCAGAAAGGGCTGGTCATCATTGCACTCAGTTGTTAATGAAAATGATTTCTGGAATAAAATAGATCAGCTCAAATCATTTGGTGCTGAAGGTATCCTGGTCATCCCTATTGAAAAAATGATACTGTAATGAAAAGAGTAGCAAACCCAACTCGCTCCACCTGGCAGGAGCTTTGTCGCAGGCCGGCACTTGAACTGGAGTTCCTGGATGGAAGAGTAAAAAATATAATCAACCGGGTCAAGGTTTCCGGTGACGAGGCGCTGCATGAGCTTTCAATACAAATTGATAAGGTATCGTTGAATACCTTTGAGGTATCGACAGAAGAATTTAATGTAGCCGAAAGCAATGTGTCTGCCTCTTTGCGCCAAGCCATAAGAATTGCTGCTGACAACATCAAACAATTTCACAAGGCACAGCAACAAGAAACACTCTTTGTGGAAACCATGCCAGGTGTGCAATGCTGGCGAAAGGCAGTGCCGATTGAAAAAGTTGGGATTTACGTTCCGGGAGGAACCGCACCTCTGTTTTCAACACTTTTGATGCTCGGCATTCCTGCTCAACTTGCGGGCTGCAAGGAAATCATTCTTTGCACTCCTCCAAAACCTGACGGATCTGTTAATCCAGCGATTTTATTCGCAGCAAAAGAAATTGGTATTGAAAAAGTATTCAAAGTGGGTGGCGCACAGGCTATTGCAGCCATGGCCTATGGAACTGCTTCTATTCCCTCTGTTTATAAAATCTTTGGCCCGGGCAACCAATATGTTACCAAAGCCAAGCAATTGGTAAGTACAGAGGGGATTGCCATAGACATGCCTGCAGGTCCATCTGAAGTGTTGGTGGTGGCCGATGCAACAGCTAACCCGGCATTCATTGCTGCTGACCTGTTGTCGCAAGCAGAACATGGACCCGATAGTCAGGTGGTATTGATAGCAACCGATAAAAGCATCATTGATCAGGTGCTCATGGAAATTGATCAGCAACTAAAAACACTTCCGAGAAAAGAAATTGCTGAATTGTCGTTGCAAAATAGCTTGTGTTTGGAAATGAATGACGAAGAAGACATAACAGCCTTCGTTAATGAATACGCTCCTGAACATCTGATTATCAATACAAAAAACTGTGATGAAATGGCTGAGCTGATTAGCAATTCCGGATCAGTTTTTCTGGGCCAGTTCACGCCTGAGTCCGTAGGGGATTATGCGTCAGGTACCAACCACACGCTGCCCACCAACGGTTTTGCCAAGGCATTCAGTGGTGTTTCCTTAAGCAGTTTTCAAAAATTTATTACGTTTCAAAAACTCAGCAAAGAAGGATTGCATAAACTGGGGCCAGTGGTTGAAGAAATGGCAACAGCAGAGCAATTGATAGGACATAAACAGGCAGTAAGTATTAGATTGAACAAACAATGAAATTTGTACCTGAAAATATTGTGCGTAAAAGTCTGCTGAAAGTAAAGCCATACAGCACAGCCCGCGATGAATTCAAGGGTAATGCTTCCATTTTCCTCGATGCCAATGAAAACCCTTATAACACCGATTTCAATCGTTATCCGGATCCAAGACAAAGCAAATTAAAAGAGGCCATAGCGCAACTTAAAAACGTGAGACCTCAACAGATTATAATAGGAAACGGCAGTGATGAAATTATCGACTTGTTGATAAGGGCCTTTTGTGAACCAGCAGTGGATAATATCATTGTACCCCAACCCACGTACGGAATGTACACTGTTTGTGCAGCTATTAATAATGTAGCTATCAGACAACCTCAGTTAAATGCTGACTTTGACCTGGATCTATCATCGATAGAAAAAAGTATAGATGTCAATAGCAAAATTATATTTCTTTGCAGTCCCAATAACCCTTCCGGCAATTTATTGGAAGAAGAAAAAGTAAACGCTTTGGTAAATTCATTTCCAGGACTGGTGGTAGTAGATGAAGCTTACATCGACTTCGCAAACACAAGTGGTTTTTTGAGTAAGTTAGACAACTTGCCCAATCTGATAATCCTGCAAACTTTTTCTAAGGCTTGGGGCCTAGCTGGTCTTCGGCTGGGTGTTGGTTATGCGTCAGAGGCAATCATTGATATTTTAAATAAAATCAAACCACCCTACAACATCAATACACTCTCTCAACAGTATGCACTTGCCGCATTAGAAAAAAATTATCAAAAAGAAGAAACCGTCAACTCCCTGATTCAGGAGAGGACAGAGATGGAAAAACAACTCCAAGAACTCAATATTGTACAACGCGTATTCCCTTCACAGGCCAATTTTCTTCTGGTAAGAATGGATGATGCTAAAGCACGCTACAATTATTTACTTTCCCATGGAATCATAGTACGTGATCGATCTTCCGTTGTGCTCTGTGATAATTGCCTTCGGATAACAGTAGGAACACCAACAGAAAACAAAGCATTAATTCAAGCACTAAAAAATATATGAAGAAGGTATTGTTTATAGACAGAGATGGCACATTGATTATCGAACCTCCAGATCATCAAATTGACAGTTTGGAAAAGTTAGAGTTTGTGCCTGGCGCTATTACCTGGTTGAGACGAATTGCGGAACAAACCAATTATGAATTGGTGCTGGTTTCCAATCAGGATGGATTGGGCACTGACAGTTTCCCGGAGGCAACATTTTGGCCTGCGCATAACAAAATGCTGCAAACATTGGAGAATGAAAATGTAAAGTTTGTAAGAGAACACATCGATCCTTCATTTGAACACGAAAACAAACCCACACGCAAGCCTGGAATAGGAATGCTTACCTCCTATTTTCACCCTGACTATGACTTGAAAAACTCCTATGTAATTGGAGACAGAATTACAGACATGCAATTGGCTGTGAATCTTGGATGTAAAGGAATTTTACTAAGCGAATCGTTAACAACCGAATTGCCGAATTGCCGAAAAGTAGCTGCATGGGAAGGTGTTTTTGAATTGCTGGTAAAAGCACCGCGAATGGCGGAAATAAATCGCAAAACCAACGAAACAGAAATCAACATACAATTGAATCTGGATGGCAACGGGCAGGCAACAGTAAAAACAGGCATAGGATTTTTTGATCACATGTTGGAACAGGTTGCCAAACACGGACAACTCGATCTGCACATTGATGCAAAAGGTGACCTGCATATTGATGAGCACCATTTGATTGAAGATACAGGGATCACCTTGGGAGAAGCATTCGCCAAGGCTTTGGGCGACAAGAGAGGACTGGCAAGGTATGGATTCTGCTTGCCTATGGATGATTGCCTGGCACAGGTAGCACTGGACTTTGGTGGCAGACCGTGGCTGGAATGGGAGGTTGAATTCAAAAGAGAAAAAATAGGCGAAATGCCCACCGAAATGTTCTTCCATTTCTTTAAATCATTTTCTGATGCAGCCAGATGTAACCTCAACATAAAGTCAGAAGGTGAAAACGAGCATCACAAAGCTGAAGCCATATTCAAAGCATTTGCCAAAGCCCTATTAATGGCGAAGATAAGGGAGTTTGAAAGCGGAAAACTGCCTACCACAAAAGGAAAACTTTAATAGTTGAAAGCATAACTGACACCAATGATTGCCATAATAAAATACAATGCCGGTAACACCCAATCAGTAGCGTTTGCACTGGATAGGCTTGGTATTCACTATAAAATCACGGATAATACAGAAGAAATCCTGAGTGCCGAAAAGGTGATTTTTCCGGGAGTTGGAGAAGCAAGTACGGCAATGAAATACTTGCAAGACAAAAATCTGGATCAACTATTGCCGCAATTAAAACAACCTGTATTGGGAATCTGTTTAGGTATGCAATTAATGTGTCGTTTTTCAGAGGAGAACTCTACTAAATGCCTAGACATATTCGACTTGACAGTGAAAAGATTTGAAGCTACTCAAACCGCTAAAGTACCGCATACAGGATGGAACAACCTGACGCAAACTAAAGGATGGTTGGGGCCGCAATTTGAAAATACCTTTGTGTACTTTGTTCACAGTTACTATGTACCCGTAAACCCGTATACAGTGGCGCAAACAGATTATATTGTGCCTTTTAGCGCAGCAATGGAAAAAGATAATTTTTTCGCAGCACAATTTCACCCTGAGAAATCAGCTGAAGTTGGAGAAATGGTGATAAAACAATTTTTGAAGATAAAGAAGTAGAATTTCATGAAGATTATTCCAGCGATAGACCTGGTAGATGGAAAGTGTGTACGACTCACCCAGGGTGATTTCACCAAGAAAAAAGTTTACAGAGACCATCCTGTGGATGTGGCCAGAGAATTTGAAGATGCTGACCTTGAATACCTGCACCTCATTGATTTGGATGGCGCAAAAAAAGGTGAAGTTGTCAATTGGAAAGTGATCGTTGACATCCTGGACAAAACAGCACTCAAAGTAGACTTTGGGGGCGGTGTAAAAACAACAGAGGAAGTAGATCGCTTGTTGGATCTTGGCATCAACCGCATCAACATTGGATCCGTAGCAGTAAAAGAGCCGGAAAAATTGAAGGGCTGGATGAAGGAGTACGGTCCGGAGAATTTCATTTTAAGTGCGGATGTGCTGGGTGACAATGTACAGATCAATGGCTGGCAGGATGACAGCAAGCTCTGCCTGAACGATCTCATCACTCGATTTGAACCTGCTTTGGAATACATCGCCTGTACCGATATCGGCACAGACGGAATGTTATCAGGTCCTAATTTTGGATTGTACAAAAAACTGATCAACAGATTTCCGAACATTAAAATAATTGCCAGTGGTGGGGTAAGCAGTATTGAAGATCTCATTCAACTCCAATACATAAAAGTAGATTCTGTAATTATCGGCAAGGCCATTTACGAAGGCAGAATTAAGCTGGCCGATTTAAAACCTTTAACCATATAGCCTTTGCTTACCAAAAGAATCATTCCTTGCCTAGATGTAAAGGATGGGAGGACCGTTAAAGGTATCAACTTCAAAGAACTCAGAGATGCAGGTGACCCCGTAGCACTTGGAGCGCTATACGCACAGCAAGGTGCTGACGAGTTGGTGTTTTTGGATATCTCTGCCACCGATGAAGAACGTAAAACCTTCGCGGAACTGGTAAAAGAAATTGCTGCTGAATGCACCATCCCATTTACAGTCGGAGGTGGGATAAAAATCATTCAGGACGTGGAGCGCTTGCTTAAAGCCGGAGCGGATAAGGTGACCATTAATTCTTCTGCCGTAAAAAATCCTGACTTAATTAATCAGTTGGCTCGTGAATTTGGATCTCAATGTATCGTGCTGGCAATTGATGCGCGAAATGTTGGAGACTATTGGTTGGTACATACCCACGGAGGTAAAAAGGAAACAGAGAAAGAACTCTTCTCCTGGGCACGTGAGGGGGAGTTACGGGGCGCAGGAGAAATACTTTTTACAAGTATGAACCATGACGGCACAAAAAACGGTTTTGCCATTAATGCCTTGAAGGAGCTAAGTAAAACAGTAACAGTCCCTATCATTGCATCCGGAGGCGCAGGACAAATGAGTCACTTCGTGGATGTATTCAAAGAAGGCAATGCCGATGCAGCTCTGGCAGCAAGTGTCTTTCATTTTGGTGAGATTTCATTGCCAGATCTTAAGGCATACCTCCGGAAAAATGACGTTGAAGTTAGAGATTGATATGATAGACTTAAGTAACATACAATTTGAAAAAGCAACAGGTCTCCTACCCTGTGTAATTCAGGATGCCACAACCTCGAAAGTGCTGATGGTGGGCTACATGAATGAAGAAGCTTTGCTAAAAACAATTGAAGATAAAAGAGTGACATTCTTTAGCAGGAGTAAGCAGCGGTTATGGACAAAAGGAGAAACATCAGGAAATTTTCTTCATCTCGTAGACATCATCGCTGATTGCGATCAGGATTGTTTGCTGATAAAAGTAAACCCTGAGGGACCTGTTTGTCATAAAGGCACCGATACCTGCTTCAATGAAGTGAATTCTGGCTTTAGCCTTTCCTTGTTAGAAAAAGTAATACAGGACAGAATAAATAATCCATCACCTTCATCCTATACGTCTAAATTGGTAAAGGATGGCATCAACAAAATTGCGCAAAAGGTGGGTGAAGAAGCGGTTGAACTGGTGATCGAAGCGAAAGACGATAATAAGGAACTGTTTTTAAATGAAGCTGCGGACCTGATGTATCATTACCTCCTGCTTTTGTCGGTAAAAGATACCTCTCTCGCTGACGTTGAAAAAGTACTTGCCCTCAGGCACAACAAGAAATAGTCACTTGTCGTGCACAATACATTAATGAGATGCCTGCAGGCAGATTGTTTGCACATTGATGTGTTATTCCTAAATTTCCTTTATGGATCAGAAAATCAAAATCATTGACGGCTATGAGTTCATAGCCTACGAGCACGAAAGCTATAGTGAAAAGGAAATGCTGGATCGTAGCCAATCGTTCTATGAGTGGATGGATCAACGCAGAACCGTGCGTGACTTTTCAGACAAACCCATTCCCAAGGAAGTAATAGATAATCTGGTCCTGACTGCCTCTACGGCTCCATCAGGTGCGCATAAGCAGCCGTGGTCGTTTTGCGTGGTAAGTGATCCGAAATTAAAAACTCAAATACGCATTGCCGCTGAAGAAGAGGAATACGAGAGCTATAACAGTCGTATGCCACCTGAGTGGCTGGATGACCTGAGACCGCTCCAGACCGATTGGAAAAAACCGTTTCTCGAGATTGCCCCCTACCTGATCGTAGTCTTTAAAAAAACTTATGACCTTGCCCCTGATGGTAAGAAAAAGACAAACTATTATGTTGCTGAATCCGTTGGACTTGCCTGTGGATTGCTTTTGACGGCCATCCATCATGCAGGACTGGTTGCACTTACCCATACACCCAGTCCTATGAATTTCCTCACCAAATTATTAAAACGCCCTGAAAACGAGAAGCCATTTCTGTTGATACCAGTAGGCTACGCCACTGCAGGTACCTACGTACCTAATTTGAAAAGAAAGTCACTGGAACAAATTGCTACCTATTATTAGAAAGTTTGCGTAAAAGAATTTCTTCTTTCTTGGGGTAAATTTTCAGGTAGGACAGCTTGTAGGTAATGGTTTTTCTTCTAACAATTTTTGTGAGCACACCGTCCAGGATATCAAACTCTGACAGCACAAATGAATAAGATATTGGAGATTGCTTGGGTTCGTAATGCTTATAAACAAAAGCCTTTCCCTCGGCAAGGCTGTTGAATGCTCCCACCACTGGATATTTGCCCGGGATTTTAGAGGCCAAAGAAACCTCCATGTATTCTCGGTTAGAATGTTCAGAATCTTTCATGATCACCACCTTGGCATAATTATCCTTTCGTGCAATAATTTTCTCTCGGTTCGGATTCGCTAAAAAACCTCCCCTTTTGGATATAATTGCTGATACTGAATAAATACCTTCCAATGGCTCCATGGGCTCAGTCTCCTTCATCAAATAGCGTTTGACCATCCCCTCGAAATCTATATGCTCTGCAAAAGGAGATTGTTTGGCCTTCTTACCATATCTGCTTTTCGCTACTCCCGTATCCTGGGCATAGCCCATAGATGTAAGGAAATAAAACATAACAACAACAGCTAACCTAATGGGTTTCATCAATCAAAGATTATGTCCTCGTATTCGCAATCAACGCATTTTCTGCATGAAAGTTTCCCCCGAAGTGCCATGGGTTTAAACAAAGATTTCCCCATCAACATGCGCACACATTCCTGAATACCTTCAGTAATAGAAGGATGCGGATGAACACACTCTGCCAGTTCCTCAACGCCCTTGTTCATAGATATCAATACTGCCACCGCCTGAATGGCACTCGAGGCATGATTACCTACAACTTTCATTCCCAGAATTTTCATGTCATCATCATTGGTTACCAATAATTTGATAAACCCCTGCGTATTTCTCTTGGCGATGGCACGTGGAATACAACTGTAATCAAGTGTTACCACTTTATAATTTAATCCCTGCTCCCTGGCTTGCGTTTCATTTAAACCGACCCCGGCCACCTCGGGACTTAAAAACATTATGTTGCTAATGTTTTCATAAACCAACTTTCTTTTTGGCTTACTGAAAATCCGTTCCACGGCATACCTACCTTCCAACTCACCCACATTGACCAGTGAAATATCGGCAGTCAAATCTCCCACAGCATAAATATTGGATACATTGGTTTGCGTATCGTTGTCTTCAACACCTCGTCTATTAATGTTAATATTTACATTGTCATCCCACAAATTTTCATAATTGGGTATGCGCCCTACAGAGACCAATGCCTTCTCCACATTAAATACTTCCTTACCACCATCATTGTATTCAAGCTCATACTCTACTCTTCCATTTTTTATTTCCATACGTATGAGTTTGGAGTTGCGATGAATCAGCACGCCATGGTTTTCCATGTTTCGCTCAATAATTTTCACCACATCATCATCTTCAAAGGGAAGAATTTGATCTCCTTTATCAATTAAATGCACTTTGGTTTTACCAAAGCCGGAAAATATGGTAGCATACTCGCAACCAATAACACCGGCACCTACAATTACCATGCTTTCCGGAAAGTCGGTCATGTCTTCGATGCCTTCACTGGTCATCACAATTTTTTCATCGATGGGAAGCTCAGGCAAATAGCGAGGTCGGCTTCCGGTAGCCAGAATAATGTAATCCGCTTGCACTACTTCTTTACTGGTTCCCTGAGTGATTTCAACCTCGTGCTGACTTATCAGTTTGGCGCTCCCATATTTAAACTGAAGCAAATCCGCATAATTGGAATCCTTCAATTGTGCCATATGATCTTTCAACATGGCCTTGCGTTCGCCTACAGCCCTTTTTACCTCTGCCTGAATCTCATTGTAGTTCACGCTTGGAGCCTCAATATTAAATCGCTTAAGATTTCTTCTGAAAGCTGCCGTTTCCCGGGATAGTTCCCACCATGTTTTAGATGAGAGTGCACCGTTGGTTACACCCGCGCCTCCAACTTTATTGCGTTCAATAAGAAGCGTCTTCTTTCTGAAGTCAATGGCTCGCATGGCAGCCGCATATCCGGAAGGCCCGGCACCAATGATAACAAGGTCGTATTTAGTCATAACAATTAAAGCCTAGTCTATATCTTACAATTTATAAAAATAAGACCACCAAGCATAGTAAAGCGCTCGCTATGAACTTAATTTTGAAGGTATTATAGACTTTATTTAACCGGCAGATGGATTCCTGCCACCATGCAGCGCACAGATCCTCCTCCACTCTCTTCTATGGTGCCAATATCAAGCGGAAGTACGTTGACGTGCTTTTCTATTTCTGCCAATTGCCCCGGCAAAAGTGAGTCAAATGCGGTTTGTGACATCAACAAGAACCGCTCATTTTTATCATTTTTTACCTCAAACATATTGCCGGCAAATGAATTCATCTGGGCATAACTAAGCGCAATCACTTTGTGATGGGTAGCAGTCAACTGCGCAAGCAATTCCTCCTGGTCGCCTTCATCGTGTATTGAATCCAGACAAATCCCCGCCACTGTATCTCCAATCCACATCATTACATTGGTATGGTAGATGGCTTGACCATTTGCGTCCACCGCATCAAACAAAACCGGTTTATAATCCAACAGTGCACAGAGCGATTTGAACAAACCATCATCAGTCCTGGCCGATCGGCATGCATAGGCAATTCGATGAGGATGGTCAAAAATAATACTTCCTGTTCCTTCAAGAAATTTACCTTCCAACTCATGCTCACTTAGATCAATTATTTCGGAAGCATTATATTGATTTTTCAATTGCTGTACTACATCATCTCTCCTTTCCTTCCTTCTGCCAGGGGCCATCATTGGATAAAGAATGATTTTTCCATCCTCATGAGTGGTAATCCAATTGTTAGGAAAAACCGCATCTGTCGTTTGGGGTTCTGGGGTGTCTTCCACCACGATAACCTGAATGCCTCTTTCCCGAAGAGACAAAACAACCTGATCAAACTCTTTAAGCGCCATCTTGTGCACCCATTGCTGGTCTTCTGTTCGCTTTTGAAACGCATTGGATGCGGCCGTTTCAGGATTATACCCAAAAGCTGCCGGCCTGACCATTAATATTGTATGAGGAACTTGAGAAAAACGCATTCGATTAAATTGATAAGCGTTAATTTTGCACCCACACAAATGTAACGGATTTTGCAAAAGCTACTAGAACTCGATCAAGAACTTCTGCTTTACTTCAATGGCTTTCATGCTCCCTGGCTTGATCCCATTATGATGTTGCTTACTAAAACCATCTTCTGGATACCCCTTTACCTTCTTCTTGTCTATTTGATAATTAAATATAAAAAGTGGGATACCATTTACATTTTATTGGGAGTTGCCTTAAGTATTTTACTTACTGACCAGATCACTTCTGGTTTTATGAAACCCTATTTTGCCAGGCTTCGCCCTTCACAGGAGCCGGGCTTACAAGGAATACTTCACATTGTTAATAATTACAAGGGCGGTTTATATGGATTTGCTTCCAGCCATGCTGCCAATACATTCGGGGTGGCCATGTTTATCTTTCTGGTTTTCAGGGGACGCTACCATTGGATGAGTGTTATATTTCTTTGGGCGGCACTTATGAGCTACACCAGAATTTATTTGGGCGTTCACTATCCGGGAGATGTAATGGTAGGTGCAGTGATTGGATTAGTATGCGGATGGCTTGGCTTCCTGTTTGCCAATTGGTTGGTAAGAAAGTTTAACAAAACTAAATCTACTTTACCACCATTGCCACACTAATCTTTCCCCAACAATCTTTTTACATATTTGCCAATAATATCGAATTCAAGGTTGACGGTATCTCTTACCTTTAATTGTCCAAAATTAGTATGCGCAAAGGTATAGGGAATAATAGCAACTGAAAATCCATTATCCCTTGAATTGAAACAGGTTAAACTTATTCCATTGATTGCAACAGATCCTTTTTCAACCGTTACGTTGCCTAGAGTTGGATCGTAGTCAAAATCAAACAACCAGCTTCCCCCTTCTTCCTTGATGGATTTACAAATACCTGTCTGATCAACATGTCCCTGAACGATGTGACCATCAAATCGACCATTGTTTAACATACAACGCTCCAGGTTTACCTTACTGTTTACTTTAAGTTCGCCCAGGTTCGATTTTTCAAGTGTCTCGTTGATGGCCGTAACCCAATGCTTTTTAGGTTCCAGACGCGTTACTGTAAGGCATACACCATTATGCGAAACACTCTGGTCCACCTTTAACTCATGACTGATCGTACTTTCAATACAGAAATGTCTGTTGCTACCCTCCTGCTCCAATTGTACAACCTTACCTACGGTTTCTATGATGCCTGTAAACATGGGGGTAAAGTTAACCCGTGAGATGAAGAGTGGAAAGAAACTGCGTAACTATCATTAATATTGTATAATAATCCGGAACGATGCACTATTCAATTCAACCTGCTGATCCCAAGGATTACCCCGAGCTGGTAGACATATGGGAAGCTTCAGTACGCAAAACACATCACTTCCTCAAAGAATCCGATCTGTTGTATTTCAAGCCACTAATCCTGAATGAATACTTTTATGCCGTTGATTTGCATTGCCTTAAAGACCAGGAGGCAATAGTTGGTTTTCTGGGTACTAAAGACGGGAAAATTGAAATGCTATTCGTATTACCTGCTTACATGGGCAAAGGTGCCGGTAAAACCCTGCTGCTGTACGCCATCAATTCCCTGAATGCCACTTTGGTAGACGTTAACGAGCAGAATAGTTCCGCAGTTGGGTTTTACCAACATATGGGTTTTGAAACCATCAATAGATCAGATCTGGATGGGCTTGGAAAGCCCTATCCCATGCTGCATATGCAACTGAGTAAAACTTTAAAACAAAAAAGATAATACGGGGATAAGCATGAACAAAATAACGGTTCATTTGTTATTTACATAGCATTAAGTAAATCAAAAACGACATGAGCAATTTAAATCAAATAGGACTTAACGAGGCAAAAACAAAAGAGCTGGCCATATTACTGAACGACCTGCTGGCCAACTACTCTACGTTTTATCAGAATGTGAGGGGTTATCACTGGAATATTAAAGGTGATAAATTCTTTGAACTTCATTTGAAATTTGAGGAGCTGTACAATAACCTTTTTCTAAAAATTGATGAGGTAGCCGAAAGGATTCTTACACTGGGATTTGCTCCCAACCACAAATACAGTGACTACCTCAAAGAGGCAGAGATTCCTGAAAGTAAAGAAGTGTCTGATGGTCACAAAGCGGTATCCAATATTCTGGAGGCATTTAAAATCTTATTGCTGAAGCAACGACACATCCTTAATCTGTCCGATGAAATTCATGACGAAGGAACCAATGCACAAATGAGTGACAACATTCGCGAACAGGAAAAACTCGTTTGGATGTACTCTTCTTTTTTAAATAAAGGATAATCGAAAATTCAATTCAATAGGCAACCGGTAATTCCATGAAAATCCTGCTAACCGGTGCCACCGGATACATAGGCAAAAGATTACTTCCAGTCCTGATCAATATGGGGCACGAAGTAATCTGTTGTGTAAGAGATAAAAATCGGTTCAATCCTCCTCCATCCCTAATCAACAAGCTCAAAATAATTGAGGTAGACTTTTTAAAAAAGGAATCACTACAGGCCATTCCGCACGACATTGACGGAGCCTTTTATCTTATGCACTCGATGTCAACCTCCAGTGATTACCAGACATTGGAGTTGACTTCGGCCAACAACTTCAGGGAAGCAATAAATCATACGCAAGCAAAGCATGTCGTGTACTTAAGTGGCATCATCAATGAGAACACCCTTTCCAAACACCTTTCGTCACGTAAAGCGGTAGAAGATGAACTGGGCAAAGGGCAATATCATTTCACCACGCTAAGGGCCGGGATTATTATCGGATCAGGAAGTGCCTCTTTTGAAATCATACGAGATTTAGTGGAAAAACTCCCTATCATGATTACTCCAAAATGGTTGCGCACCAAGTGCCAGCCTATTGGAATTGCGGATGTCATTAGTTTTCTCAGTCAGACAATTTTTAATGAAAAAACATTTGACAAGAGCTTTGACATAGGAGGACCAGATATATTGTCCTATAAGGAAATGTTACTTGGATTTGCGCGCGTGAGAGGCCTTAAAAGAAAAATTTTTATCGTGCCTGTAATGACACCCCGACTCTCATCCTATTGGTTGTATTTTGTTACTGCCACGTCTTATAAGCTTGCAACCTCATTGGTAGACAGCATGAAGGTTGAAGTAGTGTGTCGCAACAATGATCTAAATATTATTCTGGGTATTAACCCCATAGGATATGAGGAGGCTTTGAAAAGGACATTCACGAAGATTGAGGGCAATCAAATTCTATCCAGCTGGAAAGATTCACTCATCAGTGGAACGCTGAAAATCAATTTATCAGAATTTCTTATCGTCCCTACCCACGGCTGCATGACCGATCAACGCAGCAAGGTTATTCAATCAAGAGCTGAAAGTATAGAAAAAATATGGAGTATCGGTGGCAACACGGGGTGGTACTATGCGGATACGCTGTGGGTGATACGAGGTTTTATTGACAAACTATTTGGCGGGGTTGGTTTGCGCAGAGGCCGGACCCACGACCATAAATTGAATGCGGGCGATGCTGTAGACTTCTGGCGCGTGTTATACGCCAATAAAGAGGAAGGCAGGTTGCTGCTCTTTGCAGAAATGAAACTGCCCGGGGAAGCCTGGCTTGAATTTAAAATTAAGGAGAATGTGCTATATCAAACTGCCACCTTTCGCCCTAAAGGTGTATGGGGAAGATTGTACTGGTACAGTGTGCTCCCCTTTCATGGTATTGTTTTCAAGGGTATGCTATCTAAGCTGGCCGCATAAATCAATAATCATTTTCCCTCCTGTCCAATACGTCTAATTTCATCATTTACTTTTTTGCCCCTCTTTTCTTTCTTCCCTAATACCCATTTCCAGTTAATTTTTTAAAAGCCCAATTGGAATACAATAGCGAATTTCTAACTTTCTGTATTATTAAACAGAAAACTATTCGTTTATCCCATGAAAAGAGAAATCAACCACCTGCTGGCCCTGTCCTTCTTACTTATATGTTTTGTTAGCTGCCAAAGCACTCCCGAGAAACCAGAAATAGAAATTGAATCAGGAAAAGTAGGCATGATCGGCTATGGTTCTTTGATTTCTTTTAATGAAACAGAAGCTACATTAGGCAGAAAATACGAAGACAGTGTTTATTTGGTTCATCTGGAAGGTTATCAAAGGGAATGGAGTTATGTAGGTAGCAATAAGGACTCACTTCAGCCCAAAGAATTTTTTGATTACGATGGATTTTACATAAAAAACACAGACACCCTCTCGTTTGAGAAAATAATATTTTTAAACATTGCTGCTAAAGAAGGAGGTAGTGTTAATGCTGTATTGTACTTTATTTCTGAAAATGAGCTAGCTCAATTTGATGAAAGAGAGCTGGGTTATGAACGAATAGATGTTTCCAACAACCTGAGAGAATACAGCATCAAAAACGGAAAAGTCTATGCTTACAAAGCACTTCCTGACAATACCTACGTTGCAGAAAGAGATCAAAATGTAAGTAAAATCGATAAATCCTATGTTGATCTGGTTATTAATGCCTGCGACAGTATCGGTGCAGATTTTAGAAAAGAATATGATGCTTCTACCCTGCCTTTTCATCCTGACCTGATGGCTGAGGTTTTTTTTATTAAAATGAGATAACCATCCGATACACTTGTCCATTAAGCAATAGGAAAACTGCTTGAATTATTGCTAGCCAATTTCTAATTTCAGGAACTCTTTCTACTTGACCAAAAACTCAACATTTATGAAACACCTGGCATTCATCATCCTGGCATCTTTGGCAATTAGTTGCAACAATGCCCCCGAAAAAAGCAGCAAGAATAATTATTTAGACGATTCAAACCGCGAAGATAGATTAAGTGGTGGAGTGAGGATGATTCCCATTAAAACACCTTCTGGTGAATTTAAAGTTTGGACCAAGCGCGTAGGTAATAATCCAACCATGAAAGTGTTGTTGTTACACGGTGGGCCAGGATCTACCCATGAATATTTTGAATGCTTTGATTCTTATTTGCCCAACGCGGAAATAGAATATTATTACTATGATCAGCTGGAATCTGCATACAGTGATCAGCCTTCGGATAGTTCCTTATGGAATATTGATCGGTTTGTGGATGAAGTGGAGCAGGTTAGAACAGCTCTGGCTTTGGACAAAAGTAATTTTTATCTGCTTGGACACAGTTGGGGTGGAATCTTAGCCATTGAATATGCATTAAAACATCAGGACAATTTAAAAGGTCTTATTGTTTCCAATATGATGTCTTCAATACCTGATTATGTAAAATATGCCAATGACGTACTAGGACCTCAGCTGGATCCAACAGTTTTGGCTGAAATAAGAGCAATGGAGGCAAAAGGGGATTATACTAATCCCAGATATGGAGAATTGATTTTCACCCACTACTACCCGGAGCATGTGCTACGTATGCCGTTGGAGCAATGGCCCGATCCGGTAAACAGGGCGTTTGCAAGAATTAATAACGATATGTATGTAGCAATGCAAGGTCCAAGTGAATTTGGCGTGGTTGGTAATGCTAAATTGAAGAATTGGGATAGAAGCAAAGACTTATCTAAAATTACCGTACCCACCTTAACCATTGGAGGAGCCTACGACACCATGGATCCCAAACACATGGAATGGATGGCTACTCAATTTCCTGATGGCCAGTATTTGCATTGTCCAACGGGTAGCCACATGTCTATGTATGATGACCAGGAGACCTACATCAACGGATTAATCCAATTTGTAAAGGAGGTAGATCAAAGAAATCAATAATACATTTTTCTTACAAAAAGCAATGCAATCCTGTTACTCCACAGGATTGCATGCTTAGAAAAGGGAATTACTTGGTAGTAGCGTCCTTTACTACTGAATTAACAGATACCGTTGTACCTTTCTTCGCATACACTCTGAAATAATACTTGGTAGAAGCTGCCAATCCGTTTACTGTGGTAGCTGTTCCCTGTATTTCTTTTTTGTTGTAGCCAGTAACAGTACTGCTAAAATTCGCGGTGGTAGATACGTCCAACAAGTATTTTTCAGCACCTGTAACAGCTGACCATGTTGCTTTGAAGGAATTGGTTGTAATATCAGACGCTGCATTTAAATTGGGAGCTCCAAATGGTGTAGCATCGTCATCCTTGCTACAGGCCATCACCAACATTGCAAACAAAAATGCCAATGGAAGCATTCTCAATAGACCTTTTCCGCTTTCAATCTTATTCATAAATAAAATATTTGGTTTGTGCCCTGTTTGACACCAGCAGAAAGTACAAGGTTGGAAACGAATCAATATTTTTTTGAATATTAATTGTTAGTACTTTTTTTTATCTGCTCTATAACAAATCCAATTCAAGTTCGTTATGATTGATTTTTGTTCTAGGATTTCAACACTGACAAATGATGTTTTGCCCTGGTGGATAAAAAGCTTGATATCAGCAATCAGAGTAAACACCTGACCAATTCCAGAACCTGTTTAATGGTGATCATTACTAATCAACACTGACAATTGGCGGATGAGATTATCCAGATGCACTGCTTCATCGTGCATGTGTCGAATAACTTTTTTCTTTTCTTCACCATTTACATAGCCTTTGAGGTAGAGGTTCATAAGGCCCAGCATAGTGGCCACATGCGCCCGCACTTGATGCGAGTTGATAAAGGCATATTGTTCCAAAGCATGAAATTGTTTTTCTAATCTTCTTTGGTACTTCTTTTTATCACTGATATCTCTAATGAAGGCAGCAATAAGGGGTTGTTCTTCTACGTCCATTACAGATATGCTTACCTCCAGGTCTATTAATGATCCGTTTTTGTGGCGGTGCTTGGTGTCTATTTGGAATGCACCCCTTTCAATAATTTCATTTATTTTTTCTTTGATCTCTTCCTCTGAAAATACGCCTTCAAGTTCACTAATGTTCTTTTTTAAAATTTCCTCTTGCTCGTAGCCGACCATATTGGCATAAGCTGCATTGGTAGTAATGATTTTTCCATTAACGTCTGCCAACAGGAAACCATCCAACATCCCTTTCAATATTAACTGATTGCGGTTTATCAGCACCTTATTTTGTCGGACCGAATCAAGCCGCTCTGTGATATCATCCGCGTAACCATATTCCAACTTGCGGCCATTGTCTTCGTCTACCACCTTTACCCTTGCACAAATCCATCGTACCTCACCATCTGGTTTTAGAATTCGGTAGGTAATGTCGGCATCCAAACTTTCAGTCAAATTTTCATAGGCTTTGCGAACAATATTTACGTCATCGGGATGCACAGCCTGAATAAAGTCAGAGGTATCTTCATACAGTTTATAACGCCTTCTCCCCCATATTTTCTCATAAGATGGACTGACATATAAGGTTTTGTTTTCCACAACATCATTCACCCAATATACCCCCGAAATGTTTTCAATTACATTCTGAAATTGATGCTCTGATCGCAATAAGTTCAAATGATGATCTGATGTATAGGCCCTCTCCAGGTCCGCACGACTTTTAGTTAATTTGTCAGCTGCATTTTGAAGCAGCTTCGCACAGTAATCCATCACATTCATTTCGAGCTGGTCCGGCTCCCTGATTGATTTGGTGTAGACATTGAATACGCCCACCACCCTGTCACCAATTAAAATGGGCGTAGCCCAGCTTGATTTAAGGCCTTCTCCGAGAGCCAAATCACGATGAACTACCCATATTGGATCTTTTGAAATATCGGATGTTATCACCTGACGCTTTCTATAAGCTGCTGCACCAGCTGAACCAGCTATCGGGCCAATTCCTTCTCCGGTAATGGCACTGAGGTATGAATCTGATAAACTGGAACTAATCACGCTTTCAAAAAACTCCCCCTTTTCGTCAAGCACCGCATAGGAACACAAGACCTGATCCAGTAACGCTTCGCATTCTTCACATATGGCTTTCTGAATCCTGTGAAGTGGCTCACGTTCTGCAATCATGGCAAGAATGGCTGCTCCCGATTCAAATATCGAGGCCATTAAATGCCGCTGGGTCAATCCTGATGTTGTACTTTCTTTCTTCACTGTACTGTTAGGTCTTCTTTATTATATTGAGAGATGAGCAGGTTATTGAGAGTTAACACCGTCATTACAAAATTTTATTATTGCTTTTATTGCTTCTTCAAATTGAACTGATTTGTCATAGAACTCATCTGCTCCGAGAGCAAAACAGCGCTCTTTAAAATAGAAATTACTGTTGTTGGTAAATATGATTATATACGGCTTATGCTCCTGATCCTTTAACAACTCCAGAATCTTGAGTCCATTTGTGCCCGGTAGCTGAATATCCAATAGAATGATATCAGGTTTTTCATTGACAATTCTTTTATAACCGGACGTTCCATTTCTAACTGACCCTAGTATTTTCAGATTTTTAACTTCCTTCAAAAAATTGAGCAATCTCCAGGTAATGGAGACAGAATCTTCAATGATCAGTAAGGATTTGGGTTGAGTAGACATATCCATTTTGTTTCCTCAAAGATCGGACAGGAAAAATGCCTTTTTTATAGCTACTCTATTGAAAGAAATGTAGGGTAATACTGAAGTCGTGTAGTGGAATCTTTACACGATCATTTTAAATTGTGCTCTATGGCATATTGAATTAAATCCGCATTGCTTTTCAGTTTCATTTTTTCCAGAATGCGCGCACGATAAGTACTGATTGTATTGGGACTCAAGTGCAGCTTTTTGCCAATCGCATTAAGAGATCTTCCATTTGCAATCTGCTTCAACACCTCCAGTTCGCGGTCCGACAATTGTTCATGAAGTTCTTGTTGGGTGTTTGTACCCAGGTAATTGGCCATGATTGCAGCCAATGAAGAAGAAATATATTTCTTACCGGCCAAAATATGTCTTACCGCTTTTATCAGTTCTTCAGGCGCGCTTTCCTTTGTAAGATAGCCTGAGGCACCCATGCGGAGAGAACGAATGGCATACTGCTCCTCGGCATGCATGCTAAGGATGAGCACCAAAATTTCAGGATGTATAGCCTTCACTTTTTTACACAATTCCAGACCTGTGGTACCCGGCATACTAATGTCACAAATCAGCAAATCAAAAGTGTTATTCTCTAGTGCAGCAATCACTTCCTTTCCATCGCTCGCCTCGGATATACGCGATTCAGGAAACTCATCCACCAGAATTTGTTTTAAACCTTTTCGTACAATGGCGTGATCATCTGCCAGCATGAATTTTAAATCTTGCTTCATAAAACAACTAAATGGGTACCCTTAATTTTACAATTGTTCCCTTTCCGGGCGTAGATTCTATTTCCAGGACACCATTCATCATCATTGCTCTCTCCGTCATTCCTAAAATACCAAAAGATCGAAGACCCTTTCCCTCCAGCATATCAAAACCAACGCCATTGTCAGAAATGATTAATTCCATCATACCATCAATACTCCGGATTACTGCATCCACTTTAGTCGCCTTAGCATGTTTACCTACATTGGTGAGCGTCTCCTGAAATATTCTGAATATTGCGATGGCGTTCTGCTGATCGAGTTGTGGTTCTATCATTTCTGTTCTGAAATGACACTCCGCATTATACCGTTTACTGAATTCTTTGGCTTGATAGTCGAGTGCAGCAAACAAACCCAGATCATCCAACAGTAAGGGTCGCAAATCAGAATTAATCCTCCTTACCGTGGAAACGGCAGCATTGGTGATTTCTAACGCTTCACCGAGCTTATCTGTCATCTCTTTAGAGACAGCTTTTTTGTTGAGCCACGACAAGTCCATCTTTATGGCAGTCAATTGTTGCCCCAACTCATCATGTAACTCACGAGATAGTGAAGCGCGCTCCTCCTCCCTTACCTTTTGTAAGTGCATCGTAAGCTGCTGTAACTGGATGTTGTAATCTCTAATTTGCTGGTGTGTCCGGATTCGGTCTGTAATATCTCTTACGATACTTAAAATATTCCCATCTTTCATTCTGGTAGCATTAACCTCAACAGGAACAATGATACCATCCTTTCTTTTTATTTTTCTTTCCTGAAGTAGTGATTTGGATTTTTCCACTTCGGCAGTTCTCAGCGGAGGATCCCCAGGCCCTATTTCTACTATATCCGAAATCGACAGCTGCACTAATTCTTCCTGAGAATATCCAGTCATTTGGCATGCACTGCTATTTACTTGTATTAGCTGTGTTGATGGATTTGCAATAAAAATAGCATCTGATGCTTGTTCAATCAGTGTTCTGTACTTCTCTTCACTTTCTCTTATCCTTTTCTGCGCCAGAAACCGCTCTGTTACATCTCTTATGATCACATTGACTTTTCCACTGTTCATTAATTTGGCGGTGATTTCTACATTAATAAGTGAATTGTCTTTTCTTTTTAAGACTCTCTCAATGAAAACCACCTGCCCCTCTTTTATTTTTTCTGTTTGTAAGGGAGTTTTTCTTAAATCTTCGTCCCAAACAAGATCTCTTCCGTTCATTCTTTTGAGTTCGTCAATGGAATAGCCGGTAAGAACACTTGCACCTTCATTGGCTTCCAGATAGTTTCCCTCCAAATCCACTAAAAAAATTGCATCAGCTGCCTGCTCAATCAGTGTTCTGTATTTCTCCTCACTCTCTCTTATTTTTTTCTCAATCTCTATCCGCTCAGTAACGTCCAGCAGCGTACCCACGAATCTTTCCGGGTTACCTTCACTATCCTTTTCCACACTCCATGTTGCGTACAGGTAGCGCAGGGGCATCAAATCAGGGTTGGTGCGATACATTCTCATTTTGGGCTCCGCGCCATTACTCATTTCAAGCAGCGAAGGCTGTACGTGTATTCTATCCTCAGGATGGATCAGGTGCAAATAGGCTTCCATAGCCGGTGGACTTGAATCCGGTTCCAGATTAAAAAAACGGAACATTTGCTTTGACCACCTTCGTTTTTGTGTTTTTACATTAAACTCCCAGTTGCCCAACTTGGCCTGCTCTTCTGCCAATTCTAAATTTTCTTTTATGGCAATCAATTGTAGCTCCGCCATCTTTCTATCTGTAATGTCTTTAAAGTAAATAGAAAGACCTTCTGGTGAAGGATAAATGTGATTCTCAAACCATCGATCATAAGGCGGATAATATTCCTCCAGGTAAACATAATTCTGTTCTTTCATCGCTTTTTCGTATGCCAGATGAAATGGTTGCCCTATGCCTTCAGGAAATTCTGTCCATATGTGTTTTCCTACCATGGTGTTGGGATCACGATCAAATATTTCACCTGCCCTCCTGTTCATGTACGTATAACACCAATTTTTATCCAATGCTACGAAGCCATCAGTAATACGCTCCAGAGTCGTTCGAAAGCGCTCTTCATTCTCCTCTAAGAGCTCATTAATTTGTTTCCGATCAGTAATATCTAAGGCTATTCCTATGTGACCATAGGCAATATGATCTGCACCATACAATGGCAATGCTTTGGCCGAAAGCCAAACGATCCTTCCAGTTGGCTGAAGCATCCGCATCTCAGACTTGAACACTGTCCCGGAGGATACAACAAAAGACTCCCACTCCTGCTTTACTCGCTCCCGATCATCAGGATGAATGGCCTTGAGCCAACCAAAACCCATTGCCTCCTCTGCACTTATTCCAGAATACCTTACCCATTCTTCATTCACATAGGTACACCTGCCTTCCAAATCTGTTTGATAAATGGCTATCGGTGCATTTGAAGCAAGTCCTCTGAACAGAAATTCGCTTTTGACAAGCTCCCCTTCTGCCACTTTTTTATCCGTAATATTTTCAGTTACTACCAAAATTGAATTTATAACATTGTCTTCAGCGACTAAGGGAACTGTTTTATATTGTTGAAACTCATTGTTAATTTCAAGTTCGAACATCTGAGGCTCTCCCAGCATGGTTTTATGATAGGCTTGAATCACAACATCAAGTACCTTCTTGCCAAATGGCGCATAGATCTCTTGTATGGTTTTTCCAATAAAAGATTCCTGATCAAGATCTGACTTGGAGAACTCTTCGCCCCCATTGTACAAAACCTCCATGTTTTTACCCACCACCGTTAAGTAAGATCGTGGAAAATTATCAGTAACAATCGCCAAAAATCTTTCTCGTTTCCGAATCTCCTTTTCTGCTTCTTTTAGTTGGGTTATATCTCTCGCCACTCCCAAGACAGACTTTACATTTCCTGTTTCGTCCACTTCAGGGATAAGTCTCCAATCAAGAAATATTTCGCCTTGAGGCAGCGTGAAAGCAAACTGTGTTTGAATAATTTTACGAGTCTGGAATGCTTGTTTAATGTTCATTTCCCAATACGAACATAGATCTGGATCAAAACCAATTTCTTTATTAGTCTTCCCTATAAAATCAGATTCAGATAAACCTGTCAGTTTAATTGTTGCGGGATTCACATAGAGATACCTGTGCATTTGATCGAAACGCATGATGTAGTCTGGCATTGACTCCATCAACAATCGATACTTCGCCTCACTTTCAATTAACTGAGCAGCGTTGTGGTTTTTCTCCAAGGCTATCTTTACCTGATCAACTGCCCTGTCAATCAACATGAAGTCTCTTTCATCGGGCGTCTTTATCGACTTATAATAAATGGCAAAAGTGCCAAGCACCTGGCCATCGTTACTAACAATGGGAGTTGACCAGCAGGCTCTCAAACCAAAACGAAGTGCTACATCGCGATAATTAACCCACAGCGGATCACTGGCAATATCCTCAACGATGACCCTTTTCTTATGAAACGCGGCCGTTCCACATGAACCCGCTACAGGCCCCATGGATTCTCCATCAATCGCATCGCAATAGGCTTTAGGGAGACTTGGGCCGGCACCATGCCGCATGGTTTTTTCGTCCTCATCCACCAGCAAAATCGAACAAATCGCGTCATGACTGATGGCTTCAAAATTAAGCGCTACTTTATCGAGCACTTCACCAATTGGCTCATCCGTAGCAATCATTTCCATTACTTCTCTTTCCATTTCAAGAAGCAAATAAGCCTGATCGCTGTGTAATCTCAATTCAGATGCTGGATGAGCGTTCTCCATATTTAATGGCTATTCCGAAGTTGTAAATGTTAATATGATGAAAATCACATTTTCTCTAGGAATATAGCTATTAATTGAAACATTTAATAATTCTTTTTGTTCAAAGGAGTTAATTCCATTCAAACCAACACATTTTTCCTATGACCTAAACCGTTAACAATAAAATCAAGATTTCAAATTCCGATATATTGGGAAATACTTCCCGTTTGATTGGAAATTATCAATTAGAAGTCCTCTTCAATCGTCATCCTAGCACCTTATCTGTAATCATTCAGCTGTCCTCCCTTTCTACTATCTTTGCCTCATGAGTATACGCCACAGGCTCTTGTTGCTATGGATTTTTGGGTTTTCACTGCTGGTAGGCTGTGCCAAAAAGGAGCCGGTTTTGCAAATCATTACTACCAAAGTAGATTCTCTTAATCAGGTCAACCTATTGACAGACTCACTGGTGAAGCCTGTTGTTTATACCCACGTGTCGGGTCTGGAAAACCAAACCGTACCACACGCCAAGCATCTATTTATTTCGATTATCCTTCCATCCGTATTGATTGTAAAGCACAATATGGCGCAAGAGCGTAAAAAGTTAATCGCATTGAAAGAAAAAAAGAAATGGAATCATGAAGACAGTGTTTTCTATCATGAATTGAAATTGCAATACAAAAGCAGTAATGTTGAAAATCTTCTGAAACGAATGGCTACCGTTCCCAACAGCATCGTATTGGCACAAGCAGCGGTAGAAAGTGGTTGGGGACAATCCAGATTTTTTAAAGAAGGAAATAACATTTTTGGAATGTGGTCATACAATCGTCACGAACCCAGAATAAAAGCAGCCCTTAAAAGAGAAGCGGGTCCCATCTACGTGAGGGCCTATGACGACATCTCTCAATCTATAGCTGATTATTTCAAAACACTTGGATCCGCCTACGCCTACAGGGAACTGCGTACCGCACTTCAGGAAAGCAACGATCCGTTTACCTTATTGCCCCATTTAAAATATTACAGCGAACGCAGATTTGAATATACTGAGCAGTTGAGAAAAATTATCATCTACAACAACCTGACCAAGTACGACACCTACACCCTCGATCCACACTATTTTGTCACCCCATGATGCGCGCAGTCCTTTTATCATTTTTTTTGGCTGCCTGCAGTACAGGACAAAACAAAAGCAATGAGCGCGATTTGCCTTTGCAAAAGGCCGCTCACTATAAGGAAGTGGTTTGTTTTGTTTATCACCGTTTTGGAGACAACCGCTTTCCTTCCACCAATATTTCAATTGATGATTTTAAAGCACATCTTCAATGGTTGGCAGATAATGATTATCAGGTGCTGAACCTCTCGGATGCCCTTGATTATCTTTACAATGAAATGCCATCCAAAAAAACGGCAGTAATTACCATCGATGATGGATATAAAAGTTTCCTCCAAAACGGATTACCATTACTAAATCAATTCAATTTTTCCGCCACACTTTTCATAAATACCGAAACAGTAGGCGGTGGTGACTATCTGAACTGGCAGGAACTCAATGAGGTAGTCTCGCGTAATATAGAAATTGGTAATCATACACATACCCATGACTATTTTCTCAATAAACCCATTGACACACGGTACATCGACTTTGAAAAAGACGTGACAGAAGCACAGGCATTAATTAAAAAACACCTTAATGTACAGCCCAAAGTTTTTGCTTATCCTTATGGCGAATTCGACAAGCCCATGAGTGACATCATCCAGTCATTAGGTTTTAAGGGAGCAGCAGCGCAGAATTCCGGGGTAATGAATAATTTGACCAGCAATTACCAAATTCCCCGTTTTCCAATGTCAGAAAGCTATGCTAAAATGTTTGAAGATAAAGCCAAAATGGAATCCTTAAGGGTTTTAAAAAAATCACCTGACAGCAATCTGGCACCGATTGAAAAGGACCAACCTGTACTGAATTTGACACTTGATACCAGAGGGCTGAAAGTAAAACAACTGCAATGCTTCGCGCAAGGTGGCGATTGCACCCTTGCAGTAGTTGAAACGAGTGCCAACGAAATGGTGGTCGAATTACAATCAACCCATGCTATAAGCCAAAGACGGAGAACGCTTTATACGCTCACTGCACCAGACAGTGCTGGAAATTGGCACTGGTTTAGCCATCTTTGGGTCAATCCTTCCGTGAAATAAATGCTACAGACTATATGCGCACTCTTTTATTCGCACTTTTAATTTTCTTGTTATCGTGTACCACCAAAAAAGAAACCATTCAAAATCCTAATTTAATTTCGTTTACCGTACAAAATACATTTCCTCACGACAAGCAAGCGTTCACGCAGGGGCTGGTGATTCACCAGGGACAATTGTACGAAAGCACCGGACAGGAAAATTCCTGGATTGGCATCGTGGACATCAAAACGGGAGTTGCTGAAAAAAAAGTGACGCTGGATAAAGAATATTTTGGCGAAGGCATCACCATACTTAATAACAAAGTTTATCAACTCACCTGGGAAAACAAGAAAGGATTTGTGTACGACCTTGCCACTTTTGAAAAACTTAAAGAATTTGAATACAAAACAGAAGGATGGGGACTAACCCATGACAACCATCAGTTGATCCTGAGTGACGGTACTGCGTCAATTTATTTTCTGGATACAACAAGTTTTGCCGTAAAAAAGAAAATTGAAGTTTCGTATCAGGGTCAACCTGTGAAAGCACTCAATGAACTTGAGTACATCGAGGGTTATCTCTACGCCAACATATGGCGCACCAACTGGATAGCCAAAATTGACCCCGCCACCGGAGAGGTTGCCGGCTTTCTGGATCTTTCCAAATTGACGCAGCAAACTCAACTGCTCAACCCTGAAGCTGACGTTTTGAACGGTATCGCATGGCATGAAGGAACAAAATCCATGTTGGTAACCGGCAAGAACTGGCCCTATATTTATGTGTTGAAAATGAAAGACACATTTCAATAAACAAACCGAGTTATGCGTTGTCATTTTATTACCCTCGTTTTCCTATTGTGTGCAGGATACGGGTATGCCCAAAACCCCTACCCCTTAAAAAAAGATGTAGCTACGCTGGATGGCATCATCAAAGCCTATTACGAAGTAGTTTCAGGACCTTATGGCCCCAAACAAACGGAAAGGGATAAATCATTGCATCACCCAATGGCCAATGTGATGGTATCAGGCGTGACCAAAGCGGGTGAGCCCTTTCTCAGGGCAATGACGCTCAAAGAATTTCATACCAATATGCCACCGGATGCATTTTATGAATCAGAGATTTACAGAGTAACGGAAACTTTCGGGAACATCACGCACGTGTGGAGCACTTATGAGTCTCGGGACCAACTCAACGGACCAGTAACTGGCCGAGGCATCAACAGCATTCAATTGTATAATGACGGAGAGCGATGGTGGATTCTCAACTGGACTTACGACAGTGAAAGAACAGGAAATCCAATTCCTAAAAAGTATCTGCCGCAAGAAAAATAAAATGCGCCTATCCCTTTTTCTCAATAAAGACATCGAGAGCAACATCGCGCTTAATTGCTTATTGCCAACCCTTTCAAAATATGATTTTAATATTTACCTGACGGAAAAAGTTGGAAATGAATCACCCATTGAACCCTTGCGGCAATTGGCTTTTCTCGAAAGAGAGTTTCCCAACCAATACTTATTCCCCGAATTGGAAATGAATCCCGGCCGTGGGTTCTTGTCTTTTGATCAAATTAAAAATAAATATGGCGTTTCAGTCACTGTAATCACTTCACTCCAAGCGTCCCTAAAGGATATCTCAGCCTTCAACCCGGATTTGTTCATCTCGATTCGGTTTGGAAAAATATTTAAGGGAGAGGTGCTTTCTATTCCACCTCTGGGCATCATCAATCTACACTCCGCCATACTTCCCAATTACAAAGGTGTGATGGGTACATTCCGAGCCCTGCTAAATGGAGAAACAAAAATTGGCACTACGACACACTATATTACTGACAGTGGCATCGACACAGGTAAAATCATTTCGATTAATGAACGGCCCGTCACGCCAGGAAAAAGTGTACTCTGGCATATTGTCAACCTCTACCCCCAGGCAATTGCAACACTACAAGACATTATAGACAAAATTGCACAATCACAAAAAATAGATGCCACCCCTCAGCCATTGGGAGGGCAATACTATTCATTCCCCACAATGGAAGATTTTGACCAACTTAATAATAAAGGATGGTTGTTGTATGATTGGAATGAGTATAGCGATCTGCTCCACTACTTTTATAAAGTGGACAAAGATTGGGTTGTCCGTATTCTGAATGAATTGGGAAATAAACCTCAATCTGCGTAGTCCTGTATTTTACAAACGGCTTCCCCCTTTTACTTTTATTTTATAATTTCAATGCTTGAATAACTTTTACCGTTATGGAAAAATTAGGTAGAAATGACATCTGTCATTGTGGAAGCGGAAAGAAGTATAAGAATTGCCACATGGGCATGGAGTCGTCAGGACGAGGGATGAACAAAGCCTTTATTCTCAGTGCTGTATTGGTAGCACTGCTCGCTATGGGTATCATTGGTTATTATGTAAATCGCAGTAACGAACCAGAGGTACAAGGGCAGGGATTCAACCCTACTCCACAGCCAGAAGGCGAAGCCCCTCCGGGTAAAGTTTGGTCCTATGAGCATGGCCACTGGCACAACGCCTTCTGATGGCTTAAAAAAAAATAGTTATTAGTTATTTAAAAATGCACCGCACTTCAATAACTAATAACTATTGTTGACTGCTATCGCTTACTTGTCTGTAAAATAAACTCTGCTGTTTCCTTTTTGAATTGATCCAACGAAGGCCTGTGGGTGTACATCATATGACCTGCCTCATAGTACTTCATAATGATGTTGGACTTGATTTCTTTTTCCAATCCAAGGTGATCAATAGAATATTCCACTCCGTAAAAAGGAGTAGCCAAATCATAAATGCCATTGAGAACCAAAATCTTCAGATGTGGGTTGCGTGACATTGCACGCGCCATATCCGTTCCGGTATTAGGTGGCGTAGGAAATCCTGACCCATTGATGGCATGTTTCCAATCCCAGTCAAAACCTTTTCGTGCATAAGCCGAGGTATAATAAGTATGTGCCTTGTTCACTTTTAAGGTATTGTAAAAGTAATCCATGAACAGTGCAGTATAACCAGGGCTAATCGCTGCACTTTGCGGATCATAAGCAGCATATTGATTGAGCGGATCCTGATTGATACCCGTAAACCTGGAATCCAGACGCCCTACTGTCTTGCGTTCTGAACGCAGTAACTCTGCTGTAAACTCAGATTGCCGCACCCGCAGATCTGCCTTCTCAAGGTATTCTTTGCTCAATCCGGTAAAATAGGACAAGCGCTCAGTGATTTTTTGTCTCGCTTCTCCTGTGAGCGCATCACCTTCCATTAGCGCAGTTGTGTATTCTCCTTTGGCGAAGGCGCGAGAGGCTTTCAGAAACTCATTCAGGCTGGCTGGTTTGTTGGGTACTTTATTGTGATACCATGCGGTGGCAGAATAAGTGGGAAGGTTCATTACATAGGATATGTCATCCCCCTGAGCAAACACCAATGTGCGCAAATCAAATACAGCCGAAACCATAACCACACCATTCATGGCCATGCCCATACTTTCCTGCAGGTAATTGACTACGCTTGCATTTCTGAATGTGCCATAGCTTTCTCCTATTAAGTACTTTGGTGAGTTCCAGCGGTCCTGTTCAGTAATGAATTGCCTGATAAACTGGCTGATCATTTTTATATCCTGATCAACACCCCAGAAATCACTGTCCTTTGCTTTACCTACGGCATGACTTAACCCTGTACCGATGGGATCCATCATCACAATATCAGATACATCCAAAATCGAGGCATTGTTGTCTTCCAGCGTGTAAGGTGCCGCTGGTGTGAAACCCGGATCATTAACCACCGCACGTTTGGGACCAATTACACCCATGTGCAACCAGATGGATGACGAACCTGGTCCTCCGTTAAAAACAAAACTGATGGGTCTTGTTTTGGCATCGGTGACTCCATCCTTGATGTAAGCTGTAAATCCATGCAAAGCAATGGGTTCATCATCGTTGTTGCGAAGCAACATGGTACCCGCAATGGCTTTATAGGTAATCACCTTTCCATCAATGCGTACGGTTTGATTAGTAATTGAAACCTCTCCCTTCGGAATCGTATCCTTGGGATCTTGAGCTGAGATCACAATGGGTAAGAGTAATGCTGCGCAAATTAGCGCAACCTGATAAACGTATTTCATCTTAAATGATTGTTAAAATTTCAAAACACAAAGTAGTGAAATTTGAATGCGCTGGAAAGCGATGTTACACGATGGTTTTTATTTATCTTCAAACTACTTAAACGAAGTAATATGTGCTTTAAAGCCTCTTTTTTGATATTTCTTTCATTCATCAGTTCAATCATCTCAATTGGTCAGACGAATGAACAACGCACTGTTATCAAAGCCGGAAGCCTGGTGGATACAGAGCATGGTCGTATTCTGAAAAACCAATTGGTGTTCATTAAAGGAGAAAAAATTGAGTCTGTTCAACCCTTTAGTGCATCACTTCCAAACGATGCCATCGTCATTGATCTATCCGACTACCTGGTAACTCCCGGACTAATCGATTGCCACACCCATTTGGTAGACCTTCAATCATCAAGTCCTGCCGGACCATTGGAAAAATCTGAGGCAGAATATGTTTTTGAAGGAGTAAGAAATGCGAAGAAAACATTAATGGCAGGATTTACTTCAGTAAGGGATGTAGGCACCTGGAGGGTATTTACCGATGTGGCGCTGAGAGATGCCATTAATAATGGCACCGTGGTTGGTCCACGCATGCAGGTAGCAGGAACTTATGTCACCACTTCCAGTGGAAGCGGAGCGATAACGGGCATTGCGCATGACATCGTGCTCCCTCCTACCCTGAGATTTGGAGTGGCCAACTCTGTTGACGAAGTCAAACAAAAAGTGCGTGAGCTTTTAAATGGTGGTGCTGACTTTATAAAAATTATGGCTACCGGGGCTGTGCTCACCAGCGGCACCCAGCCTGGTGTACCTGAATACTCAGAAGAAGAACTGCAGGCAGCAGTAAAAGAAGCGGCTAAATATGGCGCTCAGGTTACGGCACATGCCCATGGTGCAGCTGGAATTAAAAATGCTTTGCGTGCGGGGGTACAGTCTATCGAGCATGGTTCATTGATCGATGATGAGGGCATTGCTATAATGAAAAAGCAAGGCACCTACCTTGTAGCAGATATTTACAATGGCGACTACATCAAAGAAGCAGGAGAAAAAGAAGGATGGCCTGCCGAATACCTAAGGAAAAACGAAGAAACTACCGAGGCACAACGCAACGGTTTTAAAAATGCAGTAGCTGCAGGCGTAAAAATTGCCTACGGCACCGACAGCGGTGTATATCCCCATGGATGGAACGCGAAACAACTCCCCTATATGGTGAAATATGGAATGACGCCCATGCAAGCCATTCAATCGGCAACCATTGAGGCGGCCAGATTGCTTCACTGGGAAGACAAAGTTGGGGCTATCAAAGAAGGAAAATTGGCAGACATTATTGCCGTAAAAGGGAATCAGCTGGGGGACCTCACTCAATTTGAAAATGTGGAGTTTGTCATGAAGGGCGGAGTAGTACATAAACCCAAATAATACTCTTTACTCAGGACTAAGAAATAAAACAATTCAATTTGGTTTATAATATAAACTACTTTATATTTATACAACAAAAGGCAATAAAACGCCCTTTTACATCAAAAAACGAGGTTTATACATAAATAATAGCACTATGAATCAGGAATCAGACAGCTTATCCCCTCACCAAAGCCTGGATTTGATACAATCCATGATCAGGCAGGCACAGGGCAACATGAGCAATAACAGCTTCTACTTTATCCTCTGGGGTTGGGTAGTAGTGATCGCCAACCTGGGGATGTATTCGATGATCAAATACACCGAATTTCAATATCCCCACTACGTTTGGTTAATCGCCATTCCAGCCTGGATTGTCACTATGGTGTATGGATCAAGGCAAGGAAGAAAGCAACGCAGAACCAGCCACCTGGACAAGATCAACATGTGGTTGTGGATAGGATTTGGTGTGTGTTTGCTTCCCTTTATTGTCTTCATCACTAAAGTGAATTACAATATCAACCCCATCATATTGATTATTACCTCCCTTCCCACATTCGTTACAGGAGTTATGCTCAGGTTCAAACCGCTGATTTGGGGTGGTATCAGTTTTTATGTCTTTGGAATCATTTGCTTTTTGATGAGTCCAATCGATCAATTTTTAATTGGTGCAATTGCCATCGCATGTGGCTACCTGATACCTGGATATTTACTGAAAGCAACAAAGGAAAAGAATGTTTAAAGACTTGGATCCCCTACTGCACTCACAACTGAGACTGGCAGTTATGTCTTTGCTCATCAGCGTTGAGTCTGCGGAGTTTACTTTCATTAAAGAAAAAACCGGAGCAACAGCAGGTAACTTAAGCGTACAGATTGACAAATTATCAACGGCAGGTTATATCGATGTGAACAAATCATTTAAAGGGAAAATGCCACTTACCACTTGCAACATCACAAAAAAAGGAATCAAAGCTTTTGAGGATTATGTCAATTCCTTGAAAGGCTATATCAATAAATAACGAAACAAACCAAACCCATTAGTTATGAAAAGCCTACCAACAATAATGGTGCTGCTGATCAGTATGCAATTAGCAGCCCAGACTCCTGACTTTTCCGCAATCTGCAAATCCGAAATGAAGCAACTCGAATACATGGTTGGCGATTGGAAAGGTGAAGCTATTGTACAAACCCGTAACGGACCCATTACAGTCAATCAAACCGAACACATCGAGTGGAGACTGGATGGCGTACTTCTGGCAATCGAAGGCACCGGCAAACAAAACAATGAAGTTACTTTCAATGCCATTGCTATTGTCAACTATAACCCCTACTCCAAGCAGTATCAATTCAGGTCGTATACAAAAGAAGGCAACTCCACTGATGCTTACTTTAAAATACTGGAAGCCAATAAATTTGAATGGGGTTTTGACATACCATCCGGTGGCAAGGTGAAATATACCATCACCTTGGATCCTGCCAATAAAACCTGGTATGAATTAGGACACTATTCACCCGATGGCAAAACGTGGATGAAATCCATTGAAATGAATTTAGTGAAATTATAATATTCCAATGGCCGATCATGCAAACCTTAATCCATAGCAACGCAGGGTTAGTCCACGTAATAGCAGCCATTGGTGCAATGCTGGTAGGCACTTTGGTTGTCATCATTCAAAAAGGCACAAGAACACACCGCATGTTGGGCTACCTGTATTTTTATTCGATGCTCATATTGAATGGCACCGCCTTTCTGCTGTATGGGTTGCTGGGCACCTTCGGTCCTTTCCATGTAGCAGCCCTGGTCAGTTTGGCTACCCTGTTGCTCGGATTCATTCCTGTGTTCAGGAGGAAACCAAAAAACAAGTGGTTGATCCGGCATTTCACTTTCATGTATTACTCCGTAGTAGGGCTGTACGCTGCCTTTGCTTCAGAGACGTTGACCAGAATCCCTGAAACCCCCTTCTATACAATGGTGAGTATCGCTTCTGTGGGTATAACGCTAATTGGCGTCATTATTTACATTAGGTTCAGACCCAGGTGGGCCGCCAGCCTGAAGTAAGTCCATCCGGAACGCGCTGGTTTGCAATTATTGATCCTTCAGATCGTCAGATTAATACTTAAAAAAGGCTGCATTGGTTGAAATTACTCTTCCATTGTGGGGTATATTTCAAAAACACCCTTTATAATATTTACAGAAATTCTAACTTTATGAATGTACTGTGGGTAGTATGTCAGTAGCTATTTTTATCTATTTTTAATGCTTAATGCAACTTTTTGAGTTTATGATAAAATCTATGAGATCAATTTGGATGGTCGTTTTAGTGATGGTTGTTTTTGCGTGTAAGGAAGACGATCCATTACCCCTGCCTACCCTTGACTTTACCAATGAAACTGCAGAAGTAGGAAGGCCAGTAATGTTTGACAACCTGACCACCAATGCCGATCGCTATGAATGGAAATTCAGTGATGGTCAAACTTCTGAATCCATCTCCCCTTCCATTACCTTTAAAAAGCCGGGTGCCGTAGAAGTGGTGTTAAAAGCTTTTACCAAAGACGGACAGATTGATTCCTTGGTGCGGAACATTACAGTAAAGCAACGGTACCTGACTGCCTATGCCATCAATATTTATCCCTTGAAAGACGATGGAGCCGATTGGGACGCTGGCGAAGCCGGAGATAATATTTACCCTGACATTTTCCTGCAGTTGTTGGTAGATAAAGACAACCCAAGTGACGATGAATTTGAAAATGCATTGTTTGAAGGCATATTTAATAATGTGAAAAACACCTCCTTCTCCCGAGGCGTTGGCGATCAGGGATTTCCGGATAATGTGATATTAACAGATGAGTCATGGGGCTTGGCATTATTTGACTTTGATGGCGCAGATATCAGTAACCCCAAGGGAAGTGACTTTTACTTTATGGCGGGTGTTACCTTTAATCCAGTACAGGCGCCTACCTTCAAAGTGGATGATGAGGGTTTCATCTCCATCTTTTTCAGTGATGGCATTACCACATTGGATTTTGACTTGTACTTTGAGTTAAAATAGAACTAATAATTAGAATTTTTTGCTGAGACTATGCGCGTGGGCAATTGGGGATTGAATGCAATTAGAAGGGCCGTGCTATGTCTTGCACTTTGTTGCGCTGCCCTATTCGCTGCTGCACAAGCGCCCATCACCGTCAGTGGAAAGGTCACCGACAACAAAGGTGTTGGGCTGCCCAGTGTTAACATCCTGATTGAAAACACAACCACGGGTGTCGTAAGTGATTATGATGGGAATTTCAGCATTCAAGCCAACAGCAATCAGACATTGATATTTAGAATGGTGGGAATGGTGGAAGTGCGCCAACCCATCAATGGACAACGAGTAATTAATGTTACCCTTCAGGAGTCCACCTCCATTCTGGACGAAATTGTAGTTACCGGTTTTCAGGAAGTGGACCGCAAACTATTTACCGGTGCCAGCGAGAATGTAAAAATGTCCGACATCAAAATAGATGGTCTTTCGGATGTGGGCCGGGTGTTGGAAGGCCGCGTAGCGGGAGTAAGCGTAGACAACGTATCGGGTACCTTTGGTACTTCACCCAAAATCAGAATAAGAGGTAACGCCTCCATCAACGGAAACAACCAACCGCTGTTTGTGGTGGATGGTGTTATTTTGGAAGATCTCTCTAACGTAAGCGCTGACGATTTTATTTCGGGTAATGCCAATACCCTCATCAGTTCTTCAGTTGCCAATCTCAACCCGGACGACATCGAGTCCTTTCAGGTATTGAAAGATGCCTCTGCCACTGCCATCTACGGAGCGCGTGCAGCCAATGGCGTGATCGTGATTACTACCAAGCGAGGAAAAAGTGGCGCATTACGAGTCAACTACACCGGCAATTTTTCGGGCAAACTCAGGCCTACCTACAATCAATTTGACCTGCTGAATTCTGCGGAGGAAATGTCAGTTTACAGAGAGTTGTTCGAAAAGGGTTTGATCAACCTGAGCACGTCTGTAAGGGCACCCAACTATGGCGCCATGGGAAAAATGTTTGATCTCATTGCCAATCACCAATTGGAATGGGGACCCGGAGGCACACTCAATGAAAACTTCTTAAACAAATACGAAAATGCCAATACCGATTGGTTCGATGTTTTGTTCAGGGACGTGGGCTTGCAACAACAGCATTCATTAAGTTTCACCAGTGGTAATGACAAGTCCAACAGTTATTACTCAGTAAGTTACCTGGCCGATCAGGGACAAACCATTGCCGATAAAGTACAACGTTTCACGGGCACGGCCCGCAATACGTATTTTCTGTCTGATTTTTTCACTTTCGGATTGAAGCTTACTGCCAGTTACCGCGATCAAAAAGTGCCGGGAACGCGCAATAGGGAATTTGATCCTATCACAGGAAGATTCAGCAGAGGATTTGACATCAACCCATTCAGCTATGCATTGAATACGGCCAGGTCCATCCGTCCTTTTGATGACAATGGGGATCGTGAATATTTCAGAAGAAATTTTGCCCCTTTCAACATATTGGAAGAACTGGAACTGAATTTCATGGACATCACCGTTTCAGACATTTCGGCTCAAACAGATTTTGAAATCAAGCCCATTAAAGATTTGTCTAT
>DDTF01000057.1:66308-108775 GCA_002345965.1 Flammeovirgaceae bacterium UBA2371
TACTGGCGGGAGAAGAGATACGATTTACCAACCGCCTTACCACCAGCGCAACGGGCATGGGTGTAATTTATGAAAGCGGAGGCATTGTCATTACTGACCCAAAAATCATTGAGTTCTTCAATCTGCAAAACATCGATTACTATTCACGATCAGAAGAAAGAGACCGGTTCGTGGGTTTATTTTTCAATGGAGGATATTCCTACAAATCGCGGTATGTGGCCAATTTCACCGCACGTTACGATGGATCCAATCAACTGGGTGAAAGCAATGCGGTTCGCTACTTGCCCACCTGGAACGTAAGCGGTGCCTGGAACATCGACAACGAAAGTTTTTTTGAAAACACGCCTGTTCTCAGCGCCTTCAGTCTATTGAAACTGAGAGGTACTTATGGTATTTCAGGAAACCTCCCTCCCAATGCCAGCGCACTTCTCAACCTCAGAGCAGATGCCACCATAAGACCAACAGACGTTGAACCTTTTCTGGGCATTGTTGACCTGACCAACACAGAACTGACCTGGGAAAAACTGAAAGAGTTTAACGTGGGCCTCGATTTCGGATTGAAAAAATTAAACATCAATGGTTCTTTGAATTATTACCTCCGCAATGCCTACGATTTGATTGGCATCGTACAAACCAGTGGTATTGGAGGACAGAGTTTAAAAACCGGAAACTTTGCCGACATGGAGGCCAGCGGATTTGAAGTTTCCATTTCCACCATCAACCTGAAACGCCCCGGCTTCTCCTGGAAAACAGACTTCAACTTTGGTTATACCAAAGACAAAATTACCCGACTTGATTTTGGCCCTCGTTTGGTAGATGCCATCGGCCAAAATGGTGCTGCTGTATTGGGCGGGCCGCGAAGGGGATTATACTCCACCAAATTCCTTGGCCTGAACGATAAGGGAGTACCCACTTTCGAAAATGGAGAAGGCGAAACCGTATTTGAATTAGACCTGCAGGAGCGCTCAGGTCTGGCAACCACATTAATCTATGAAGGACCGAACGAGCCCCGTGGTGCCGGTGGTCTTACCAACACCCTTAACTACAAGAATTTCAGCTTTAGCTTTTTGTTGTCATTCAAGTACGATTACAAAATCAGACTCAACGACTCTTTCTTTTCATACTATTCCGACTTTGATGCACTCCCTGGAGACTTAAAAAACAGGTGGGCGGTACCGGGTGATGAAAACCTTACCAACATACCGGTGATCCTTGATCAGGGAATAGCTCAAACGGGAAGCGCCATCGAAAATGCCTATGACTTATACAATAAAAGCAGCGTACGTGTTGCCAACGGTGACTACATCCGGCTGAAAACAGCCAGGTTGTCGTATCAACTTCCTGCCACCTGGGCCAGCCGTGTAGGTTTTTCCAATGCCAACATTTCTTTGGAAGGACAGAACATTGCGCTGCTGTACGCTGACAAAGCACTCAACGGACAAGATCCGGAATTTTTTAGTTCAGGGGGAGTGGCCCTTCCACAACCCAGAATTGTCACCTTTTCACTGAACATCGGACTATGAGGCAATTCAATAAAACCATATCATTCACTGCTGCAAGGATACTATTGGTAACCCTTCTGCTGTTTCCGGGGGCATGCAATGACTTCCTCAACGAAGCACCTGATAACCGCGTGACGCTGGACAACCTGGATAAGGCGGCACAACTCCTGACCAACGCTTACTCCATTGCTTCTCCGGCCTTTACCGACTGGATGACGGACAACACCGCCTATATCCGCGGTGTTACTATCCGTCAATCCCACTCCCGTGCGTTTGAATGGAAGGATTTTGTAGACGATCCCAACGAGCAGGATACGCCAGCTTTCTTTTGGTTTGAAACCTACAATGCCATTGCCCATGCCAACGAGGTGCTGGCGGTATTGGAATCGTTGCCGGCTACTTCTGAAACAGACAAAAAAAGAAAGAGGGCAATTGAAGCAGAGGCAAGACTCTCAAGAGCGTATGGCCACTTTATGCTGGTCAACCTTTTCGGTAAACACTATGATGAAAGTAGCGCAGAGAGTGACCGTGGTGTGCCCTACGTGGAAACGCCAGAAACAGTATTTATAAAAACTTATAAGCGCAACACGGTAAAAGAAGTGTACACCAAAGTAGAGGCCGATTTATTAAAGGGACTTGAGCTGATTGACGACACCTTTTATTCCAATTCAGGGAAGTATCATTTCAACAAAAATGCAGCGTTGGCTTTTGCCTCCAGATTTTATCTTTTCAAACAAGATTATGACAAGTGCATTGAGTACAGCAACCTCTTGCTGGGAAGTGATCCAGGTTCCTTTGTGCGTGATCTTACCTCCACGGAATTTCAAAATGCAAGCTCATCTCCTACTAACTATCCACAACTGTACTCCTCTCCGCAACAGCGAAGCAATTTATTGCTGATGAGAAAAATATCGTTGGTTCAGCGTATCGACTTTGCCCACGGTCCTACCAGCGATGTCTACGATGATATTTTTGGACCCAACCCATTTGGCGGTACCGATGAAAGGGAAAATCCCTCGTATCAAAAAGGAGAAAACGGTGCATTCCCTGCCCGCTATGAAAGTCTGTTTGAACGCAGCAGTTTAAACTCCAACGTGGGTACCCCCTATCACATCGGCATTATGTTCAGAGGAGAAGAAGTACTCTTGAACAGGGCGGAAGCACTGGCGCAAAAGAACAGAATTACGGAAGCCATCGCTGACCTTCAGACGCTGGCCAACAAAAGATACAGCGGCAACATCAATACAATCACCATTACCAGCTTGCGCAATTTCTTCGGTGTTGGCAGCGGGTCTATCAGCAATCGCACGGTGGTGATTGAATGGGCCGTAAGAGAACGGAGAAGAGAATTTTTGGTACAAGGCATGCGCTGGTTTGACTTAAAGCGTTTTAAAGTTTCGATAGAACATGAACTTGAGGATGGCACCAAGGTGAAGCTTGAATCGGAAGACTTGAGAAAAGTACTTCAAATTCCAACTTCAGCAATTGAGGTGGGTGGATTAAAACCAAATCCAAGATAAGATGAAAGCAACTACGCTATTGATATTCATGGCAGTGTTTTTAACCGGATGTTATCCGGATGAAACACTCAACGTTCCTGTCACAGACACACAGGTGAAAATAGAAACGGATCTTGATATTTTTATTGAGGAAAATTTTAGAAAAAAGTACGGGATGGCCGTTCGGTATCGTTTTGTAGATCGGTACATACGACCAACACAACGCGTGGCACCACCAAAATTAGAAGTGGTGAGACCCATGCTCGACTTCATTCAGAAATTCTGGGTGGATCCTTTTCTTGAAGTGCCCAATGGAGAAGCCTACTTTAGGGCCTATGTTCCATCTGAAGTAGTGCTATTGGGTGGATTTATCTACAATGATGACGGCACGGTGGTGCTGGGTACTGCCGATGCAGGCGCTCAGATCACTTTTACCTATGTAAATGCCATCGACCCTACTGACAAAGATTGGGAGGCATTGCAACTCCAAACGGTTTATCATGAATTTGCTCACATTGTACATCAACGCAATAAGCTTCCGTCCGACTTTGAAAAAATTTCGCCAGCTGGCTACACCAGTCCAGGCTTTTGGGTTTCACTAAACGACAATGATGCGCTCATCCGTGGTTTTGTGTCTCCTTATGCCACAAGTTCTCCCAACGAAGACTTTGCAGAAACCGTTGCCTTCTTCTTGTACAACACAGACTTTGAAAATCAATTCATGATAGATGAACCCAATTGCCTTACTCCCGCGTGTGAAGCAAGAAATGCCGGCAGAAAATTGGTGCGTGAAAAACTAACCGCCATACGCGAACATTATGTAAAAGTGGTGGGAGTAGATTTACAAGCTGTGCGCAACGCCATCCAGGCCAAACTCAATTGAGATGTACCGATTACTCCTAGTCATATCGCTCTTCCTGTTCCTGGCCACTTCCTGCAGTGATGACAGCGCTAACCTACCCCCTGTTGAAGAGCGGGTAAAGGAGGCGATAAGCGCTTTGAGAAACGAACTTACTGCCCCAGCCAACGGCTGGAGGCTCGAGTATCAACCCACTGAAGAGTCCGGTACTTTTCTCATCCTGATGAAATTCACACCTGATGGCAACGTGAACATTCAATCGGACGTACCCGATAGCAACGGATACTTTTTTAATCAAACCATTACTTACCGCATTGACAATGCACTCGGATTGGAACTGATCTTTGAAACCTATGCAGTGTTCCATCATCTTTTCGAACTGGATCAGGCCACCTTTGGCGCAGAGTTTGAATTCCTCTACAAGCGCAAGGAAAATGAGAACTTGATTTTTGAAAGCATCAACGATACCTCCAATCCTACCCAACTCACCTTTGTGCCTGCAGGCGCCAATGATGCCAGTGAGTTTGCAAGAACCTTGTCAGAGAATTTGGTGAAGTTCAAATTGAGCCACCCTCAGATTTTTGGAACCATCGCACCTACGCAACAACTTATACTCAATGACAGAAACATTTCAGTTTTCTGGACCATTGATCTGGACAAGCGCAATCTGGTGGCCGAATTTGCCGGCATCGGTACCACACGCGATGATGTGTTGGCCAACAACCGCATCACCCTTAACAAGTCCAGCAAATTTACTTTTGCCAACGGACAGCTTGTGTTGGATACACCGATCTCATTTGTATTGAACAGTCAGTCGCACACCATCAGTAAACTCACCCTGAGTGATTTTTCACTTACCGGTCCGGACTTATGCGCGAGTGGTGTCAACAACATAGAACCCAAATACACCGGACAAACTTCAGGATTGGGCAATGTCACTTTGGTGAATTCGATGCTTAGCAACCGGGGAAATGATTTCTCTAAAACAGTTTATACGGTGAATGCATTTTTCCTATTTGACAACCAGGGAAACAGCCTCCAGGAAACCGGAAGTATTTCCACTCAACTGCCAGGCACCAGCGGCTTTGTGCTTTTTTATGGCGTGCCTTTGGTCGATCCATCCATACCCATATACTCAGTGGGATTCATCATGGACAATGGTGAGATTTATGTAAGAGAATACCAGCCTACTACCACTGCGGTGAACCTGTTTAAAATTAATTTGCTGAATCAGTACTATTACTCTGCTACGCCACCCGCTGGCACCGAGCAAGCACTGCAAGAGATTACCGATGAACTCTTTGCCGGGGGCGAATTCTACGCCTTCGACCTGCCAGGAAATAGCGTTAAAGTTTTCAGGCTCTACAACCCCTGCAATCAATACGAGTTCTTTTTGGTACCCTAGTAAACAGAAGTCTGCGTGGCGGTTGACTTTTCTGGAATAGCACAAAAACTTGATTTACAAATCGGAACCTTATGCAACGGGAGGCGTTTTAGTATCTTTAACTGCCATATAAATAGTATCTTCGCCCCAGATTTTTTGCCGATTCGATGGAACTTTACGAAAAATACCCCCTCAGTATTTCAAACTCCTTAAGTGGAAAAAAGGAAAAATTTGAACCCCTCAATCCACCTTTCGTAGGAATGTACTCCTGTGGCCCTACCGTGTACAATGAAGTACACCTGGGTAACCTGCGGACGTTTACCGTATTCGATGTAGTATTCCGCTATCTGACCCACGTAGGCTATAATGTTCGCTATGCGCGCAACATCACTGATGCGGGCCATCTTACCAATGATGCTGGCGAAGGAGTTGACCGCATTGAAGAGCGGGCAAGGCTGGAGCAATTGGAGCCCATGGAAATTGTTCAGAAGTACACTTTCAGTTTTCATGAAGTGTGCCGCATTTTCAACATCCTGCCTCCCACCATTGAGCCTACTGCCACCGGCCACATTGTTGAGCAGATTGAGATGGTAAAAAAAATCATCGAAAATGGTTATGCCTACGAAGTGAATGGATCGATCTACTTTGATGTAAACAAATTCACTGAAAAATATAAGTACGGAGAACTGAGCGGCCGCAACATCGAAGAATTAATGGAAGGCACCCGCGCCCTCGACAGGCAGGATGAAAAAAGAAACCCCATCGACTTCGCCATTTGGAAAGCCGTATCGCCCAACCACATTCAGCGGTGGCCATCACCCTGGGGGGAAGGAATACCCGGGTGGCATTTGGAATGCTCTGTGATGGGTACCAAGTACCTGGGCAAACAATTTGACATACACGGTGGAGGAATGGACCTGAAATTTCCACATCATGAATGTGAGATTGCCCAAAGCGTAGGCGCTTACGGCATCACCCCCGTTCGCTATTGGATGCACTCCAACATGCTCACCGTAAATGGCGAGAAGATGAGCAAGTCGAAAGGGAATTCCTTTCTTCCCCGCGAACTGTTCAATGGCACGCATCCATTGCTTACCAAAGCCTACTCGCCCATGGCCGTGCGTTTCTTTATGCTGCAGTCCCATTATTCAAGCACGCTGGATTTCAGCAATGAAGCACTCAGTGCCGCAGAAAAAGGATATCGCAAATTGATGAATGCACTGGATACCTTGAATGAATTTAAGTATCCGGGAAAAGGAAAGCTCAATGAAAATCTGAATACAGAATTGAACAAATTGGTGGCTGCCTGCTATCAAACCATGAGCGATGATTTCAATACTGCTAAAACGCTGGCGGTACTTTTTGAAATGACCTCCCGCATCAACGATTTTAAATCAGGTAACCATAGCCTGGATTCCATAGAAGAAACTACGTACAATGCATTCAAAAGCACCTTCATAGGATTCATACAGGAGGTGATGGGATTGCAGGAAGATAACGTGCAGGACAGTGACTTGCTGGATGGCATCATTCAAATGTTGATCGGCATCAGAAAGAAAGCACGTGAAGACAAAAACTTTGCCCTGTCAGATAAAATCCGTGACGATCTGAAAGCCATGGGTGTGCAGCTGAAAGATGGAAAGGACGGAACGATTGATTATGAAATTGAATAGTGGGGCTTGGTAGTAAAATATTAAAAAAGGTTTTTATTCTGCCTATCCGGTTTTATCAGGTAAGTATCTCGCCTTTATTGGGATCGCATTGTCGCCACGTCCCCAGCTGCTCGCATTATACCATTGAAGCCATTCAGGAATGGGGTCCGCTCAAGGGCACGTGGTTGGGAATGAAGCGCATTGCCCGCTGCCATCCGTGGGGAACGAGCGGTTATGACCCAGTGCCGAAGAAAAAGGAAAGTAAAGTATCCGAGCCACCTGTGTGATTACCCTATAAATTTCAAACCTTCCTAAAACAAAAAACCTCTGCAGTCTGACCGCAGAGGTTTTTAATTAGCCATGGTTCGCATTAGAATCGGGGTTTAGTGAAACGTAGTCTCGCTACCTCCAGGTGCTGTGCACTCCTGTATCCGAAGATACCACGAATGTAAAGCTTAGCTGCAAGGGCTGTAGTAAACAGGTTACTCTCTGCATAATAATACAGCTCGTTGCGATCCCTTTTTGCCTGAGTCAGCCTGATCTCTGCTTGCGTGACCGCCTGATTGTATCGCTTCAACGAAGCCAGTTTTCTTTGCAGTCCTTTAAGGGTCATCGACTCCTCGTTGGGCTGGTACTTTGGCTCGTTGGAAACGGTCTCGACCAGCGCTGCAAAGTAATTCACTATGCTGGCGAAGTCGTGCGGGTAACTAAAAGCAGGCTTAGGTTTATCCTCAGCCGAGGCTTCTGCGTTGGCCTTGCGGGTGGCTTTGCGCGACCCCCATATCTTACGGCTACTGGCGCGCGCATCACTTACGTGAAGCGGGTCAGCTCCGCTGGCTTGAAGGAGGGCGCACACTCCCGAAGCGAGATGCCTCAGTCCTTTAAAGGCTTTGAAGCGCTCGTTGGTGGCCAGGTCGTAGAGGCTTTGTGCTTCGTTGACTTTTTCCATCGCTTGTTGTGCTTTGGTCATTAAGGTGGCCATCGCATTCACCTGGAGGTTTTGTTGTCCGGGATTGTAAGCTCCTCCATACCCGGTGCAGATGCCCGTGAGCTTCTCAAAGGCTTGCACGTTTTTTACATGGGTCATAACTTTTTTTGTTTTAGTTATATCCTTAACACGCCAAAGCCCGAAAGTTAGTTTCAGGAAAATCCAACTTTTTTTAAAAATAATTTTTTACTTATCGGAACAACCCAACGCTGCTGTTTTCGTTTCAAAGCGGACTTAGGGAAATTGTGATCAAGACTGTTCAGGTATCATCGCAGAGTGCTCTTGTGTAATGCACAACTGCGCTTGTGTAACCCGACACTGCTCTTGTGTACCCCGACACTGCTCTTGGATTATCCGCAGCTGCGCTTATGTAATCCCCCACCCTCCGGTGGTAAGCCGTGGTTGCCCATGTGTAATCTTACATAGCAGGGTTAACATCACTGATTGTGTTTGAGTCTCCCCGCAACTGTTCAGGGAGTAGGCCAGGTTGCCCATGTGTAATCCGAAATTTTCCCTGGGTGCTGCGCGACTGTTCTTGTGTCGGGTACAAGAACACCGACAGAGGCCGGCAAGGAACACTGATAGCTGAGGGCTTTAGGGTTTTGGTTTGGCTGGCTTTTGCGCTTCCCGAGCCTTGATGACAGGCCACAAGTCGTAGGTAGGGTAAAACTCAGTGTTGAAGGCACCCCAGGCCCCTCGCTCGATGGACAGATTGAGGTTACGAAGTTCTCCGCCAGGTATTTTCACCGTTACAACCTGTCCAATGCCCATCATTACGTACCAGGAAATAACCCGGGCCGACTTTGGCGGAAACATTTCACGAAACTTATTCTTGTCCTGTATTTTGCCCAGCGAATCCAGACTTTTGTCCTGCTGATGCTTTAAGAAAATAGTAATCATGACACTGTCTCCGGACTCAGACCGCGTTGCCTGTCCCCTGGCATCAACAACCAACCCCGCTAACAGGATCACTATACAAGCAGACTTTATAAACGTTCTCATTGGATTGACTTTGGTGATGAGGTTAATGTACAATTAATTGCACTACGATTCAATGCAATGACTTACCACCCAGCCAGACCGCGGCATTCCAGATAAAAGTTTCTGCCTTTCCGACATCCGCAGTTTATTCGTAAATTTGAGGATTGCCCTTTTTAGAAATGCTTAAAATAGACGCTCACACGCACATCCTGCCCAAAAAATTGCCCCAATGGAGTGAGAAATTTGGGTATGGCGACTTCATCTACCTTCAGCATCATAAAAAAGGTGCCGCCAAGATGATGAAGGGCAATCAGTTTTTCAGAGAAATTCAGGAAAACTGTTGGGACGAAGAGCTAAGGATCAAAGAATACGAAGTCTTCAACACGCAGGTTCAGGTTGTTTGTACCATCCCGGTCATGTTCTCCTACTGGGCAAAGCCAACGGACTGTCTTTCTGTCTCCATTTATCTGAACGACCACATTGCCGAGGTGGTCCACCGCTATCCAAAAAATTATATTGGCCTGGGTACTATACCCATGCAGGATGCAGAGCTAGCCATCCAGGAGTTGGAGCGCTGCAAGAAAATAGGATTGAAAGGGATACAAATTGGCTCCAACATCAATGATGAGAACCTGAACGAAGAGCGTTTCTTTCCCATATTCGAAGCGTGTGAAAAACTGGGCATGGCCATTCTGGTACATCCATGGAACATGATGGGCATGAAACAAATGCAGCGCTATTGGCTACCCTGGTTGGTAGGCATGCCTGCAGAAACTTCCCGCGCCATGTGCTCCATGATCTTTGGTGGCATTTTTGAAAGACTTCCTAAACTGAGGGTGAACTTTGCCCATGCTGGCGGTTCGTTCATGTCTACCATCGGCCGGATAGAACACGGCTTTAATTGCAGGCCCGATTTGGTTGCCGTTGATAACAATGTGAATCCCCGCAACTACCTGGGAAAGTTTTGGGTGGACAGCATTACCCACGATCCCATGATGCTGGAGTATGTGATCAAATTGCAGGGCACCAAAAAGATCACTTTAGGTTCCGACTATCCTTTTCCACTTGGAGATTTGGAGATTGGCAAGTTTATTGAGGAAATGGATATCAGTCAGGAAAGCAAAGAAGACATATTCAGCAACTCTACCCTGGAATGGCTCAACCTGGATAAGGAACAGTTTATAATTTGATATTGTGAAAGCATTTATTCCATTGATTTTCATGCTGGCTTTTCAGTTTACCGGAATGGCTCAAACTCAGGAAGAAAAAGTGAGGGAGTTTGAGTTGCAGCGTCAGGCAGCAGAAAAGCGCAATTTCAGTGCGATGTTGGATTCCGCCATCGCTACATCACAAAAGGGAGATTACGTTTTGGCCGACACTCAATTTCGTGAGTTGCTGCGCATGGCCAAAAGCGTTCCCTCCGATTTGGTTTATCATTTTGGCGAAAACTCTTACCATATCGGTAACTATAAACAAAGCGTAGATTGGCTCAACAAGTACATCCAATTGAAAGGAACTACAGGCCAGTTTTCAGATGATGCGGTAGCGTGGTTGAAAAAAGCTGAAAGTGAACTTTTGAAAGAAAGGCAGATTCAGTCGCAGCAAGCCGGCCTGGTACTTTCAAAGGACTATGATATCGACTGCGGTCCTACCGGTAAAGTCACATGTCCTGTTTGCAAGGGCTCCACGGTAATTATCAAAAAAGGCTATATCAACGACACGTATAAAACCTGCCCTTATTGCAATAAGGTGGGCTACCTGGAATGTGCCGATTACAACCTTCTACTCAAAGGGCAGCTCGAGCCATCCCGCACAAACCCCTGATTAGCAATCCACTGACGCATAATCAGTTAGATTGCCTAAAATCCAATTTATCTGTAAATTTGCAGCAGCATTTTTTATGACCTATGGCATTATATAACCGCATTGACAAGCGGATACTCAAAGACCGACTCAAGGAAATACCCTATAAAAGGACCACCCTTTCGTTCTATAAGTACCACTTTATAGAAGATCCTGCTGCTTTTCGCGACCAGCTGTACCTGGGATTGGAAAAGATGGAGGTATGGGGTAGAATCTATGTGGCCCATGAGGGAATCAACGCGCAAATCAGTGTTCCGGCCCAATATTTCAACGATTTCCGCACCTATTTATACAGCATTCCCTTTTTGAATAATGTAAGGTTGAACATAGCCATTGAAGACGATGGCAAGTCCTTTTTCAAGCTTAAAATACTGGTCAGAAAAAAAATTGTAGCCGATGGACTGAACGACAGCGCTTTCGATGTTACCAACTCCGGCCAGCACCTGGATGCACAGTCCTTCAACGCGATCACTGAAGATCCGTCTACTATTATTGTAGACATGCGAAATCATTATGAAAGTGAAGTGGGGCATTTTAAAAGCGCCATCTGCCCTGATGTAGACACTTTCAGGGATTCACTTCCTGTAGTTGAGAAATTATTGGAAGACAAAAAAGACAAGAACGTAGTGATGTATTGCACCGGAGGCATACGATGCGAGAAAGCAAGTGCATGGCTTAAGCACAGAGGCTTCCAGCATGTATATCAATTGAACGGAGGCATTATCGAATATGCCCGACAAGCCAAAGAACAAGGATTAGAGAATAAGTTCATAGGGAAAAACTTTGTGTTTGACGAAAGATTGGGCGAGCGCATTTCCAACGACATCATCAGTGTGTGCCACCAATGCGGCAAAGCGTGTGATACACATACCAATTGCAAAAATGATGGATGCCATTTGTTGTTCATTCAGTGTGATGAATGTGCAACCGCCATGAACGGATGCTGTTCAGCAGAGTGCAAAGAAATCATTGCCTTACCTGAAGAGAAGCAAAAAGAAATCAGAGCCGGTATAAACAAAGGAAGGCAAGTGTTTAAAAAGGGCCGATCGAAAAAGATTATTTATAAATCCCAGACGCAATGATTGCTCGCATAGGTATCATTAACGTTTCGGACAGAGCCAGCAAAGGCATTTATGAAGACCTTCCTGGCAAAGCCATCGCAGAAACGTTGAGTGAGTACCTTGTAAGTGAGTGGGAAAAAGAATACGCCATCATTCCCGATGAGCAGGCGCTGATAGAACAAACGCTGATTGACATGGCCGACAACAAAGGGTGTTGTCTCATCGTTACTTCCGGAGGCACAGGGCCGGCAGAGCGCGATGTTACCCCGGAAGCCACCGAAGCGGTTTGCCACAAAATGATGCCGGGCTTTGGAGAGCTGATGCGAGCGGTGAGTTTGCACTACGTGCCCACCGCCATCCTGTCCCGACAAACGGCAGGCATCCGCAACAAGACATTGATCGTCAATCTCCCAGGGAAACCAAAAGCCATCCGCCAGTGTTTAGATGCCGTGTTCCCTGCGATACCTTACTGTATCGATTTACTGGAAGGTCCGTTTTTGGCCTGTAATGAAGAAATCATGAAACCATTCAGGCCCGCAAAAGTATAAATACACTATGGCTAGAATAAAATATTATTACGACACCGAAACGTGTAAATACGAAAGAGTAAAGACCACCACGGGTGATATTATTCTTAATACGTTAGGCATTATGTCGCTGACGCTGATCATGGCCGTTGGTCTGCTTTTGCTGTACACCACTTATTTTGAATCGCCCAAAGAGTTGTTGCTGAAAAATGAAGTGAAGGAGCTCGAGTATTATTATGAAAACCTGAGCAGAGAGGTACAACAACTCGATGAAATACTTGCTGAGATGGAGCAACGCGATGACAACATCTACAGGGCGGTGCTGGGCGCTGAGCCAATAGAATCCAGCATCAGAAATGCAGGAATCGGTGGAGTAGATCGCTACCAGGACATCAAGAACAAAGAAATTGTCAATGAAGATATCATCGTAAGACTGAGTGAGCATGTAGACAAACTCAAAAGAAAAGTCTACATCGAATCCAAATCGCAGGATGAGGTCGTTCAATTGGCGGTTAAAAAAGAACAACTGTTTTCTGCCATTCCTGCCATTCAACCGGTGTCGAATAAAGAACTTCTAAGGCTCTCATCGGGATTTGGTATGCGTTTCCATCCCATTTACAAAGTTAAAAAAATGCATCCCGGCATTGACTTCTCCGCGCCCATCGGTACACCTATCTATGCTACTGCCGATGGTGTAGTAGATGTGTTGAATGTAAGTTTCAGTGGCTATGGTAAAACCGTAGAAGTAGATCATGGCTTTGGTTATAGAACGCGCTATGCACACATGCACGGCTTTGCGGTAAGTAAAGGACAAAAAGTGAAGCGCGGTGAATTAATTGGTTATGTGGGCAATACGGGTTTATCCACAGCCCCTCATTTGCACTATGAGGTATTTATCAACAACCGCCATGTCAATCCGGTGCATTACTTCTTTAATGATCTCAATCCAGCCGAATACGAGAAGATTGTTGAACTGGCTTCGATAGAAAATCAATCTTTGGGTATGTAAGCTCAATTCCAGCAGCGATTAACGTTAAATCTTTAATTACTGTTGAATTTTGCCTCACAATTCTGGAATTTACAATATGGTTCGTATTGTAATCATTCTGTTAACGATAGTTTTACCCATAGTAGCCTCCGGTCAGGGATGCAGCGATGCCGGATTTTGCACCATGGGCGCCATGAAGCCCGACCAACCCTTCAATAAAAAAGTGGAGTTCAAGCTGCGCTCCATGGAGTTGAGCTTTTACCGGGGCACCACCACCACCTCCCCGATCATCTATGTGGCCACCGCAGACTTAAATTTTAGTATTACGCCCAATACTTTTTTCCAGGTGAAACTCCCTTATCAGGCAGTGGAAGGAAATTTTGGCAACACCAGCGGCATGAGCGACATCTCATTAAGCGTGACGCAAACCTTAAAGTCGACCCACAAGTACGATGTTAATTTTACGGTAGGTACAAAAATCCCTTCCAACAAATCAGATATTTCTGATCCGACTAGAAATGACATTGACTTCCCCATGTATTATCAGACAAGTCTCGGCACCTACGATTTCATTACCGGGATATCCCTGAAGAGCAGAAATTGGTTATTTGCCACAGGGCTTCAACACCCCTTCAATCAAAATGAAAATACTTTTATATGGGACGAGTGGCGCGAACCTGTCTATCCTGATTTTAACTATGTAAAAACTTATAACCAGTCTTTGCGCCTCAAAAGAGGAACCGATGTAATGCTGAGGGCCGAACGCAATTTCAGGTTCTCCCAGTATAACTTCTCTTTGGGTGCGCTGCCCATTTTCAGGATTACAAAAGATGAAATAGAAAGTCCGGTCACCGGCCTGCGCACAAAGCTGGAGGGCACTACGGGTATGGCCCTGTCCATCATCGGTACCTTTGGTTACAGCTTTAACGTACGTTCTGGCATCCGTTTACTCATGGGTTATAAACTTACCGACCGAGAGGTAAATCCGGACGGACTAACACGCAATATGGTCTCTACTGTCAGTTACTACTACCGGTTCTGATATGAAAAAATCAGCTGCTTGTTTTCTGTTGATGATGATTACTTCCGCGCTTTGGTCGCAAAGTGTTGAACAATTGGATTCGCTGCTGCTGGATTCCAACTATGATGAAGTAATCCGGATAACGGAAGGAAATCAGGCTGCCAATAACCTGCAGGGGATACAGATAGGTTGTAAAAGAGCACAGGCTTTTATCCGTTCCGGAAAATTGAATGACGCCCGCTCCCTGATCGATCAACTGTCGTTGACAATTGAGAACCTGACAACAGATAAGGAATTTGCCTCCGCCATTCTCAGTTGCAACAAAGGAGCCTTGCATCTCAATGAAGGACGCAATGACCTTGCATTGGAATTCCTTCAAACTGCCATTGCGGATTTCGAACAATCGGGAAAGAGTGAAACACTGGAAGCCGCTGAGGCCATCGCTACCTTAGGTATCATTTATAATGTAACAGGAAAGACGCAGCAAGCCGAAGAACAAATGCTGAAGGCATTGTCGCTGCGAAAAGAATTGCTCCCTGCCAATCATGAGCTCATTGCCGCTACCTACAATGATCTTGGATTGGTGTACACCAATATCGATGCAGAAAAAGCCCTGGACTATTACGACAAAGCCCTTGAAGTCTATCAAAACCTGCACGAAGGAAATCATCCGAAAATAGCGATCGCCAATACCAACCTTGGGTTTATTTATCGCGAATTGGAGTTTTATGGCGATGCCGTCAATAGCCTGGAGACTGCCTTTGGCATCTGGGAAAAAATATACAGTCAACCACATCCTGCCAAGGCATTCGTGCTTTCCAATTTAGGTCAGACCTACATGAAAATGGGAGACACAAAAGCAGGAGAAGGATATTTTGACCGAGCGCTCAAAATGTATGAAGCCAGTTATGGCAAAAAACATCCCGATATCGCCACAACGCTTAATGCCATTGGCAACATCCAATTGTCGCAAAGGAAATACGATGAAGCCATACGTACTTACCAAAGGGCCATTCAAGCCAACGTGGCCGATTTTGATGTGGAAGATGTCACCGTCAATCCGAGCGGAGAGAAGTATTACAATGGCAATGTATTGTTGTACTCGATGTTATTCAAAGCAGAAGCCTACGAGGCAAAGTACTTTGGTGCCACCTTAAAATTTTCCGATCTGGAGTTAAGCATAGCCTCAATAAAAAAATGTGATGATTTGATCGAACGTTTAAGAAATCAAATCAGCAATGAAAGTGATAAGCTGGCACTGGGCGTAATTGCCAACGAAGTCTATGCAGATGGCGTTCGCGTTGCACACACGTTGGCCATGAATGCATTCAAGAAAAAGGCGTACCAGGAGCTCACCTTTTATTTTGCCGAGAAAAGTAAAGCAGCGGTACTGCAAGACGCCATTTCTGATTCCAATGCCAAATCGTTTGCGGGCATTCCTCCCGAGCTTTTGGAGGAAGAGAAGTACCTGAAGGCGCTTGCAGCCTTCTGCAACCAGCAATTGGCACAAAAGCCCTCACCGGAAGAAGAGCAATCATTAAGGGACATTCTGTTCAAGGTAAATCGCGACTATGAAGCTTATGTGAAAAACCTCGAGAACAAATTCCCCGAGTATTTTAATTTGAAGTTCAATTCTGCTTCACCCTCTATTGCTCAAATCCAGGAAAAGCTAGACGGTAAAACTGCGCTGCTCAGTTATTTTATTGATGAAAAGAACCATCAACTCTATACGTTTCTCATCTCCAAAAACAAATACAAAATCATTGACAATCCGCTACCGGCAGATTTTGACAAACTGATTACAGGATTTCGCAACAGTCTTTTTTACAGTGAGATTGAAACTTACACCACAACCGGAGCAACGTTGTCGGCAGCTATCATCCCCCGGCTTCCCGGCAACATAAGTCATTTGGTGATTATTCCCACCGGGCGTATGGGGGTTATTCCCTTTGAAGCCCTTTTTAGTCATTCGCCAAAAAACATTAAGGATTACACCCAACTTCCCTATTTAGTTAATAGTTATAGTATCAGTTATGAGTTCTCGGCAGGATTGATCTTGCAGAAAAACCGAACTGAGCCCAGCGGATCGCCCTCCATTCTGCTGTGCGCCCCCGTGGAATTTGATGCCGCCACCAACCTCAATACTTTGCCGGGTACGGAAGCGGAAGTGAATGAAATCGCCAACCTGTTTAGTTCGCGCAACCTCAAAAACGAAACGCTCTTAAAATCCCAGGCAGACGAAGAGCAAATCAAATCGGACGCCACCAAAAACTATTGGTACCTCCATTTTGCAACACATGGAATTGTGGATGAACAAAATCCTGAGCTCTCCAGAATATTTTTAAGCAAGAGCGACAATGAAGATGGAAACCTGTATTCGGGAGAGATTTATAACCTCCAGCTGAATGCAGAATTGGTGGCGTTATCAGCGTGCGAAACCGGCTTGGGAAAGCTGTCCAAAGGTGAGGGAGTAATAGGACTTTCCCGAGCATTGGTGTACGCTGGAGCGCGCAGTATAATTGTGTCCTTTTGGAACGTTGCAGATGCCTCCACTTCACAACTTATGAGGTCATTTTATGACGATTTACTGACCCATCCATCGCAGGGTTTTTCAGCCTCATTAAGGGTGGCTAAGTTGCAGATGATCAAGCAAAAAAGTTATGCGGCTCCCTATTACTGGGCGCCTTTCGTGGTATTGGGTTACCAGGGGGGTAAAAACTAAAAAACCCCAAAATCAAGCAGATTTTGAGGTTTTTAAGTGAATATTCCCTGACCTACCAGTAGTTAGTGGGGATACCACTCCTACTGTGAAGGGTCAGGTTCACACAGTTTAACGCTATGGCAAAAAAGCTTATTGACTGTGTATAAGAGAACCCTAAGATAGCCGCTTCGGTTTCAATTTTCCTACAAAAAATCTAAAACTTTGTTATACCTGAAAAATTGGCCTTTTTTGCGACAAAATTACATGGTAGAAGACAACTATAAGCAGCGGGGCCTCCGCAACAAACTGGTCAAAAAACTCCGTTTAAAGGGCATACGGGATGAGCGGGTATTAGAGGCCATTGGGAAGGTGCCCAGGCACGTGTTTTTTGACGATGCCCTCCTGGTTCACGCCTATGAGGACAAGGCCTTTCCCATCGGGGAAGGGCAGACCATTTCACAGCCCTACACGGTGGCGTTTCAAACTGAAAAGCTCAATGTGGCCCCTGGCGACAAGGTACTTGAAATCGGGACCGGTTCGGGCTATCAGGCCTGCATCCTCCTGGAAATGGGGGCGAAACTCTATACTATAGAGTATAACAGGACCCTTTTTGAGCGCACCCGGGACTTTTTGCCCCTGTTGGGCTACAAACCCTACTTTGCCCATGGAGATGGATCCAAAGGCATGCCCTCCAAAGCGCCCTTCGACAAGATCATTGTGACCGCAGGTGCCCCGGTAGTTCCTGCTGCGCTTACCGACCAACTTTCAGAAGGCGGTATTCTGGTTATTCCGGTAGGTGACAGAGAGCGGCAAAAAATGTTGAAAATAACCAAGCGTGGCGGAAAACTCATTGAAGAAGCCTTTGACTATTTTGCCTTTGTGCCCCTGAAAGGAAAGGAAGGCTGGGGATAAGTCAAATGATATAAGGATTTTCTTATAAGACTTTGACTCATTGATTTTGACTTGCTTTTCTATTTAGTGCACTTGGTAAGGTTTTTTTTCTGATTTTTGCTGCGCGACCGAATGCTTCATTCAAACAGTTCAATGATCCGTAAAAAGAAATATCCCCGTGAGTCTTTGGTAAGCATGACCGAACTTGTGCTGCCCAACGACACCAATACATTCAATAACCTGATGGGTGGAAGACTTATGCACTGGATGGACATTGTGTCTGCCATTGCGGCCCAAAAACACTCCAATCACGTAGTCGTTACAGCTTCTGTGGACAACATCTCATTTAAGTCCCCTATTCAATTGGGCAACGTGGTGACCCTGAAAGCCAAAGTCACCCGCTCCTTCAATACCTCTATGGAGGTAAAGATTGATGTAGAAGCAGAAGACGTACCCGCAGATAAAAAGATTGAGAGCAATTCAGCTTACTTTACGTTTGTGGCACTGGATCAAGAGGGCCGCCCCACCCCTGTGCCCGAGGTAGAACCAGAAACCAGCGAGGAGAAAATTCAATATGATGGAGCGCTCCGCAGGCGCCAACTGCGTCTCATCCTGGCTCAGCGCATGCATCCAAAAGATGCGAATGAACTGAAATCGATTTTTGACATCAAGATGGAAAGCTAGGATGGATCCCTCAGAGGCAACTTTCAATGAAGAACTGTATCTCATATCTCCACCCCCAACGGTTGTTATTGGAGGAAAGTGGAAGGAGTTGCAGGAAAAAGAGGTAGAGCTGCTCTCCAAAATACTCCATTCCGTAAAGCTCAGTCTTGCCAGTGTCAGGGTAATAGAACAGGCTGAACTTGATATGGCGAGCTGGAAAGAGAAACCGTCAAAAATTATAGGGTTTGGCACCCGGACTGAAATGCCCTCTTATGAAGTAGTGACCACCCCGGGTACACAATTGGTGCTGGCCGACAGTCTCTCTATTCTGAGTGATAATGATGAACTGAAAAAAAAGCTTTGGATTAGCCTTAAACAGCTGTTTTTCCAGTAGAACAGGTCCACTAAGTATTATTTTAATTTTTTGTTGCTTATTCTATCTTTGCGGAGCTTTTAAAAGCCCTGCCCGATTGGAAAACCGGGCATTTGAGTTTTAATTAATCTAACCTGTATGCAGACTGTAATGTATGTTTTACCCCTACTTGGCGTGTTGGGGTTGTTGTATGTGATTTGGAAAAGTGCCTGGGTGTCTAAACAAGATGCTGGTACTGACAAAATGAAAAAAATTGCTGGCCACATTGCCGAAGGTGCAATGGCCTTTTTGAAAGCAGAGTACAAAGTACTATCTGTATTTGTGGCATGTGTGGCAGTACTATTGGCTTTCACAGCCAACAGCGAGACCTCCTCACCCCTTGTTGGAATCTCTTTCGTATTGGGTGCATTTAGCTCAGCGCTTGCAGGGTTTATTGGTATGCGTGTGGCTACCAAAGCCAACGTGCGTACAACCCAGGCAGCTCGTACCAGCTTAGGACGTGCCCTGGAAGTAGCCTTTACAGGTGGGTCAGTTATGGGTATGGGTGTAGTTGGAATTGGTGTACTGGGACTCAGCGTTCTTTTCATCATCTATGCTTCTATCTATGGTATCGACACACAGGCTAATCTTACCCAGGTAATCACTGTATTGACTGGATTTTCATTCGGTGCCTCTTCCATTGCCTTGTTTGCACGTGTGGGTGGTGGTATTTATACCAAAGCTGCCGATGTGGGAGCTGACCTTGTAGGTAAAGTAGAAGCAGGTATTCCTGAAGATCATCCTTTGAACCCCGCCACTATCGCTGATAACGTAGGTGACAATGTGGGTGACGTTGCCGGTATGGGTGCCGACTTGTTTGAATCTTATGTAGGATCTATTATAGGTACGATGGTATTGGGAGCTGCTTTTATGGTTCCTGGTTTCTCAGATAATTTCGGTGGCTTATCCGCTGTATTGCTGCCATTGGTATTGGCAGGAACTGGTATTGTAATGTCATTCATCGGTACCTTCTTTGTGAAAGTGAAGGAAGGTGGCGATCCACAAAAAGCATTGAACACAGGTGAGATTGTTTCTGCAGTCATCATGATCATCGCCTCGTGGTTTATCATCAATTGGTTGTTGCCTGCAGAAGGATGGTGGTTCAAAGATCCATTGTATGCGTGGGCCGATCCTGAGAAAGGAAATTATTATAACGCTACAGGTATTTTCATTGCCACCGTTATCGGTTTGATCGCTGGTCTTTTAATCGGACTGGTAACAGAATATTATACAGGTATGGGTAAAAAGCCTGTGCTTTCAATTGTCCGTCAATCTTCTACTGGTGCTGCTACCAATATTATTGCAGGACTTGGAGTGGGTATGATGTCTACGGCTATTCCCATTCTTATTCTTGCATTGGCCATTATTGGTGCATTTAATTTTGGTGGATTATATGGTATTGCCATTGCCGCGGTAGGTATGCTCTCCAACCTGGGTATTCAACTTGCCGTTGATGCGTACGGACCTATATCTGATAATGCGGGTGGTATTGCCGAGATGTCTGAATTACCTCCTGAAGTACGTCAGAGGACAGATAAATTGGATGCTGTAGGTAACACTACTGCCGCCATCGGTAAAGGTTTCGCCATTGGTTCTGCTGCGCTTACCGCACTTGCCCTGTTTGGTGCCTTTATGACTACCGCTCACTTGAGCTCCATTGATGTGTCTAAGGCCAACGTAATGGCTGGTTTATTTATTGGAGGTATGCTTCCATTTGTATTCTCTGCCTTGTCGATGGGTGCTGTAGGTCGTGCCGCTATGGCCATGATCGAAGAAGTAAGAAGACAATTTGCCAATATCCCTCAATTGAAAGCTGCCCTGGCAGTAATGAGAAAGAACGGTGATACTGAAATGAAGAATTGGTCTGCTGAAGATCAGCAAACTTTTAATGATGCAGATGGAAAAGCGGAATACGGTAAGTGTGTGGATATATCTACCAAAGCTGCCCTTCGTGAAATGGTTCTGCCAGGTGTGATGGCCATTGCTGCCCCTGTAATCATCGCCTTCATGCCAGGATTTGGCGTTGAATCATTGGGTGGTATGCTGGCTGGTGTAACCGTTTGCGGTGTGTTGATGGCCATCTTCCAGTCCAATGCGGGTGGTGCATGGGACAATGCAAAGAAAAGCTTCGAAGAAGGTGTTGAAATCAATGGTGAGATGTTCTACAAAAAGTCTGATCCCCATAAGGCAGCCGTTGTTGGTGATACAGTAGGTGATCCTTTCAAAGACACCTCCGGACCTTCATTGAATATCTTGCTGAAGCTGATGTCTGTAGTGGCATTGGTTATTGCGCCTCTATTGGTTAACTCAGATGATAGCACTGCATTGAAGTCAGTACCAGAAGTGAAAACTGAGGTTGTTGCTGAAACACCAGTTGTTATTGAAGAAGTGAAATAATTTATACTCATAATAGTATTAAAGGTCATGCTTATTGCATGACCTTTTTTATTTATTTTAGGCCTATGTTCAAACCCGGTTGGATTCTGTCCATGTTGATATTTTTTGCGGTGGCCCCTGCCTACACGCAGTCTATCATCGGCAAATGGAAAACGATAGATGATGAAACCCTAGAAGCCAAATCCATTGTGGAGATATTTGCCTACAACGGCAAGGTCTATGGTAAGATCATTAAATTATTCCGTGGCCCTGATGAAGACCAGGATCCCGTTTGCAGCGAGTGCCCAGAAGACGATCCTCGTTATAACAAAAAGGTATTGGGCATGGAGATTATCAAAGAAATGGTCCGTGACGAACAGGCCTATGGTGGAGGAACGATTCTCGATCCTAAAGTGGGCAAGATCTATCGCTGTCGTTTATGGCTGGAGGGAGATAATCTAAAAGTAAGGGGTTACTGGGGCCCATTTTACCGTACTCAGACATGGCACCGGGAGAAATAACCGCTGTTTATCTGAATTTAACGATCTTTAACCCAGAAAACATCCATTCATCACTAAACAAGGTTACCAGCAGTGGCATTCAGGGTATTCAATTCAGGTTCCAAGATGGACGAAACAGAGATCTTTGAAAGAATAAAGGAGGGAGACGAAAAGGCTCTTGAATTCATCTACAAAAAATACTATCGCATGATGACCAAGCTGGTGATCACCAATAGTGGAACTGAAGATGAGGCAAGAGATGTTTACCAGGATGCATTGGTTGTATTCTGGCAGAAAGCCAGGTCAGGAAATCTGGTACTTACCTCCAAGATCAGCACATACGTGTACAGTATATGCCAGAATCTATGGAGAAAGGAATTGGATAGAAAAAAACGGCTTTCCCATGAAGCAAAAGACTCTGCTGTATCCATAGACATGGATACTCCGGAGCGAGCGAAAATAATGGCCAAGTGTTTAGACCAACTTGGTGAAACTTGTAGGAAGGTTTTGATGTATTATTATTTTGACGAGATGTCGATGCAGGAGATAGCGGACAGACTTGGGTTTGCCAACACGGATACTGCAAAGACTAAAAAATATAAGTGTAAACAAAAATTAGATGAGCTGGTGAAGTCTCAATACTCCGAACAGGACTTTTTAGATTAATTAAGAATGAGCCAATTTGAATTAGTAGAACAATATTTGACCAACCGCATGGATGACGCTGCAAAAGCCGCATTCGAGCAGCAAATGCAAGCGGACCCTCAGCTGAAAGCAGAGGTAAATTTTCAGAAAACAATTATTGAGGGAGTCAAGTCTGCTCGAGTCGCTGAACTTAAAGCCATGCTCAACAATGTGCCTGTAGGTGGAGCCTACAGCGCCCTGACAGGTAAAATTGCGCTTGCAACCATTTCGGTGGGTATCCTTGGTACCGCCCTTTATTTCGGACTTCGATCTACACCCACAGAAGAGATTAAAAGTCAACCCGCTGAAACAGTTACTGAACAACCGGTGACTCCTGTTCAGGAACCAGAAACAACCTCCATTGCGGAGACTGAAAAAGAAAAACCTAAAACAGAGCCTGCTGCCAAACAAGAAAAACCATCTTCCATTAAGAAAATGACAGATGGAAAGGTGGCCATTCCCAAAGTGGAGGTCATGGACCTTACTAAAGACCTGGAAGACAGCAGTGAAGAGGTGAACTCACCCAAGCCAACTACCAAACCCTCCGTCAGCGCATCCACCGTGGAAGTAGAATTGAATAATACGGATAAGAATTACTCCTTCCATTATCAGTTTGCGAACGGTAAACTGGTACTTTATGGTCCATTTGATGCTAGCCTTTATGAGATCATTGAGATCAATGGAGGTACGCATACCCTATTCCTTTACTACAAGGACAGTTATTATCATTTAGACCAAAGGGATGAGAATGTGGTTCCTTTGATCATGATTAGGGATGTGCTGTTACTCAAAAAGCTGGACAAGTACCGTAAGAAGAATTAACAGCGTTTAGTTTAACGGGTAGGCATAAATCATCAATCTCATTATCTTTGGGACTGATGATGGGAGAAACTCCAAAATTCAAGGTCAAAAAGAAAAAGCTGGGTAGTTACCCCTACTTAAGCGTGGTCTTTAGCATTTCACTTGCGCTATTCGTAATCGGTGTATTTGGTGCGCTCATCATTTACTCCAAGGAGTTGGAGAGGGTGGTAAGAGAAAGCGTAAAAATCCAGGTTTTCCTCCAAAGCAGGGTAACGGAGGCACAACGCCTGCAAATACAAAAAACGCTTGCTACCAAACCCTACACTGCCAAAAATGCTCCGGGTGCGGTAAAGTTTGTATCCAAAGAAGAAGCTGCCAAGCAGTTTATTGAAGAAACGGGAGAAGACTTTCAACAGTTTTTGGGCGAAAATCCATTACGGGATGCTTTCCTCATCAGCATCGATGAAAATTACCATGACGCGAGCAAGCTATCGGCCATCAAAGCCGAAGTAGAAAAGTTAAGCGGTGTGTTTCAGGTTTATTATGTGGAGAACGTTATTGATTCAATCAATAAGAATGTAACCAAGATAAGCATCATCCTTTTGGGTATTGCCCTGCTCCTGTTATTCACAGTTGTACTCCTGATCAATAATACAGTACGGCTGGCCCTGTTCTCACAACGCTTCATCATTCGCTCCATGCAGTTGGTGGGTGCCACCAGTGGATTCATTCAAAGACCCTTTTTATACCGGGCCATGGCACATGGCCTATTGGCAGGTGTAATTGCTTCCTTGCTGTTAATAGGTCTTATCATGTTGGGTAACAAACGAATTGAAGACCTTGCACTCATACAGAATACAGAACGTTTAATTTTCCTGGCAATCACGTTATTGGTTACCGGCATCCTGGTAGCACTAATCAGCACATGGAGAGCGGTAAACAAATATTTAAAGTTATCCCTGGATCAACTCTACTAAAAAATGAACAAACTTCCATTTACAAGAAAAAACTACCAACTCATGATCATAGGGCTGCTGACGGTGGCCGTGGGATTTACCATTATGTCTCTTGATTCAGAACCGTATGGATTTGGATTTATGGGCATCACACTTAGTCCCATTGTAGTGGTAGCAGGATTTATCCTGGAAATCTACGCCATTCTGTATACTCCGAAAGAAAAAAAATAAAGGCATTACATGTCTGTTCTCCAAGCTATCATTCTGGCCATTGTAGAAGGCCTGACAGAATTCTTGCCCGTTTCTTCTACTGGTCACATGATTATCACCTCTTCTCTCATGGGAATAGCGGATGATTCTTTTACCAAAACGTTTACCATTGCCATACAGTTTGGCGCCATTCTATCGGTTGTGGTTTTGTATTGGAAACGTTTTTTCGTCACCCTGTCTTTTTATTATAAATTATTGGTAGCGTTCATCCCCGCTGCGGTAATGGGATTGTTGTTCAACGATTATATCGATGCATTGCTTGAGCGCGTAGAGGTGGTTGCCGTTACATTGATATTGGGTGGTGTTCTGTTCTTGTTTATCGACAAAATTTTTAAAGAGACAGGCGAGAAAGGTAAAGACGGAGTCTCCTACCCCAACGCTTTTAAGATTGGTTTATTTCAAACCATTGCCATGATACCCGGAGTATCCCGGTCTGCTGCAACCATTATCGGTGGACTGACACAAGGGCTCAATAAAAAAGCAGCTGCGGAATTTTCTTTCTTTCTGGCTGTACCTACCATGTTTGCAGCTACCGCTTACAAGCTTTTGAAATTCTACCAGGAAGGAAACAGTTTTGGGACGAACGAAGTCGTGCTGTTATTGGTTGGCAATGTGGTAGCCTTTATTGTAGCCATGATCGCTATTAAGTCTTTTATTACTTTTCTTACCAAGCATGGCTTTAAATGGTTTGGTTATTATCGCATCATCCTGGGTTTGTTGATCCTAATACTATTCTTATTTGGTGTTGAGTTATCCGTTCTTTAAAAAATGGAACCGGACTCAACAGACAAAGTGCTTTTAATCAACAAACCATTGAGATGGACTTCCTTCGATGTGGTGAAAAAACTCCGTGGTATCCTTAAAATCAAAAAGATAGGCCATGCCGGCACACTAGACCCGCTGGCTACTGGTTTGCTCATCCTATGCACCGGTAAGATGACCAAACGCATAGAAGAGTTTCAGGCGCAGGAGAAAGAATATACCGGTAAGATGATCATCGGCCAGACAACTCCCTCGTACGACCTGGAAACCACCCCTACGCCCGCTCTGGATATTTCAGGAGTCACGGAGGAGATGATTCACCAGGCAGCAAGTCAGTTGACCGGAGTGATTGAGCAGATCCCTCCTCTCCATTCTGCCATCAAAGTAGATGGTAAAAGGGCCTACAAATTGGCCCGGGCAGGCGAGGATACTCAACTAAAAGCCAGGGAAGTCACAGTAAGTGTATTTCAAATCACCCGTATCAACCTGCCTGAAATAGAATTCAGGATAGTTTGTTCTAAAGGCACCTATATTCGGAGTTTGGCAAGGGATATGGGTGAGGCGCTTGGAGTTGGCGCCTATCTATCTGAACTTTGCCGTACTCGTATTGGGGATTTTTTACTTGAAGATGCCCAAACACTGGAGCAACTGAGTCATGAAAATTTATCATAGCATTGACGACTTTCCGAAACTCACCAACGCGGTAGTAACCAGCGGTACTTTTGATGGTGTGCATATCGGACATCAGAGGATTCTTAAAAGACTTAAAGAGATTGCGGAGAAACACAACGGAGAAACCGTGGTGATCACCTTTTGGCCCCACCCAAGATTGGTGCTTTACCCGGAAGAAAATACTTTACAGGTATTGAACACTTTTGAAGAAAAAGCCGAATTGTTAAAAGAACAAGGCATACAACACCTCCTGAGAATACCTTTCACCAAAGAGTTTTCACAAAAAACTTCACAGGAGTTCATTGACAACATTCTGGTGAAACAAATTGGCACCAAAAAACTGGTAATCGGATACGATCATCGGTTTGGTAAAAATCGTGAAGGAAGCTTTGAGCAGCTTAAACTCAATGGCCCGCAGTACGGATTTGATGTGGAGGAAATTTCAAGACAGGATGTGGATGATGTAGGCGTAAGTTCTACCAAAATCCGAAAAGCTCTTTTGGAAGGAGACATTGAAACAGCAACTCACTTTTTAGGCAAACCTTATTCCATTTCTGGCCGGGTGATCAAAGGAGAAAAACTGGGCAGAGTGTTGGGATTTCCTACAGCCAACGTAGACGTAGATTCTCACTACAAACTTATTCCAGCGGAGGGCATCTATACGGTTACCGTTGTTCATGCTGAAATTACTTATGGAGGCATGTTATACATTGGCAACAGGCCTACAGTAGGCGGCACACAAAGATCAATAGAAGTGAATATCTTTGACTTTGATAAGGACATCTATGGTGAAAACATCACCATTCACCTGATGGGGTCGATACGAAAAGACGCTCATTTTGGTGATCTTGAAGCTTTAAAAAAACAATTGCAGGCAGACAAGGTATTTGCGCTGCGTGAACTACAAGAAAAAAAATGGCTATGAGAAAAGTGCTTTGGAAACCCACTGCTGAATCTATCAAAAATGCCAACCTCACCCGTTATCGCACATGGCTTGTCGAACATTTGGGTTTGAACTTCAAGGACTACGATCAATTGTGGCAATGGTCGATCAATCACATTGACGATTTCTGGAAAAGCCTTTGGAGTTATTTCAATATTATCTCCGATGGTGAATACAAGGCCGTGCGCTCTGGTGACAAAATGCCGGGCATCAAATGGTTTGAAGGAGCTCACCTCAATTATGCAGAACATATTTTCAGGAACTTCAAACAAGGAGAAACCGCCATTATTCACGCGAGTGAAAAAACACCCATCCAGCACATTACGTGGGATGAGTTAAAACAAGATACCGCTGCCTTTCAAAGTTTTCTGGTAGCGTCCGGTGTGCGGCAAGGCGATCGTGTAGTGGCCTATATCCCATGTGTGCCACAGGCTACAGTTGCCTTTTTGGCTGCCAATAGTATAGGTGCGGTGTGGTCTAGTTGCTCCCCTGATTTTGGCACGCAGTCGGTCATTGATCGTTTTGCACAGATAGAACCAAAAGTATTTGTCGCAATGGATAAGTACTCCTATGGTGGTAAGGAGTTTGATAAAAGCGAAGTAATTGAGGCAGTAGTGAATGCAATTCCCTCTATAGAAAAAGTAGTTCTGATATCTTCGGCTCCCAGGATTAAGATAGATCATCAGTTGTGGTCTACCATCATGAAGAATCGTTCGGCTGTGTTGAGTTTCACCCGGGTAGAATTCAATCATCCCATCTGGGTATTGTACTCAAGTGGTACTACTGGACTTCCTAAGGCCATTACACACTCACAGGGTGGCATTCTTTTGGAGCAATTGAAATACCTTACTTTCCATAAAGACTTACAGCCAGGAGAAACCTGCTTTTGGTACACCACTACTGGTTGGATGATGTGGAACCATATTCAAGCCAGCCTGCTATGCGAAGGGATAATGGTGCTCTATGACGGAAGCCCTGCTTTTCCTGATCTCAACGTGCTATGGAAATTTGCTGCCGATACCAAGATGAATCACTTTGGAACCAGCGCTGGATTTTTGCTGGCCAACATTAAGGCCAACATTACCCCAGGCAGCACTTTTGATTTGCAGCACCTCAGGGCCATTGGTTCTACAGGCAGCACACTCCCACCCGAAGGCTTTGACTATGTATATGAGCAGGTAAAGTCTGATGTGTGGCTTACAAGCATGAGTGGTGGCACAGATGTCTGTAGCGGTTTTGTGGGTGGTAATGCGCTGCTGCCTGTACATCAGGGAGAAATACAATGCAGAACACTGGGATGTTCGTTGTATGCCTATGATGATGATGGTAACGAAGTAAACCAGACCGTTGGCGAGATGGTAATTACCCAGCCTATGCCATCAATGCCCATATTCCTGTGGAACGACCCCAATTTTGAACGATACCATGAAAGCTACTTTGAAATGTACCCTGGCATATGGAGACATGGCGATTGGATAGAAATCACGGAAAATAATGGCGTGATCATTTACGGAAGATCCGATGCTACCTTGAACCGTGGGGGCGTGCGCATAGGCACCAGCGAGATTTACCGGGCCGTGGACCAGATCAAAGAGATCAAAGACAGTGTGATCATTTGTGTGGAGAGAGACAAAGGGGAATTTTATATGCCTTTGTTTGTGGTAATGGCTGAAAATGCTGTTTTGACCGATGAATTAAAAACCAAAATCAATAAAACCATCAAAGATGCCTATAGCCCAAGGCACATCCCTGATGCCATTTTTGAAACGGCTGATGTTCCTTATACCATCAGTGGCAAGAAGACGGAGGCCCCAATCAAGAAAATCTTTATGGGTAGAGATCCTGATCAGGTAGTAAACAAAGGCGCCTTAAGGAATCCTGAATCCATGAAATTTTACATTAATTTTTACAACCAACATCTGAAAACGTAATCATGAAGAAGTCCACGATAAATTTTGTAGTAGAGCTAGACGAAAAAAACACACCCGAACGCATCACCTGGGATGCCTCTGACAAGCCCGATGAATTGTCTGAGACAAAATCGATCAGTCTTTCCTTGTGGGATCATCAGCAAAAAAATACCCTTCGCATCGATTTATGGACAAAAGATATGCCTGTAGACGAGATGAAGCGGTTTTATATTGATTGTTTGGGCGGATTGGCTCAAAGTGCCCTTACTGCCACAGGTGATGAATTTATGGCCACCGAGATCAACCTCCTCTGTGAAAAGCTGGTCAAGCACATCAAAGAGAACAGGGGATAATCGTTAAACAACTTTAGCAAACACTCTTCTTTCCCCTCCCACCTTTTATGACTAAGATCACTAGACCAGTGCAGGTGCCAAAAAACCTCACGGACAACTGTTAGGTTTTGGCTAAAATCTTGTAGATTTAACTGAAACTTAACCTTTTTCTTATGAATAAAATCTACACAAAATTCGCACTGGCGTTTTTTGTTGTTCTGGGAAGTACCCTCGGTGCCTATGCACAGAGTACTGTATCGGGAACAGTCAAAGATGGCAGTACCAATGAATCACTTGCTGGTGTAAACATTATTGTTAAAGGCTTTGTAGTTGGAACTATTTCCGACCAAAATGGCAATTTTCAACTTAGCCTAAATCAAAGCCCTCCGTTTACCCTTAGTTTTTCCTTCATTGGTTTTGCCAGTCAGGAATTGCAAATCACAGAAGCGAATACTACAGGACTTGAAATTATTATGGAAGAGCAGTCTTTACTCGGCCAGGAAGTAGTTGTATCTGCTTCCCGCGTGGAGGAGAGCATACTTCAATCTCCGGTAACCATTGAAAAAATGGATATCACAGCCATCAAGCAAGCTGCTACTCCCGACTTCTACGATGCACTTGCCAACGTAAAAGGTGTGCAGGTAAATTCTGGAAGCATGAACTTTACGGCAATAAACACTCGGGGGTTTGCGACTATCGCTAACACTCGGTTTGTACAATTGGTAGATGGCATGGACACCCAAGCTCCACTTCTTAATTTCCCTACAGGTAACATCGTAGGAATGGGAGAATTGGATACAGAAAGTGTGGAGTTGGTACCCGGTGCTGCCTCAGCACTTTACGGTCCCAATGCATTCAACGGTATTTTGATCATGAAGAGCAAGAGCCCGTTTGAGTATCAGGGATTGAGCGCTCAGTTAAAATATGGAATGACTACTTCTGATGCCGGTGGGTCAAATCCCCTCACTCAGTACAGTCTTCGTTATGCTAAATCATTTAACAACAAGTTTGCCTTCAAAGTAAACTTCTCCCTCATGCAGGCCACCGACTGGACCAGCAATGACTACAAAACATCCAGGGTGAACCCAAGCTCTACCACCGACCTTAGCGGCAATCCCAATTTTGATGGATTGAATCTTTATGGAGATGAAGCAGTGATCCCAGTTCCGATTGGCGGAACGTTTGGTACTTTGGACCTAAGGAGAACAGGATTTAAAGAAGAAGATTTATTAGAAAGTCAGGATGCGAAGAGCATTAAGGGCGATGTGGCCCTGCATTATAGATTGAGCGACAAAGTGGAAGCATTGTACAACTACCGTTATGGTGGTGGTAGCTCAATTTACCAGGGAACAGAGAAATATGTTTTGCGTGACTTCTCTCAACAGTTTCATAAACTGGAGTTTAAATCGGACAACTGGTTTCTGCGTGGCTATGTAACCGCTACAGATGCCGGTGATTCTTACAACTTGTCCGCTTTGGGAGCGTTTGCCAATGAAACTTACAGCCCTACAGCAGCACAATGGGCACCTACTTATGCGCAAACTTATGTACTGGCACTTCAGGGATATGTACCTGGTGTACCTGCCGGTAACGTAGCCGCAGCACATGCTGCAGGTCGTGCGCAAGCCGATGCTGCAAGACCTGCACAAGGTTCTCAGGCATACAAAGATTTGATTAACACGGTGCGAGGTCAGTTTTTCCAAAGAAATCCTCCTGGTGCATCTTTTATTGATGATTCAAGACTGTACCATGGTGAATTCAACTATAACTTCGCCAACAAGATCAGTTTTGCCGAAATTCAAATCGGTGGAAACTTCAGACAATACAACCTGTTTACTAACGGAACTGTATTCAATGAAGCGCCATCAGACGGTGTGAATTTTGAAAGGATTGCCATTAATGAATTTGGTGCTTACGCCCAAATCTCCAAGACCCTTGCCAACAAACTAAAGTTAGCGGGTTCTCTTCGTTTTGATAAAAATGAAAACTTCGAAGGACGCGTAACACCAAGGTTGTCTGCCGTCTATGAAGTAACCAACAATCATAACCTGCGTGCCTCCTTCCAGACTGGATTCAGAAACCCTGACACCCAGGCACAGTTTATCTACTTCCCTTCATCCAGTGGTATCCTGTTGGGAAGTACTGAAGCCAACGCATCCAGATATGGTGTGCATAATGGTGGTGGATATACCGATGCCTCCTATGCAGCCTACAGGGCTTCCGGAGGAAGTTTGGACCCTACTACAGGTGCTACTAATGGAGGTAACCCAGCTTTACTGGTAACTGCCGACATTCCTTATGTGGCCCCTGAAAGACTGCAAGCTTATGAATTGGGTTACAAGGGTGTATTCAGCAAAAAACTCCTGATAGACCTTAACGGTTATTTTACTGAGTACAATGATTTTATCGGTGCACAGATAGTAGCCGCCAAAAACGCTACTACACATCAGGGAAATGCACTGCCTGCCGGAACGCGTTTCTCTTTGTATAACAACTCTGTAGAAAAGGTACAGTCTTATGGTGTAGGATTAGGTATGACTTATAGTCTGCCCAGAAACTTTACTGTAAATGGAAACTGGAGCTGGGCTTATTTTGAAGCCGATGAATCTCCTGATTTCAGAGCAGGTTTCAACACACCCAGAAACAAAGTGAGCGTTGGATTGGGCAACCGTAAAGTGGTGAAGAACCTTGGTTTCAATGTGAACTACAGATGGCAACATGAGTACCTGTGGCAATCGTCTTATGGCGAGTGGCTGGTACCTGAATTTGGCGTGATTGATGCACAGATTAACTATAAAGTGCCTTCACTTAAATCAACCATCAAAGTAGGTGGAACCAACATTGGAGGTGGTGATTACAGAACAAATCTTGGTGCACCTTTCGTAGGTCAACAATATTATGTTTCTATCACGTTTGATGAGTTCTTTAACTAATCCAGACTTAAAAAATTAACTGATATGAAAAATTTTAAATTCATTTCATCCCTCACCCTCGCGCTGCTTGTCACCGTTTCGTGCGAGCAGGAGGTGATCGTGGCTGAACCACCGGTGGTGGTAACACCAGAACCCATTACCGGAACCAAAGGCTCCGCAGATTTTACCAAGTTCATCGCCATTGGAAACTCTTTTGTGGCTGGCGTACAGGGCGGAGCGCTCTTTACAACCGGTCAGGAGAATTCACTTCCTGCAATTATGGCCAAGCAATTTGCCGTACAGGGAGTTGGTGGAGGAGCGTTTAATCAGCCAAACATTGGCGCTTCTTTGGGATATAACTTATTCGTAAGCCCGAACCCTGGAACAGATAATAAAGTGCAAGGCCGGTTGTTATTGCAAAACAGCGCTACACCAGATTGCGCAACTGGGCTCATCTCACCTAAGCCCACTGCTCAAAAGTATGCTGTGGGAATTGTGGAAGCCATTCCCAACCCTTCTGTAAATCCTGGCTTTATGTATACTGGAAGCAAAACTGCTTTGAACAACTTTGCAGTACCAGCCATTACGCTTGGACAAACTTTGATAACTCAAACAGGAAACTGGGCCAATCCCAATCCTGCCATTGGATTCAGTCCTTTTTATGCACGGTTTGCTTCCAATCCAGGTACTTCTACAATTATCTCTGATGCCAATGCTGCCCAGGGTACCTTTGCTTTAGTTTGGATTGGACTTGATGATTTCTTCTTATATGCTGCCTTTGGAGGTGATCCAACAAAAGCTCCATTGAATTCATCTGGTGCTTTTGCCGGACAATATGGCGCCTTAATTTCTTCATTGCTCGGTGCTAATCCAAACATGAAGGTAGTGGTAGGAAATTTCCCTGACATTTTCAAGATGCCACACTTTACATCAATTGCTTACAATCCTATTCCTTTGGATGCTTCATCTGCTACACAGGTAGCAGGAGGGTTTGCCGGATACAATGCTGCACTTGATGGCTTACTTGCCAACAAGGCTGCGTTTGGCATCTCTGATGCATTGGCTGCTGAAATCGCTACCAGGAAAGTGACCTTTACTGCTTCGTGTACCAACAAAGCGTTAATAAGCGATGAAACACTTACTGATTTAGGTTCTGAGTTTGATAAGTTACAAGGAGCTGGTGCAATTAACGCTTCGCAGCGTGCAGCGCTTACCCCTTACCAAAAAGTAAGACAAACCACTGCTACTGATATTTTGCCCCTTGGTGCAGGCGCAGTGCTCGGCACATTGGTTGGCGGCAATCCAACAATGATCAATGGTGTAACAGTTCCTCTGGCTGATCAATATGTTTTGATTCCGTCTGAGATAACCGCTATAAATGCAGCAAGAGAAGCATTCAATGCTACTATTGCATCAACCGTTACCACAAATACAACCAAAATGGCCCTTGCTGACATCAGCAGTGCATTGGCTACTTTGGTAACAAACAAAGCAACCGTGTTGAACGGGGTAACTATCACTCCTAACATTAACCCTCCTACGGGAATGTATTCTGAAGATGGTGTACATCCCAATAGCAGAGGTTACGCTTTCTTGTCGAGGGTATTCATTGAGGCGATCAATGCAAAATTTGGTGCCACTGTACCGCTCACCGATGTGAGTTTGTACAGCGCAACCGCATTGCCGATTCCTTAATTAATTTTATTACCAATAAAAAAAGGCTGCTCCAACGAGCAGCCTTTTTTTATTCTACCTGATGCACTTTTAAAACAATTCTTTCGCAATGCGATAGATAGGATCTGACTTTCCCATTGAATAGTAATGAAGCGTAGGCACTCCCTGCTTCATCAGTTCACGTGATTGATTGATCGCCCACTCTACGCCTACTTCCTTTACTGCATTGTTGTCTTTACACTTTTCTACTTCATCCGCCAGTTCTTCCGGCAGATCAATATGGAAAATGGTAGGCAGTATATTGCTTTGTGCTTTTGTTGTAATCGGTTTTAGTCCTGGTATGATGGGTACTTCAATTCCTATCGCCCTGCAATTTTCCACAAAGTCAAAATATTTTTTATTGTCGAAAAACATCTGGGTGACAATGTACTCCGCACCCATGTCTACTTTTGCCTTGAGGTATTTCATATCCGTTTTCAGGTTGGGAGCCCAAAAATGCTTCTCGGGATAGCCTGCAACACCAACACAAAAATTGGTGGGCGTCATATTTTGCAATTCCTCGTCCAGGTAAATTCCGTGGTTCATTTTGATTACCTGCTCCAGCAATTCAGATGCATAATGATGGCCATCGGGCTCGGGCACAAATCTCCCTTCGTTTTTTATGGCATCACCCTGCAAAACCAACACATTGTCAATCCCCAGGAACTGCAGGTCAATAAGCGCGTTTTCTGTTTCCTCCTTTGAGAATCCCCCACAAATGATGTGAGGCACTGTATCTACTTTATAATGGTTTTGAATGGCGGCACAAATACCTACCGTACCGGGGCGTTTGCGTGTAGATTGCTTTTCCAGCAGTCCGTTTTCTTTCTTTTTGTAAACATACTCCTCCCGGTGATAGGTCACATCTACAAAGGGTGGTTTGAATTCCATCAGCGGATCCATGTGATCAAACAACCTGCGAATGTTTTCTCCTTTCAGCGGAGGCAGTATCTCTATGCTAAACAGTGTTTTCCCGTTCGCGTTTTTTAAATGTTCGGTTACTTTCACGTTAAATAATTAGTTAATGTGATAATGTTTCAATGTCAAACAAATTAATAAGCCAGATTAGGTGATAACCATCGCTCTGCCTCCTCCAATGTCATACCCTTGCGCTTTGCATAGTCCGTCACCTGATCTTTATTAATCTTTCCAAGTCCGAAATACTTTGATTCCGGGTGTGAGAAATAAAATCCACTTACTGCAGCTGCAGGGTACATCGCATAAGATTCGGTTAACTTCATTCCTATCTTATCGGCTTCCAACAGCTGGAACAAGGTACCCTTTTCGGTGTGCTCAGGACAGGCGGGGTATCCTGGTGCCGGTCTGATGCCCTGGTATTTTTCTTTTATTAAATCCTCCTCGTTGAGGGATTCCTGAGGTGCATAGCCCCACAGTTCCTTTCTCACCTTCTCATGCAGCAGCTCTGCAAACGCTTCTGCCAGTCGATCCGCCAGTGCTTTCGCCATAATTTCACTATAGTCATCATGATCGGCTTTGTATTTTTCTATTAATGCCTCCAGTCCTATGCCTCCGGTAACACCAAACATGCCGATGTAATCCTTTTTACCCGAATCACTGGGTGCAACAAAATCAGATAAACAAAAGTTAGGAAGGTTTTTAGCTTTCATATTCTGCTGACGCAAGAAATGAAATTGGTTTAGCCTTTCTTTTCTGCTTTCATCTGTATACAAAACCACGCTATCGTCTTCAGTAGATGCGGCCGGGTAAAATGCTACTACACCATTGGCGCTCAAGGAATTGTTTTGGATGATTCCATCCAGCATTCGCTGCGCGTCATCGTAAAGTTTTTTTGCCTCTACCCCTACCACCTTATCCTCCAGTATTCCTGGATACCTTCCAGCCAGCATCCAGGTTTGAAAAAAAGGAGTCCAGTCAATGTACTTTCTTATTTCAGTCAATGGATAATTCACCAGCTGCTTAACACCAATGAATGAGGGTTTGGTGACTTCAGTATCATTCCAATTGATATTGACTTTATTCTTTCTCGCCTCTGATAATGGAATGTAATTTTTTGCCTCCTGTCGCTTTTCATGATCAGCCCTTAAGTCTGCATACTCCTTTTTTACCCGTGTCTTAAATCCCTCAATGGTGTTTTTATTGATTAGTTCACTGACAACAGGAACACTGCGCGATGCATCCAATACATATGAAACGATGCCATCATACACCGGATCTATCTTTACGGCAGTATGGATGCGTGATGTGGTAGCCCCGCCTATGAGCAGAGGCAAATTCATTTTCTCCCGCTTCATTTCTTTGGCCACATGCACCATTTCATCCAAGGAAGGAGTAATGAGGCCACTAAGACCAATGATATCCACATTCTCCTTACGCGCCACTTCCAATATTTTCTCCGAAGGCACCATCACTCCCAAATCAATCACATCGTAGTTGTTGCAGGCGAGCACCACTCCTACAATATTTTTACCAATATCATGCACATCTCCTTTTACAGTTGCCAGCAGCACTTTCGCTGCCTGCTGCCCGGTATTTCCACTTCTCCTCTTTTCTTCCTCCAGGAAAGGAGTCAGGTAGGCAACCGCTTTTTTCATCACGCGCGCACTTTTCACCACCTGTGGCAAAAACATTTTACCTGCACCAAAAAGATCTCCCACTACATTCATACCCGTCATCAGGGGGCCTTCAATCACCTCCAGAGGCTTATCGTACATTTGCCTGGCCTCTTCCGTGTCTGCCTCTATGTAATCAATAATTCCCTTGACAAGCGAATGCGTAATACGTTCCTGGATAGGAGCTTGTCTCCAACTGTCATCTATTTCTTTTTTCTTAGCCGATCCTTTTACCGTTTCTGCAAACTCCAAAAGGCGTTCCGTGGCATCCGCTCTCCTATTCAACAGCACATCCTCTACCCTTTCCAGTAAGTCTTTGGGGATCTCGTCATACACTTCCAACATGGTGGGATTGACTATGCCCATGTCCATACCATGCTGAATGGCGTGGTATAAAAATGCAGAGTGCATGGCTTCCCTTACCAGTTGGTTGCCACGGAAGCTAAAAGAAACATTACTTACACCACCTGAAACATGTGCACCTGGTAAATTCTCTTTTATCCATTTGGTGGCCCTGAAAAAATCCACCGCATAGTTCCTGTGTTCATCAATGCCTGTGGCTACGGGAAATATATTAGGATCGAATATGATGTCTGATGGAGGAAACTTAATTTGATCTACCAATATGCGATAGGCACGTTCACAGATAGCAATTCTTCTTTCGTAAGTGTCGGCCTGACCGTCTTCATCAAATGCCATCACCACAGTGGCCGCACCATATCTTCTCACCAGTTTAGCCTGTCGAATAAACTCCTTCTCCCCCTCCTTCATGCTGATGGAATTAACAATACCTTTTCCCTGTAAGCATTTCAGTCCGGCCTCAATGACATCCCATTTGGAGGAGTCGATCATGAAAGGCACTTTAGCTATTTCTGGTTCAGCGGCCATCAGGTTCAAAAATTTGACCATGGCCTCTTTGCTGTCCAGCATCCCCTCGTCCATGTTCACGTCAATCACCTGCGCCCCACCACGCACCTGGTCCAATGCAACTTCAAGTGCCTGCTCAAAATTTCCGTCTTTGATCAATCGCAAAAACTTAGCGCTTCCGGTAACATTGGTTCGTTCTCCAATATTCATAAAGTTGGAGGCGGCTGTAATCGTTACTGCTTCTAATCCACTTAATTGTAGTAGTCTATTGTCCATTATGGATGTAATTCTCTAATCTTAGTATATGTAGAACTTGAATTTATAATCAAAATCACATTGAACCTGTAACACTGGCATGTACGTCACGAGGTGAATACCTGGCCGCCAACTCTGCTATTATCTTAATGTGATCCGGGGTAGTTCCACAGCAACCACCAATAATATTAACCAGACCTTCTTTAAGGAATTCCTCTATCTGCCGGCCCATCTCATCCGGTCCCTGATCGTACTGTCCAAACTCATTGGGCAATCCTGCATTGGGATAAGCACTCACAAAAAAAGGAGCCTTCTCATTGAGCGTTTGCAGATAGGGCCTCAATTGAGAGGCGCCTAGCGCGCAATTCAGTCCTATGCTCAAAAGGGGTACGTGTGAAACTGAGATCAGAAATGCTTCAGTGGTTTGTCCAGAGAGGGTTCTGCCACTGGCATCGGTGATGGTGCCAGAAACCATGATTGGAATTTCCTTTCCTGTCTCCTCAAAAAGTTCCTGAATGGCAAACAATGCGATCTTGGCATTGAGCGTATCAAATATTGTTTCTACCAAAAGCAGGTCGGATCCTCCATCCATCAAACCCCTTGCCTGTTCCTTGTAGGCTTCTTTGAGTTGATCAAATGTAATGGCGCGATATCCGGGGTTATTAACATCTGGTGAAAGGGAAGCCGTTTTATTGGTAGGCCCCATTGCTCCAGCCACAAATCTGGGTTTGTCGGGGTTTTGCTTTGTCACCTCTACGGCAACTTCTTTTGCAATTCTGGCCGACTCGAAATTCAATTCATAGACGATGTGTTCCAGGTGATAATCGGCCTGTGCCACTGAGGTACCGCTGAAAGTATTCGTTTCTACTATATCGGCACCTGCCTCAAAGTATTGCCGATGGATCGACTTAATAATTTCTGGCTGCGTTAAAGAAAGAAGGTCGTTATTGCCTTTCAGCGGATGTGCATGATCTTTAAATCGTTCACCTCTAAAATCCGCCTCCTCCAACGTGTGGCGTTGTATCATTGTGCCCATGGCGCCATCCAGCACCATGATCCTGCTCTTTAAAATTTCTTGAATGGTCTTCACTCTTCCGATGTTTAATCACTGCTTACATCCAGAAAGAGCCGTATAGGTGGCTGCTCATCTTCTCCTGACAATTAAGTCTGGATGGGAATTAGCACAACATTCGCTGCTGGCGAACAAGTTGCTAAGACATCAAAGGGCCCAATCCCTCCGTCTTTCTGGATAAGCACTGCAAAGAAATGCAATTACATGCTAAAAATGAAGTGCCAATATGCTTATTTTGCTAGTGAAATGAATGTTCACGCTATATCACTCATTTGAAACTCGCAGCCATCGACATTGGCTCTAATGCCATCCGCTTTCAAATTTCAACGGTGCTCGATAGGGGTCCAAAAATTCTCTTCAAGAAGCTAGAATATATCCGTTTTCCCTTGCGCCTGGGTCATGACGTTTTCTCTACCGGCAAAATCAGTAAGGAGAGCATAGCCAAGTTCATGAAGCTGATGAGTGCTTACAAAACCATGTTAGAGCTTTATGAAGCGGATGATTACCTGTTTTGTGCCACTTCTGCCATGCGAGAATCAGAAAATGGTAAAAAACTAATAGAGCGAGTTTATAATGAACTGGGTCTCACCATCAATGTCATCTCAGGAAAAGAAGAAGCTGATTTGATCAACAGGGCCATTGCATCGTACCTCACCGACCATACGTATCTTCACATTGACGTAGGAGGTGGTAGCACAGAACTCAATTTGTACGTGCACGGCAAGAAGGTAAAAACCCGTTCATTCAAAGTTGGATCTGTACGCATGCTGGAACACACTGATTTACCCATCATGTGGACAGATATGGAAAAATGGATCAAGACCAATGTCAAAAAAAATTATGGCAGGCTTATAGCAGTAGGTACTGGCGGAAACATTAGTAAAATATTTGAATTGGCAGGAAAAAAACCTGGCAAAACCATTAGTCTGAAAATGGTGAAGGATGTGCGGGACCGCGTAGCCGCACTTACCATGGATCAACGCATTTACGAACTTCAGATGAACCCCGATCGTGCGGATGTCATCATTCCTGCCAGCAGCATTTATATTAAGGTGATGGAATGGGCCCATGCGCAAAGTATAATGGTACCCGATGTAGGGCTAAAAGACGGTATGCTGCTTTATTTACTGGAGAAGAATCAAAAGCAAAGCAAGATCAAATTCTAGAACAGTTTCACTGATTCAATAATCTCCCTGGTAACCAGGTAGAACTCCTTGTGTACATTAAATGGTGGCTCACCATTAAGATCTTTTACAACATAGCCGCCATCTTCCTTCATGGTGTAAGCATTTACGTTGTCCCTCAGGTTATATCTTACGATATTCATGACCTGCTTCTTTAACATTTCCTGCTCCAGCAAAAACAATGATTCAACCCTGCGGTCAAAACTTCTTACCATCGCATCTGCACTTCCGATGTATACTTTGGGGTCGCCCGCATTATGGAAATAATAAACCCTGGAGTGTTCTAAAAATTCACCGACAAGCGATAGCACCTCGATGTTTTCGCTTAGTCCTTTTCTACCTGGGCGCAGGCAGCAAATTCCTCTCACAATCAATTTAATTTGAACCCCTGCTTGTGATGCTTCGTACAAAGCATCTATCAGTTCCTTGTCCTGAAGTGAATTCAGCTTAAACACAATCCCTGCGGGAATTCCATTTTTAGCATTCTCTGCTTCTCGTTGCACCAGATTGCATAACTGAATACGCATATCCCTTGGTGATGTAATGAGGTTGCGATATGTAGATGGTTGTGAATGGCCTGTAATTACGTTGAAGAATTCTGACACATCATTGGCATATACTTCATTGGTACTCAGCAGACCAATGTCGGTATACAGGCGAGAAGTGGTTTCGTTGTAGTTGCCGCTGGACAGGTGCACATACCGGTATACTTTATCATCTTCTTCCTGTCTGACAATCAAAAGCAACTTGGTGTGCGTCTTCAAACTGCTTATACCATAGATTACAAAACACCCTGCCTTCTGCAATCGCTTGGCTTCTCTAAGATTATTTTCCTCGTCAAAGCGTGCCTTCACTTCAAAAAGAACAGACACATGCTTACCATTTTCAGCAGCCCTGAGCAGCGCTGCTGTTACCCGCGACTCCTTAGAAACCCGGTAAATTGTTATTTTGATGGAAAGCACCTTGGGGTCTTCAGCCGCTTTCTCGAGAAGATCCAAAACTGGTTCGATGGAGTTATAGGGATGATGCAATAGCACATCATGTTCTTTTAATGCATCAAATAAATCACGAGTACCTAATTCAGGAAAGGAAATAGGCGGTACAGGAGTACCTCCCTGAATTCTCTGTCCTTTAAACTCCCTGTGATTAGTAATTTGCAGTAACCCGGTGAAGTCAAGTAAACTCTCCTTTGGAATGGTGATAATGTTTTGATCATCAATGTCCCACTGGATTTTCAGCACCCTCAACATCCATGGATCGGCATTTTCCAGTACATCCAACCTTACCACTCTTCCAGATTTCCTTGTCTGCAGCTTTATCCTGAGTTCTTCCAGGAAATTAGACTCAATGTCTTCACTTTCATCGAGTGTAAAATCACCATTCCTGTTGATCCTAAAGAGATTGATGCTTCGTATCTCCACATTCCTGAAGAGGACCTGTATGTTTTTCCTGATGATGGTCTCTATGGGTATGAAAAGAATCATTCCATCCGGCCGCATGATCTCGTAAAACCTGGTGATATTATTAGGAACCTGAATAAAGGAAACCCGTTTATTGTTGCTTGTTTCCCCGTCTACTTTTGTCACCACACCAAATAGTAAGCGATGGTTTTTAAGTACAGGGAAGGTATGATAACTATCAAACACCATGGGAGTAAGCATGGGATAGATAGTCATTGAAAAATACTTGTCTACCCGATCGCACTCCTCTACCGTAAGTACATCGTAGTCGGCAATGAGAAAATTATTATTTTGAAATTGAGGCTTCAGCTTGCGGATGTAATAGTCATTCTGACCCTCTACAAACTTCCTTGTTTCGGTGAGCAGCAAACTGCGAAAGGGTGTCTCGCGTAATCCACAATAGTCTACCCTGCTCTTTCCATAATCAATGTAGTTGTACAAGCTTCCCAATCGAATGGTGCAAAACTCATCCAGATTACTGGCAGTAATCGATAGAAATTTCAAACGATCGAAAATACTTCGATCGATGTGTTTGGCTTGGTCGAGTACCCTGTAATTAAATTGAAGCCAGCTGAGGTCGCGGCTAATGTAATTGCTCTCAAAAATCTGACGAGCAATTTTATCCTCCACCTCCTTATGTCCATCCATTACACCAGCGCCTGTACTCATAACCTCTTAGATATCAATGCGCGCATATTTGGCATTCTTCTCAATGAATTCTCTTCGCGGAGCAACTTCATCCCCCATCAGCATAGAAAACAGGTGATCCGCCTCTGCAGCCGATTCAATATTTACAATTTTCAATGACCTTCTTGCAGGATCCATTGTGGTGGACCATAATTGCTCAGGATTCATTTCTCCCAATCCTTTATATCGCTGCACGTTGATGCTCTCTTCCTTACCATCTTTGGCCATCTCTTTGACAAAAGCCTCTCTGTCCTCTTCTGTCCAGCAATAGCGTTCTTCCTTACCTCTTTTCAGTAAATACAGCGGGGGTAGAGCGATGTATACATAGCCTTGTTCTATTAACTCTCTCATGTATCTGAAAAAGAAAGTAAGGATCAAAGTCCGGATATGACTTCCGTCTACATCCGCATCCGTCATTATAATTACTTTATGATAGCGCAATTTTTTCATGTTCAATGCCTTGTGGTCATCCTCCGTTCCAAAGGTCACCCCCAAGGCAGTAATCATGTTCTTGATCTCTTCATTTTC
>DDTF01000025.1:0-10841 GCA_002345965.1 Flammeovirgaceae bacterium UBA2371
TCACGTCATTGCGAACTGAAGGGATGGAATGTGGGAAAGCGTGAAGCAATCTCCGTCACGTCATTGCGAACTGAAGCGAGGGCTAAAGCGTTGGAGTGAAGCAATCCCCTAACAAACTCACAAGTACTATTTGGAGATTGCTTCGGTCTTCCGATAGTTATCGGAATCCCTCGCAATGACGGTTATTATTCTATTACCAACGCTTAATCTCCTCGTACAAATCATTCCATTCTGGATTGATTGAACTAATTAGCTTTTCCTTTTTCTTTCTTGACCCTGCTTTGATTTGCTTTTCTCTGGCAATAGCCTCTTCAATTAAATGAAAGTTTTCATAGTAGACCAGAATAAATAAATTGTATCGTGATGTGAAACTTTTGGGATATGCCTTCTCACGATGTTCAGTAACGCGCGTGAATAAATCAGATGTCACACCAGTATAAAGCGCAGTATGATGAACGTTAGTCATAATATAAACGCTGCCACCCCGTTCCATATTCTAAAATAATAAAAACCCACAGCATGATGAAACTCTCGCAAATGCGTCATTGCGAACTGAAGGGAATGAATGTGGGAAAGCGTGAAGCAATCTCCATCACGTCATTGCTAACTGAAGCGTAGGGCTAAAGCGATGGCGTGAAGCAATCTCTTAATAAACTTACATGTACGCTTTGGGGGATTGCTTCGGTCTTCCGATAACTATCGGAATCCCTCGCAATGACGATCAGTTAATTGGTTTCAACCCCAGCTTCTGCTCTGCAAAGTCATTGATTGCCTTTTGCACAGACTCCAGGTCTTTGGATACCAGATGCGAGCCCATCACATGCGCCCCCGCATTGGGGATAGCAATGGCTTCTTTCAACGCTGGCCCTGTTCCCAATGCCTCATGCATTTTTAACATGGCGCTCACCTTTACGGTAGGGTCCTGATTTTCCTCGTCTTTATAATAATACAGCGTAAGACAAGGTTGATTGACTTTGTTAAAAGTAGTGGTATTCATTTTGTCCTCGATCAACTCTTGTAGCTGGGTGAGCGCTTCCAATCTGTATTGCCCATTCCAATATTGTTGCCGATCTGGATTATAGTTAATTACTTGATAGTCGCTGCCTATCACCCTTCTTGCTATTTGCAATCCCCAGGGGTCATTCAAAAGAAAAGCATTGGGGTCATTGATCTCAATATTGGGCGACATGTTGATCAATGCGTATACGTCTTCAGGATACTCGGCAGCCAGCATTAAGGCCATGGTGCCGCCAGTAGAGGTACTCATCAGGATTACCCTATTACCGATGGCTTTACCAATTGCTAAGGCTTCCTTTGAACTTTCCCACAACCGATCAGGAGTAAAATATAACAACTGCTCTGTGGTGTCGATACCATGATCCGCCAACCGGGGTAGATACAGGTTGCATCCAAACTTCTTTGCAAAATCGGAATGAACAGGATCGCCTTCCTCTTGTGAAGCGGAGAAACCATGCAGGTACACTACACTATACTCCGTTTTCTGGCGGTTGCTATCGAGCCAAATGATGCGCGCTTCGTTGTCAGGTTTTACATTGTGCTTTGCTTCTTGCTGACGAATATAATCTTCCAACTGATCAGGGTTGGAAGGGACAACGGGCATTGCACTTTCAAATTTCGGTTTCTCTGGCTCCGGCCCTAGAAAATAAACTCCAAGTAAGAGAATAAGAGGAAAGGTGATGTATACGAAGCGTTTGGACATGGCATTGTATTAGATGGCTAAAGATAGGGAATATTATTCCTCATTACCTTTCTATAATTCGATAGGAAGGATCATTCCCTAAATACAAAAGCCGCCCCTTTTCAGAGGCGGCTTTCAGTTTAAAAAAATGGGTTACATCAGTTTAAAAAATAAGGCATCCCGGCACCGGCAAAAAATATTTACAACCAACAACCACTACGAATGGAGTAAAGACCTGTCGTGACCGGGAATGCCATTTCTTTGGATTCATTTAACCACTAAATAAATCGTCATGTCTAAAATAGATACTAGTCTACATTATCATGTAAAAACTTGTTGTTGCCGAGAATGCTGTTCTCGTCATTCAAATTATACCTCGATATGTAGGGCTCTGATGAGTGAGGTACATTACTCATCTTAACACCCCTGCGCAGGTAAGCAGGCAATGACCACTTCTCATTGAATTCCTCTTTAGTCATTTCGTGCTTCTTGGCAGCCTTTAACTTCTCTCTTCTGTCTTTGGCCTGCTGCTGAAGTCTTTCCTTGGTTTTTCGGTACTCCATCATCCCCTCTTCATTTAGAACCTGATCAGAAGAAACCTCATTACCCAACTCAAACTCGTCTTCATCGTTGGTGAACAAGCTCTCCTCCCCTTCATCCTCGTCTTCATCAAACAAAGTTTTCTTGTTCTGAACTGGTTCTTCCTTTTTCTCAAATAAAGTAAACGTATAGCTTCGTTCTTCTTTCTCTTCTTTATCTACTTTCTTCTCAGGCACTTCTTCCTGTTTTTTCTCGACAGGTTTCTCTGGCGCTTTTAAAACAGGTCTGTCTTTATCCACAGGCTTGAGTATCACCTCATCCACGCGCTGATTAACAGAGTTGTCTGCTTGCTCAAACAAAGTGCTTTGTGCGCTGTCCAGGTCATGCACTTTCTTTTGCGCTTGTGCTTTGGTGATTATCGTTTCAGCTGCAAAATCCGTTGCAATTACTGTAACGCGGATGCGGTCACCAATATTAGGATCCACACCATGACCGAATATTACTTCGGCCTCATCACCGGCTTGCTCCTGAATGTATTCAGTGATCTCGCTGAGTTCGTCCATTTGAAGTTCTGCTTCCTCACCAGAAATGATAGAGAGCAATATTCTTTTTGCCCCCATGATGTCTCTGTTGTCGAGCAGTGGCGAGGCCAGCGATTGCTGTGCTGCCAATATGGCCCTGTTCTCACCACGTGTTTCGGCAGACCCCATTACAGCAGCACCCGCATTGTGCATTACTGTGCGCACATCCTGAAAGTCTACATTCACATAACCTGCCAGTGTGATGATTTCCGCAATGCCTTTGGCCGCGGTTGTCAACACATTGTCAGCCTGAGCGAAAGCCTGCCCGATGGAAAGGTTTCCGTATATCTCTCTGAGTTTATCATTCAGAATAACCAGCACGGTATCGCAGCTGGCACGCAATGCTTCGATACCGATCTGTGCCTGCGCTAATTTTTTCTTTCCCTCAAACAAGAATGGAACGGTAACAATTCCTACCGTAAGAATATCCATGTCTTTGGCGATCTTGGCCAGCACCGGGGCTGCCCCCGTACCAGTACCTCCACCCATTCCTGCCGTAACGAATACCATTTTGGTACCCGCCAACATTTCGCGGATTTGATCTTTACTTTCTACAGCGGCTGCGCGTCCTACTTCAGGATTTGCACCGCAACCCAACCCTTCGGTCAGGTTAGCCCCAATCTGTAATTTATAGGGTATAGGGCTACTGTTGAGCGCTTGTAAATCAGTGTTGCACACGACAAACTCGACATCTTTGATGCCTTGTCCAAACATGTGGTTGACCGCATTACTACCTCCCCCACCAACTCCTATTACCTTGATAATGGATTGGTGATGTTTGGGGAGCTCGAATTTGTAAGCTGTTCCAGACATGACGATTATTGTTTAGTGGTTAATTCTATTTTAGTATTCATTTTTACCATCCAGATCGTCTATCAGCAGTCCTTTTGTCTTATTGAGGATGCTGGTGAAAAAATCTGAAGAGGTAACTTTCTTTGCTTTTCCTGTTTTGGTTACTCTTGCTTCCTTGTAACGCTCTTCCCGCTCATCCAGAGAACGAAATCCTGAGAGGACAAGGCCAACAGCTGTAGCATACATCGGGCTTTTTACTGCCTCAATTTTGCTCTTGCCCAGGTGCTCGTTGGGGTAGCCAATGCGGGTATCCATACCTGTCATGTACTCTACCAGCTGCTTCAAACAACTCAGCTGTGCGCCACCACCTGTGATCACGATGCCTCCTGCCAGGCGATTTTCAAAACCAGAGTTGATGATTTCGCCATGCGCCATCTCAATAATCTCTTCCATACGCGCCTGGATGATGTGCGACAGGTTTTTTACGGAGATTTCTTTGGCCGTTCTGTTTCTGATTCCAGGAATGGAAACGATCTCATTAGGACTAGCCTCCTCAGCAATGGCCTTTCCAAATCGGGTTTTCAATTGCTCCGCCTGTTTGGCCATTACCATCAACCCATGTTGGATATCTGTAGTAAGAATATTACCGCCAAAAGGAATTACTGCCGTATGGCGAATGATGTTGTCATAGAAGATAGCTACATCAGTGGTGCCTCCGCCAATATCAATCAAACAAACACCGGCTTCTTTCTCCTCCTCGCTCAACACAGCCAGGCTTGAAGCAAGTGGCTCCAGAATCAAATCTTCAATTTCCAATCCACCTCTGCGCACACATTTATTAATGTTGTTGATAGCGCTGGTTTGGGCTGTAATAATATGGAAGTCTGCTTCCAACTTGACACCCGACATGCCTACCGGATCTTTAATGCCCTCCTCATAATCCACCATATAATCCTGAGGCATCACGTGGATGATCTCGCTGCCAGGAGGAATGACAATGCGATACATGTCTTCTGTGAGGCGATTAACGTCCTCAATACTTATTTCATCGTCTTTGGAGTTTCTAGTAATACTACCATGATGAATGGAGCTGCGGATGTGCTGGCCTGCAATGCCCACATTCACTACTCCAACATCAATACCAGACATATCGCTTGCCTCTTTAATGGCTTTTTCAATAGCAAAAACCGTTTTGTCAATGTTAGTGACTATTCCTTTGATCACGCCCTCAGATTCTGCCTTCCCCATGCCCAGCACTTCGAGTTTGCCAAAGTCATTTTTGCGGCCTACAATAGCACAAATCTTTGTTGTGCCTATGTCGAGTCCTACTACTATTTTCTCCTGTTCCATGGTTGTAAATCGTTTATTAGTGGTTGTTCTATATTTTATATGTTTTTATTCTGCTATTACCTGACCTTCATATTCCACATTCACCCTTTCGTATTTAGTCCATCCCATTTGAGGCAAAATCTCCTTATAGAAGACCATTAGCTTCTGAAACTTTGTTTCAAAGTTTTCTGGCAATCCAAACTCAACTATTTGTCCTGTCACCTGAGGGTAGATGAAAATTTTACCGGCCTTATTAAAATCCAATTGTGCTATCTGTGCCTTCCAAAATTGATTTTTATTAATAAATGCAATCATGTCCATCAATTGCTTACCTTCATCAGAAGCATACAAATCTCCTTTTTCAATAAGTGGGTTGACTATGGCGCCACTCACCAATACTATTCGAGCTGAGTATTTTTCGGATGTCTGCATCACCTGGCCATCTTCAGCTACATAAGCATCGGGTCCATCGCTGCGAACCAGTCTTGCAATGGGACGTCTTAAGTTTACGTTGATGGTAAGGTTTCCCTTTACATCACCAAATATTTCAGCCTTGCTGATGTGCTTATCAGATTCAAGTTTGATCTCTAAAGCACGCATGTTTATCTCGTCAATGTTTTTGCCAATGATGGATTGTCCTGTGCTTTCAATAATTCTCAAAACATCAGCCTCATCCAGGAAATGATTTTCATTAGTGTTCTCAAGGTCCACCACAATGTCTTTACATACCACCCCACTTTGCTTCCGTTCACTGAAAGCGATCAGTAGAAACAGCCCTGCAACAGCAATGGCAATTTTTACTTCGGCTCGTATATTTAGATTTAGCTTTTTCATTTCTGGTTATGCCCTTTTATTTCTATTCAATAACAATTGTTTTATAGGTTGTACACAAGTATCTATATCACCAGCACCAATCGTAGCGATTACTTCTATATCCAGGTCTTCCAACTTTTCCACTACATTATTTTTGGTGCACCTTATTTTTACGTTACTCTCTATTTTATCAAAAAGCATATCAGATGACACCCCGGGAATTGGTTCTTCACGCGCGGGATAAATATCCATGAGAAGTACTTCGTCTGCAGCACTTAAACTTTTTGAAAATCCATCAGCAAAATCGCGTGTGCGAGAATACAAATGAGGCTGAAATACAGCTGTGATTTTCTTACCCGGATACATGGCACGCAGCGATGAGAGAAATGCTGTGATTTCTGTAGGGTGATGCGCATAGTCATCAATGAAAATCAAGTCATCGTTTTTAATAACAAACTCAAAACGCCTCTTTACACCGGCAAAAGAAGCCAGCGCCTTTTTTATGGAAGCGTCATCAACACCAAGGTGCTTGGCTACGATGGTAGCCGCGATCGCATTTTCCATATTATGAAAACCAGGGACGCCAAGCTTTATTTTTTTAATCTCAGAGGCAAAGCCAACAAGATTAAATTCAAAAAATCCACCCTCTGTGGTAATAGTACTGGCAAAAAATTGTCCCCGGCTCATGCCGTAAGTATTTACTTTCACGCCATCCATTTCATTCTCAATGGCACGAATTGATTCATGTTTAACGAGTAATCCACCCTTATTGATTTGATGGGTAAAGTCAGTAAAAGACTTGATCACTTCCTGATGGTTGCCGTAGATATCCAGGTGATCCGGATCAACAGAAGTTATGACAGCGATATCAGGGAACAGCTTTAAGAACGAACGATCAAATTCATCTGCTTCAGCTACTACAATGGTTTCTTCATTGGCCGTTCCTTCTGAAATTAAGTTAGAGGCATAATTGGTAGTAACACCTCCCAGGAAGGCTACCATATTTACTCCGGCTACTTTTAAAATGTGAGTAATCAATGAAGAGGTGGTAGTCTTACCATGCGTACCTGCCACTGCTATCGTTTTATGCGATTTCGTAATCAAACCTAAAACTTCAGAGCGCTTTAAGATGGTATATCCCTTTCCCTTCAGGTAATTAAATTCTTTGTGATTTTTGGGGATTGCTGGCGTGTAAACAAACAATGTCTTGTTCGTTTCCACTTGTGAAGGGATCAGTTTGATGTCATCTTCAAAATGGATTTGAATTCCTTCTTTCTCCAATTCACTTGTCAGAGGGGTAGGTGTGCGGTCATATCCGGCCACAAACATTCCCTGCTGGTTGAACCATCTGGCCAACGCACTCATTCCGATGCCCCCTATCCCGAGGAAATAAACTGTATCGTAGTTATTTAATTGCACGCTACTAGTTTTTCTATTTCGTCAACAATTTCTTCAGATGCATTGGGCTTACCCAATGTCTTGATGTTTGCAGCGAGCTTATCACTAAGCTGCTGATCATATAAAAGTCTCAAGGCCTCATCTACTAATTTTTTTCTCGCTTCATTGTCCTTGATTAGGATGGCTGCCTCCTTTTCCACCAAGGCCATGGCGTTTTTGGTTTGATGATCCTCTGCCACATTGGGCGAAGGAACGAGAATGGCTGGTTTAGCCGCTATGCACAATTCCGAAATAGCCAGTGCCCCAGATCGCGAGATAACCACATCACTTGCTGCATAGGCCAAATCCATTTGCTTGATGAAATCATAAATGCGAATCTTTCTCAGGTCCTTGGTTGCGGTCTGACTTTTTATTCTTTCATAATATATTCTTCCTGTTTGCCATACTACCTGCACTTTGGCATCTATGAGTTTATCCAAACCAGAAAGCACACTTTCATTCAGCGTTTTTGCCCCAAGGCTACCTCCTATAATCAGGAGTGTCCTTTCTTTTCCACCAAATACGAAAAAGTTTAGCGCCTCCTGTTTTTTGTTTATAAGACCTAATAAGTCCTTTCTCACTGGGTTGCCTGTAACCACCAGCTTGTTGGCAGGAAAATATTTTTCCATGTTGGGATAAGCCACACATATGGTTGAAGCTTTGCGCGCAAGTTTCTTATTGGTCAACCCTGCGTAGGAATTTTGCTCCTGAATCAATGAGGGTATTTTGAATCGGTTAGCCACCAACATTACTGGGCCACTTGCATATCCTCCTGTTCCAATTACCACATGCGGTTTGAATTCAGAAACTATAGCCCTGGCTTTGAAGTAACTTGAAATCAATTTAAACGGAAAGGATAAATTAGCCAGTGTGAATTTTCTTTGCAGACCACTTATCCATAACCCCACAATTTTATATCCTGCTTCCGGCACCCTCTTCATCTCCATTCTGCCACTAGCACCTATAAAAAGAATTTCAGCATCCGGATGACGCGCTTTGAAGCTTGATGCAATAGCAATTGCCGGAAACACATGGCCCCCTGTTCCACCTCCACTGATGATTAAGCGATATGGTTTATTATTTTTCAAGCTGCTTTGGCTACATTTTTAGAATCATCACTTACATCCTGTTGCCATTGTTCATCGCGCTCACCACGACTCACGCTAAGAATGATACCCACCGAAAGCCCTGTAAAGATCATGGCAGTTCCTCCCATACTGATAAGTGGCAGAGGCTGCCCTGTGATCGGACCCAGCCCAACCACTACACCCATATTGACCATGGCCTGACATACCAAATCAAAACTTAATCCTGCCGACAGCAACCCACCAAACGCGCGCTCACTATTGTACGCTGCTTTCATTCCGCGATGGAGGAGAATCAGGTACAGCCCTAGCAACACTACACCGCCAATCATGCCATACTCCTCGATTAAAATGGCGTAGATAAAATCAGAATAAGGGTGCGGTAAAATATTACGCTGATCGCTGTTACCAGGACCTTTGCCTGTAATACCCCCTGTTGCTACCGCAATGCGCGCATGCTTAGCCTGAAACGGAAGCTCAGTTCCATTAATGAAACTGATGATCCTGTTTTTCGCTGTTTCACCTCTCACTCCAAATTTGAATGCAGCACCCCCTGCCAATGCGCCCACCAAAACCAACATGGCTAAATACTTTACTGGCACACGTCCGATGAACATCACCAGCATACAAGTGGCAAACAATAAGGCAGCAGTAGACAGGTTCGTTAATGCAATCAATCCGCAGATTATTCCACACCAGATCAGCATAGGAATCAGCGACTCTTTTATGTCATCAATATTTTGTTGCTTTTTGGAAAGCATACTGGCCAGATTGATGATCAATGCCAGGCTGGCAAAATCAGAAGGTTGAAATGACGTATTGATTATTGGAAGTGTAATCCAACGCGCTGCGTCATTCAAAGTAGTTCCATTGGTGAACGTATAAATAAGCAAGGGTACGCTTACCCACAATGCAAACCGAGATATCTTGGAGTAATAGCGGTAATCAATTTTATGAGCTACCCACATGGCACCCAACCCAAGAAATACCATAAAAGTATGCTTGATCAGATATGCTTCAGGACTCATTGTGCGCTTGTAAGCCAGTGTACCAATCGAACTGTACACAACCAAAATACTGATCACCGATAAGGCGAATACAACCGCCCAGATCACCGGATCTCCCTGTAAATTTTTGTCAGCCCATTCTTTTACCTTGTTCATGATGCAATGGTGTTTTCATTTTCAACTTTCAACTCCAACACAGCCTCTCTGAATTGATCTCCTCTGTCCATGTAGTTTTTAAACAAATCGAAACTTGCACAGGCAGGTGATAATAAAACTACATCACCTTCTGCAGCAGCTTTTAGCGCCATCTTCACCAACTCCTTCACACTTTGTGTTTCCATCACAGAGGGTACTATACCCGAGAAATAGTCTTTTAATTTTTTATTGTCTTTACCTAAACAAATCAGTGTTTTTACTTTTTCCTTAACCTGATCACGGATCAGATCATAGTCATTGCCCTTATCTACTCCTCCGGCAATCCATATTAATGGAGCTGAATAACTACCTAGCGCGTATATTACTGAATCCACATTGGTCGCTTTTGAATCGTTGACGAATTCTACGTTATTGATTTTAGCAACAGACTCTAGCCGGTGTGGAGCATTTTTAAATGTTTGAAGTCCACTTTTAATCTTATTGATATCAACACCTGCAAAACAAGCCGCAGAGACTGCCGCCATGGTGTTGATCAAATTATGTGGTCCCTTTAGCGTGGTCTCTTCCTGCTTGATCGAAAAAGTTGTTTTACCAATCTTAAAGTTCATCTCCACGCCATCGAAATAAGCTTGAGAAACATTGTCTCCTTTTAGCGAAACGGTATTTACCAAAGGTGTTACTTTCCTCGTTTGCATTTCTTTACTCAAAACCGGATCCTCTTTGTAGTAAATAAATTGATCCGTTGGCATCATGTTGGCCAGAAGTCTGAATTTGGAATCGATGTAGAGTTCGAATTTATAATCGTAACGATCCAAATGATCTGGCGTGATGTTGAGCAATATGGCTATATCAGGTCTGAAGGTTGTGGTTCCATCCAATTGATAACTACTCACCTCGATGACATACCAGTCGTGGTTGGAGGTAGCCAATTTTCTGGCCAGGCTCTCGCCCACGTTGCCTGCCAGCGCCACATTCAGACCTGCCTGCTTAAGCAGGTGATAGGTAAGTAATGTGGTGGTCGTTTTTCCATTAGTACCTGAGATGGCAATCACCTTGCCTTTCAAAAAGCGAAATCCAAATTCAATCTCATCGATGATCTCGATTCCCTTTGCTCTCACCTTCTTAATTATCTCTTCTTTATCGGGTACGCCAGGACTTTTTATTATCAAGTCGGCATTTAATATTTTGTCCAGTGAATGTGATCCTTCCTCAAAATCAATGTTGGCAGCCTTCAGTTCAGCTTTAAAGCTTTCTCTTATGTTTCCATTTTCAGAAAGAAAAACATCATAGCCTTTTGCCTTCGCCAATAGCGCAGCTCCTGTTCCACTTTCTCCCGCTCCTATTATTGCTATTCTACTCATTATCTTAACTTCAGCGTTGCCAGACTTAGTATTGCCAAGAG
>DDTF01000025.1:10905-36667 GCA_002345965.1 Flammeovirgaceae bacterium UBA2371
GGAATCATGATTTCCTTACGAACAGCAAGTGCCAACACCGCTATGATTCCTCCGATTGCCAGACTGCCAGTGTCTCCCATGAATACCTGGGCTGGATAAGCGTTGTACCATAAAAAACCAAGACATGCGCCCACGAAAGCAGTACAAAAAATTACCAGCTCGCTGAGGTTGGGGATGTACATGATGTTGAGGTAACTACTAAAGTCAACCCGTCCGGAGAGGTATGCAAAAATTGCAAGCGTTAACCCAATAATGGCTGCAGTACCCGCTGCAAGCCCATCAATACCATCAGTGATGTTCGCACCATTAGATACCGCTGTCACCACCAACACTACCATTAACACATAAATAATCCAGGTGTAATCTTTTGGTAGAAAGGGAAGCAGTGTCGAATAATCCAATTCATTATTCTTAAAGAACGGCACGGTAGTCTTTGTTGATTTTACGTCTTGATAAGCCGTAGTAGGCAACTCGTCTGATACCACTGCCGCAACCTCTTGCGATGGTTTCAGCTCTCTGATCACCACATCCTTGTTGAAATACAAAACAAGACCTACGATCAAGCCAAGGCCAACTTGCCCAATGATCTTAAATCTTCCAGCCAATCCCTCCTTGTCTTTTTTAAACACCTTGATGTAGTCATCAAGCAATCCAATAAATCCCAGCCAAACGGTAGTAATCAACAAAAGGATTACATAAACATTATCAATGCGAGCGAAAAGCAACGTTGGAATTAAGATTGCTCCAATGATAATTAGACCACCCATGGTTGGAGTTCCCTTCTTCTGCATTTGCCCTTCTAAACCCAAATCACGAATATCTTCACCAACCTGCTTGCGTCTCAGGAAACTGATCAAACCTTTTCCTAACGTAACCGTTATGATCAGCGACAATACTGCCGCTGCACCCGCACGAAAAGAAATGTACTGAAACACTCCTGCTCCCATGAGGTCATATTGCTTATCCAAATAATCAAATAAGTAGTACAGCATTAGTTTGCGAACATTTTTAACATTCTTACCAAAACTTCTTTATCATCAAATGGGTATTTCACCCCTTTTATTTCCTGATACGTTTCATGTCCTTTGCCTGCTACCAGGATAATGTCTTTTTCGTTTGCCATCATGCACGCAGTCTTTATTGCCTCCTCTCTATCCACAATCACCAGCGTCTTCTTGGCATCAGCAGCCCCTACTCCTTTTTGCATGTCTTTGATGATCTCCATGGGATCTTCGCTACGCGGATTATCAGAAGTAAAAATGGCTTTGTTGCTGTACTTGCAAGCAATGGCTGCCATCAATGGCCTTTTCATTTTATCACGATCGCCTCCACAACCTACTACTGAGATTACCTGCTCCTGACCAGTTCTAAACTGCGCAATGGTTTCCAACACATTTTTTAATGCATCTGGTGTATGTGAATAGTCTACAATTGCTGTAAACTTGGACCCAGGCATAATCAACTCAAACCGTCCTGCCGCACCTGATAATGCTGATAACCTCATCAACACACTCTCAGGATCTTCACCCAGCAATATGGCAGTGGCATACACAGATAATAAATTGTAGGCGTTGAAATCACCAATCAGCTTGAACCAAACCGTTCGGTTTTCAATTTCCAATTCAAGTCCTTCTATTGAATTGGTCATCACCTTGGCTTTAAAGTCAGCCATTTTTTTCAACGCATAGGTACGCTTCGAAGCTTTGGTATTCTGAAGCATCACCATTCCTCTCTTGTCATCAAGGTTGACGAGTGCAAAGGCATTGGAAGGTAATTCATCAAAAAATCCCTTCTTGGCGCGGATGTAGCTTTCAAAAGTTCTGTGATAATCGAGGTGATCGTGTGAAATGTTGGTAAATACACCACCTGTAAAATTCAGCCCTTCTACCCTTCCCTGATCCACTGCATGCGAGCTTACTTCCATAAAGCAATGCGTACAACCAACAGACAACATCTTTACTAAAAGCTCATTGATTTGAATCGGATCAGGAGTAGTGTGGGTAGCTATTAATACCTCCTCTTTAATTCTGTTCTCAACAGTGGAAAGTAATCCTACCGAATAACCCAATGAACCAAACAGTTTATACAATAGCGTTGCTACGGTTGTTTTTCCGTTTGTCCCCGTTACACCAACCAGCTTTAACTTAGCAGACGGGTTGTGGTAAAAATTAGAAGCCATCACACCCAAGGCTTTGCTGCTATTTTTAACAGTCACAAAAGTGACACCTTCAATCAAGGTCTCTGGCAACTTTTCAGAAACAACTGCAATCGCGCCTTTTTGGATAGCACTGGCAATAAATGAGTGGCCATCTGATTGTGTACCCTTTACTGCAACAAATAGAAATCCCTTCTTCACTTTGCGTGAATCAAAAGCAATTCCATCAACAACGATGCCCATGTCACCAGAGGCAGATGTGATGTTTACTTTGTACAATATGTCCTTTAGTTCACGCATTAACTCAAGCTGATATGTATTCTTCTTCCTTTGCTAACTTTGGTTCCGGGTGTAATGGACTGATCTACTACTCTACCTTTTCCATCGTGCTCTACTTGCAATCCGGATTTTTCTAATAGGAATAGCGCATCACGGAATGTCATCCCTTTTACATTGGGTACCTGGTCTTTAGCTGCTGTGTTATTGTCCCACAACACCGAATTCCCATTTCTTACTGCCCTGATCCAGTCTTCATCAGTTTTAGAATGATTGGATACACCCAATTCATTACAAAGCATAGTGAGCTCATCCTGCTTGCCAGCCTGAATCACGGGAAAGACGCCATAGTCAAGCACTTTTTTCTTTTCCATGGCCATGTGCAAATTGATATCTCTGGAGTAAATGTTATCAGCAATTTCTTTGAAGACAGGACCTGCTACGTTGTTACCATACTGTTGCCATCCTTTCGGATTCTTAATTAATACAATGGCTGTATATTTTGGATCATGTGCAGGAAAGTATCCAACAAATGAAGTGATGTATTTTTTTGTGTACTTACCGTTTTCAAGAATTTGGGCTGTTCCTGTTTTTCCCGCTATTCGATAATGGGCATTCTTAAGATTAGCCGCAGTGCCATTCTCTACTACGCCCTCCAGCAACATTCTCAATTGATTTAATGTATTGGTGGAGCAAATTTTGCTGTTTAATACTTCTGTCTCGAATTCCTTTTTGGTACGATCTGCCTTTGAAATGGCCGTAACAAAAATCGGTTTGATCATTTTTCCATTGTTGGCAATTGCATTGAATAAGGTGAGTGTGTGCAGTGGCGTTATTTCAAATCCGTACCCGTATGCCATCCATGGCAAAGTGATGCCACTCCAGCCTTTATCGCCTGGTCTGAATATTTTTGGATATCCTTCTCCATTGATTTGAAGTCCCAGGGGTTTTGAGAGTCTCAGTTCATCGATGTATGAAACAAATTTAGAAGGCTTAACACCAAAATTTTGATCCAGCAATTTGGCCATGGCCACGTTGGATGAAAGCTCAAATGCTTTCCTCACTTTAATGGTACCGTAACCGCCTTCATGGTGATCTCTTACTTTGTTTTTGTAAAAAGTAAATTCACCTTTACCTGTTGCTATACTATCAGTCAACTGAATGTTGGTGTCTTCCAGTAATGCCATCATGGTTACTACTTTGAAGGTTGAGCCTGGCTCAAAGAGACCACCCACGGCATGGTTAAATATTTCGCTATAATTATTTCCTTCTCGTGTAAGATTGGAAATGGCTTTGATGTGCCCTGTTTTCACTTCCATTACCACTACAGTCCCAGCATCAGCCTGATGTTGTTCCATAGCACGATGCAAAGATGTTTCCGCCACATCCTGCAGATTGATGTCAAGGGTGGTTTGAATATCCAACCCATCTTTCGACTTCACATTATTAGCATCATAAACAGGCTTCCAGGTACTACCTGCAATCTTCTGAAATAAAGCCTCTCCGTCCTGCCCACCCAATTCTTCATTGAAGCTATATTCCAGCCCTGCACCATTTCCATTTTCATTGATAAACCCTACCGTTCTGCGACTCAGGTTGGAGAATGGTCGGTAGCGCACATCAATTTTTTCAAATATGACACCACCTCCATATCTTCCTTCACGGAATATCGGCCATGACGACATTATTTTTTTTGTTTGATAATTGATCTGCTTCCTGTTCAATACAATGTATTGACGATTGCTGGATCTGGCATCCTGAATCATCCGCTTGTAATCTGTAGCCGATTTATCCTTAAAATACCTGGACAATAGCATAGACAAAGAATCAATGCCACCCTTGAATACTTTATCTTTTGCTAGTCGAGGATCAAAAGCCACTTTATAAAATGGCAAATCGGTGGCTAACAAACTTCCGTTGTCTGAGTAGATATTTCCACGCGTAGCCTTCACTTTTTTATAATCAAAAGTGATTTGTTCGCTGATCTTGGTCCACTCCTCTCCCTCAATAAATTGTATGTGAGAGATTTTGACAATGATGGCAATGCCAAAGAGCATCACAAACAAGAATGCGATCCTTACACGTATTAATATGGATCTTTTAATATTCACCTTTCTCTATTACTACTTTATAGGGTGGCTTTATACTTTCTTTTAATCCAATTGACTTTACCCTGCGTGCTACTTCCGATTGCTTGCTTGCAAACATTAAGTCTGCCTTCAACGTTGTGTAGTCTGCCCGTAAATCTTCAACCTCTGTCTGTGTTTGGTTTATTTTTCTAATCGTCTTTTCAGAATAGTGTGTGTTCCCTATGTAGATCAAGCTAAGCATCAATACAAACAAAAACTTGGGAAGGTATTTGACAGGAAACCCTTCTTCGAAATACGTTTCCAGTTTAATACGTCTCTCCAAACCTGAAAAAATACTATTTCCAGTTCCTCCGTTTTTTTTGCTTTGACCAATCCTAAACTTGTTCTCGCTCATATTTATAATCTTTCAGCAATTCTAAGTTTCGCACTTCTCGCTCTGTTATTTTGTTCAAGCTCTTCTTCACCGGCTAAGATGGGTTTGCGATTCACTGCAGCAAAAGGCCTTATGGGGTTTCCATAAAAGTCTTTCTCCAAATCGCCATACACTTTCCCGGTGTTGATATAATTTTTTACCATCCGATCTTCCAATGAGTGATACGACATGACCACCAATCTTCCCCCTTTTTCCATCACCTCACTGCACTGCATCAAAAAGGTTTCTAATGCCTCCATTTCCTTGTTCACTTCAATGCGCAATGCCTGAAACACCTGTGCATAATATTTAAAGTCTTTTCCTCTTGGAGCAATGGGTTTCAACACATCTATCAAATCGAAGTTGCGTTCAAATCTTTTGTTCGCCCTGCCTTGAAGGATAGCTTTCGCTGCCGTTCTTGCATTTTTTAATTCACCATACATTCCGAATATCTTATGCAGTTTCTCTTCAGGATATTCATTAAGAATGTGAGCTGCAGTTAGCGGACCTTTCACGTCCATTCGCATGTCCAAGGGCCCATCAAACCGGGTTGAAAACCCACGTTCAGGTGAATCTATCTGATGCGATGAAATACCCAGATCTGCCAGAATCCCATTTACTTTAATTATTCCATTCAACTTCAGATACCTTTTCATGTACATAAAGTTGGCTTGACAAAATGTGAAAGAACGATGGTTGATTTTGTCCGCTTCCCGTTTGGCATCTTCATCCTGATCAAAGGCAATCAACCGTCCACCTTTAATCTGTTCCAATATTTTTACACTGTGCCCACCTCCACCGAAGGTTACATCTACATATACACCTTCAGGGTCGATGTTTAAAGCAGAAATACATTCACTGAGCATGACAGGCTGATGATAGCGTGCCTCACTCATTATTCATCAAGGTATTTCTGCGCCAGTTTAGACAACTCACCAGGATCGTTGATCATATGCTTCTCGTAGAGTGATGGATTCCATATCTCAACCTTGTTGCCCATACCTACCAGTATCGCTTCTTTATCGATCTGTGAATAGCCAAGCATATTTTTTGGAATGAGAAATCGGCCGTTGCTGTCGAGCTCAACGGTGGCAGTACCAGAAAAGAAGTTGCGCTGCAACTTGCGGTACTCTTCGTTGAATTCGCTGAGGCCTGAAATCTTAGAGAAGACTTTCTTGAATTCCACCATAGGATAGAGTATCAGGCATGGCTCAAATCCCCTGCGAATCACCAGCTCGCTGCCAGAACTATCTGGCAACTGGCTTTTGATCCGGGCAGGCAATACCAGCCTCCCTTTGGAATCAAGCTTGCTCTCATACTCACTAGTGAAGAAAGTCATGACGTTTTAGTGGTTGTCTTTTCTTTCCGCCCCCATTTGGGTTTGGTTCTTCTAAAACAAACATAAGTAGAAAAATAACATTTTCAACCACTTTGCCCCACTTTATGACACTTTACATGCTTATTCAGCCTTTTAAAACCCATAAATGCCACAATCTGACCATGCCAATCAGATCTTCAATGAACATGAAGGAGTTAATTAAACAATTGATTTACAGATAGTTAGAGGCATTAAGAGAGGTTGAAGTGGCCCGGAATGCAGCCAGAAAAGAGAAACCAGCCTAATAACTTAGGGAATCCTTAGAATTGATAAGAAAGCCCCATTTTAAACCACCTGCCCGGAAGGGTTACCAGATTCGTTTCTTTGTATTTGACATCAAAAATGTTGGTTACATCCACAAATACACCCGCTTTATTCATTGTTGCGCTGAGTCTGGAATCTACCACCGAATAGTCTTCCATGCTCACTCGATCTGCATACCTGAAATACACCGATTGTTGCAGCCATTTCGTGTATTGAATGCTTAATCCAGCCGAAAATTGGTGTTTGAGGTTCTCCAATGCATAGCGAGAAAACTGAGCATCACCGCTGGTTACATCTGGGTTAGCTATGAAGGTATAATTGAGATCCAGTTTCTGAAACGGTGAATTGCCGCCAGCAACCAAGTTAGGTAAAAGAGATACGTTGAATTCAACGCCATCCATGTTCACTTTGGAAATGTTACCTGCCTGCCACGGATCCGATGGTACATTCCTGGTCCAGTCAATGATATCCTGACCATTCCGGGCAAAATAACTGAGCTGTCCTGTCAGCCCTTGGATACCCGTTAGCTTGAGGCCCAACTCATAAGAAACGGCTTTCTCAGGAATCAGATTAGGATTTCCCAAGTTGGCAGGATCCGAGTAATATAAATCAGTAAATGATGGCACTCTATAGGTGTAGCCCCAATTTCCAAATAGTTTCAAAGACCTATGCATCGCATACCCGACATTGACGCCAGGAAAAGCATTAAGTCCAAAATCAGAATAATAGTTCATCTGCACTCCCGGAGTAACATCTAGCTTATTCTGTAAAAACACAAAACGCTGTTCCAGAAACAAAGTAGCCACAGTGCGCTCACGATTTCCCAAGTTGCTGCTCTCGAGGCTTACCTGATTCACGTCCACTCCCACTCCGGTAATTCCAAACTTATTGTTGTACGTTGTGTTGACTTCAGCTCCGTAAGTATGTCCCGTGTGAATGTTATGATAAAAGGCAGGGTTAGCGCGAATAAAAATATAATCGTCCTTGTTTCGTCTCCAGTATATCCTCGGTTGCACAGACCATTTGCCTTTGTTATCGGAATTGTATGAAACAGAAACTAAGCTGGTTTGCACTTCTTCATACTGATCTTTAAAATTTTCGCTGGCATAAAAACCATTGGCGCCAAACTTGCGATCGGTAAGACCGCCCAATATTGAGAATGCCCCATTTCTTGTTTTTATTTTAGACTGATAAAAATAATTGTTGATGGAATAGTCCGTGTTGTATTGATAACCTCCAGATTGATCAGTGCTGATGCTTGCATAATGACTCACTTTGTTTCCCACAAAAGCCCCACCCATCTTACCTCCCCACAATTCAAAATCACCACCTGTAACCTGCACTGAAAGCGCATTCTTTTCCGGGCTTTTTGTGATGAAATTTATGGCACCAGCAAAAGCATTTTGTCCATAAATACGGGCAGCAGGACCTTTAATGATTTCTATTCTTTCAATGTTATTGATGTCCACCGGTAAATTCATAGTATGATGACCGGATTGGGGATCACTTACCTTTATCCCATTGACCAGAATCAAAACCTGATCAAACGTACTTCCTCTTATTCCCGGATCTGCCTGCACCCCGTTGGCTCCACGCTGACGAATGTCCATGCCTGCATAATAGCGAAGCACGTCAGGTACGCTAATCACGGGAGCACTAGCAATATCCTTAGCCTGAATAATAATTACACTCGCTGATTCCTGATCAAACCCTGTCTGTATTCTGTTGGAGTGAATGACCACCTCATTCAATTGAATAGTTGTTGAATCACTTTGCGCCTGAACGGACAACAGTAATCCCACTATGAAAAAAATCAATATCGTATTCTTCACTCCGCTTAGATTTAGTTTGCAAGTATAGCCGTTTATGTTGTTGCGGCAACAAATCCAAATCAAACTTTCAGGTTTTCCAGAATTGCTTTCTTGTGCTCACCTAACTTTGGAGGGGGAGAAAGTTTTTTAGAGGTATTTTCTCTTTCTTTAACGATATAAGTTTGCACTCCTTTAAAGCCACTGGCTTCCAGCATAATGTCTTTTGCTTCTTCCATAACAAAAGCTTCTTCGAGATTTTGAATAATTCCCGCTGGTATATTTTCAGCATTGAACTTTTCAGTTAAAAATTGTGCATTATAAAGTGCAAATTGTTTTTCCAGAATGGCATTCAGTTCACGTCTGTTTTTTACTCTGAGTTTGTTGGAAGCATATTCCTCACGTGAGGCTACCTCATTGATTCCCAGCAATTGACACATTCTGACAAATTGCTTGTCATTTCCGATAGCTACCAAGATTTGCTTTGCATCTTTTGTCGGATAGTTTTCTCCATAGGGCGCAATGTTGGGATGTGCAGAGCCTTGCCTTGATGGAAGGATGCCAGCGTGGAGCCAGTTAGATGCCTGATTGGCCAGCGAGGCAAATGCTGTTTGTATCAATGAAACCTCCACCAGTTTGCCCTTCCCTGTTTTCGTTTTTTCCAGCATGGCCACTAGTATGCCTTCTTTGAGTTGGTGCCCCGCCAATACATCGATGAGGGCAACCGGCATCTTTAGAGGTGGTCCGGATTTTTCTCCATTCAAATGCATAAAACCAGATTCAGCCTGAATAACGGCATCATACCCTACCCGCTTGCTGTGAGATCCATACCCACTGATTTGGCCATAAATAATCTTCGGATTGTGGCTGCACAAGGTATCGTAATCCATTCCCAATTTTTCAGCATCCCCTGGCTTGTAGCTAGCGATTACAATATCGCATTGACGCACCAATTGGTACACTAAATCTCTGTCATCCTGACTATTGAAATCCAGGGCTATGGACTTCTTTCCCCAGTTAACGGAACAAAAATAGGCTGAGAGCTGGTCTCCTTTTTCCTGAGCGCCAAACCAACTTCGGGTAACATCTCCACCAGTCAACTCATTTTCCACTTTAATCACCTCTGCTCCCAACTCTGCAAAAAATTGCCCCACACTTGGCCCCGCAAGCACAGAAGCAAGCTCCACGACCTTTAGACCTGAGAACATTTCCTTATTTTGCATCGTTCTTAGTGTTTAAACTACAATCACACGAAAATATGAGGTTAATTCTGGTTCTTTTATCCATCTCAACTCTTTTTTCCTGCAACACCCAAGAGGTGCTCAAGCAAGGTTCCTGGCGAGGAATTATCAATATGCAGGGCCAGGAATTACCCATGAATTTTGATGTAACCAAGTCAGGCGAAACCTATCGGGTAACCTTAAAAAACGACAGTGAAGAAATAGCGTTGGATGAAATCACCCTAAAAGGAGATAGCGTGATCATGTACATGCATATTTTTGATGCGGAGATACACGCCAAAATTGACGGTGAGTCACTGACAGGATATTATGTGAAGAATTACGAAAAAGATTTTGTGCTACCGTTCAAAGCTTCTTTTGGGGAAGAATACCGATTTGTAAAGGCAAGCGACAATACCACTGAAGACTATTCCGGAACGTATGCGGTAGACTTTGTTCACGAAGGTGATACCACTGTAGCCGTTGGTATTTTTAATCAGAATGGAAATCAACTCACAGGCACTTTCTTAACACCAATAGGTGATTATCGGTTTTTGCAAGGCAATGTGGTGGATGGAGAAATGATGCTCAGCACATTTGATGGCAATCATGCCTTTGTATTCAGGGCTAGCAAACAGGAAGATGGCACATTGAAAGGAGGCTACTGGTCTGGAAAAGAATGGTATGAAAGCTGGACGGGTATCAAGGATGACCAGGCCAGGTTGCCCGATGCTGACTCTCTCACTTTTCTCAAAGAAGGATATGATAAAATTGAATTCCGCTTTCCGGATGTTAATGGTGAAATGATAAGCATGACGGATGCGCGATTCAAAGACAAGGTGGTGATCCTCCAAATTTTTGGCACCTGGTGTCCTAATTGTATGGACGAGACCAAATTTCTTTCGCAATGGTATACCAAGAATAAAGACCGGGGGGTAGAAATTCTGGGGCTTGCCTACGAAGCCAAAGATGATTTTGACTATGCTAGCGGTCGCGTGAAAAAAATGAAAGCGAAGCTAAGTGTGCCTTACGAATTCGTTATTGCCGGTAACAAGGACAAGGAAGCAGCTGCCAAGACCCTGCCCATGTTAAACCATGTGATTTCCTTTCCGACCACCATATTTATTGGAAAGGATGGTACGGTGAAACGCATCCATACAGGCTTTTCAGGTCCGGGAACTGGCATCCATTACGAGCGTTTTATTCAGCGCTTTAATCAAACCATGGATGAACTTTTAGGGGAAAATTTAGCTTCAATAAAGTAGGTTTGTAATTCCGGGCTGTGGTAGGCCCACTTAATTATGGCAAAAAGGGTTGTTGTAGGACTTTCAGGGGGTGTTGACTCCAGTGTAGCTGCGTACTTATTGAAGGAACAGGGCTACGATGTGATCGGCATGTTCATGAAAAACTGGCACGATGACAGTGTGACCATCAGCAATGAATGCCCCTGGCTGGACGACAGCAATGATGCCATGATTGTAGCTCAGCATCTGGGTATCCCATTCCAAACCATTGACCTGAGCAAAGAGTACAAAGAAAGGATTGTCGATTACATGTTCGCAGAATACCAGCGCGGACGTACTCCCAATCCAGATGTGCTTTGTAATAGAGAGATCAAGTTTGACATCTTCCTTAACGCTGCCATGAAGTTAGGCGCAGATTATGTGGCCACCGGGCACTATTGCCGCAAGGGGGAAATCAACAAAGATGGTGGCATTGTTCAACAGTTGCTGGCCGGCAAAGACAGCAACAAAGATCAAAGTTATTTTTTATGTCAGCTTACACAAGCCCAATTGGCAAAAGCCCTTTTCCCTATTGGTGAATTGACCAAGCCTGAAGTGCGTGCTATCGCGAAGCAAATGGGCCTGGCTACAGCCGAAAAGAAAGACTCTCAGGGATTGTGTTTTATTGGCAAGGTACACCTGCCCGATTTTCTTCAACAAAAGTTGAAAACAAAAAAAGGCAAAGTGATAGAAGTGCCAGGCGATGCGGCCATCTTCAAAAATGGGTGGGATAAAGCAGATTATTCTTCACTGACCAAGCCCTATGACTTGAATCCCGAATTGGGTACCGTTGTGGGGGAGCACAATGGGGCCCACTACTATACCATCGGTCAACGCAAAGGATTGAACATTGGTGGCTTTCCCAAACCATTGTTCGTCATTGGAACAGATACGGAACAGAATGTAATCTATATGGGGCAAGGTGAAGATCACCCCGGCCTGTACAGAAGTGGTTTGTTCATTGCAAAAGAAGATGAGCATTGGGTTCGCCCGGATTTGAAATTAAAAGTTGGTGAAACTCAAAAATATAAAGTGAGAATCCGTTATCGTCAGCCGCTGGAAAGTGCTGAATTGATTCAACAAGAAGAAGGAACCTACATTGTATTTGACCAACCGCAGCGCGGGGTAGCTCCAGGACAGTTTGCCACCTGGTACGATGGTGATGAATTGATTGGATCAGGTGTTATTAATTAAAAAGGCCAATTCAATTTGAATTGACCTTTTCACCCTTCACCAACTATAACCACAATTAGTTTTCTTCATTTTGATTTGCCAAACGCAATCTCTTCATCTTTGCTTTGTGATACCTGCGTCTGTTCACCTTATCTCCATCTGCGGCCGCATCTTCACGTGCATCTTTGATGCGCTTGTGCTTTAATCTTGCATCCTTTATTCTCTTGTCTTTCAACCTCGCATCTTTGATGCGTTTGTCTTTCAATCTTGCATCTTTGATACGCTTGTCTTTCAGTCTAGCATCTTTGATGCGAGCGTGCTTCAACCTTGCATGTTTCAGACGAGCCTGTTCTATACGCTGCTGTGTTAGATCAGGCTGATCCATTCTTATTTGTTTGATACGTGCTTGCTGAAGTCTTGCTTGTTGTACACGATCAACTGAATTGGCCCTGCTTAGTACATCCACAGGCCTGTCTTGTCCAAAAGATGCTACAGTAACCAAAAAACCGAGCACCATCATCATTACCTTTTTCATATCCGTAGTTTTTAGTTAAACAGTATTTGGAGGTTAGACTTGATGCGTGGCCCAAAGTTTAATAGCCCTGCCAAATAGGCGCTAGAGGCCTAAAATGAGAATTAATAATTGCCTGATCGGTATTCAGTTCAGGGTGGTGAAAGTAATTTCGTTGCTGTAGTAGATTTTAGAATAATCTTGATTGGCTGCAAAGGCGCGCACAAAATACTGTGTGCCTGATACCAATGACTCGATCCTGACGCTGTATTTTCTCTTCTCGCTGGTTTCCCCCAAATCCAATTTATTGGGTGCATTAAATATTTGGATGCCTGCGCTGGTACTCCACAAAAACCCATATCGAATGGGGCGAACACTGCCTGTTTCTTTTATTTCAGCTTCCAGCACAACACTGGTGGTGCCCAATTGCTGCGCGTTGCCTGCAATTAATTCAGGAAACTCTGCTTCATCTGTATCGCAACCCATCACAGACAAACAGCACCACACCAGCATAATAGCCCAACTTTTCATTCTATAAAAATAAGAAAAGCATTTATGTTTCCTTAAACCCGGAAACACCACCCGACACAATAAACTTCATCGCTGATGGTCCTGATATTTGAATAGGTTTAATACTGGTTTTTGGAACCAGGAAGTGATTTCCTGAAATGGCATAAGAGTGAGGGAAGTAAACAGCTACCATGTCATCCAGACCTACATCAGACAGGTCCTTCTGTGTGACAAATCCAATTTGATAGATATTATTCTCTTTGTTAATAGTGACCAAAACCGGTTTGTCAAATTTTTTCTTCTCTCCCACGAAAGCCGAAAGCAAATCTTTCAAAGAGGAATAGATCAGTTTCACAAAGGGAAGCCGGTTCATCCCTATTTCAAATATTTCCACAAAGGTTTGAAATGCGTAAGTGGAAGTGAGGTATCCGAAAATACTAATGGCCACTATGATGATCAGAAACCCGATGCCGGGGATCGTCAAATTGAGTAAGCTATCAAGCCAACTGAAGCTGATAAAAATAACATAGGCAGTTGCCGTAAGTGGCACTATAAATAAAGAGCCACTAAAAAAGTACCTGATGAATTTCCGAAGTGTTTCGCGCATAGTCGTATGTGTTTATAATAAAAAAGGCTCCCGATGATCAGGAGCCTCCAATTTCATTTCCTGTAATTTCTCAAAGTGCTATACCGATGAAAGATTTGAAAGCAATACCCATCAATCCTGTGATGATCATGGTTAGCCCCAACCCTCTTAATCCATCTGGTACATTAGAGTATTTTAGCTTTTCGCGGATGGCTGCCAATGCAACGATGGCCATCATCCATCCTATACCTGATGAGGTTCCAAAAACTGCAGCTTCGGCCAGCGTGTAATCGCGCTGTACCATAAACAATGCGCTTCCAAGAATAGCACAGTTTACCGCAATCAATGGCAAAAAGATACCCAAAGTGCCATACAAAGCTGGAGATACTTTTTCAACAATCATTTCCACCAGCTGCACCATGGCCGCAATGATAGCAATGAACATGATGAACTGAAGGAACTCCAGGTTCATGCCTTCAAACTGAGGACTGATCCACGTAAGTGCACTTTCCTTTAAAATGTATTGCTGCACCATCCAGTTGGCCGGCACAATAATAGTTAATACAAAAACAACTGCGGCTCCCAAACCGATGGCTGTGGAGACTTTCTTTGACACCGCAAGGTATGAACACATGCCCAGGAAGTAGGCAAAGATCATGTTGTCGACAAAGATTGATTTTATTCCAAGACTTACTAGTTCCATTGCTAAAGTCGTTTACTGTTATTGCTCAACGTATCCTGTTTTGGTGCGCTGTATCCAGATGATAATCGCAAGGATCATAAATGCTCCTATTGAATCTACCATCAAACCATTATTCACATAAGGTATATTAAGCGCTGCAAATACTTTATAATTCAAAATTGACCCGGATCCAAGAAACTCTCTGAAGAATGCCACTGCAAGAATGATCCATGAATAACCCAGTCCACTGCCAAGGCCATCCAACACTGAATCATAGGGTTTGTTTCCCATTGCAAAAGCTTCCAGGCGGCCCATTACAATACAGTTGGTAATGATAAGTCCTACAAATGCACCCAACACTTTATACATGGGGTAGTTAAAGGCCTTCAGGAATTCGCTTACCAGTGTTACAAAAAGAGCAACTACTGCCAATTGTACGATGATCCTGATCCGGTTAGGGATGTAGTTTCTAATTAAAGAGATCAACAGGTTGGAGAATACCAAAGTAAATATTACCGCCAATCCCATGATAATGGTAGGTTCCATTTTGATGGTGATGGCCAATGCCGAGCATATCCCCAATACCTGAATCGTGATGGGGTTGTCTTCGTTCAACGGATCACTGATCAGCTTCTTACGCCTTTTCGAAAAAAGTTCTTCCGACTTTTTCTTTTCTACTTTTTCTGCTACTTCTGTGCTCATACCCTTATCTGATTAAAGTCCGGCCACATTTTGTGCCTTAACCTTTTTAAAATACGATTCGTAACAATTTAAATATTCCATCAACATCTTATTCACTCCGTTGCCCGTCATGGTAGCCCCTGACATACCATCTACATGATGCGCATCAAGGGGTTCACCTTTTTCTCCTTTTACCATATCTACAGAAACGAGCTTGCCCTGCTCATTGTATATCTTTTTTCCTTCATAGCGCTGGCTGATTATCGGATCATCAGAAATGCGAGCCCCCAAGCCTGGTGTCTCCGCTTTGTGGCCAAAAGAAATACCTTTCACCGTTTCCAACTGATTGTCAAGTGCCATAAAACCCCATATCCTGTCCCAAAGACCGTTTCCATACACAGGAAGAATAAATGCATCTATCTTATTGGGATCTTCAGCACTCACATATTTAAACACAGGAAATAATCTCTCCTCTGGTTTTAGTTTATAATTCTTGGCCACATCTACTTTTTCAGCCACAAGCGGCTGGCCTTTGGCATCTGTTTTCACTTCTTCACCCTGATAATTTACCACCAGGCTCTTGATTCTGTTATCATAGATACCCAACACATCGTCTTTCTCCGTAATGTTCATTACCGCTCCCAGGATCTGGGACTTGGTGTCATACTCAATAGACAATGCCTGGCGTGGTCCCAGCAGAATGGAAGTTACCGCCAAAGTTCCACCCACAAACACCGTGGTGATGAGGGTGAAGATGATAATGTAAGTGTTAGACTGTCGCACGTTTTAATCTTCTTTTTTTGTTTGCACTCACTACGTAATAATCAATTAATGGAGCAAATACGTTCATTAATAAAATAGCAAGCATCACTCCTTCCGGATAGGCAGGATTGAATACCCTGATAATGATTGTTAACACTCCTATTAAGAAACCATAAATCCATTTGCCCGATTCTGTCTGAGCGGCCGTTACAGGATCTGTTGCCATAAAGACTGCTCCAAATGCAAGTCCACCAATCACCAGGTGATAATGAGCCGGCATTAACATAAACTCATTGGCTCCGATAAGGTTCAAGCCAAACGCCATGAAATAGCTTCCTGCAAATACACTCAATATGATTTTCCAGCTTCCTACTCCGGTAGCAACTAATATCAATCCACCGATGAGGCACATCAATGTTGACGTCTCTCCAATGCTACCCGGCATGGCACCGATGAACAAGTTGCTAAAACTATAAATCCCATCTGCCCACCCGGCTCCAAATTGATTGAGTGAGTTAAGTACATTTTCTCCGGTGGTTAAGGAAGATGCACCTATAGATAAAGGTGTGGCTCCTGAAAACCCAGCAACCGGTGAGGCATCTCCGAAATAGGTCCATACATCTCCGGAGATATCTGAAGGATAAGCAAAGTATAAAAAGGCCCGGGCGGTCAGTGCTACGTTGAGTACGTTCATACCTGTACCTCCAAAGGCTTCTTTTCCAATTATAACAGCGAAGATGGTGGCAATGGCAACTTGCCAAAGCGGAATATCCGGAGGCAACACCAAAGGAATCAACATACCCGTTACCAGGTAGCCTTCATTAACGGGGTGTCTTCTAATGGTGGCGAAAACAAATTCAACACCAAGACCTACCGCATACGACACTATAACAATGGGTAACACTTTGATGGAACCTATCCATATTTTATCTGCCAGTGCAGCTCCCGGTTCACCAATGGCCAGAAAGTGCTGATGGCCAACGTTCCAAATTCCAAACAACAAACAAGGGATCATCGCAATGATCACCGTCATCATCAAACGCTTCAAATCTACCGCATCCCGTATTTGCGCTCCTTTTTCTCCATTTACTGTGTTGGGTGAAAAGGCAAAAGTTTCAAGTGCTTCGTAGGCGTAGTAGTATTTCTCCAACTTTCCGCCTTTTTCAAAGTTGTGCTTAACTTTATCGAATTGATTTCTTAGAAACTTCATACTCTGAATCAGCTATTCTGTAATAATTCAATACCATCCCTCAATATTTGTTGCACGTTGTGCTTGGACACATCTACGAACTCACACAAAGCAAGATCTTCTTCGATCACTTCATAAATGCCCAACTCTTCCATTTCATCTACATCCTCCGCCAGAATTGACTTCAGCAGATAAGTAGGAAGAATGTCCATGGGAGTAACTCTTTCAAAAACTCCGGTTTGCACAAATGCCCTTGGCTCCCCATGGGTATTGGAGTCTACTTTAAATTCTTTATTTCCATTCAGGAAAGAAAACAAACCGAATGCCCTATGGAAGCTTACTTTGCTGGCAGAGGGGGCGATCCATCCCAGGAATTCATAATAGTCTCCTTCAGGGATGACGGTTACATAGTTATCAAAGAATCCTACGTATCCGTCCTGTCCTACCCTGGTACCGGTTAAGACATTTCCGGAAACGATACGAACATGATCGTTGGTCAGTTTGTCTTTAATCAAATTTTTGATTGAAGCTCCTGTATACGTCTTATAATATTGGGGATCTTTTACTTCCGATCCCACCAGTGCGATAAGGCGAGAAGCATCATGCACTCCGTTGAGGAATAGTTTTCCAATTTGGATCACTCCAAAAGGATTGAGGGTCCACACTACATCACCTTTATTGATGGGATCGATGTGGTGAATTTGTACACCAACACATCCAGCCGGATGGGGACCTGAGAATTTGTTTAACTCTACTCCTTTTGTTTGTGAGAAAACAGACGAAATTTCACTTGTGGTATGAACATTCACATGAACATTACCGCTTGTGAATTTCTTTAGTATGTCCAAGCCTACCTGAAAGTACTGATCCTGTCCTTTGAACAAGATGCTATAGTCAGGAGCCAGTGGGTGCGTGTCAAATGCAGAGACATGAATGGCTTTGGGTTTGGCTTCGGGATCGGCAATAAATCCAAATGGACGTTGCACGATATTGGGCCATACCCCGCCTTCCAGCATCGCCTTTTTTGCTTCGTCTACCGAGAGCGAAGCGATATCTGATGTTGAGTATTTTTTGAAGGATTGATAATCAACTTGCTTGTCCGCTAAAATCCTTATTTCCAGCAGCTTACGCTTTTCACCTCTTTTCACTTCCACCACCTCTCCGCTTACCGGAGCAACGTGAACCACGTTGGTGTGTCTTTTGTCGTGAAACAGTGGAGTTCCGGCTTTAACTGTGTCTCCCTCCTTCACGAGCACTTTTGGAAGATACATACCCTGAAAATCCGTGGGTTTTACAGCATACGTATCTGAGTGTTCTACAGGAGTGACTTTAGGAGCAGCTTTGCCCGCAAGATTGATGTTAAATCCTTTCTTGATTCGAATGAATTTGCCCATGCTTAGGTGGCAATTTTTTAAATTTAGGCCGTGGCAAAATTAGTAATTTAATCCATTGGGCAAAGCCTAAAAAGATTTAAAGAATGCATCTAAATGGTGAACGGAGGAAGCTATAAAAACTACCTTCCAGGTCGCACCATTTTACCCGTTGCAAGCCGCACCACCTCGTCTACTTGCTCATCGATGGTTATATGTGTGGTATCTATCTCAATCGCATCTTTGGACTTAACCAAAGGGCTCACTTTTCGCTTGCTGTCAAACTCATCACGTTGCCTGAGATTCCCTATAACGCTGTCCAGGTCTACCAACTCATCCCGCTCCAGAAGTTCTCTTTGTCTCCTGAAGGCCCTTACCAGCAAATCCGCTGTCAGAAACAGCTTCAGTTCAGCATCAGGGAATACTACCGAGCCGATATCTCTTCCATCCATTACAATTCCCTTCTTCTTTCCCATCTTCCTTTGCGCTTCCACCATGGCTGCGCGCACCTCTTTGATGGCACTCACCTGACTCACCCACTCCGACACCTGCATTTTGCGTATCTGCTTCTCAACATTCAGACCATTGAGATACGCTTCCGTATTGCCTTGTGGATTAATTTTAAAACTGACGTTAATTTCCTTTAATGCACGAGCTACTTCCTTTGGATTGGTAATGGCGATGTGATGCTCCAGAAAGTAAACGGTAACTGCACGGTACATGGCTCCAGAATCGACATAAAAGTATCCCAGTATCTGTGCTACTTCTTTGGCCGTAGTGCTTTTACCACAGGCAGAGTACCCATCAATGGCAATGATAATCTTTCTCATATTAGCAGTCTTTAAGTGGACATGGAATAGGTTTACCTCGCTTCAATTTTTTGTGCTTGTGGGTGTGCGATGAAGATGCACAGGAGACCACTATGGTCAGCACCAAGATTACTATTATGGAATTAACTGATTTTAAAAATATTTTCATGTCATTTGATGTCACTTTCGTATTTCATTCTGAATCCAATTTTTTGTCCTGCTCCCAGCTCACTGGTTTTCTCCAGCTTCTGGTGCAAGGTAATAAAGCGAACCTGAGGAAACGGGGGTGCCATCAGATCATTTTCTATCGCGGTGGTAAGTGAGTGCTGCACTATATCATTCAAATCCTGATTGGAAATAGGTCGTGACGAAATCTGATTGAATAAGAAGCCCAACCTTCCCTCTCCTTCTACCAAAAAACGATTTTCATGGTTGATCAGTATGCGCGCCACCAGGTAGCCCGGATCATTCACTCTATTGTATCTTATAGAGTCAGACATAAAATTATAAATCATTATCTGACCAAAATACCTGTTGATCTCATTCTCTTTAAAATAAGGTTGCTGCATGGCAGCATGAGTTTCGTCAAACGTAACTATGTTGGTGTGCAATACGAAAATCAATAAATCACCAGCCAGTTTTACCTGAAACTCGTGTTCGTTCACTTCAATGAAGTCCACAGTAACGTCCTCGTCTTTTATCTTCACCTGCAATTTCAGGTTTTCAACGATTCTTTTGGATTCGGTTTCCAGCACAGCAAATGCAGCCAGTAAGTTCTTATAGGTCACCTGTTTAGCCGCAGATTTATTCTCCAAAATCGTGCGAATATGAGCTAACGGATCCTGTTGCTGACTCATTCTAATTTAATTAAGTTTGAATTGGCTCATACCTTAAATTTATAGTATATGGAAAAGAAGAAAGAAGGAAACGCAGAAAAGTTTTTCAAGGAATTCGGAAAGAAAGTAGATCTGTTTGTGGTAGAATTAAATGATGCCAATGATCGATTGAAGAAAGATTTTGAAGGCAAGTTTGAAGATCTGAAGAAAACAGGCGAGACCCTGAAAAAAGAAGTTAAGAACAAGGAACGCTGGAAAGAAGTGGAGATTGCATTGAAGAAAGCCGGTGAAGAATTGAACACGGCATTTACTGCCGCTTTCAAAAAACAAGCTGCCAAAGCCAAAAAAGAAACAAAAACTAAAGCCAAGAAAGAAACGAAGACCAAAGCCAAGAAAACCGGGAAGTAAAACATGTAAAAATGGGGCACTATGTACCAGTCACCTGGAAGGCCCCATTTACGTTGATCACTTTAAATTTTGACTGTTTTCCATTTCCCTTTTCTAAAGATCATGATACCCGCAATGGTGAGGGCAGACTCTGCAATGGGAATTGCTGCAAACACACCCACAGGACCAAAGTTCAGTTCAATGGCCAACAAGTAAGCCAATGGTATCTGTAAAAACCAGAAAGCAAAGAGGTTCAATACGGTGGGTGTGCGCGTATCTCCCGCTCCATTGAAGGACTGGGCAATCACCATGCCATAACCGTAAAAGATGTAACCCAGCGCAATGATTTGCAAACAACGCTTGCCGTAATATATCACCTGTTGATCTGAAGTAAACAATTCCAGGATCACTCCCGAAAACAGGAGGAAGACGACCATCACGAACGTCAGGAAAATCATATTGTAAAAACCTGTTTTCCATACGGACTGCTCTGCGCGCTCCGGCTGCCCCGCTCCCAGGTTTTGTCCTACCAGTGTAGCAGAAGCATTGGCCATTCCCCACGAAGGCAAAATGGTAAACATGATTACCCTGATGGCTATGGTATACCCTGCCAGTGCCGCACTGCCAAAACCAGACATGATCTTCACCAGGAAAATCCAACTGGCAGACGCAATCAGGAATTGCCCCGTACCTCCTGCCGATACTTTGAGCAAGCGACCAATGATGTTCCAATTGATGGGCAAAGGTGCCTGATGGATTTTCAATATCCCTTTGCCGCGTATCAGGTAAACAATCTGGTAGATCACGCCAGCGGTACGCCCAATGTTAGTCGCAATGGCGGCTCCTTCTACTCCCATCTCGGGAATAAACGCAAAGCCGAAAATAAACATCGGGTCTATGATGATGTTGAGGATATTGGCAAACCAAAGCGATCGCATCGCTACCGCAGCATTTCCTGCTCCTCTGAATACCGCATTGATCAGAAACAATAACATTACACTGAAGTTTCCTGCAAACATCCAGCGCGTATATCCCGATCCTGTGGCAATGATTTCCTCAGAAGCACCCATCAGAATAAGGATATCTTTGTAATAGAAGAACCCTAGAATGCCTATTACAAAAGCGATGGCAAAGCCAACATAAATGGACTGCAAGGCTGCTTCTGCTGCTCCTTTGGTGTTCTTCTCTCCTATTCTTCTGGCCACCATGGCGGTAGCGCCCATGCTCAAACCAATGGCGATGGAATATACAATGGTGAGCACCGACTCGGTAAGGCCCACTACGGCAACGGCATTGCTGTCGTTGAGGCGGCTCACATAAAATATGTCCACCACGGCAAATAAAGACTCCATAGCCATCTCCAAAATCATGGGTATAGAGAGCATGAAGATGGCCCTGTTCAGGCTGCCATCAATAAAGTTCTGCTCATCACCTCGGATGGCCTGTTTAAATAATTGAAATAGAGATACGGGTTTCGCTAAATCTCGCATGATAAAATGTGGTAAAGTAAGTAATACGCCAATTCTGGCTTAAAGGTTGACCCGGGAGGATCGAGGGGTACCGGCTAGCCCGGCAGGCAGCCGGTGAGATTGACCAGCTTCATTGTAGTAAGTATTTAGCGAATTTGAATAACGAGTGCGAAGATGGGAAAATCTCTGAAAAATAAAAAAGAGAAATATTAAAAATATTTATCACTTGCCCTAAACACTACATTTTTGGCTTTTTAACTGCGAAAAGCAGCACTCAACTGTTCACCTTTGGTTCGCCTGGCTTCACCAAAATAGGTGGCGTTTCCTTTTGTTGGTCCTTTTTGTTGGTCATCAATCCCACCATCATCATCAGGGCTGTCAGTACAATTACCTGCATCACCAAAGACTTGTTCATCAAAGGAATGCTTGCTGTGGCAGGTATGGTAAAAAACAGTAAAATGGTGATGAGCCCACGGGGTGCAACAAAGAGCAAAGGACTGAAACTGACACCAGATATTTTTAATTGAATGGCCCTGAGTGCATAAATCAAAAGGACGATCCCTACAGCCCAAACCAAAGTATCGGTATTTAATATTTCAGCTGTTTCGATCAGATAACCGAACAGCAGGAAAAACAATGCCCTTATTACAAAAGCGGCTTCAATGGTAATCTCTTTGAATTTCTCTACTTCGTCATCGAGGTCCGTTGATTTCAGTTTTTGTATCCAGCGGAATCGTTGGAGCTGATCGAAGTTGCCCATGAACAACCCAAAGATGATAATAAAAATAAGCGCGGGAAGGTGGTATACTTCAGAGATGGCATAAATAAGGATAACCAATAATATGATGGGAGTATGTTTTATATGATGATCAATTCGGCTTAGCAGATAGGAAAGTCCGATGGTGGCCACCAATGAAACCAACATCATAATGATCAGTTGCAACCCGAAATTCCAGAAGGCTACCAGGTCGATCACTGCATTGAGTGCGATAAAGTTGAAGAACAACACCCCCAATATGTCGGAGAGGGTGCTTTCGTAGATGGCAAACTCCCTGTTTTTTTCGCTGAGGTTTTTAACGCTGGGTATGGCAATGGCACTGCTGATCACACACAACGGAATGGCATTTAAAAGACCAACACGAAAGGGTACCTCACCAAAGTATTGAAACAAATAAGCGACCACAACTCCCATCATCAAAAGGGGAATAAGGGCAATCACAAACGATCGTTTGATGATGGGGGTTTTGGATTTGTTGAGTTCCAATTCCAGCGACCCTTCCATCACGATGAGTATCAATCCCAGCGTGCCAAGAATGGGCAATAGGGGTGTGAGTTCCGGAATATTCAAATCAAGCAACCCTGAAAGCTGTCGTACGATGTAACCCAACAACAGCAACAAGATCACGGAAGGTATTTTTGTTTTTGGGGAGGTAATGCTAAAAACATAAGCAATCAGCAACAGCGTACAAATGGTAATGATGATTGCGAAATTCATAGGTTAATAATCGTATTTCAAATTTTACGGAAGGTAACGAATATTATCAAATTGATTGATGACTCAACAACGGAGGGGACGCCAATGTTTAGTGGTAGACGCTGAATTTATACGCTGTGCGTTGAATGTATTTGTCTCCTGGCCTTAACGTGGTGGGCGGAAAATGGGAGTGATTGGGAGAATCAGGAAAGTGTTGCGCCTCCAGGCACAGGGCTGATCGGTAGGGATAGGTTTTTCCCCCTTTCCCTTTAATGGTATCGTTCAGGTTGTTGCTGCTGTAAAACTGCAGGCCCGGTTCGGTGGTCCACACCTCCATCACCCTGCCTGAATTGGGCTCTCTTACTTTGGCCGCCAGTGAATACACATCTTTCTTTTTCAATACCCAGTTGTGATCGTACCCATTGCCTATTTTCAATTGTACGTCTTTGTCTCCAATGCGTTCCCGGATGGGATGCATTTCTCTAAAATCAAAGGGTGTTCCCCCTACAGGCATAAGTTTACCGGTGGGGATGAGGGTGTCGTCTACTTCTGTAATCTGGTCTGCATTGATGTAGAGTTCGTGATCAAGTACATCTCCCGCACCTTCACCTGCCAGGTTGAAAAAGGAATGATGGGTAAAATTAACAACCGTAGGCTGATCGGTTACTGCTGAATAATCGATGACAAAATCATTGTCATCTGTTAGGGTGTAGATTACTTCTGCTGTAAGTGTGCCTGGAAATCCTTCTTCCCCTGCTTTGCTGGTGTACGTAAGCTTCAGTGCCTCACCTTCTTTGGTATGAATGGGCTCCACCTGCCACAACACTTTATGAAAACCTTCCGGGCCACCATGGAGTGAATTGGGTCCGTTGTTTTTGGTCAGTTGGTATTCCTTGCCATCCAGTTGAAACTTACCCTGTGCAATGCGGTTGGCATAGCGACCGATGATGGCGCCAAAGTATTGTTTTCCTGTCAGGTATTCGGCAGCCGTATCATAGCCCAGCACCACGTCACCCAGTTTCCCATCGCGATCCGGCACCCACAGCGACATCACCTTGCCGCCATAATTGGTGATGGTCAGCTTCGCTCCGGATTTGTTTTGGAGGGTATAAGTTTTGAGGTCGGCTGGGGAGGTGATGTTCATGGTAATTATGTAACGACAATTAAGGCAGGTTGGATCAGAATTGTAAGGTTTTTTTGTGTTAGGATGAAGAAAAGCATTTGGCCAGACCTTATGCTACAATAGAGAGGTATTCCTTCCATGGCCCCACTTCCTGTTTGTACTGTCTGGCCATCACCCGGCACATTTGTGCGATGTGGCCGAGGTCGTGGGCTGTCCACGTGGCCAGCAGTTGGGCCAGGGTAACCTCCCCCAGCGCGGGATGTATTCCTTTCTTATTGAGATCAGCCTGCGACAGGTTTTTTGCCTTCAGCAAGGCGATGTTGTTATGACGCAGGGTTTTGAACTCGGACAACAGCTGTGTTATTGTTTTACCCTTGCTGGCTTCCAACTGGGCAAACCGATCGAATGGTGTGAAGGTTTTATCAGGTTGATCGGACAGGATCAATTGCATGCGTGGTATCCAGTCTGTTTTTTCCCCATGGATAAGGTGGCCTACGATATCGAACGGACTCCAGGTATTTTCGCCTTCGTTGCTGTGGGTCCACTGCTCGTTCAGGCCGCCAAGAAGGGTTTCTATTGCTACAGGCGTGCGCTGCAGGATATTGATTGATTGGTTGAGGTTAAATTCCATGTTTCAATTTAGCCATTTCCCGCAACTGGCACGTGTTCTGCGGGTGGGCAGGACGAAGCATCTCATGCTGTACTTAATTTTAAATTATAAGTTTTAAATTTTAAATATTCATCCCTCCCGCCTACGCACTATCTCATCCCATTCAAACACTGTTATTGTCCACAACTGGCGCGCGTGTTGCGCGGTTGGGGGTGGGTGGCTCACGCGTGCCTTGCGGAAATTCCCCCTTGGACCTACAAGCCGGGAGTAGTATAAAGTTCTTTGCCCTCAAGCCGGGCGGGCTCCTACTTTTTGCATTGCCCAAAAAGTAGGCAAAAACGCTAGGCAAAATGATGCTTCCACACACGTTCCAGCACACCCCCGCCATTTTGCCGGGCCAGCGCACTATCTCATACTTTTAAAAACTTGCCGTCATTCTGCCCGTCCGCCCACTGGCGGAAGCTACCGTGCGGTGGTCCCGATAGCTTCCCGATAGCCATCGGGAGGGAGGGCAGGGCGAAGCATCTCATGCCGCATATAATTTCAAATTTTGAATTTTTAATCAAACTCCCCGCAAAAAGAGGTCAATTTGCTCCGGGTACGTTGTTGCATCTGTACGTATGCGTTGTCGCATCTGTACGTATACGTTGTTGCATCTGTACGGGTACGAGGTAGCATTACTCCGTATGCGTTGTCGCATCTGT
>DDTF01000051.1 GCA_002345965.1 Flammeovirgaceae bacterium UBA2371
CCATCCTTTTTTTGCAACCCACACTACAATGGTCATACCTACGAGCGCTCCCAACAATGAGGGAAACTCTGGGCCAAGAAAAATCCCAGTAAGCAAATAGGGAATAGTAAATGCCAATCCACCCAACAGGGCGAATGGAAAAATTTCCAAACCTTCACGCCAGGATCTTTTACTGCCAAAAAAGCGGGTCATCATGCAAACCATAATCACGGGCATCAGGGTACCGGCTATGGCGTGCATAATCGCCACATTGGTAGTTACCAGTTGAATGTAATCCATGAAGTTGAGGCCCTGCGTTGCTAACTGGGCATCCAGTCCCGGGTTTTGAAGTCCACCCCGTATACCCACTAAAACGGGTGTACCTACTGCTCCAAAGGTAACAGCCGTGCTTTGCACCATCATCCCCAACATTACCGCTGTCAGCGCAGGGAATCCCAATGCCAGCAGTAATGGCGCAACAATTGCAGCTGGGGTACCAAAGCCAGAGGCACCTTCAATAAAGGAACCGAATAACCAGACAATGATCACTACCTGAACCCTTCTATCGGGGCTGATGTCTGCAAAACCAACTCTGATGGTTTGAATAGCTCCTGAATTTTTCAGAAGGTTAAGCAACAAAATTGCTGCAAAAATGATGTATAAAATATCAAAGGTGATGAACAGGCTTTGAATACAGGAAGCAATCAAAGTGACGATTGTCAATCCCCAAATGGCATAGGCGATGATAGCGGTCAATACAAATGCAACAGGCATAGCTACTCGCGCTGGCAACCGAAACCCAACTAGCATTACTCCTGCTACAAGAATGGGAAGAAGTGCGAGAAAGGCGAGAGTTGTTAAAGACATCTATTAATCTAATTGGCAATTTACAGTTGACAACAACCACACTTTATCAATAGTAAATTCTATGCGCATCATCATAATTTTTAAATCCAATATCAAGAAGGCCTCACCACTTCCACCCAATGCTTGGGTTTTACCCCTGTAAAATGTTCAATCTGATGACGGCAACTAAAACCATTGGCCACAACTGTCGTTCCCTCTTTTAGGCTGCGAACCTTGGGAAAGAGAATGCTCTCTCCTATCTTCTCTGACAAATCATAGTGTTCTTTTTCATAGCCAAACGATCCAGCCATACCACAACATCCTGAAGGAATTTCATCAATCATGTGCCCGTTGACTTCAATGTTTTTTTTCATGGTAGCCGTACCATACAAAGCCTTTTGATGACAATGTCCGTGGATGGCTACATCACCCTCCTTCAATTGAAGTTTGGCTGTTAGCCTACCGTTTTCCATTTCCTTGTTCAGGAATACATCAATCATCATTACCTGCCCTTTTAATTGTGCTGCCAGCTCCTCGGAGGCAATCAGGTCGGGCAAATCTTCGTTCAGGGCAGAAGCACAGCTGGGTTCGCAAACCACTACATCCAATCCTTTACTTAAGTACACTTTCAGCTTATCCAATGTAGATTGACCTTCCTTTTTAGCATCCTTTAAAAAACCGTGAGAGATTTTCGGGCGTTGACAACAGCCTACATTAGCCAATATCACCTCATACCCACAGGCTGTGAGCAAATCGAACGCTGCAATACCAATGTGGGGTTCATGAAAATTGAGATAAGTATCCGCAAACAAAACTACTTGCTTTTCCTTATTGGATTGCTGCTTCCCATACTTGCGAAACCATTTGTAAAAAGGTTCTGGCGCGTAGTCAGGCAAGATCCTTCTCTTGTCAAATCCCGATAGACTATGAAGGGCAGATCGGAAAAAAGTGGTATGCTGTAAGGCATTGACAATACCCGAAAACAGACCTGAAAAAAGACTGGATGCTTTTGATGAATCGCGAATCATTTTGTCGCGAAGCGATGCGCCATGTTTATCGTAATACAATTGCAACACATCGCTTTTCATTTTGGCCATGTCCACATTACTTGGACATTCTGATTTGCATGCTTTGCAAGAAAGACACAAATCAAGTGCTTTATGCAACCGCAGACTCGTTAACCCCTGATCATCGAGTTGATTGGACATTGCCATGCGCAAGGCATTGGCCCTGCCCCGCGTAGAATGTTCTTCATCTCTTGTAGCCTTGAAGCTGGGACACATGGTACCGCCTATGGTTTTTCTGCATTCACCTACACCGGTACACATGTGAACACTTTCTGAGAAGTTGCCTTCTGCCTTGTAATGAAACTGACTGGTTACCTCCTGATCTTTATAGGTAGCCCCATATTTCAAATTCTTATCCATGGGCTCTGCTTCCACTACTTTGCCCGGATTCATCAGGTTGTCGGGATCGAAAAGCTTCTTCACCTCCCTAAACGCATTGTACAATTGTGAACCAAAAAACTGCTCGTTGAAAGGGCTTCGTACCATGCCATCACCGTGCTCACCGCTCCACGATCCACCGTATTTCACTACCAGTTCAAAGGCTTCATTGGCAATGTGTTTCATTTTATCGATGTCTTCCTGCTTGCGCAAATCAAGGATAGGCCTTACGTGGATCAATCCTACGCTGGCATGGGCATACATGGCCGCATGGGTGCCGTATTTGGCGCATATCTTCACCACCTGATCGATATAGGCAGGTAAATGCTCAACAGGCACGGCCGCATCTTCAATAAATGCCAGTGGTTTAGGCCCTCCTGTCATGCCCATCATCAGTCCAAGGCCTTTTTTACGCACCAAAAGCACTTCATTGTACTCCTTGCCTTCAGCGTAAATGGGGTAAGCATATCCCTTACCCTGCCGTTTAAGGTCATCGGCCATTTGTTGCGTGCGCCTCATCACCTGCTCCTTGTCCTCATCGTAGAACTCTACCAGCAAAATCGCACCCGGTTCTCCGTGGATGAAGTGACAATACGATCTGGTGGTGAGATTGGAACGACTGAGCTTGATCACCGTTTCATCGATGATCTCAACTGCTGCCGGCTTGTATTTTAATATATCACTAACCGTTGAGATGGCATCCAGAAAAGAATTGAAATGAAGTGCACAAACGGTTTTAAATTTGGGTAAAGGTTCAAGATTAAGTTTCAATTCAAGTGTTACAGCCAATGTGCCTTCACTACCTGTAACCAACTTCGCCAAGTTCCAATTTTCCTTTCCTACGAATTCATCAAGGTTGTAACCGCCCACCCTGCGCATGATTTTAGGAAAACGTTCTGTTACTGCAGTTGCATTTTGCTCCACAAGTTTTTTAAACTTCCTGTAAATATCACCTTCTCTTCCTCCTGTTTCTTCTTTCTGTGCATAGGATGCAGGAGAAAGATCTTTGAAGTGACATTCAGTACCATCTGCAAGAATTACCCTGGCCTCCAGCACATGGTCCACTGTTTTTCCGTACAAAATGCTCTTCATGCCTGAAGAGTTGTTGCCCACCATTCCACCTACATTGGCCCTGCTGGTAGTGGCGGGATCTGGAGCAAAGTGAAGGTTGTATTTTGCCAAAGCAGCATTGAGTTCATCGCGTATTTTACCTGGTTGTACGCGCACCCATCTTTCTTGTTCGTTGATTTCAAGAATCTGGTTAATGTGCTTAGAGAAATCCAGTATCATGGACCTGCCTACACTTTGCCCGGCAAGGCTGGTACCGCCACCTCTCGGCAGAATGGAGACTTTGAATTGGTTGGCGATAGCCACTGCTTTCTTAACGTCTGCCTCATCTGCAGGAATCACCACCACGATAGGTTTCATCTGATAGATGCTGGCATCGGTAGCATACATGCCTATCGAATAAGCATCATCCAAAATTTCTCCGCTTATTGCTTTGCGCAAAGCTGCAACAAATGTATTCCTGTCTTTCATAATTTAGCCACCGGGCAAAGTCAATTTAGCGAATTGAAGGGATAATTTTCACCATTGTAATTAAGAATGCAATGCCTCCTGTATAATTCCCTTTTATTCTCCTCACTTTTTGAATACATTCCATATCTATCTATACCAATACAGAAGTATGGATACCAACGAGCAATTGTTGGAGAGTATCAATAAAGAAATTGGACACCAAACCTAAAACAACAATAATGAAAAGCTTTACCTCCCTTCTTCTAATTATTTTTCTCTCAGTCTCTTCGGCATTTGCACAAAAGGATAAAGACAATGTTATAAAAGCCCTCGATGCAAAGGCCAACGAGTTTACCAACGTAGCCAAACAATTATGGGAAAATCCCGAACTGGGTTACCTCGAAGAAAAAAGTGCAGCCTTGCTCCAAAGCGAACTGCAGAAAGCAGGTTTCAAAATTGAAAGTGGTGTGGCAGGCATACCCACTGCTTTTACGGCCACATACGGTAGTGGCAAACCTGTCATTGGTATACTTGGTGAATACGATGCACTACCTGGTATGTCTCAGGCAGCAGTACCGGAAAAACAACCAAGAGTAGCAGGTGCACCTGGGCAGGCATGTGGTCACCATTTATTTGGTACAGGATCGATGGCCGCAGCGATTGGGGTTAAAGATTGGATGGTAGCTAACAAGAAATCGGGTACTATTCGCTTTTATGGCACACCCGCAGAAGAAGGTGGATCGGGAAAAGTATACATGGTAAGAGAAGGACTCTTCAACGATGTGGATGCCATCGTGAGCTGGCATGCGGGTGATGCCAATGCATGTAATCCAAGTACCAATTTAGCTACCATCTCGGGCAAGTTCCGGTTCAGCGGTGTTTCTGCCCATGCGGCAGCAGCCCCTGAACGCGGACGTTCTGC
>DDTF01000024.1 GCA_002345965.1 Flammeovirgaceae bacterium UBA2371
CTGCTAAAAAGATACCATTAAAAGAACCCAGAACATTACTGCCTTCAAAACCGACTATTGTGAGAATTGACTCGGTTTGTAGTTAGCAGAAAGCTTCCATAAAAAATCCCACCAGGAGGTGGCGGGATCAATTCGGTTTGTGGGAGCTGAGGGATTCGAACCCCCGACCCTCTGCTTGTAAGGCAGATGCTCTGAACCAGCTGAGCTAAGCTCCCAATAAGATATTCAACTAAGTTCGGTGAATCGAACCTCCGATAGCAAGATACTCCTCGATTTCGGACTGCAAATGTAGGACAGATTTCAAAATGTGCAAAAAAATATTCCTAATTGGCAAAGAAACTATGATGAAGACCTTTGATGTCTCTTATAATGGATGGTGGACCTGCCAGGAGTCTTACTTTCTTTTAGCGTATATTCTTTGAGGTAGCCCCTGTAACTGAGGGCTTTAAGAAGATTTTGGACCGAGGTAATACTCACATTCACCTTATTCCGTTCAAGGGCCTGATAGACATCCAGAAAAGTAAATCCATCTTTTTGGTTAGCAATCATCTTAAAAATCTCTTCTCGGGTAGGTGTACTGATGAGCTCCTTTATTCGAAGTGGAATATCACTCATATGCCTAATCGGATCAAGGCAAGTCCAGCATAAACGAACATAATTATGGAGCACCACACCATAATACCAAGAAACCAGTAATAGGGGATGTTGCACCTGAACAGCATGCATTCCCTGACGAAACCATTTCCTTTCAACTTAATAAATAGGGTCTTTAACATTGCGGCATGAAATTGCATTTTTTTTTCTTTTCTACACATTTATATAAAACAGTTTTATTACATCGGGTTTTTGACACAATTAATTGAATAATGGCCCAAATAGGAGGGTTTAGCCTAGATAGCTGACCAAAGTTGGGATAATCTTACCTCAGTATTTGATCAAATTCATGTGAATTTTCGTCATTTTTTTATTGTGAACAGGCTTGAAAAAAGAGGAGATGTTTGGAGCAATCGGATTCCATAAAACCTGTATTGAAAATACAAAGACCGCTTTAACCGGGATTAGATCTCGACAGCAATCTTTGTTTTAGGCCAACTCAAGGGCTTTAATCAAATAATTTATAGGTACTTTTATTTACATTAATTGTGAAATCATGGTACGGACGTTGTTATTGACCTTTACCCTTTTCGTTTTTCTCTCTTCTTGCTCCAAAAAGCAACCTGTCGATAAAGAACAAATTACAAAAGACGATGCATTTAGGGCGACCATAAAAACTGGGGGATTTGTCAAACTAAGCGGTGGTTTTACTTATTATGAGTTTGAAAATAAAGAGGCAGATACTGTCCTGGTTATGGTACATGGGTATTCAGTGCCATCTTATATATGGGACTCGACCTATTATGCCGCCCTTAACAGGGGGTATGCCGCGCTTCGATATGATACCTACGGCAGGGGGTATTCTGATAACCCTGATGTAGTCTATGATGTAGCGCTATTTTCTAACCAACTCAAGGAACTTCTGGACGCATTGGGAGTTCGCAAGAAGATAAATTTATTGGGACTGTCAAATGGGGGGAGAACGATCAGTGCCTTTGCATTTCAATATCCCGACCGGATTAAAAACTTGATTTATGTAGATCCTTCTGGTTTTGAAACCATAACCAACGAATCCAATTATCCGGTAATGGTTTCAGATGAGGAGATAACGTCCTTTAAGCAAAGCGATACCTATGCAACTATGGCATCCGGGCAATTGGGGGATTTCTATGATCCTGAACCTTTTGTAGGCTGGGATAAAAAATATGAAGAAATGATGAGGTATAAAGGATTCGTCAGGGCATTAATCTCAACCCGAAAAAACAGTTCTTCCTTGGAGAATGAACAAAGAAAAATTGCGCAATCAAGCTTACCCGTCTTTGCCATATGGGGTGAACACGATACAGTGGTTAAGCTGGATGAGGTACGAGTAAATTTATTTAACAGGATTCCCACTGTTGAACTCTTCGAACTTCCGAATGCGGGGCATTTACCACACATGGAACAAGCCGCTATGTTCAACTCCATATTATTTGATCAAATCATTTGTTGTGAGCACTGAGATAAGTGTAAGCTAGTTTGAAGGAAAACGGTATTTCATTTGTGAGTGAAAAGATTGACTCTAAAATTAATAATGGTCATTATTGTTCTTTCCAAACCTGAAGAGAATGAATTTTAAATCTATACTTAAGGATCAAGACTTAGTTGCTGAATCAGGAAAGAAATCTACAGGATACATCAATGTACCGGGTACACCGGTAAAAATGCCTGCGACCTACATCGAGGGAGCTAAACCGGGCAAGCAAATATTAATTACCGGAGGTATTCATGGTGGCGAGTATCCTTGCATAGAAACGGCCATTCAATTGGCAAAAAGAATAGATCCTCAAGATGTGAAGGGTACCATTGTTGTGATTCATCCGGTGAATGTACCAGCGTTCCTTGCAAAGCTTCAATATTATGGGCCTTATGATGGTAAAAATCTCAACAGGGTATTTCCTGGGAAAGCCACCGGAACTGTAAGCGAAAGAATTGCCTACACCGTTCATCAACTACAGCAGGCTGCAGATTTTTATATTGATTTACATGGTGGCGATATCCATGAGGCACTCGTTCCTTTTGTTATTTATTCTAATCTGGGAGGGGATCAGGTGGTGGAACAATCGCGAAAAGCATCCGCAGCATTAGGGTTTCCTTATGTGGTTGGTTCTGTTTCAAACAATGGGTCAATGGGTGCTGCTGCCAATGCAGGCACTCCAGGTTTTTTGGCCGAACTGGGACAGTGCGGAAGGTGGAGTGATGAAGAGGTGGAACAATACATTACTGCTACAAACAATGTTTTGAGATCTCTGGAGGTGCTGGAGGGAAAGGTGAATTCAACTGAAGTAACCTATTTGAAAAAAATGGCTGTGATGAATGCGATGCATGACGGATGTTGGTACGCATTCAGGAAATTGGAGGACCGTGTTAAGAAAGGAGAAGTGCTGGGTGAAATCAGGGATTTCTTTGGCAATGTGTTGGGTGAATACAAAGCGGAGGAAGATGGTGTTTTATTGTATGTTGTTACTTCTCTTGCCATCACCACAGGAGATCCTCTGACAGCCATCGGGGTAGTTTAAGGAATTCTTGACCGGATAAATGGGAAAGCCAGTTCTTTCCCGTCTCCCGATGTAATGACCTGAAGCGTGTCCAGTTTCAATTTGTACTCAATTTTTTTTGGGAAATCGTGTGCTGAGTTCTCGCCAACGAAACCGTTTTCGCTAATTGAAGTAAATTTAAAGTAGACTGGATTAGGATTCTCAGGTACATCCGCCACGTAATATAAGCTTCCCTCTTTACTGACAATCCAAAGTTTCTCTATAAAAGTAGTATCAACTCCTGTCATCGAAACTCCCCATCCTTTGAATTCTTGATCTGAAACTATTTCCCATCGCTCATTGGCCGTTCGATCTGCTTTTACATTCACTCTATCCCAGGAACCCAGAAGCCAATTGATTTTTTTAAAGTCATCTTGATTTGACTTTACAGAATTACATGCCAACAGGAAAACCATTGGCAGTAAGATGACGATTCGAAGTAATGATTTCATAATTCAATTTACAACAAACTAATCCCTTGTTGCGTATTACATTTGTATAAACAATAATAGTATCTACATTTACTTCATTATGGGATTAGAAGAAGATTTGAAGCAATCAAAGTTTGCCAACGAACATCAAAAGGCCATGGTGAATATTTTATTTACCAGTAACTGGATCAGTAACAGAAATGCAGCCTACTTCAAAAAATTTAACATATCCCCAGAGCAATTTAATGTGCTTAGAATTTTGCGAGGAAGCAATCCTAAGCCGATGCGTCTTGCAGATATTGCAGAACGCATGATTGAAAAAAACAGCAATTGTACGCGACTGGTAGAAAAGCTTAGGCAAAAAGGAATGGTAGACCGCCAGTTGTGTGAAGCCAATCGAAGACAAGTTGATATTTCTATTACTTCAAGAGGACTCAAGTTGTTGGCCGAAATTGACAAAGATGTTGATCATTGGCTCACGATTCAAAAGTCCATCACTAAGGCTGAAGCCGAGGAACTCAACCGAATTTTGGATAAATTGCGTCAATAGCAATTTCCTGAGACATAAATTGTCTTTTTAAGAATGACAAATGAACCAGACGTGCAATTGGGCAACATTGCTGAAACAGCTCTTCAGTTCATCAATAGCACTTCTAGCCATATTTTTCTTACCGGGAAGGCAGGAACTGGAAAGACTACCTTTCTTAAAAATTTAGAAAAATATACACACAAACAATTTGCAGTAGTGGCACCTACAGGCATCGCAGCTTTAAATGCCGGTGGTGTTACCATTCATTCCCAATTTTTATTTCCATTAGGAACGTTTTTACCTGATCGTTCTATTCCAGCCGATTTTAATGCAGATAATGGTTTTTTTACACAAAACACTCTTGCCCGTAAACACCCACTTAATAGTGTCAGGAAACAAGTTTTAAGGTCTATCGACCTTTTAGTAATTGATGAGGTAAGCATGTTGCGGGCAGACGTGTTGGATGCCATTGATTATAGATTAAAAGCTGCCCGTGGGGATTTTAATAAAAGTTTTGGGGGTGTACAGCTGTTGCTCATTGGAGATATGTATCAACTACCACCAGTTGTAAAAAGGAGTGAAGAAAATATGCTTCAGCGCTACTATCAAAGCGCCTGGTTTTACGAATCGATTGCACTTAAGCAGGATGGATTTGTTTATATAGAATTGGATAAAATTTTCAGGCAACAAGACAGTGCTTTTATTCAAATTCTCAATAACCTTCGAAACAATACGCCTACCACAACAGACATTGACGAGCTGAACAAGCATTACAAAACTGAAAAGGAAGTAGCCGAACTAGAAGAAGTAATTACACTTACCACCCACAATTACAAGGCGGATGAAATGAACAAGACAGCCTTACGCGAACTGGCATCACCATCTCATTTTTTTGAGGCGCAAATCGAAGGTGAATTTCCCGAATCGATGTATCCTGTGGCAGAAAAATTGGAGCTGAAAGAAGGGGCGCAAATCATGTTTATTCGAAACGATAGTGAGGATCAATTGTACTTCAACGGAAAGCTGGCGACTGTCAATAAAATAACCGGTGAGACGATAGAAGTGCTGTTGGCCGACAGTCATATCGTTTTTGAGTTGAAAAGAGAAAAATGGGAGAATAAAAAATATACGATCAATGCTGAGTCGAATGATCTGGACGATGAAGTGGTGGGAAGTTTTTCGCAGTATCCGGTCAAGTTAGCCTGGGCCATTACGGTTCATAAAAGTCAGGGACTCACTTTTGATAAAGCAATTGTAGATGTTGGGCAGGCCTTTACAGGAGGACAGGTTTATGTGGCTTTGTCAAGGCTACGTTCACTGGACGGGTTGGTGCTGCGTTCAAAGATCAATACGGGAGTAATTACCGCAGACAAACAAATCGTTTCATTCAGTCAGGCCAATAACAAGCCGGATGAGTTACCAGAAGTCATAAAACAAAAGCAAATCGAATTTGTCTCGTTGCTCATAGAAAGAACTTTTGATTTCAGTTTGCTTACGAAAGAAATCAATTACATCAACAAGTCAAAAAAGGAAGCACCGACTTTTAATGAGTCAACGATGAAACCTGTATTGGAGCAAATAGCTCACACATTGGAAAGCGAAAAGGAGAATACAGAAAAGTTTCGATGGCAATTGCTTAACCTCCTTAAGGCCAACGATCACGAAAAATTATTAGAGCGTATCAGGAAAGGAAGAGATTATTATAAAAATATACTTCTCGACAATGTTAAAATCCTGTTGATTCATACCATGGAGATGAAACAGCAAAAGCGGGTAAAGACCTATTTGAATAATCTCATTGAGTTGGATCAATACTTTTCAAAAACTCTAGAAGAGGTAGATAAATCTACATTGCTGATTGAAGGTATTTTGAACGGAACACTCTTCTTTGATTTTTCAGAATTAACCAACCATCGCAATCAGGAACGGGCAGATCTGTTGAAGGAAATTGAAAACCAGTTGCCTGGAATCAAAAAAGGTAAATCTACCGCCAAGAAAGGAGGTCGTAAAAAGAAAAAAGACGGACCCAGTACTTACGAAATCACCTTGAAGATGTGGGATGAAGGGATGGACATTCAGGCCATTGCCAAAGCACGCGGTCTGGTGCCCGGTACAATTGAAGGCCATCTTGCCAAAGCGGTAGAGACAGGCCGAATTGACATTTTTAAATTTATACCTGAAAAAGAAGTAAACCTCATTGCTCAGGCTATTGCTGAAATGCCTGAAGATTTCACCTCTAAAGACCTTTTCAACAGATTGGAAGGAGAACACAGCTATGCTCGCCTAAAGGCAGTAGTTAATCACATTAATAAGAAGTAGGAGCCCATTAAAGACAATAGGAACTATTCTGTTTAATTAATTGTATATACAATAATTGTATGTATCTTTATATAAGATTTCACGTTTAAACACATAAAAGTCCGAAAAACAGCATAAAAAAATGAAAACCGTACTCCATAAATCGAATACCCGTGGCCATGCCAACCATGGCTGGTTAGACACGAATCACACCTTCAGTTTTGCCGGTTACTATAATCCCGATAGAATGCACTTTGGTGCACTTCGTGTGCTGAATGATGATTGGGTAGCGGGAGGAATGGGATTTGGAAAGCACCCACACGATAATATGGAAATTATCTCTATACCTCTAGAGGGAGAATTGGAGCACAAAGACAGTATGGGCAATACCACTGTGATCAGACAAAACGATGTGCAAATAATGAGTGCGGGTACAGGTGTGCAGCACTCGGAGTACAACAGAAACAAAGAAGAAAAAGTTAACTTTCTACAACTCTGGATATTTCCAAAACTAAGAAACATTTCGCCTCGATACGATCAAAAAACTTTTGATCCTGCAGATCGAAAGAACAAGTTACAGCAAATTGTTAGCCCGAAAGCTGATGAAACGGGTGTCACGATCAATCAGGATGCATGGTTGCACCGTGGCAAGTTGGAAAGCGGATTTAGTATCAACTATACTCTAAAGCAAAACGGCAACGGGGCTTATTTATTTGTACTTGATGGAGATATTATTATCAATGACCAAAAAATAAATAAAAGGGATGGTTTCGGAATTTGGGAAGTAAACAACTTCTCGATTACTGCAGCTAACAGCGCAGAGGTTTTGTTGATTGAAGTACCAATGATATAATTTAAATAATATGAAACTAAGGTCAGTCGCCCGATTATTGTATGCTCATCAGGTAGATATGGGTGGTCTACCCGTCAGGCAACCACTTCCTACACAGCAGGTCCAACAAATTGATCCATTTTTGTTGTTGCATCATGCCAATGTAAAAGTGCCTAAGCACATCGAACCCAGGTACGCAGGTGTAGGGCCACATCCGCACAGAGGATTTTCTCCTGTTACTTTTATTTTTGAGGGAGGCGTGCACCATCGCGACAGCCGAGGCAACAATAGCGTAATCTATGCTGGGGGGGCGCAGTGGATGAATGCCGGGATGGGCATTATTCATAGTGAGCGACCACCGGATGACATCCATGAACATGGAGGTAAACAGGAGATTATTCAATTGTGGATCAATACTCCAGCTAAGCATAAAATGGATCAGCCAGCTTACCATCCATTGAGTGCTGAAAAGACACCGGGTAAAACAAGTGAAGATGGTTTGGTGAATGTAAAAATATTTGCTGGCGATGTGCTGGGAGTGAAAGGTCCCATCCCATCGCAAGCAGTTGTCAATGCAGCCACCATGCAGTTCAAGAAAGGGGGCAAAATATCAATACCAACATCCACGGATCACAATGCCATGATCTATTTGTTGGATGGTAAGGTAAAAGTAGATGGCTTTGGCCTGGTAGATGAACTTCACATAGTTCACTTTAAAAATGATGGTGATACAATTGCACTCGAGGCACAGGAAGACACACGCATTTTGTTTTTAACAGGTAAGCCATTGAACGAGGAAGTAGTCTCTCATGGACCTTTTGTGATGAACACTCAAACCCAGATCATGGAAGCCATGCGCGATTACCAAATGGGAAAAATGGGTGTATTGATTGAAGAATGATTTAAACAAGTAGCTTATCGCTTTGTTTTGTTAAATGAAGTAATGAAATAAAAAATGGAGAGTTCAAAAATAGATCATCCTGTTACTGATTTGATTCAACAGAGAAGAAGCAGCAGGGCGTATGCTCATGAGCATATCGAGCAAGAAAAAATAAATTCACTTTTTGAGGCAGCAAGATGGGCACCATCAAGCATGAACGAACAACCGTGGACTTATATTTATGCTACCAAGTCGCAAAGTGAGATGTGGAATAAATTGTTTGATGCGTTGAATGAAGGAAATCAGATTTGGGCAAAAGACGCGCCTTTATTGGTGCTTAGCCTTGCCAGAAAAAAATTTCAAAGAAATGACCGAACCAATCACACAGCGCTTTATGATATGGGAGCGGCCAATGCTTTTCTATCCTTACAAGCTACTGAGTTGGGTTTGAATGTTCATCAGATGGGCGGGTTTGACGGAAGTAAAGTGAGAAACGATTTCAATGTGGGAGACGAATACGAGATTGGTGTAATCATGGCCATCGGATATCCTGGCGACCCCAGTCAATTACCTGCCAACCTGAAACAACGCGAAAGCGCACCAAGGGTAAGGAGGAAGCTGCAGGAGTTTGTTATGAACAAAAGTTTTTAAATTGTCATACGATCATAGTGTGTTTAAACTCTAAAAGCCAGTACACATGAAAGACATTACCAAAAAATATTCCAATGGAGAAGTAACGGTTGTCTGGAAACCCAACATGTGCATCCATTCAAAAAACTGTTTCAACGGACTAAGTGAGGTGTTTGACCCCAGTAACAGGCCTTGGGTAAATGTGGAAGGTGCCGGCACTAAGAAAATTGTGGATCAGATAAATAAATGTCCGTCTGGAGCTTTGAGTTATTTTATGAATAATGAAGGAGAAGAGGTTGAGCATGTTGAATCGGAAACGATAATTGAACCCTCTAAGGACGGACCTTTAATGGTGTATGGAAATCTTACAGTAAAAACCATTGGTGGAGAGACCATAAAGAAGAATAAGGTAACGGCATTTTGTAGGTGTGGAGCTTCTGGCAACAAACCTTTTTGTGATGGGTCTCATAAAAAAGTTGATTTTAAGGGTTGATTACAGGTTTTTTGTCGTTGATTATTTAATAATTCCCTTATCTCAGTAAGGAAATGCATACAAATGTGGTGTTGGTTATAGGTTTTTTGGCATAGTTTGTGGTAATTAGTTTTACATAACCAACTTTTTACCAACATGAAAAAATATCTATTAATTGTAGGCTTTATCGGAGCAGCATTTTTGACTGCAAGTGCTCAGGAATACAAACCTGTAAAAGTAGGACTTGGTCTTGGCTATGCCTCACCGGGTGGAGACGGAGCTAAAGGTGGAGTACTTCTTTACTTAGAACCAGCCTATCGGGTTAACGATGCGCTTGCCATTGGATTAAGATTAGAAAGTGCCATTATAGCAAGAGGTGTGACCGTCACAAGTGGAAGTACTTCTGTTTCTTCTGATGCCGAAGTAAAGGCAAATGCATCTTACACAGTGAATGGTCAATATTATTTTTCTAACAACACTTTTAGGCCATTTGCTGGCGTGGGTCTTGGTATTTATTCTTTGGCATCAGCTTCTGTGAGTGTTTCTGGTGGTGGCAGCAGTGCTTCTGCTAGCGCAGATGCGAGCAAGTTTGGATTTTATCCTCGTTTAGGATTTGATCTTGGCCACTTTACCATGCAGGTAGAATATAATATCATTCCTTCTACCACATCTGAGTTCACCGTTTCCTCAGGCACCTCAGGTACCTCGGTAATTAGTTCTGAGTCAAAGAACAGCTACCTTGGAATAAAGGCGGGCTTCTTCATCAGCGGAGGCAAGAAATAATAAGATCAAATGTTTTATGAAGAGTGCATCAGTAATGATGCACTCTTTTTTTTGCCTAAAGCAATTCCAAAAACTATTTATTCACGGAAAAAAGATAACCATGACCCTTGATGGTAATTATTTCAACAGAGGAATCTGATTTTAAGTACTCCCTTAATTTGGTAATGTATACATCCAGGTTACGTGAATTGAAAAATGAATCATCTCCCCAGATTTTCATCAATATATCTTTGCGGAGCACTGGGGTATTGCTATGCTCCAAAAGCGTCTGCAACAATGTAGCTTCCCGGTGTGAAAGCTTTTTAACATTATTATCGATATGCAATTCATATCGCAAAAGATGAAATTGACACTGCCCAAAACTGAGGATGGAATTCTTGTTTGATGGATTTGATCTGGTGAGTTGTAATAAATTATTAATTCTCACCAATAACTCCTCGAGGCTAAATGGTTTTTTGATGTAATCATTTCCACCAGCATCAAAACCATGAAGTAAATCCGTTGTCTGTGTTTTTGCGGTAACAAAAATGATGGGAATATCTGCACGTAATTGACGGATTTCCCGAGCAATTGTGTAGCCATCTTTTCCGGGTAGCATCACATCCAATACACAAAGGTCGGGCTGAACTTCCTTGAAAAGGGAAACGGCCCTGGAGCCATTGTCTGTCATGGTTACAATAAAGGCTTTCGTTTCCAGGCTTTCCTTTACGATCCTTCCTAGAAAGGGCTCATCCTCCACATACAGTATTTTATTTTTTTGCATAAGTTTTTGGCAAGCTTATTATGAATGTGCTGCCGGCATTGGGTTCGCTTTCTACTTTTATAGTACCATGATGTCTTTTTATAACTTGCATTACATAGCTAAGTCCAAGACCATAGCCTTTTACTGTATGTAAATCTCCGGTGGGTACCCTGAAAAACTTTTCGAATATCTTTGCATGAAATTCTTTGGATATGCCTATTCCATTGTCCTTAATAGAGCATTTAATATGGGTATTTATATCAGTTAAATGAATGTTGATTTTGGCATTTGATTCACAGTACTTTACCGCATTATCCAATAGATTGAAAATGATATTGGACAAGTGATCTTTGTCACCATCAATTTCGTATTCTCCAGTTTCAATCTTTAGTGTAATCACCGCACCGTTTTTCTCGGCAATAAGTCGGAAAGACTCAACGGCTTGTTTCAACAATTCAGAAAAATGGATGGATTGGAAGTTATAGTTATGTGCATTTTGCTCCCCTAATGCATCATTCAGTACTTTATCGGTTAGTATTGTAAGTCGCTTCAATTCATTTTCAGCAATAGCAAGATATTCACTGGAGGTGATAGGATCGTTTTGACCTTTAAATTTCTTCAATCCCTCCAACGCCACCCCAACTGTTGTAATAGGTGTTTTTAATTCGTGTGAAATATTGCTGATCAAATCATTTTTGATCAAAACAAGTTTTTGTTGAAGCCTAAGGCTCCGATAGAGAAGTACAAATGATCCCACCACCAATAAACTCAATATGATCGAAAAGAAAATTTGTGGCGCTATGTTTTTTAAAAGCAGCCAATTCAGATTGTCAAACTCCAATTTAAAGGAACCACCTGGAGTATGGATGATATTATTGGATAAAATCATATCAGTGGCACTATCTACCCCAGCGGTGATATAAGTGAATTGAGTTGGCAAATTTAAACCTGCATTGGAAAGTGCGGTGAAGTACTTTTTTTCAATCACCTCCTTATTCAGCGAATCTAATACAAAGCTTAGTTTCATGCTTTTAACCATTGGAGCACCTTCAGACTTTCCAGGGATTTTGCCTATTGAATGACTTGCGTCAATCCATACTTTAATGGATTTTTTGGCTAAACCTGATTGTGTAGAATCAGTGTTCTTATTGAATTCAATGTCGTTACCTAGAGAAATAATTTTCTTTTGAATAAGACTGTCATTGAGTTCCAACACTGTGTTTCTAAGCAGAATACTTGTTTCACGATTGAAGCTTACAAGCTCATCGTTGTACTCCGTCCTGAGCCAGAATATTTCCAAAGTAAATAGCAGTACGAGACTGCATAGGATGGAGAGCAGGGTAATTGAATTATTCTGAATCTTCACGATAGTAAAGTTACGGGCAAAATTGACTCAGGTTTAGGTTTTAACCTTAATTAACATTCCATTCAGGTCAATTAACACACGCGGGGGCAAGCGGTACGTACCTTGGAAAGGATAATATTTTATCAAAAAAGTAAAAAACTAACTCAAATGAAAAAAGTAATCCTTTTAATCGGGGCGCTCACCATTTCACTCAATACATGCTTCTCGCAAGTGATGGAGGGAGTCATAACCTACGAGGCCAAAATGAACTTGCACAGGAGATTGCCTCCAGACCGGCAAGATATGAAAAGCATGATGCCTGAATTCAGAACATCCAAGGAGCAGTTGTTCTTTAATGCCAACGAAACACTCTACAAACCCATTATCGAAGATGACGCGGACGAGTTGGCAGATGGAGGAGGTATGCGCATACAAATCGCACGACCTTACTTTGAGTATTATTTGAATTCAACAAATAATGATGTGATTTCAAAGAGGGAATTTATGGGCAAAAACTATCTGATCACCACCCCATTGAAAATAGCACCCTGGAAGTTTTCTGATGAAACAAAATTGCTGCTGGGCTATATGTGTAAACAGGCATACTATACGACAGAGGATTCAAAGCAAACGATTACAGCTTGGTATACAAGTGAAATCCGGCCTTTTATAGGGCCCAATACATACAATACATTACCTGGTGCCATCCTGGCGCTTGACATCAACAACGAAGAACAGGTTTTTGTGGCTACCCAAATCGACATCAGGGCATTGAAAAAGAATGAGATGAAGATTCCGAAAGGAGGACAAGAAATGACAGATGAGGAGTTTAGGAAAATGATGGAGGAAAGCATGAGACAGATGGGAGGGAACGGAATGAGGATGATTCGTAACTAAATAACTCAATTACAGGTAAGCATTATGATGAAAATTCTAACGATTATTTTTTGTGTTGTTACATACTTCAGTTATGGACAAAAGGTAACAATTGAAGGGAAAGTATATGATGAATCGAAAGGCGCCCTTCCTTCCGCCACAGTGATGTTGCTAAACAGGGGGGACTCGTCACTTGTCAATTTTGCGGTAACAAATGCTGAGGGATTATTTCAGCTTAAAAATGTAAGTGCTGGTGATTATCAGGTAAAGATCACTTTTGTGGGATTTCAATCGTACACGAAGAATATAGATGTAAAGGATAGATCAATCCAGCTAGGGGAAATCAAAATGACTGTGTCAACAAAGGAATTGGATGAACTGATTATTGAGGGCGAAAAAGCGCCTGTTACAGTTAAGCGAGATACCATTGAATTTAATGCGTCTTCATTTAAAACCAAACCCAATGCCAATGTGGAAGACCTGCTTAAAAAGCTTCCAGGCGTTGAGGTGGAAAATGACGGTACGGTAAGAGCCCAAGGAGAGAACGTACAACGAGTAACAGTAGATGGGCGTGAATTTTTTGGTCGTGATCCAAAATTAGCAACACGAAATCTTCCCGCAGATGCTGTAGATAAAGTTCAGGTCTTTGATAAAAAATCCGACCAGGCAGTTTTTACCGGAATTGATGATGGTCAAAGAGAAAAGACCATCAACCTTGAACTGAAAGAAGAAAAACGAAATGGAGCTTTCGGCAGCCTGATGGCAGGAGCCGGTACCACAGACAGGATTGAGTCAAAGGCAAGCATCAATAAGTTTACCAAAACGAAGCAAATGTCATTTCTTGGGATGGGCAACAATATCAACGAGCAAGGATTTTCATTGGATGACTATATGAATTTTTCGGGATCTTCTCAGAACATGATGGGTGGAGGTGGAGCCATGAGAATAGAATTCAACTCAGATAATCAAAATGGAGTTCCGCTAAACCTGGGTGGAGGACAGAATGGAATAACAACCAATTATGCTGGAGGGATTAATCTCAATAAGGACTTTAATTCCAAACTTAAAGCAGGGGGCAGTTATTTTTATAATCACGTGGATCAGGATGTGAAAACCACTGTAGACAGAATTAATTATCTGCCAAATGGTTCTTACTCATTCAATCAAAAGAACCTGCAGAGAAATGTGTCGGACAATCACCGACTTAACCTTATGGTGGATCACAAAATAGATTCTGCCAACTCACTCAAACTGACAGCTAACATTTCAACAACACAGAGTAAGCAGAATACACTAAGTCAAAGTCAGACATTCAATGAATTTGGTTTATTGCAGAACGAGAGTGACAGGACTGTTGCTTCAGAAGGATCGGGATTAAATTTTAATTCCAGCTTGTTGTTCAGGCACAGATTCGCAAAAAAGGGACGCTCATTCTCCACCAACTTTACCTTGTCTGGCAGTAATATGGAAAGTGATGGGGAGGTAGGGTCATTCAATCAATTTTATATTGGTTCAGGAGAAACTCAGAATCTAGTTCAAATCAATGCGCAGAAGAACAAGTCACTTTCTTATGGGGTAACATCCTCCTATATAGAACCATTGGGTGGACGCAAATACCTTGAGGTAAATTATGCCTATTCAGTAAACACAAATGATGTAAACCGAGAAGTATGGGATGCATCAGCAGCACCTCCAACATTAGACCCCCTGTTAAGCAATAAGTATTCAGGAGAATATGTTTACAATCGTCCAGGGTTAAATCTTCGAATTATCAGACAAAAGTATAACCTATCTTTTGGCACAGCATGGCAAAGCACACAACTTAATGGAGACCTTGAAGATATAAAAATCACTAAGTCATTCAATAACTTGTTGCCAGTGGCAAGGTTTAATTATGACTTCTCCAATTTCAAACGGATGAGATTGGATTATGAAACATCTGTACAGGAGCCTGCCATTCAGGATCTCCAGCCGGTGGTGAACAATAACGATCCGCTTAATCTTGTTGAAGGCAATCCTGATCTGAAACCGGGCTACTCGCATCAGTTGAGAAGCAGCTTTACACTATTTGATCCGGGTAGATTTATAAGTTTCTTTTCATTTATAGATGCGAATTATACCGCTGATGCCATTTCAAGTGCAGTGGAGGTAGACGAGAACCTTGTAAGAACAACCAAACCGGTTAACGTAAGCAGCAATTATTCTATTAATGCATCCCTGCAATTTGGATTTCAATTGAGAAAGATTAAAAGCAGAATAAATCTTAGAACCAATACAGTAGCAGGCAGAGGGATAACGCTACTGAACGCAATGGAGAATACAATTCAAAGGCAAACATTTGGCGGATCAATTAATTATACCCTTACGCTAGGCGATGTCTATAATCTCAATTTGAGTACTTCAATGGAAGAGCAGCAATCAAGGTATGATTTTGGGTTGCAAGATCAGGTTTTCTTGAATAAAACATATGAAGTGGAGTCTAACCTTAAATTCTTAAAGAACTTTCAGTGGAATGCCAGGTTTAGGTTTTTAGAGTACAGCAGCCAAACAACAGGATTCAGCCAGGAGGTTCCTTTTCTTGACTTATCCATTTCACGCTTCTTGTTAAAGAATAATGTTGGCGAATTAAAAATAGGTGTCAATAACCTTCTGGACAGGAATGTGAGTATAACACAGACGACTAATGCCAATTATCTGGAGCAACGCACAGCCAATAATCTTGGCAGATACTTTATGATAAGCTTTACCTATGCCTTGAACAAGCAGTTCAATCCTATGTCTGGGGCTGGGTCTGGGAGGGTTATGATTAGAAGATAGCCCATAAGATAAGGATAAGAGATTCCAGTATTAGTTTTATCTTTGAAAGATGAGGTTAATACTGGTTGCTCTTATCCCTATTATAATGTTTTCATCTGCAGGGTTTTCGCAAAAAAAACTACCCACCTTTGATGTACAGGGACATCGAGGAGCAAGAGGTTTGAAGCCTGAGAATACAATTCCTGCTTTTTTACTAGCGCTCGATTCGGGGGTTACTACCATAGAACTGGATTTGGCGATAACCAAGGACCGGCAAATTGTTGTTTCCCACGAGCCATGGATGTCATCAGACATATGCCTTGATCCAAATGGCAATTCGATTTCCAATAAAGAAGAAAAAGACCACAATATTTTTGAGATGACTTATGAGGAGGTGACGCAATTTGACTGCGGATCTATTGGCAACAAGAGATTTCCTGAACAGCAAAAGATGAAACTCTCCAAACCGTTGTTAAAAGATGTAATCGTGGCAGTAGAAGATCACATCAAAAGCTTCACAAGATTTGAAGTGGACTACAGTATTGAAATTAAGAGCGGTGAGGAAGGGGATAACAAATTTCACCCTGGCCCGGCAGAATTTTCTGACTTGGTATACAATCTATTGGATCAATACCTTCCCATGGATCGCATAATCATCCAATCTTTTGATTTTAGAGTACTAAAGTACTGGCATGAGAAATACCCAACCATTAAACTGGCCGCTTTGGTTGAAGATCGAAAGTCAGTAGAAACGCATCTTAGCGAGTTGGGGTTTAATCCCACCATTTATTCACCGTACTATAGAAATATTAATCAATCGAAGGTAAAGCTACTTCATGAGAAGAAGATTAAAGTGATTCCATGGACTGTCAACGAAATTTCAGAAATGCTGGCACTGAAGGGAATGGGTGTGGATGGATTTATCACCGATTATCCCGATCGCGCCAAACAGTTTACCAATACTTTAAACATCGTACCTAAAAATCAGAAATAACATCCCGGTCTTAAGCTTGTTTCTGTTAATCAAATTGAATTTTAACCTGAAGTAAATATTGAACCAATGAGTAAAAAGTATGACGTATACGGCATAGGAAATGCCCTTGTGGATATTGTGACGGAAGTGGACAATTCCTTTTTTGAGAAAAATCAGGTAGAGAAGGGCGTGATGACGCTGGTTGATGAAAAAAGACAACATCAATTGATGAAAGCGATTGACATGAAGAAAAGCCGTATGTCAGCCGGTGGATCTGCCGCTAATACAATGATAGGCGTTAATCAATTTGGAGGTAAAAGTTACTATTCATGCCTTGTGGCCAGGGATGAACTTGGAAAATTCTTTCTGGAAGATATGAAACGCAATGGCGTTGATACAAATCTAGTCTACGAAAATTGTCCGGAAGGTCATTCCGGAAGATGTCTGGTGATGACAACCCCCGATGCTGACAGAACGATGAACACTTTTTTGGGCATGAGTTCCTTTTTGTCAACCGATCAGATAAACGAAGAAGCAATCGTAAATTCTACCTATGTCTACCTGGAAGGTTATCTGGTGGCAAGTCCTAAAGGAACAGATGCTTTGATGGAAGTTAAAAGAATTGCGGAGAAGAATAAGGTGCATACTGCACTTACTTTTTCAGACCCTAATATGCTACGTTTCTTCAGCAAAAATTTTGAGCAAGTGGTTGGCGCAAGTGTTGATCTGCTATTTTGCAATGAAGAGGAGGCACTAATGTTTAGTGAGACTGATAATATTACCGATGCCAGGGAGAAATTGAAGCAGGCGGCAAAAAAGTTTGCCATCACGCTAGGTGCCAATGGAGCTTTGATTTTTGATGGCGACACCTTCATAGAGATTGAGCCGTATAAGGTAAGAGCACTGGATACTAACGGAGCAGGAGATATGTTTGCCGGAGCATTCCTGTATGGTATTACCCATGGACATAGCTATGCAGAAGCAGGGAAAATAGCATCATTGGCTTCTTCTCGTGTGGTTTCGCAATTTGGACCAAGATTGGAACCTCAGCAAGCACAGCGCGTATTGAAAGATTTGATTGAGCAATAGGAATTTATGAATAAAAGTTTTTTCATTTTGTCTTTGGTTGCCAGCTCTTTGGTAGTGGCGGCACAAGCACCCAAAATTGAATTCACAGAATACGATCTGGACAATGGGTTGCACGTAATTCTTCATCAGGATAATAGCACCCCCATCGTGGCTGTTTCAGTTTTGTATCACGTAGGTTCGAAAAACGAAAACCCAGAGCGCACAGGCTTTGCACATTTCTTTGAACACCTTCTTTTTGAAGGATCAGAAAATATCAATCGTGGAGAGTTCGATAAATACATTACCAATGCGGGAGGCACCAACAATGCCAACACCTCCAACGACCGCACCTTCTACTATGAAATTTTGCCTTCAAATCAACTGGAGTTAGGGCTATGGCTGGAATCAGAAAGAATGATGCATGCAAAGATCGACCCGGAGGGTGTAGAGACACAAAGAGAAGTGGTGAAAGAAGAGAAGCGTCAACGCATGGACAACCAGCCTTACGGTAGCATACTCACCGAAATCTTAAAAAGAGCTTATACAGTTCACCCATATCGCTGGCCAACCATTGGCTCTTTGGAACACCTGAACAATGCCACCCTCGAGGAATTCATTGAATTCTATAAAACTTTTTATGTTCCTGAAAACGCTACACTATCGATAGCAGGCGATATAGATATCAAGCAGGCGAAAGTAGCCATTGATAAATATTTCAAAGACATAAAAAGGGGAGGAAAAACCATTCCAAGACCTACAATTGTAGAGCCACCACAAACACAGGAAATCAGAGATATAGTATATGACAACATCCAGTTGCCTGCAGTAATTCAAACTTATCATATGCCAGCACAAGGAACTCCTGATTCTTATGCATTGAATATGTTGAGCACTGTTCTAAGTGGCGGGCAAAGTTCGCGCATGTACAAGTCATTGGTGGATGAACAAAAGAAGGCATATGTGGTTCAAGCATTTCCATTTGCATCAGAAGACCCCGGACTTTATATCGTGTTTGGTCTTGCCAATGTGGGTGTAAGTGTGGATGAACTAGAAAATGGGATGGATGAGGAAATTAAAAAAGTCCAGAATGAGCTTGTGTCTGAGAAAGAGTTCCAGAAAGTGAGAAATCAAATAGAAAGCAGTTATGTTCAAAAAAATGCTTCGATGGTAGGCATTGCAGAACAACTGGCGGACTACCATGTGTATTATGGGGATGCCAGCTTGATTAATACCGAGTTGGATCGTTTTATGAAAATCACACGTGAAGACTTGCAACGTGTAGCAAATAAATACCTGACCAAAGAAAATCGGGTAGTGTTACACTACCTGCCCAAGTCTGCACAACAAAAGCCTGACGACACTCAGGGTAAACCGAATAACTAATTGACATTTAAAATGAGAAAAATCGCGACCATATGTTTTGTCTTAGGTTTATTGAGTAGTGCCTTAGCTCAGGTAGACCGAAGCAAAGCGCCATCACCGGCACCAGCGCGTGAAATAAAAATCGGTGTATATCAATCTTTTATGCTTAAGAATGGGCTCCAGGTTTTTGTAGTGGAAAATCATAAGTTGCCCCGATTGCAATTTTCTATACAGCTTAAACATGATCCAATATTTGAGGGAAACAAGGCCGGGTATGTATCCATTGCTGGAAACCTTATAGGCACCGGTACAACAACCCGAACAAAAGCTCAACTTGATGAGGAAGTTGATTTTATAGGAGCATCATTGAGTACGGGTGCTTATAGCCTCTATGCATCCAGTCTTTCTAAACATACTGATAAGCTATTGGAACTAATGACTGATGTGCTTTATAACCCTTCTTTCGAGCAGTCCGAGTTGGATAAACTGAAAACACAAACGATATCGGGTATTACTGCGGGTAAAGATGATCCAAACACTATCGCATCTAATGTGCGTGGTGTGCTGGTTTATGGAAAAGATCACCCATACGGTGAGATTGCAACCGAAGAGTCAGTGAAATCAATTTCAGTTGAAGACTGTCAGCAATATTTTAAAACTTACTTTAAACCCAACAATGCTTACCTGGTGATGGTAGGAGACATAACTTTAAAGCGAGCAAAAAAAATAGCTGAGAAAAACTTTTCTAAATGGACGGCTGGAGAAGTAAAAAATAAAATTTACCCTTTACCTGGCCCTCCAGAGAAAACCTTTGTCGCTTTGGTAGATCGACCTGCTTCTGTTCAATCTATCATCAACATCACTTATCCGGTAAATTTAAAAGTAGGCAGTGAAGAAGTAATAAAGGCCAGGGTGATGAACCAGATATTGGGAGGAAGCTTTTCGGCAAGACTAAATCAAAATCTTCGCGAAGAACATGGATATACCTATGGGGCAAATTCGCAACTGAGCAGTGACGATTTGGTGGGAAGGTTTATAGCCTCCGCCAGTGTGAGAAATGAAGTAACAGACAGCGCAGTTTATCAAATCATGTACGAGCTCAACAGAATTGTAAAGGAGCCTGTAACTGAGGAAGAACTTCAAGCGGCCAAAGCTTCTATTGCGGGCTCATTCGGACGTTCATTGGAACGCCCTCAGACAATTGCCAGCTTTGCGGTGAATACAGCCAAATACAATCTTCCCAAAGATTATTACAATACTTTTCTAAAGCGCCTCGAGGCAGTGTCAGTTGAAGAGGTGCAAGACATTGCCAAAAAATATATCAAACCGGATCAGGCCTATATCGAAATTGTGGGGAAGGGCAGTGACATCTCGGCTTCTCTCAAGCAATTCGGTGAAGTAAAGTATTATGATATTCATGGTGATAATTATGTGCCGGAACCAACGAAAAGTATTCCTGCCGGATTAACGGCTCAGAGCGTTATTGATAATTACATCAAAGCAATTGGTGGTGCCAAACAAGCGAGTGAGGTTAAAACATTAAAAGCGATTTACAAAGCCCAAGCCATGGGCACAGAACTGACGATGACAGTAATTAAAGCGGCTCCTGATCAAAGTGTATTGGAAATTAGCGCGAACGGTACGCTGTTTCAAAAAATAGTAAGCAATGGACAGGAGGTGGTAGTCTCAGCGATGGGTCAGACGCCCCAGGTGGATGTTGAAACCAAGGAAAAAACAATTTTCGAAAGTGCCATCTTTCCCGAATTGGCTTTGAGGGGGGCTGCGCCAAAATTGACAGCATTGGAGCAAGTTGACGGCAATGATGTCTATACAATAGAGTTCACACTGGCTTCAGGCGGTAAATCAACCTATTCTTATGATACTAAAACAGGGCTGAAGTTGCGGCAGGCTGACAAAATTGAGACCCCGCAAGGCACAATGGTGGCGTTAACAACCTACTCTGACTATAAAGAAGTGAATGGGATTAAATTCCCCCAAAAGATAGGACAGCAGCAAGGACCCATGAACTTTACTTTCGAATTGGTTGATTTGCAGATAAATCCGATAGTAAAAGATTCAATATTTAGCCTGAAATAAGCAAAATGGGCCAATTTGAAGTGTTTTCAAGTTCATTCAATCTTGGAATTAATAAAAATACTAAGCATCTTTGCAGCCCTTTAACAAATAAGGGAGATCAAAATTGAAATAAAATGTCCATTACTGATTCAAATCAAAGAATAGGTTTGGACATTGAATGTGACCAGTAAGAATAAATTGTTTAACACATGAAAAGGACTTACCAGCCATCCAAGAGAAAGAGAAAGAATAAGCACGGATTCCGCGAAAGAATGGCTACAGCCAATGGTCGCAGGGTATTGGCAGCCCGCAGAAGAGCTGGCCGTAAGAAGCTTACCGTATCTGACGAGAAAACGCCAAAGCATTAATATAAGCCTCACTGACCTTCACCTGTGAGGATTCATTAATTTGGTCTCATGGGCAAATTCAGCTTTCAAAAGGACGAAAGACTCAAGAAGGAAAAATTGATTCAGGAACTCTTCACCAAGGGTTCCTCTTTTAATTTATACCCATTTAGAGTGGTTTACCTGCCCAATCCTCAGGGCCTGTCCCATCAGGTGCTTTTTACCGCGTCATCACGAAATTTCAAAAAAGCCGTGGACCGCAATAAAATAAAGAGGAGATCACGCGAAGCCTACAGATTGCAAAAACACCGTTTGAATGAAACCCAAGCTCTGTTAATCGGGTTTATTTACATAGCCAAAGAAGTTAATAGCTACGATCAGATACAACAGGCGATTGCGAAGGCCATCGAAAGGCTTATGAATGTGAAGCAGGATACGGCTGTTAAGTAGCCAAAAAGACCTCTCATTTGTATATTTACAAATACTGAAGAATCGAAAATGAAAAAAGGCCTCATAGGTATTCTGATTATTGTCGCAGCAGTCGTTGGGCTTTCTTTTACTGCACCTGCTGAAAAGTATTTCGACATCGCAAAGAGTCTGGACATTTTCGCCACCCTTTTCAAAGAAGTTAACGCTTACTACGTTGATGAAATAGATCCGAAAGAATTAATTGATAAAGGGATCTATGGTATGCTTGAGTCCTTAGACCCCTACACCGATTACATTGCTGAAGAAAACCTCGAGGAATTTAGCATTCTAACTACAGGACAATATGCTGGTATTGGTGCGTTGATCGGAGTAATTAATAATAAGATNNCAGATTATTTCAGTAAATGGAATTAATGTGGAAGGGAAATCAACATCTGAGGTTAGCACACTATTGAAGGGAAAACCAAGCACAGAGGTAAAATTGGTTGTGAGACGTGCAGGTCAACCGCAGGACATCACGCTACAAATCAATCGGCAAAAAATTAAACTCACCAATGTTGTCTATAAAGGAATTGTACAAAACGACATCGGCTATATTAAACTGGATGACTTTACCCCAGGGGCCAGTAAGGAAGTAGAGGAAGCGGTTATCGAATTAAAGAAAGCGGGAGCAAAAAAATTAATTCTTGATCTGCGCGACAATCCAGGCGGTTTACTTTATGAGGCTGTTAACATTGTTAATCTGTTTATACCAAAAGGACTTGAGGTGGTTTCAACCAAGGGGAAAGTAAAAGACTGGAACAAAACCTATTTTTCATTGAACAATCCCATTGACACTACCACGCCTTTGGCAGTGCTTACCAGCGGAGGAAGTGCATCAGCATCAGAAATTGTGGCGGGAGCACTTCAAGATTACGACAGGGCAATTCTGGTAGGCCAAAGAACTTTTGGCAAAGGGCTGGTACAAACCACACGACCACTTTCGTACAATGCTCAATTGAAGGTAACAACGGCCAAATACTATATTCCAAGTGGTCGTTGCATTCAGGCATTGGATTATTCTCATCGCAATGCAGATGGGTCAGTGGATAAATTTGCAGATTCCCTGAAATCTGAATTCTTGACAAAGGGCGGCCGTAAAGTATACGATGGAGGTGGCCTTGATCCTGACTTAGTGATAAAGAATGAATATTTAAGTCCAGCATCAGTTCAACTTATCACTTCCGGATACATTTTTGATTATGCTACTTTGTACTGCGCGCAACATCCCGAATTGAATTCAACCCAAAACTTCAAATTGTCAGATGAAGATTATAAAAAATTTGGTGAGTGGTTGGCAGGCAAAAAATTCGTCTTCAGTTCAGAGCTTGAAGAACAAATGAAAGAACTAGTGGAAGTGGCCAAAAAAGAAAGAACCTACGGAGAAATTCAGGGTCAATTGAGTGCGCTAAAAAATCAGATAGAGCTAAACAGGTCCAAAGACCTCAGTCGCTATAAAGATGAAATTGCAAAAGTTTTGGAAGAGGAAATTGCGTTTCATTTTGGTCTCATTAAAGCACAAACAGAATTGTCTATAAAGAGTGACAATGAATTGAAGGAAGCTGCGAAGTACCTTCATGATAGCCTTCAATATCGAACTTTACTTTCCTCAAAGTAATGCCTTTTATCCTCAGCCTTGAAACAGCCTCGTCTGTGTGTTCTGTTGCTTTGCATGATGATGGCGTGATCAAGGCATCGTCACATTTATACATTAGTCAATCGGCCTCTTCAAAATTGGCTGTTATGATTGATGAGCTTTTGAAACGTTGTGACCTGCAACCAACCGATCTGAATGCTGTGGCCGTATCTGAAGGCCCGGGCTCCTACACAGGTTTGCGTATAGGAGTGGCAACAGCCAAAGGACTGTGCTATGCACTCAACATACCGCTCCTTGCCGTAAATACTTTGGAGAGCTTAGTTAAAAAGGTAACGCCTCAATTTTCAGATGATGTGATTTTATGCCCTATGCTGGATGCAAGACGAATGGAAGTTTATTGCCTCTTAGCTAATAACAAAGGCGAAATATTGGAACCCACCCAGGCCAAAGTGATCGATGAATCTAGTTTTGCTGAATTGCTGAAAGTTCAAAAGGTGGCCTTTTTCGGAAATGGAGCTACTAAATGCAAAGAGTTGATTACCAGCCCCAATGCAATATTTCTTGAAGATGTATTGCCCTCTGCCGAGCAGATAGGTGAGTTGGCTCATAACAAATTTAAATCTGATAAATTTGAAAACCTGGCAGACTTCGAACCTTTTTACTTGAAAGATTTTCTCATTAAAAAACCAAAATCTTCCATTTGATGTTGGAAAAGAACCGTAGAGTATGAGCGAAGAGATAATAAATAAAGTTGCCAGGAGCCCATTGCAGACGATAGATCTAGAAGAACTTTATGTTCCTGGACAGCGCGTTACATTGGATATTAAAGATCAGCTGTTTCAGGAAATGATTTTGAAGGAAAAAGATTTTAGAGACTTTATCAAGTCAAATGACTGGTCAATATATAAAGGGAAACATGTCGCTATTCACTGTTCAGCCGATGCCATAGTTCCTACCTGGGCTTATATGCTTTTGGCAGTAGCGCTTAAACCTTTTGCAACAACTATTATTTTTGGAAGCCTGGAGGAGATGGAAGCGCAATTGTTTAAAGCCAAACTTGATAGTATTGATTGGAGCGTTTATCAAAATGGCAAGGTGGTGATTAAGGGGTGTAGTAAAGTAAATGTTCCAGTTGCAGTGTACGTAGACGTCACCAGCCGTCTTCAACCCATAGCCTCTAGTATTATGTTTGGCGAGCCGTGCAGTACGGTTCCTATTTTCAAGAAGCCTAAAGTCTAATACTGTTGCCAGTCAGCCACTTAGCTAGAGTTATGATCTTGGCTTTATAGATAACAATTACTATTAAGGAGGGTATTGAGCCGTATTGGCCATTCTGAGGACAGATCAGTCAGATTTTTTGATTAAAAAAAGTGAAGAATTATCGAAAACTTTTTGCTCGCCCTTTGCTTAGATGTCATTTAAAGTTACCTTTGCGCTCCCTTTTAGGGGGATGTGTGCAGAACAGACGGTTTAGCCACTCTAAAACAGACTTAAAAGTCACTACAGAATTGTCCAAAGGCGAAAGCTTTTAACAATCCAAACGTTCTTTGAATAGATGGAATT
>DDTF01000047.1 GCA_002345965.1 Flammeovirgaceae bacterium UBA2371
ACAAAAGGGAGACCTATCTAAAGCCCTTGAACAATTAAAGCAAGTACTCCATCAAGAAGAAAGCAATAGCCGGGAAATCAATAATATGATTTTCACCTATCATACCATTGGTAGAATATATTTTAAACTTGGTGACAAAATCAATGCGGAAAAATATTATCTACTTGCCTACGATTCAGCTAAAGGAAATAAGTTATACCCTCAACTCAAGAAAAGCCTCAACAACCTTCTTGACTATTATTCTTTTGTTAAAAATGGCAATAAGGTATTGAAATATTACGGTGAACTTAAAGCAGTCAATGACACCCTGGCCTCGCTGGAGCAAAATAATCGAATACTCCAGGTCTCTGCTTTACGTGAACTGGAAGTTAGTCGCAGAGAAATGGCTGACCTACGTTCAAAAGCAAATATGGAGGCACTGATCAAAGCAAAACAAGATCAGGCCCTTTCTCTTTATTCCTATCTGGTAACCTTATTGGTCTTTATCCTGATCTTATTGGCCTACATCATCTATTCCAGGAAAAAGAATCAAATAAAACTTATAGAGGTAAATAAGCAACTGGAGACCAATGTACAAGAACGTACCGAGCAATTAAAAATGGCGTACGAAGAGTTGGAGACCTATTTTTACAAAGCCTCTCACGACTTAAGGGGTCCGATCACTTCTCTCATCGGCTTGGTCGGATTACTAAAATCAACAAAAAGTGAAGACGAGAGAATCCAGATTAATCAACTTCTTGAAGAAACTGCTAATAAACAACTCAATCTTGTCAACAAGATCCAAAGTCTGAATGAAGTTCTGAAATACAATATTAGAAATCAGGAGATAAACCTTCAAGATGAAATTCAATTCATACTCGAGAGACACAAAAGGAAAATAAGTGAAAAGGAAATTAATATTAGCCTAAACTTAAAAACAAAAATTGTAAACTCAACCCCATTTCTGCTTTCAACCATCTTAGACAATTTGATATATAATGCAATTGATTTCTCTAATAACCCCCATCCTAAAATTGAAATTGGTAGTGAAACGAATGATAAAGGAATAATTATTTATGTTATTGATAATGGAGAAGGAATTCAAAAAAACATTAGCAACAACCTTTACAAAATGTTTTTTAGAGGAAGCTTAAAATCATCAGGATTTGGTCTTGGGCTGTATACAGCCAAAAAGGCCGCTGAGAAATTAGGAGCCACTATTTCGTTTGACTCAGAGCCTCACGTTAGAACAGAATTCAAAGTGTTGTTAAACCAAACTTAAGGAGGGCTTACTTTATTTTTTCCTGAGTGAGTTCATTGTCCACAGTGCCCCAGCTCCATCTACCAAGCCAAACAAAATCAATTGAACTGGCGCCCAACCAATTGCAACAAAAACAACAAACCACAGCAGGATCAACCCTCTAGTGTATATAGATAACGTTAAAAAAAGAGTGTGATTGGAAGGTGCCATCAGCATATAATAAAGCCCAAGGTTAAAAACCACCGCACCTAACACACGTATCCAAATCTCGCTGGTTTCAGCTATGCGAAAAGTGGTTAATAAGAAATTGGGTGACACAGTAAGTGTGACCCCAAGTACGATTAAGTATATCCCAAAGTAGTAGATAGATTTGGCTGCTGCAGTCATGCGAAGTTGGTTTAAAGCTGATTAGTCAATTTAGCTAAAACCTTCGATTTCAAGGCAGCTTATCGATTTTATAAATTCTATAGGGTATAAACAAATACGGCTATCACATGGCAGGCCGTACCCGACAAAACAAAGAGGTGCCATACAAAGTGACTGTATTTTATACGATGGTCCAAAGCAAAGAAAATAACTCCAATAGAATACATCACTCCTCCACCCAAAAGCCAGATCAAACCACCTGCTGGCAAGTTATCCATTAGTGGTTTTGCGGCCAGCACACCCATCCATCCCATGGCGAGATAAAGAATAATGGATAGCCTGCCCGTTCCTATATTATGTACGGACTTGGAAACCACTCCAACAGCAGCAAGCGCCCAAATAATGCCAAAAAGTGTCCATCCCCAAACGCCTGGTAGTACGCCCAAAGTAAACGGAGTGTAAGTACCTGCAATAAGCAAGAAGATAGCACTATGATCAAAAATGCGAAATACGCGCTTCGTTTTGCTGTGTGGAAACGCGTGGTACAACGTGGAGGACAGGTACAACAGAATCATTGTGGCACCAAAAATACTAACGCCTACAACTGAGGCCGCACCCAAAGGAATGGCCTTAACAATCAAAAATGGAGTAATTGCTATAGCAGCCAACACACCCAAACCATGGCTAATACTATTGGCTATTTCTTCTCCAAGGGATTGCTTTCTGTTCCACTGAACTGTTTCGCTCATCTTTTTCAATTATTACAAAGGCTGTTTAAACTTAAAAACTGGCAAAGGTAATTAACAATAACTTTGCTAGCCCATCATGCCAACGCATTTTCTTACTTAAAGGTTCTTATCTGCACACGATGTAATTACCGAATACCCCATTGCTTTTTTGTCGCACTCCCCATATGTTCGCGCTCCAAACTCAAAACTTTATCGATTTTAAATCATACCATGAAACAATTATCCATATTTGGACTGCTCGTACTTATTCTTTCAGGATGTAATATTCAAAAGACTGAAAAATCAAACTGCGAATTCTTAACTAACATCCCAGATGGTCAAATTCAATGTGGTACTCTAGAAGTGCCTGAGAATTATAAAAATCCACAAGGAAAATCAATAACGATTGCTTATGCCATCCTTAAAGCCGAGCATGCCACTTCAAAATATCCTGTCATACATCTGGCAGGGGGGCCTGGTGGAGAGGCACTTTATGATTTAAACCGATGGATCGATAATCCTATCCGGGAGGAAAGAGATTTTATAGTTTTTGATCAACGTGGCGTTGGCTACTCAAGTCCGCTACCCGATATTCGTCAAGGCATATTTGGGATTTTGGCTGCCAACCTTTCCATTGAAGAGGAATATTCCCAGGTATATGACACCATGCAACGTTATCAACAAATCGCAATTGAAAAGGGAATTGCTTTTGACAATTATACTACTATCAACAATGCTGCAGACGTAAATAGTCTGATGCAGCATTTAGGTTATGAAAAATATGTATTGTATGGAGAATCTTATGGTACAAGACTTGCACGCTTTGTAATGGACCAGTTTCCTGAAAGGATAAACAGCGTTATTCTTGACAGCCCCGCAACATTGGAAAAAGATTTCCTTTCTATGAGGCTGGTTAATTTCAGCGAAGCCCTGGAAAAACTTTTTGTTTTTTGTGAAAATGATGAGTCATGTAATATCCAATACCCCAACATCAGAGAAGATTATATTGAAAGCATTGAAGCTTTGGCCAAAAATCCAATTGAAGCCACAATAGCCGGCCAATCATTCTTTATTAATCCTCAAGATGCGATCTACCTTCTGCGCTACCAACTTTATGGAAGTGATGCTAAAACAAGCACCTTCTCTTTTATAAATGCGCTTAAAGTAAGAGACACCGCTGTCATTAACGCCTCCAACGAATTTCTGGTTAACGTTATAGAAAAAGGAAATCTGAGCATGTTTATTACTACTGAGCGGTATGAAGAATATGACGAAACCTTGACGGAATTACAATTTGATAGTTTATACAAAAACCTACCGCACTTACCTTCGAAGCTTGCGCTTTTTTCATCAACGCACAAAGGCGCGAAAGAATGGTTATCAAAAACAATTACTCCGGAAGAAAAGACGTATGGCGTCTTAAGTATCCCAACCTTGATTTTTGTGAATCAATTTGATCCTGTAACACCTCCACAGAATATTTACGTCTTTGAAAAGTCCTTAAAAAATGCACATTTATTTGTTCTGGACTTGACAGGACATGGTGTGAGCAGTGGATGCGAAACAAGGGTAATGATTAATTTTATGAATACTCCTGATGGGCCTTTTGATTCTGAGTGTTTAACCCTTCTCAAGTGATGATCAGACCTATTTAAGAAACTTTTTCAAGCTATTCCAACCTTGGCATTAAGACTTGTGTCTACCTAATAACAAATCAAGGTAATCACACAATCAGGTATTCAAATGACACTTAGAACAGTAAATAATCTTTTTTTTGGCGGAATACTAGCCGGAATGCTAATTGCTTGCGAGGATATAAATGACGTAGTAAATCCAGTTCCAACACCCCCTAAAACTCAGGATGAGCAGCCTAATCCGAATAACCCACCACCGGGACAAACCCCCGGACAGGAAAATGGTATCAGTACCCTTGCAAAAGGATACCAGAGCCAGTCTGGTAATTGGAGTGTGTCTCGTCAGTATGAATACAATGCCAATGGAAAAATGAGTAAGGTAATTTGGGAATCCAGAACGCCATTTACTCAAACGGGCAGTTACGTATATGCCTATGATGAGAATGGCAATATAGCATCAGTAACCGACCACTTTGGTGATGTAAAACAATACGTTTGGGAAAACAACAGAGTGATAAGAGAGAACAAAATTGATAACAATTTTATTGCCGAGTATAAATCATTCACTTACGATAATGGAGGGCGCATTAGCAGCGTTGCAGAATATTATCTGAAACATGAAGGGCATTATAGTTTACGCGGGGTTACTGAGTATTTGTACTTTACTGATGGCAACCTGTATAAAAGCATGTTCTTCACCTACGACCCCTATAATAACAGGTACGAATTAACTAATACCAAAGTGTATGAATTTTACATTGATGCACCCAATCCTTTCCCAATGGTAGAGGTAGTGCCAGGAATTGTCATGCAAATCAAATTACCCGGCAAGCACAGTGTGATAACAGGGAACCAAACTATCGATTACACATTAACTTATACATTCCGATCAGATGGCTATCCGCTGTCCAGAACTGCCTCCAGTATTTATGGTAACGAGCACACCACCTATAGTTACTATTAAAAAATTAAAAAAAGTCCCTGACTCACTCTAATCAGGGACTTTCTTATTTTAATTTAAACTGTCTTTCTCCTTTTTTTATACCGCAGATAAAGCACTGCGCTTGCTGCTATTAATAATGCAAAAGGCCAAAGATTCATAACACCGATAACAAATGACAATAGATTTTCCCAACCGTTGCCAATTGAATCTGTGAACTTAGACCAAAAACCAAAGTCAGATCGGATAACCTGGTAGTAACTAACAGTAAGTGTGCTGAACGAAACCCTGTCCTTTAAATAATTGAGCCGTCCTTCCATGGACTCGATGTCAGCACGGACGTTGTTTATTTCTCTTTCTACTGCAATGATCTCCTCTACATTGCGCGCTTGCTTCAAAATTTCACGATACCGAACCTCAAGCTCCTTCTTTGTATTAAGGCGCGTATCCAAATCGATGTACTCTTCAGTAACATCGATGGTATTGATGTCTTTACTTTCTACTTTGGTAGCTAATTTTTCCAATTGAGTAACCAGCGTATCAAATTTTCCAGCTGGTACCCTTATGGTATGTCGATAGTTCAAGTTATCACCATAGCTATCCTGTCCTTCGTTGGATGAGTAGGCACCCAAAGATGTATAGATTTTCTCTACCAGCAATTTGGTGGCATTTACATCCTTACACTGAAAGTGTATGCTGCCCTCCTTGATGAGCTTGCGTTGTACACTTTGAGCCAGCGATGGATTTTGCTCTGTTGCCGGAGCTGACATCGTTTCTTCATACTCACTATTGGCAACCTCTTTTGAGAGGGCAACAGGAGCTTCTCTTGAATTTAAACCGCTTTCACATGCAAAAACTGAAAGCACCAATAACACTGATAAAATCACTCTCATAATTATAGTTTCACTTCGGGTTTTAACGCCAAACAAATATCAGAAGTATATATTTAGAAAAAAAAGAGGTAAATCCGATATTGTTAGTCATTCTTTATACCACTTTTAAGAATCATTGCGACCATGCATTCCTTAAGCCTATGAGAAAAGAACTCGGAAAATCCATTGAAAATAGAAAGAAGTTCAAGGCCATTTTTTCGCGATTTGGAAAGAAAATTAACTTTAAGGGGCATTCCGAAGAAACAGTATTATTAAAGCACATAATTGATCTGGAGAATAATCAGGAGGTAGCTGATCACCTTTGGTTTAACTACTCAAAAAGTTTTGAAAAGGCTCAACTTAACCCGGGCGATATGCTCGAGTTTGCTGCCCGTGTAAAATCCTACAAAAAAGGATATGTGAATAAGCCTCTTAAAATTAATTTAAGAACAACTGATTTTAAACTCAGTCATCCTACACAAATCAAGAAATTAAAAAAAGCATCTATTTAACCCCAAGCGCAACCAACCGATTATCAATTATTGTTTGGTTCTCTCCTTTCACGTGGTAACTTCACTATCCAAATTAGTCCATTTAAAACCGATCTTTATGAAGTATCTATTTCTCTGCCTGTCACTACTTTTTATAACCGCAGGTCATGCACAGAAGAAACCAACCTCTGTACCACCTAAAAAAGCCTTGGATCATAGCGTGTATGATAGTTGGAAAGAAATCACCTACAAAGAACTGACCCCTGACGGAACGAGTGCAGTTTTTACCATCAACCCACAAGATGGCGATGGAAAGGTTGTATTCTATAACCTTAAATCAAATACTCAGGATTCAATACACCGCGCATCGGACATTGCCCTCACCTTTGACAGCAAGTTTGCAGTATTTAAAATAAAGCCGCAGCAGAAAGTGGTCAAGGAATTGAGAAGGCAGAAAAAGAAGAAAGAAGATCTCCCTAAAGACTCACTTGGGATTTACTCTTTCCAAACGCGCAAAACAGAAAAACTAGCCAACATAAAATCATATCAAATTCCAGAAAAGGCAAGTGGGTGGTTGGCGTACCAGAAAGACGTTAAAAAAGAAGATCCCAAAACCAATTCCGACACTGGATCAAAAGCTAAAAAGGCTAAAAAGAACAATGAGGAAAATGGATATACCCTTGTCTTGAGAAAATTGGCAGATGGAAAAGAGCAAACATTTGAATTTGTAAAAGAGTATCAATTTGCAAAATATGGTCAGGGTCTTTTGTTTAGTACAACTGGTAATGATTCTACGTTAACGGCTGGCGTTTATTGGTATGATTTAAAAAATGAATCACTCAATGCCATACATCAGGGGCATCCCAAATATAAATACAAGACTTTGGCAATCAGTGAAGCTGGTGATCAGGCTGCCTTTCTGCTTGACAGCGATACCACCAAAGCACTTATCCGATCTTTTAAACTTTTCCAATGGAAAACAGGAAGTCCATCAGCTCAGCTTTTGGATGTTGCCAACAACCCGGCCTTCCCACAAGACTGGTTGGTAAGTGAATACTACACACCCAGATTTTCAAAAAATGGAACCAAGTTATTTTTTGGATCTGCTCCAAAGCCCTTTGTACAAGATACTACCCTTTTACCTGAGGAGATTGTAAATGTGGAGGTGTGGCACAGCGAGGATGACTACATTTATCCGCAACAAAACGCGCAGTTAAATGCAGAAAAGAAAAGGACCTATTTAAATGCTATCAGTTTAGAAACCAATACAATGGTTTCATTAGGGAGCAAAGACATTCCAACTGTTAGTCTTGGTGATGAAGGTGATGCCAACGTATTGCTGGGAGAAACCAATGTGCCTTACCGAAAAGCAATCACATGGGAAGGGGGTACAGCACAAGATATCTATCTTTTTAACCTTACCGATAAATCCAATAAGAAGATTGCGACCGCAGTAAGAGGTAACGCTAGCTTTTCCCCAAAAGCAAATTACGTTTATTGGTTCAATGAAATCGATACGGCATGGTTCTCCTATAATGTAAAATCAGGAAAAACTGTAAAACTCAACCAAAATTTAAAAGTACTGTTTGCTGATGAGCAAGACGATCATCCAGATTACCCTAACCGGTACGGGGCTGCTGGATGGACCGCCAATGACGACAGATTTATTGCCTACGATCGCTACGATTTATGGAGTTTCGACCCCAACAATAATAGCGACCCTGTTAATCTTACGAAGATTGGAAGATCACAAAAGATAGTATTCAGGTATGTGAAGCTTGATGAAGAGGAACGATTTATTGATCCCAATAAAGAGCTTTTACTTTCCGCGTTTGATGAAACTACTAAAGCATCAGGGTACTACACGCTGACATTAAAAAATGGTAAGCTAACCAAACGACTGATGGACAATTATAGCTTTGATGATGTTAAAAAAGCAAAACAATCCAATCAATTGCTCTTTACCAGAGAAAATTTTAGGGAATTCCCTGATGTGTGGACCACAGCTGATGTCAACTTTGGCTCTATTAAAAAAATCAGTGACGCCAACCCGCAAATGAAAAATTATCTATGGGGAAATATTGAGCTGGTAAACTGGACTTCTCTTGACAACATACCATTGAGTGGACTGCTGATTAAACCTGAAAACTTTGATCCTAGTAAAAAGTATCCTATGATGGTTTACTTTTACGAAAGAATGAGTGATGGACTTCATCGTCATATCGCACCAGCGCCCATACGGTCGTCCATTAATTTTTCACTGTATGCCAGTAATGGATACCTGGTATTTGTTCCGGACATTGTTTATAAAATTGGTTATCCCGGAGAGAGTGCGCTTAACTGTATTTTACCCGGCATAACTGATCTCATGAAGAAGGGTTTTGTGGATGAAAAGAATATTGGTGTGCAAGGTCACAGTTGGGGTGGATATCAAATTGCCTATCTGGTAACTAGAACCAATATTTTTAAAGCTGCCGAGGCAGGTGCTCCGGTGGTGAATATGACAAGTGCTTATGGCGGTATCAGATGGGGAAGTGGCTTGAGCCGAATGTTTCAGTACGAGCGCACACAAACCAGGCTAGGTGGCTCACTGTGGGACAAACCATTGCGCTTTATTGAAAATTCACCTCTGTTTTTTGCCGATAAAATTGAAACCCCTGTACTGATGATGCACAATGATGCAGATGGCGCAGTGCCATGGTATCAGGGCATTGAATTTTATATGGCGTTGCGCAGATTGAACAAACCGGTATGGATGCTCAACTATAACAATGAAGACCATGGGCTTAAACTCCGCCAGAACAAAACTGACTTTGCCATTCGCATGATGCAATATTTTGATCATTACCTTAAGGGAACTGAAAAGCCAAGATGGATGGAAGAGGGTATCCCAGCCATTGAAAAAGGAATTAATAACGGATATTGAATATCATAACAAGCTAGCGTAAATGGCCAGTTATTTTTACAACTGGCCTTTTTTTATGATACTTTAAAGTTTACTGCCCATCTGTCAAAAAACTGCTAGCAAATAAATTCAGATAGGACTATCTTACTCCTGATTCAAAGTTTACAACCATGAGAAATTTATTATTCCTTCTCCTTTTAGTTTCCTTTCAACTTAGTGCCCAACTCAATATCGGCTATCAACGCCCTGTGGAAGAAATAGCCAGTTTGTTGGAAGCGCCATTGACACCTTATGTTACATTTTCTCCAGATAATAATTGGATGGTACTTTTGGATCGGTCCGATTATCCAAGTATTGAGGAGTTGTCGCGTCCTGAACTTCGTATTGCCGGATTGCGAATTAATCCAGAAAATTTCGGCAGGAGCCGCGGTGCTTATCTGGTAGGCATCAAACTAAAGTCGTTGATTGATAAAAAAGATTTTGAAATAAGTGGTTTGCCCCAACCTTTACTGATTAGTGATTATCATTTTTCTCCCGATAGCAAGAAACTTGCTTTTTTACAAAATTTTGGAGACCGAATCGAATTATGGGTTGTTGACATGGCAAGTAAAAGTGCTTCTAAAATTACTGACAGAAAGATCAACAATGTGTTTACCGACTCTTTTAATTGGCTGTCTGACTCTGAACAAATAATTTTTACAGCGGTACCTGCTGATCTAAAACCTGTTCCTGCCAAATCGCGTGTTCCCAAAGGCCCCGTGATTGAAGAAAACTTAGGCAAACAAGCCCCTTCCAGAACTTATCAGGACTTGCTGGAAAATCCATACGATGAAGAATTGTTCGACTATTATGGAAGCTCGGAAGTGATCATCAAAAAAATAGGCGGCACTGAGGCCACCATTGGACCTAAGGCTTTGTATGTTTCTGCCGATCCATCCCCCGATGGAAAAATGTTGATGATGGAAGTTATTCATAAGCCTTACTCTTATTTGGTACCCTACTACAGATTTCCTCAAAAAATCAGCATAACTGATCTCAGCGGAAAACTGATTAAAGACATCATTGATATTCCTCTCACAGATAATATTCCCAATGGGTTCAATGCAGTGCAAACCGGACCACGTAATCATGGCTGGCGAAATGATCAACCGGCCACTATTTATTGGGTTGAAGCACAAGATGGAGGAAATCCCAAAACAGAGGCTGCTATTCGTGATAAAGTATATCAGCTACCTTTTCCTTTTACCAATAAACCAACAGAGATAATCAGCCTTCCTTTGCGATATGCAGGAATACAATGGGCTAAGGAAGACGTTGCCTTTGTATATGAAACGTGGAGAAGTGATAGAAAGCTAAGGGTATACCAATTAAACCCAGGGACACAAACCAAAAAAGTAATTATTGACCGTTCTACTGAAGATGCCTATAATGACCCAGGAAGTTTCGTCACAACTACTAATAAGTATGGTCGAGATGTGGTGCAAGTAAATCAGGACAATGTGGTATTGCTAAATGGCCGGGGCTCTTCTCCTGAAGGTGATATGCCATTTCTTGATAAGATGAATTTGCGAACCGGAGCTAAAGAGCGAGTATGGCAATGTGTTGCCCCTTACTACGAACGAGTAGTGAATGTAATTTCTGATAAAAAGATTGCCTTTGTTACCTCCAGAGAATCTCAAACCGAAACACCAAACTATTTCATTCGCACAGTTGGAGGAAAAGAAGTTACTCAACTCACCAATTTTGCGCATCCTTATCCGCAATTAAAAGATGTAAAGAAGGAAGTATTACATTATAAAAGAGGAGATGGTGTTGATTTAACAGTGAACATGTATTTGCCACCAGGTTATAAAAAGGAAGATGGTCCTTTGCCTGCCATTGTATGGGCCTACCCACGAGAGTTTAAATCGGTAGAGGCTGCCAGCCAGGTGACAGGATCGCCCTATGCCTTTACACGAATCAGTTCTGGAGGTGTTTTATTTTGGGTTACCCGAGGATATGCTGTGCTGGATGATGCCGCAATGCCCATCGTAGGTGAAGGAGATACCGAACCCAATGACACTTATATTCCGCAGTTGGTATCCAGCGCAAAAGCGGTAATTGATTACACTGCAGGATTAAACATCGTTGATCCTAACCGCGTTGGTATTGGCGGACATTCCTATGGCGCATTTATGACAGCTAATTTATTAGCGCACTCCGATTTGTTCAAGGCAGGAATTGCCCGAAGCGGAGCCTATAATCGTACGCTCACACCATTTGGATTTCAAGCAGAAGAACGCACCTATTGGGAAGCACCTGAGATCTATTATGAGATGTCCCCTTTTTCCTATGCCAATAAAGTAAATGAACCTATTCTTATGATTCATGGTGAAGCGGACAACAACAGTGGCACTTTTCCCATTCAAAGTGAGCGATTTTACAATGCCATCAAAGGTCATGGAGGCACAGCGCGTTTTGTTAAGTTACCCTATGAAAGTCATGGGTATAGAGCTAAAGAATCATTGCTGCACATGTTATGGGAAATGGACAATTGGCTGGAGAAATATGTGAAAAAAGCCGAAGGTTCCGTTGGAGGCGCAAAAAAAATAACTATTGAGCGATAAGCTTTTTCAGGTAAATAGCACTAAACTATGCCAGCCATATGCCTACCATAATGACTACACCAAGTGCAAACAACATTTTGATAAGGGTCATTCTCATTTTTAATGTCATGGTAATTGATTTGTTCAATGATTAATAATTCGAGATAAGCTGTATTAAAGCCCAAATTCTATAAGTGATAACGCTACAGCATTGAGTTTATTATTATTGGGTAAATATCATAGCTGGTCACCAAGTTTGAATGTAATTGGCAAAATCATTTTCTGACGAACTGGTCTACCGCGCTGTTTGCCGGGCTTCCAGCGAGGAGCAGATTGCAATACTCTGATTGCTTCCTCATCACAACCAGCACCAATTCCCTTCACCAATTGAAATTCGGTAAGAGAACCATCTTTGTTGACCACAAACTCCACAAATACTTTGCCTTCTACTCCCATTCTTCTTGCCTGCGCGGGGTACTTAATTCTTTCTCCTATATATCTATAAAATGCTTCAAATCCATCCATCGGTTCTGATGGTGTTTCAACAATCGTAAACACTGCATTTTCATCCTCTTTTTCAATGGTAGGCAGAATAGGTCTAATCATGATTTCTTCCGTACGTGTCTCCTGATTCATTTCTACGTCAATATTTATCTTGACCTCATCCATTATTACTTCCTCATCAGGTACTTCCACAAATACTGTTTGAGAAACTGCAGGAGGTGGTGGCGGTGGAATGTCTGTGGGTGGTATATCAGCAAGTATTTCAAAAGAGTTGACGGCTTTACTTTGAATCTCAGCTATGCCCCGTTCATAGCTCTTCCATTCAAATGCAGTGATTACTAATGACATCGTAAGCACCATGCTCAACCCAAAAATTACCCCACGATAGTTCTTTAAATCAGCCTTTGGGTATTTCTTAATTTCTATTTTAATCAGGCTCATGACTTCAAACTAGCTAGACTAGTCCGTTTGCTATGTTTGAATCTAAATTTTGAAATCAATATTTGAAATGACTTTTGTCACACAAACGAAAAATTGTAGTCAGCAAGGGATACTAACACCTTAAAAAAGGTTATAATGGATACAATTGCGAGCCCACTACCACTCAATTTTATTGGAGCATGGCCGGCTGTATTGCATTAATACTTGCTTTGGCATTATCTTCCACTTTATTATCGACCTCAACTCACCTTAACCAACCCCTACTATGGAAGAATTAACAATTAATTTTACAGCAGTAATTGTAGCTGTTGTCGCCAATTTTATTCTTGGTTTTCTGTGGTACACTCCTCTTTTTGGCAAAGCCTGGGCCAAAGAAATGGGTTTTGATCCAAATGTAAAACCTACTGGTGGAGAGATGGCCAGAGGAATGATTATAATGGTAATCGGCAATTTTTTTCTGGCTTATGTTTTTGCAAACAATATGGCTGCATGGTCTTTTGTACCAGGGATGGATCAAATGCCTAAAATCGGAACAATAATGAATGCTGCGATCTTTACCTGGTTAGGATTTTATCTGCCTGTTGATATCGGGGTGGTTACTTGGGAGAAAAAATCATGGAAGCTATTTGGCATAAATACCGGATATCACTTAGCCATGCTGATTGTTGCTGCCTCCATTTTGACGTATATGGCATAAAGTCAAAACCGACTATATACCCAAAATTTTAGCATCGACTCTAAAAACAGAATAAATTTCTATTTGGTGATCTTGTGAGATAAGCTCATCGGTTACTGTATTGAGCCTTACCTTGTATTTGTCTTTTTTGATATATTCTTTCAAATCAATGTCAATAATATCCAAATCAAGTGTATTGCCAACATTATCCGAGATATTCTCCTTGCCGGCAATTTTTATTTCTTGCAGACCATCAGCACTAAGGTAAAGTCCGATGGACTTTAAGAATTTAAAATTTCCGGAAGAGGGAGACGTAATGGTAAGGGTAAGTTGCTTGAGCCGTACGTCTTGTATAAGGTCTTTTCGTGTGTTATTATTTGCAAAGCTTGATTCGGAGTTGGTGGTAATATCTGGTGTAAATACGTTGAAAGGCAGATTGAGACCCGTATTAGACTGAATGGCAACCGACTCACGGAAGTCCATATTGAATACAGTTAATTTGTTCAAGTCATCTTTACACTGAAATAGTACAAAAGAGAGTACTAATAGAAGAATAGTCTTTTTCATAAATATTTTCAAAAGTGCTTATTAGTACTTCAACCTAGCTTCTAGTAACCGGCAATACTAGTTCGATTAAATAAAAAACCCAGGCGATTTGCCTGGGTATATTATTTTAGGGAGGCTGCTATTATCCCATGAAAGTTTTTAGTCTTCTCAGATTTCGCATGCCGCGCAATTTTTTTGTGGCCTTGTCCTTAATTTGTCTTACCCTCTCGGTACTTAAGTCAAATTCATCACTAATATCGTGCAAAGAAAGTGCGTGCCCTCCAGATAGTCCATAATACATGGAAAGGACCTGGGATTCCCGTTCACTTAATACAGATAATGCCGTTTCTATTTCTACTTTGAGTGATGTATCTATAAGTGTAGCATCAGGCGAAGTCGCATCAGGATCAGCCATTACATCCATTAGTGTCCCTGCGTCTCCATCATTTCCAAGAGGTGCATCCATGGATACTTTTCGGCTCTTATGACTTAAGATCGTATTAATATCTTTGCTGGTTGTTTCCATTATTTCAGCCAATTCTTCGTTTGTGGGTTCACGCTGATATTTTTGTTCCAGTTCCGAAAAACTCCTGTTCACTTTATTCAAAGATCCTATTCGATTAAGGGGTAGCCTCACGATTCGAGACTGCTCCGCCAAAGCCTGCAATATGGATTGACGAATCCACCACACCGCATACGAGATAAATTTGAAACCACGCGTTTCATCAAATCGGGAAGCTGCCTTTATCAATCCAAGGTTACCTTCATTGATAAGGTCACCTAATGTCATGCCAATTTGATGATATTGTTTAGCAACAGAAACGACAAATCTCAAATTGGCATTAACCAGTCTTTGAAGTGCAACTTCATCTCCCTGCTTGATGCGAACAGCTAAATTAACTTCTTCTTCAGCTGTAATCATAGGTATTTTGGATACCTCATTTAAATATTTGTCTAATGATTGTGTCTCACGATTGGTAATTCTATTGGTAATTTTTAATTGTCTCATGTTTCGATTTTGGATGAATAAAATATTTTGGATACTCAACAAAAAATAAGCTGTTGCCAAAGCGGCTTGATTTTTCGTTATACAGAGGGTGCGGAAATGTTGTCTCTTATTTCAAAAGAGACATTGCGATAAACTTAAAAGAGTGAAATGATTGACATTTCTATATAATAAGAAAAAAAATCGACATTTCAAAGTAAAAGCGCTAAAAAGGTTAACAATCACCTTATTCTTCCAAAT
>DDTF01000045.1 GCA_002345965.1 Flammeovirgaceae bacterium UBA2371
GTAGCAGATTGTATGAGTATCTTCATTCTGATAATTGGGTTTGGTCAGGACGTAATGCGATTCTCACTAATATTTACTTTAGAAAACGAATCAATAAAACTTCCGCCAAAAGAAAGAGCAAGGATAGAATCAAAGCATATTTCCATAATGGCGTTCCCAAATATCTCTCTTTTATTTCGTTGCTGAAACTTTCAAGACTTGTGCTTTGAAACATATTGACATGGTTACCCCCTCCAAACAGAGTATTGATCTCGTCAGGACTAAATTGAGTCAAATCCGATTCTCTTTTATCCAGATTTACGGCTAAAAGATTAAGGGTATCTTGCTTGTATTGAACAGTATAAAACCCTGAATTCATTGAAAATTTAGGCATTTCAAGAAAAAATTGATCACCTACACGCCTTTGAGGGGGTACGATTTCCTGGCTTCCCACCAGACGAATAGGCTCTTCTCCATATATACTGTCGGCCCGAACAGTGATTAAAGCATTGGCAAGGGTATAATAATGATTTTGCTGGTTTCTTTTGGATGCAGCCGCTATCCTGTACATAACCGGCACAAAAAGGGCATGATTATAGAAATTGGTATAGTTGCGTTGCAGCGGGCTGGACAAAACAAATGTCTTTCCATTTTGGGACAAAAAGGGTTTGCCGTTTCTAAATTTAAGAATTGCTGATCTGTCTGTACCCCAGTCTAAAAGAGGAACAGCACTCGGCATTTCCATAGCTGGCGATCTTTCTTCAAATACATTCTCAAAAAAGGGATTTTGAAAATCAGGGCGATCCAGTTCAGCCATTTCCGCTGAAGTTGCCAATGTAATATTAGAAAACGGCACCAAACTTTTATAGGAGCTCAGTTCAGGACGTTCGCTCGGTATAATAAGCATAGCACCCAGATTGTTCAGGTTCGATGCGATGGTGGCAGCAAGGGATGCATCAATGGAACTCAGTCCGTTTAACACAATGAGGTCTGCTTGTGAGAGCAAACCATAATCCACGTTGTCAGCCAAAAAGCCCCTGTAACTAAAGAGCTGCCTATTACCAAAAACTCGTTCAACAAAGGCATTATCTTTATTTCCTTTTATTTCAACCACCCTAATGGTCTCTGTAAAGTTGAGTGTAAAATAAAATTCATTATCGAAGCTGATAGGGAAATCCGTGAAACTAATTTTGGCAGCGTTCAATCCCTTCAATCCCGAAACCAAATCAAAACTTGCTTCAGTGTAACTATTTGGATCCAGGTCAAGAGAAACTGCTCCTGTTTGAATATTGTTCATTACCAATTTCACAACAAGTCCTTCAACTTGTTTTGAACCCACATTCCTCAATCGAATTTTAATGGTATTTTTCTCTCCTCCAATTACAAATGGATTTTCGAGATATACCGTGTCTACAAATATGTTGGAGGATTGCCCAAAGGCAACTGGCACCAAGTGCCATTGGCTGGAGGGGTCTGCTTCAAAACCTCCGCTAAGTCCTGAGGTAGATTCTTGAAAATCAGAAATCCAAAATATATCAGTACCATTCTTATCTCCTCCTATTCGGTCGTTTACCTCCTCTACAGTTCTGGACACTGCTGAAAGGCGAACCTGAGTAAGTAAATCTAGAATTTCGGTCTGGGTTTTGAATGAATTGGAGAAAGGCGCAAAATCATTGGTTATCAATTTATATCTCGTATCTGGCGGAAACAGATCGACAATCTCCCGAATGAATCCCGTACCCGCATCCAACGCACGGGTTTTTTCCCCAACCTGTGCCGACATGCTAAAGGAATTATCCAGATATAAAACGATGTTTCTAGCTGCTGTCACCTGCTCCTTGGCAGGTAAAAATGGCTGGGCAAATGCTAATACAAGAAATAAGATAAACAGCAATCGGGATGCAAGCACCAGGTATTGCTTCAACTTTCTCTTTTGGGTGGTTTCTTCTTTAATCTGTTTGAGCAGACGATTATTAGAGAAGTAGACGCGGGTAGTTTTTCGGAAATTAAATAGATGAATGATTATGGGTATCGAAAGCGCGCTAAGAGCCCAAAGAAACTGAGGAAATGCAAAATTCATTAGGGTCAAAAGTAAAGAAATTACACTTGAATAACGGGTAATTTAGGAATGAGTTCGGCCCTTTCATGCCCCAGCAGACGGTATCTTAAACAGTCGGATAAATATTTACATGACAGGCAATAGCGTAGGTGTTTCCGGTATTGCATCAAACAAAAAAGCCCAGCTCATTTTCGAGCCAGGCTTTTTTTTGAGAAACAGCGTGCTTTAAGCAGACTTCTTGTTTCCCAACATTACGAAGTCATTGACATTGATCTCTGTGAAGAACTTCTTCTCACCCTTGTCCGTTTCGTAAATGCGGTGAACCAGTTTACCTTCTACGGCTACCTCGGCACCTTTCTTAAGGTATTTCTCCGCTACACCTGCGAGCTTTCCCCAGATCACCACGTTGTGCCACTGGGTATCCTCCACCTTTTCACCCTTATTGTTTTTATAGGTGTCTGTGGTAGCGATGGAAAAAGCTGCTTTCTTTTTGTCGCCATACTCTTTTACTTCTGGATCCTTGCCCAAACGACCGATTAGCTGCACGCTGTTTCTTAAACTTTTCATGATTGTAGAATTTAATTGTTATTTTCTTTATCCCCCGACCCTCGGAGAGATGTCAGCCGATGTTATTGTCGATTGACAATGCAAAGGTGTAGGAGCAGAAAAGGTTAAGTCGTCTACTATTCGGTTACTTTCGTTTATATCCGTGTGTAAACGTTTGCACACGGATAAAAAGCACTAAATAGGCCAAAAAAGAGGTGTTAGTAGCCAATCCTGAATAAGCAGAAATAAAAAATCATCAGCGCAAATTCCCGTTCAGTGGCCAAATCAACCAGGGTTTTATCCTTGAATTCTCTCCAATTTTTTGACAGAGAAGCTCCTTCTCAAATCCATTGAGATATATTTTAAGAAAAATGGGATAATCTAAATCTATTAAGCTTTCAATCATGCTTATTGATCTACAGTAAAAGGAGATACTCTGCCTCCCCCCAGAAGACCCCTCTAAAATTGACTTTGAAAAATCCCGCATATAATGGCGCAAAAAAAATCTTAAGTTTATATTCGTTCTGACTAGGGAACCTTCAAAAACATGGAACTGACCCCTGAAAAATCATGTGCAGAATGCGGTAGCAAAATTACCGGAAGGGCTGACAAAAAATTCTGTTCAGACCAGTGCCGCGTTGCCTATAACAACAGAACCCGAGGCGAAAAAACCAATTACGTACGCAACGTAAATAACATCCTGAATAAGAACCGTAGAATTCTTGAGGAACTCAATCCAACCGGAAAAACCAAAGTAAGCCGCAACAAGTTAAGTCTTAAGGGGTTTGATTTCGGCTACCATACCGACACCTACCGCACAAAAGATGGTGGTTATTACCGATATTGTTACGAACAGGGGTACCTTGAACTGGATTCCAAAACAGTTTTGGTGGTTAAGAAAGAAGTTAAATAGATCGTTATGAGTACATGGTCACTGGAGGGAAAAAAGGCATTGATTACAGGAGGTTCGAAAGGTATCGGATTGGCCATTGTAGAGGAATTTGTGCACCTGGGAGCAGAAGTAGTCATTGTAGCCCGAAATGAAAGAGACCTCTCAGGAACGATTCAAATGCTGCAACAGCGAGGATTCAAGGTGGAAGGTATTGCCGGAGACATCGCAGAAGGTTCTTTTAGAACAAAGCTTGTCAGTCAGGTTCAAACTAGCTTTGGAAAACTGGATATCCTGGTCAACAACGTAGGCACCAATGTGAGAAAGAAATTGATTGAATATTCAGAGGAGGAGTACAGAAAGCTTTTCGAGTCCAACCTTTTTAGCCTTACAGAAATGGCGCGTCTCTGCTACCCAATGCTCAAAAAGTCGGGTAAAGCCAGTATGATCAACATTGCCTCTGTTGCAGGCTCTGTGGACGTGCAAAGCGGTCCGCCCTATGGCATGACCAAGGCTGCCATCATTCAACTGACAAAACACCTGGCGGTAGAGTGGGCGCTGGATAATATAAGGGTTAATGCAGTGTCACCCTGGTACATTGAAACTCCGCTTACGCAACCCGTACTTTCCAATCCCGAACGGTTGAAAAAAATTATTGACAGAACCCCCATGCAACGGGTAGGCCAACCTGAAGAAATCGCGAGTCTTGTCGCCTACTTGGCCATGGACAAAGCCAGTTATATTTCAGGCCAAAATATCAATGTTGACGGAGGCATGATGGCAAATGGCTTGTAAAAAAGCAATGTCAGATGTCCGATTTTTTCAATTTCAGATAGGCGAGGTAATTGAAAACAAATGTCCAACCCGCTACCACCAGCACAGAAGTGATGCTCACATAGTCCTGAATTTCCCTAAACACATATCGTGGAAACGGTAATGGAATAAGATTACTTATGGATTCCATCGGGAAATAAGGAATTAGCCATGGTACATAGTCGTCCACATTGGCTCTTATAATGGCTTCAATCATTTGGGAAAGCACCAGAATTACAATGGTGAGTCCGGATCGTTGTATTACCATTCCCAACAACAAGGCAAATGACAAGAATGCAAATACTTCCAGAAAATAAGCTCCAAAGAATTCAAGATCCATCACCAAATCTGTAAACACAATTGTGGGGCTGTAAACAAGCCCTGTTACCAGAGCAATCACAAACACCATGAGCATGCTCATGAGGCTGAGCAATATATTCGTAAGCACCTTTGAAATAATAAACTGCTTTCTACTCAACCCATCAATGATATTTTGTCTTACAGTACGATAAGTAAATTCATTGGTAATGCTGATAACAACCATAAAAGCCAAAATGGCTTTGAAAAACCCACTTACATATGTGATGTTCTGCCATACGTCAGGAAAGTGATAGAATGGAATTCTTGTAATGTTAATTTCAGTTCCAAAGCTAGCTCCCATGCGCACCAGCCACTTCAAAAACTCCATTCCACTTGCAGTAGTCATTCCAAGTGTAAAGAAATACAAACCACACACTACCCAAAATGTGCGGTAGCTGGTCATCTTCTTCAGATCAATTTTTAATAGGTGCAGCATTATTTCGACTCAGCTAAAATTTCCAAAAATTGTTTCTCCAGACTTTTCTTTTTGGTTACCAGGTGGGATGCAATAATTCCTTTTTCAAATAAAAATCTGTTCAAATCCTTACTTTTAACTCCATCGGTTAAAGTCACTTCAAAGTAACCATTCTCCCGAAGCACACTGCTTGACCCCTGAAAAGAACTTAATGCATCTGTTAAGTCTACATCTGCCTTTACTTCTACAGTTTCTGCCCCTTTACTCACATCCTCAACAGGTCCGCTATAAACCATGTTTCCCTTTTTCAACACCGCAAAGTGAGTGCATACCTTTTGTACTTCGTCAAGTAAATGACTGGCTAAAATTATCGTTCTTCCATCAGAGGCTATTTTCTTTATCAATTCCCTGATTTCTGCTATACCCATTGGATCCAAACCATTGGTCGGTTCATCCAAGATCAAAACTTGTGGATCATTGAGCAAAGCAGAGGCAATCGCCAGTCTTTGTTTCATCCCCAGAGAATAGGTTCTGTATTTATCATCTTTCCGATCACTCAACTCAACCAGGCGCAAAACATCAGCAATTTGTGCCTCATTTGCTCCCTTGATCATAGCAGTCAATTCCAGGTTCTTTTGCCCTGTTAAATAAGGATAGAAAATGGGATGTTCTAAGACAGCACCTATTTTCTTGCGTGTATGATGCGTAGCCTCCTCCCCAAACCATTTAAAACTTCCTGAAGTGGGATTAACAACATTCATCAGCATACCTAGTGTTGTTGTTTTTCCACTTCCATTAGGACCGAGCATTCCAAAGACCTGTCCGGCACCCACTTGTAGGTTCATATTGTTCACCGCACAAAGTCGCCCAAAATTCTTGGTAAGATTCTCTATTTTCAGAACTGGATTCAATAATTCAATATTTAGTTTTTATCTATACTCCTTTGACGATCCCTTGATTCATGATCATCAGAAAAGGTTTTAATTAATTTTCCGATCTCAGCACTATTATCGATTGTTTTAAAAAGTTTACTCACCTTATTCAACTCTACTCTTCCAAGGATATCCAATACATAAAGATCCGTTGAATCATTTACCAGAATGATCATTCCCTTGGTGATCCCGCTTTTCTCTTTTAAATAAACATCAAAATTCTTTCCTTCAAAACGACTGGTCATAATTTCCTCATAACTCTCCCCTTTGTAGTCATTTACAAGTTTTTTATAATCAGACGCTCCAAAGTTTCCTGATACTTTATCCACCACAAGAAATTTCATTTTTTCAATGTCCTTAATCAAATCATCAAACTCCCTGTTTTCAGATTGATTAAGCATGCGCAGAGTATTTTTATAGAAATATAAACTGAGTGCATTTTCAAACCGCTTGTTTAGGGCAATGGTGGTTTCCGTTTGTGCTTTAGCCTGCTGCGGATAAGTCCACATCACAAAACAAACCACGAATAAAACGACATATCTCATCATAATCGCAATTTTTTAAAAATCGAAGGACTAACTAAACATTAGTCCTTCTTTATTTTTTTGATCTAATTCTTTTGCTCTCGTTTATTGTCTTTTAAACGTTCCAGATCCTTAAGGCCATCAACATCCATTTTCTTACCAATTTTTGAAATCTGCTTCAAATCGATTTCACCGAAAATAGTTAAGAGCATAAATTCATTACCCCCTCCAGCTATCATTACCAGCTCATTGATTTTGCCAGCCTTTTCACTTATGAAGAAACGCATGTCCTTTTCCTTATCACGAACGTACATCAGCTCTTCATACTGCCCTTTTGGTAGCATCTTGTTTGCTTCATTGTACAGATCTCGTGCGTTTCTTGCGTCCTCCTTGGCGAGTATCTTTAGCCCTTTTAACTTGCTGATCGCATTAAGCACCTCCTGATCATCTTTGTCCTCCAATTCCATGTTTGTAAATAAGCCAAACATCTTACTGGATATAGTTACCTGGCTAAAGGTATCATCGCTTTGATATTTACTGAAAAAGCTAGACACTGCTTCACCCTGTGCAAATGCACCAACCACAACAAGTAACATCGCTCCAAATAATATTATCTTTTTCATTCTTAATTAATTTTTACTGTTAATACTTTTTTTAAATGTCAGTTTCCTCTAAATCATTCTTTGTTTTTCCTTTCTGAATGATCTGTTCTGCCTCGTTAAATACACTAATCTTACCGGCTTCCTGCTTGGCTTTCCCGAACGTCTTCGAGATCATCATCAGGGCTTTTTTCGTTTCCTCAAAGGCCAATTGAGGATCGCTGTAAGTATCCACTACTTCTTCGGGATAAGACTTTCTGACCTCTTGTCTCACCAGGTAAGTAGCCGCCACCAAAACCAAAACCCCTGCTGCAATCTTGGCAGAAGTAAAAAACATTTTTACCATCTTCCCATTATCAGCGGACCTGGTTTTCATGGTAGGATGGACAACAACCTTCTTGAGTTCAATTTTCTTTTGAGATTCAAAATACCTGAATAATGCAGCAGTATCTTTCAACTCATCGGGAACGGTCTCCGTGTTAAAATAAGATCTTAACTCGTGTTCCTCTTCCAACGTGGTTTCACAATTCCAGTACCTTTCCAGTAATTCCTTTATTTTAGAGTCCATAAGCGTTGATCTTTAACAATTTTTCCCTCACTGCACTGCGTGCTCTGAATAAACTTACTTTCACCTGATTCAGATCTATCTCCAAAATCTCGCCAATTTCATTGTAACTGTATCCCTCCACATCACGAAGATGAATCACCTGACGCTGCTTTTCGGGTAATGAGGCGATTAGTTGATTTACCTGTTGCATACTTTCTGATATTTCCGCTTTATCATGTGGTGATAATCCTTCCTGCTTAACTTCAAAACCAACATCCATTGAATCGGTAGCCTTTCTATGCTGTGCCCTGATTCGATCCAGCGAAAGATTTTTTGTCAATCGCATGCACCAGGCTTCCCAATTATTAATCTGATCCATGGATGCCCTTCCGTTCCAAACTTTAATGAGCACATCCTGAACAACATCTTCGGCTTCTTCTGTATTGCCTAATAGCCTAAATGCAAACCTAAAAAGCTTGTTTTTAGAAGGTAATACCCGGTTTTCAAAAGCTTTCAGATCCATCGTTCAAAAGCAAGACGCTGTAGTTTATAGAATGTTACTTTTAATATAACTTTTTTTGTTTGTTCAATAAGAGTACTCCAGAATAGTTCGGCTAACTTATACCTCAATTAAAACCTTTAGAATGAAGGAACAGGACGAGAAAATAATAGTATATCAAACTTACGATAATTCTATACAGGCAAGTCTTGTAAAAACAAAACTGGATGCCTATGGAATCCCCTGTTTTTTAAGCGAAGAAAACTTCGGCAGTATATTCCCCTTTAAAAATCAGTCATTCGGAGGGGTGCGTTTACATATTTTTGAAACTGATAAACTACGCGTTGAAGAAATTTTAATCTCTTCAGATTAAGTTTTCAATACAGTAAATTCAACCCTGCGATTATTTGCCCTGCCTTCTTCCGTATCGTTGCTATCTATAGGTCTTTCTTCCCCATAACCATGTGCAGACAATCTGTAGCTTTCAATTCCCTGGCTGATCAAATAGTCTACAACTGATTGAGATCTGCCCTGTGATAAATTCAAATTGTAATCATCGGATCCCTTACTGTCTGTATGACCCGCGATTTCTATTTCTACAGAAGGGTTTTGCTTCAGCAAGTCAACTACTTTGTTCAATTCAATAAATGATTCCTTTTTTAGTGTGGTTTTATCAAAATCAAAATAAATGTTCTTTAATCTTACTGTGACACCCACTTCAATTTTCTTCAAATAAAGATCCTTGATAACCGGTGTAACCTCTTCACTCTCCACATAAACGCTATCTGTACTATTCAAATATCCTTCAGCTGAAGCGGTCAACACATACCAACCCAATCCGTTGATGTTTCTTTCGTAGTTGCCTGCTTCGGTATTTACATTAAAATTAGTTTTCCCTTCTTTGAATATTCCATTTACCTTGGCCGCAACAGGCTGATTGGTATTTGAATCAAATACGGTACCTGACAATATCAATTGCTTAGGCACTGGTTTCAAAAAAAGATCTACGGTTATAGTAGTATCATTGTATAAAAGAGGAATAACCACATTTTGTTGTTTAGGAATATAACCCTCTGATGCTGCGGCAATAACTAATTCTTTGGTTTCAGGAATTGTTGATTCGTAGATCGCCCCACTTTTCACCTCTAATTTAATAGCCTCACCTTCCTTAGGTTTTATGGAAACATGTGATGCAATTGGTGTTTGTGTTTTCTCATCATAAATCATTCCATTTACTTTTACTGTAATGTTTTTCGGTAAGAGTATAAAGAGATCTAGATTTCCACCATCAACACGACTATTGGCCCTTGAGGTAAAAACATTACCGCTCGCATCCATTGAAAAATACGCATCTCCGGCTGCCGTGTTAATAGGCGGCCCTAGATTGACAGGCTTGGACCAATTCTTCCAGGTGTCGTCAAGTCGTGTAGCTTTATAAATATCAGAGCCCCCTTGACGGTTTGGGTCTGGTTTGTCGCTAGCGAAATATAAAGTCTTATCATCCGGGCCAATGAAAGGACCAAACATGTCGGAACGATCTGTGATATTTAGTTTTTCTGGTTGCGACCAGAAGCCATCCGGCTGAAGATTGCTGACATATAAATCGCTTCTAATACTTTTGGGCACCTCTGTAAAGTACAGAATCATATGTTTGGCATCTGAAGAAATGGTTGCGCCATTGAATCTCCCCTTCTCCATATCCGCATATCCATTTACGGTTATTTCCTTCCAATTACCGGTTGGGCTTACAATTGAAAAACCTTTTGAGTCTCTTCCCCTACCGCCACGAACAAATAAAGATCCATCCGGTAATACATTAAAAACCTGATTGGATCGATGTTCGTTAAAGGGGGATTTAAGGTGTTCAGGTGCTGACCATTCACCATTTTCGTCCTTGCGCGTCACCCATATGTCCTGACTTCCTTCCTTGCCGTAGGTATTTTCAGGATGGTTTTGAACAAAAAAGTAAAGCGTTTTTCCATCAGGGCTAATTACAGGTGCAGCCTCATGATAGAATGTGTTAACGTGTTTGCCAAGATTAACCAACTCATACCGCTGACTGAATTCCTGAGCGTATAATATTGTTCCCCATAGACAAAATAGAAGTAAAAATAACTTTCTCATTATCACACATTTTGTTCAAAGCTAAAGTTAGCAGATTATCGGCTTAAATACAGCCTGAATCCTGCAAAGGAGATGCCATTAATGCCAGAAAAAGGTTTTTTTAACGCTAAAGTTATGCCCTAACTGGGATAAGAATGCCCCGACCACTCATAATGATAGCTACAACAATAAGTATCAAAGCCAGAGATGACATGATAAAAACCCTCTTATGTTTGGCCTTATCTTGAGTTATTTTTTTTGTTGATGTGCGTGCCAACGTAATAAGCACGATGGCAATAATCATAATAAAACTATGTTCTACGGTCCAATAACGGATAACTGAATCCTTCATGGTATTTGATCCAAAAATTACTGCAGGACTCACAAAATAAAGAACTAAACCCACCAGCAATTGAATGTGAGTGGCAATCATCAACCACAGCGTTAATTTCTCGTCAGACTTTTCAAATGGTTTGTTACTCATTAATCCCACCATCGATTTAGCTATAACAATTACTAGAAGCAGTAAAACAACGTAGCGTAAACTTGAATGGGTATGAAGAAGTCCTGTGTACATTTCTTTATGATTTTGGCCTCAAAAATAAGCCACAGGTTGTACAATATCCTAGTCCTGAGCCATTTAATTATATCATTTGTTGACCAAATACTTGAGCATTCTACATTTACATATTAATTCTATCGCTCCAGATGATTATATTGTCAATAGGCATGATTAGAAGGCTTCTCTTTATTGTGATGATAGCGCTACTTGGCTATGCAACAAAGGGCATTGCACAGCCAGATACCGTGAAGGCTGGATCTTACGTGATCAGTGTTCATGATATCAACTTTCATGAGAAAGAATATACCATCCGGTTTTGGTTGTGGTTCCTCTATTCCAATCCTGACTTTGATTTTGCTACACAGCTGGATATTCCAAACGCAAAAGTTATCGATCCTCCCGAAATTATCTATGACAGTCTTAATGACAAGGCGTGGGTAATCATGAAAATGAAATGTACCATGAAACAGAATTGGGACGTTCGAGACTTCCCATTTGACGAACAACATCTGAAGGTCCAAATTGAAAACACACTTTTCGATAAGAATTCTTTAGTGTTTAAACCTGACGTATCTGGTAGCAATTTTGATCACAAAGAAGCTATTGATGGTTGGTCGATTAAAAATTTTAAAATTACCCAAGGGGACAATGACTATGAAACAGGATTTGGAGATCATGAAAGTGACTACCAATTGTTTTCAGCACTGAAAATAGAAATGAATATTGAAAGGGAGGCCTGGGGGCTCTTCGCAAAGATTTTTATTGGCATGTATATCGCTTTCTTAATTGCCATAATAAGCTTTACGCCTAAACCTTCTGAGTTAGAACCACGTTTTGGTTTGCCGGTGGGTGGTCTGTTTGCCGCAGTGGGTAACAAATACATCATAGACTCACTCCTCCCCGAGTCTTCAGATTTCACCCTTGTGGATACCTTACACGCACTTACCTACTTGGCTATTTTTGGCTGCTTGCTGGTGTCTGCTATCGCATTGAAATACAATGATGACGGAAAAGTTGAAACGAGTTTAAAGATAAACTCCATCGGTGCCAAAATCGTGATAGGTGTCTATATCATAGCCAACCTCTTCTTTGTTGTACTTGCAATTAACGATTAATTTCGATTTTTTGAATCGATAATAATAGTCACAGGACCGTCATTGATTAGTTGCACTTTCATGTCAGCACCAAATTCTCCGCTTTGAATAGGCTTGCCCAGAGCATTTGCCATCTCTTTCAGAAATTCCTCATACCTGGGAATTGCGATATCAGGTTTTGATGCTTTTAGATATGAAGGTCGATTGCCCTTTTTAGTACTTGCATGTAAAGTAAACTGACTTACAACAATAATATCACCTGCAGCATCTTTTACACTTACATTCATCACCCCCTGATCATCATTAAAGATGCGAAGGTTGGCAATCTTACTTGTAAGCCAGTTAATATCCTCGCTATTGTCTGCATCTTCGATACCCAGCAATACCACCAAACCAGATTGAATTGTAGCCTTTACGCTTCCTCCAATTTCTACTGAGGCTTGAGCAACTCGTTGAATAACCGCTATCATCTAAAATTGCTGCATTGACTTGGATTCGTACACAAATATTCCCCGACCATTCTTCCTTGCCATAGCCAGCATGGCCCTTGCTACTTTGGCAGAGTCTATTGCCTTATACTTGCCTGGGATTAAGAACCCAAATAGCTTAAAAAATACTTTTGCCGCCCACTCACCTGAACGTTTCTCAGATCTTGGACCTAATAAAAGCGAAGGCCTGAAAATATGATAGCTTTCGAAACCAACGGACGCTATTGCGCCTTCTACTTCTCCCTTTACTTTGTTATAAAAAACGGAAGAATTGGGATCAGCGCCCAATGCGGATATAAGTAAAAACTGACTGGCACCATTTGCCTTGGATATATTGGCAAGATGAAGGGGATATTCAAAATCTATCTTTCGAAATGCTTCCTGAGTTTTTGCGTTTTTGATAGTAGTACCCAAACAACAAAAAACATCATTGGCTTTTAAAGCAGATGCCAATTCATTTAAATTGCTCCCATCTGACTTTATGATCTCAATCTTACTATGGCTGATGGGCAAAGTGTTTCTTGTCAAGCACTTAACGGTTTCGTAAGAATCGTCATTAACTAATAATTGAAGTAGCTGACTACCAATTAAACCAGTTCCACCTGCCAACAATGCTACCTTCATTTAGTATGATGTTTTAGAATTCTCCCACTGCGAAAATTTATCAAGTTCAGATTGGAGTGAGCTGTATGTCCAAACTAAAACACTGAAATCATCTACAAGTCCAGAAAAAGGTATAATGTCAGGAATTACATCAGCAGGATTAACAAAATATACAATAGCGGCTACAATACTTAATGCTGACTTCCACGGTAACGTACGATATTCACCGATAACAAAAGCGCTTATCAACCGGCTCATCAATTGCATTTTCTCTTTTGCTTCTGCCGCCAGTTTTCTTTTATCTTCAATGCTGCTTAGCTTTTTTGCAGCTTGTTGAAGTAAGGAAATCAATCGAAAGCGGTTGGACAAATTCGAATTGGCTATTGTCTTTGCACTGCTAAATATCGAGCTACTTATGAATGAATAAGACTTCATCGCTAAAATATTTGTTGAATTTCTTTTTTTAGTTCAGACATAGCATGATTGATTGGCTCTACTTTTTTATCTACAGCAACCTGAAAAATATGTCTGGCCAAATCTATTCCTGTGGCCCCTTCTTTCATGGCCCCCGCTGCTTCATTGATTTGAATAACCAGATCTTCCTTTGCATTCCTAATCATATCCCAAAGACCTTCACTCATGTACACTTGCTGCGACACATTGTGATTGTATTCATTTCGAATTTCATCTAAAAGGATTTTTTGAAAATCCCGGGCTGAATAAGTAGGGTTGTTGAGCCTAACCAAAAGATTTTGGGGAGAAATTCTCTCCAGAAAAAGCGTCATTCTCTCGTAGGCCTGGAGCCTGGCAGGAAGTATCGTTTCTATACTTCTCCCTCTCACTTCAAGCCTTTTCATTTCCAACTCCTTATTAATAAACGCCCTTACCATAAGATAAACAGCGTATAGTACTACAGAAGCCGGCAGCAATATTTTTCCAAACTCAATCAGTGCATTCATAGAATTATTTATCTCAATTGAATGTTTAAAATTAAGCTATTTTAGCACCAAAGTTACCCGTACAATGACTTAAAAGTCAACATTGGCCACTTTCCAATATGTCAAATTCATTCATTCCAGTCACCTTAACAAAAAAAGCTGCCGAGGAAGTTCGGAAAATAATCAATACGAAAAATATCCCTGCCGACTATTGTCTGCGCATAGGCATCAGAGGGGCCGGCTGCGGTGGAGCAGCCATGATGATTGGCTTTGACAAACAAAAAGAGTCCGATTTACACTATCAGATTGAGGGAATTGACGTGGTAGTCGACAAAAAACATACCATGTATGTAATTGGCAAAGAGGTTGACTTCCATGAAGGCGCTGATGCACGCGGCTTCATGTTTGTAGATGTTTAAGGATTTCCATTCCGTTGAAGATCTACCGAAACCTTGGCTTTCCTGCATACTCCACCTATTGGCGGATTGAATTTTGAAATGGTTATTTCAGCCTTCATGGCCGCGGTAAATGAATCCAATATTTTTTCAGCGATGGTATGCGCTACCGACTCTAATAGTTTAGAGGGCTTCTCCATCTCGGCTTTCACGATCGCATATATGTCTTCATAATTGATTGTGCCCGAAAGTTCATCATGAAATGCCGCCTCATCAAAAATTGTATCCACCGAAATGTCCACTTCAAACTTATTGCCCGAAGATCTCTCTTCAGGATAAATTCCATGATAGGCATGAAACTCAAGACCTTCCAATACCACTTTGCCTTTTAACTTCATGAAAGGGGTAAGGTCAATTTATTGGATTTCATCAAAGAAAGATTTCTGATGCTTTGGCACAGCAGCTTCCTCATTATTGGCTTCTGCATTTTCCGTCTTTTCATGTTGCGGCAGAGGCGGAATAGTGTTGACCGCATTCGGGTTTAACGTTTGCTTTGCTTCTCTCTTCGCCAATTGAAGATGCTGATCAGGGTCAAAATTACTGGTTGCATTTCTCAATCGCTCTACCTTGTCCATCGTTTCTCCTGCTAGTCTTTTCAAATCCCCCAATAGATTGGCACGCTCGGATTCAATGCTCTTATAATTTTGTACAAGGGTTTTTAACCGCTCCTCCATTTCATCCACCATTTGCCGCGAGGTGGCTTCTGATTGCTCGATGGTATCTTTTGCTTTTGTCTTTGCCTCGTTCAGCAACGCCTCTGCTTTTAACTGCACTTCCTTTAAGTGCAACTCCGCAGCTTTATTGGCCTGTTCAATTACATTGGCTCCTGTATCCTCTGCTGTTTTTAAAGTTTTGTACAAAGAGCTTTCCACTTCCCTCAACTTGGTCACCTCACGCTCGGTGGCTTCCAACTTAATTCGCATTTCCTTGGTTTCGTCCTGAACACGTTCCCATTCCTGTGACAACGATAGTAAAAAGGCCGTCACCTCATCCTTGTCATATCCACGTAACACTTTCTCAAATGTCTTTTGTCGGATGTCCAGTGGTGTAACTTTCATGTGATTGTTGATTAGCGGTTTTGATAAAGATTAAAAAATGAATTCCCATATGGATAATGCTCTGTCATCGCTGGCGCTCACCAGTTGATTATTAAACGAAGTCCATAACAATTTATTGACTGATGTGCCGTGGCCAGCGTGTCTGGCCTTATCAATTACTTTCAAAAGCCTAAATTCCTCACTATCCCATACTTTTATGGACTTGTCCATGCTACAAGTTACAAAATGTTTGCTATTCGGGCTAAAGGCAATATGGTTGATTGTGTACATGTGAGCAACAATATCTTCCACCAAAGCATACCCCAGGGTAGTATCCCACACCTTGAGATGGGCATCTCTGGAACCGGTGATTAAGTATCTCTCATCACCTGAAAGTGCCACGGAAAAGACAGAGTTATTATGGGCTTTCCATTCTTGCTTCATCCTATGATCCCACAAATCAAATACCCTAATGAAGTTGTCGCTGTACCCCACAATCAATTCATTTCGCTGTTTGTGAATGGTCATCGATCGTGCACTCTTTTCTGAATACTCCATTCGATCAAGTATTTTCCATTTATCTACATCAACTACAGTAACAACACCATCTCCTGAAGCTACGAATAGATGGTTGTCATGAGATAACATGTCGAAAATATAAGAGGTAGTCAGTTTTAGTGATGACAATTCTTTCTTTTTGGAGTAGTCCAACAAATGAATGCCTTCAAAATTCTGAGCTACTATAAGGCGGTCAATCTTTGGTAAATAATGAAGCGCATAGATCGAATTGGGGAGTTTGGCGATCAACTCACCGATTTCAGGGTGCTCCATATTCCAACGAACAACCATGCCATCTCCGCCAGCAGAGAATAATGTGTTGGCTTCCTTTCCACTCTGAATAGTATACACACAATCGCGATGACCGGTAAGAGAATGAAGTTTATTTACCTGTATGTTGCTCATTTGCGACTTCTATTACCCCGACAACACATTTGTGATTATTTTTGGTAAAATTGGATAGATAAAGCGAAATAAACCAATGCCACTGCAGTATTTGAATGGCGTACAGAACGGAAAGATAGCATTGTGGCATATCGTGGAAGACGAAGACGCTCTCAGTGAAATGACGCACTTCGATACTTGTCCAACGGAAATTGTTAGCCCCCAAAAAAGACTGGAGTGGTTAGCTGGCAGGTTGCTTATACGAAACCTGGTTGAGTCTGCAGGACTTCCTTATCATGGTATTCAAAAAGATGAGTTCGGAAAACCGTTTCTAAAAAAGCACAGTCACTATATTTCTCTTTCCCACTCTTTTCCGTATGTGGCTGCTCAGATACACCCTAGTGCATCCGTTGGAATAGATATAGAGCAACCGAAAGAAAAACTCCTGCGAATTGCTCCTCGCATCTTAGAAGCCTCCGAATTGGAAAATGCTGGAGATAACATTATAAAACATTGCGTCTATTGGTGTGCAAAGGAGGCACTTTATAAAATATATGGAAGGCGAGGCTTACTATTTACAAACCATCTGAGGTTGCAACCTTTTGAATTAAAAGAAAAAGGCAATTTACAAGGCTGGATTGACGCCAATGGAACACGGGTATTTGCTGAACTTGAGTATATTGTAACTAAGGACTACGTGCTCGTTCACACTAAAACCGATTGAGATGAAAAAATGGATCATAGTCGTTTTGACTGGCATGTCTATCTCCGGATGGGCACAAACGGTTCAGGATTTTACTTTAACCAATGTAGTAGACGGCAGCAAAGTATCGCTAAGTGGTTTTACCAACTGCAAAGGCATTGCCATTATTTTCACCAGCAATGAGTGTCCTTATGATGTGCAATATAGGGATAGGATAAAAATGCTTAATGATCAATACACTGGAACGATACAGTTCCTATTGATCAACTCCCACCAGGAAACCCGAGAAAATGAAAAGGCCATGATTCAGAAACATCGAAGCTGGAACCTGGCAATCCCGTATTTGTCGGATAAGGATCAGGTGGCAATGGAATGTCTTGGTGCACGAAAAAGTCCCGAAGCATTTTTATTGAAGAAGAATGGTAAGGAGCATATCATTGTTTACCAAGGCGCGATTGATGACAACCCTTTGATCAAAACTGATGTCAACAATGCCTTTCTAAAAATAGCTATTGACCAGATGCTGGCCAGCAAGAAAGTGGAAATATCAGAAAACAGAGCTGCAGGATGCACGATTAGAAAAAAACAAAAATAACTATACCCCCAGGTCGCCACCGTCAGATATTTCTATCAGCATTATTTTCACCTCATCGGCTTTGGCATGCTCTCCCATTTTCTCAAAAGACATTACCAGATTCCTCAAAGCACGTCTGATAATTTCCACATTGTCGCAAGGTTCATAGAACGAAGGCTGTGGAGTTAGATGCAGTTCATTGATATAATTTTCTATATCCTGCTTTGAAAAAATTAATCCGCGATTGAAAGAGTTAATGTAAAATTGAGTGTTCTTATCATCCTTGTAGGTCAAAATAAACAGGTTGGGCAAATTAACTCCATATACGGGCATCTTTAATTTCTGAGCCACCAACATATAAATCACGCTCAATGTAATGGGATTTCCCTTGTGGGTCTCCAGCACAACGTTAATAAGCGAGTTGCCGGGTGAATGGAAGTTCTTGCTATTGGGTCCAAATTTCAACTTTCCAAAAAGAACACTGTTGATTACTTTCACCTGATCCAAGGGATAAAGATCGTTTCTGAACTCTAGCCAGGTTTCATAATAGATCTGTTCCAGTTCTTGTTTCAGCTTTGTTAAGTCAGTATCCGGATATTGATAGGTAGATACAATCCACATACCAGTAAGTAAATCGCGATCACTACTGGCGTACCACTCTTTCAATCTTTTTTTTACCAACTCGAATTGAAGAATGTGTATGAGCTCCTCAATTCTTTCCTGTGCCTTTGGATTGAATGAATTTTCCCACTCCAATTCAAGTAAGGGTATAATAGAAACACCGATTGACAAAATTTTTTCCTCGACATGAGTAACAATTTGGATATCCTCATCATCGAGCAATGACACTAAAGCTTTTAGCTCCTTTTCCTCCATCAGGTTTGAATCACTCCCACATTAAATTTCTCTACAGGCGCATGATTAGCCGCCTCTATTCCCATCGAAACCATTTTTCTGGTTTCTAATGGATCAATAACACCATCGACCCAAAGTCTTGAAGCCGCATAATAAGGGCTCAACTGGTCGTTGTATCTGTCGGTTATCTCCTTCAACAATTCCTCCTCTTCCTCTTTGGCGATGGTCTTCCCCTGAGCTTTCAACGAACTTACCCTTATCTGCAGTAGTGTTTTTGCGGCAGAGGCTCCACTCATCACAGCGATTTGCGCAGTTGGCCATGCGTATATTAGTCTTGGGTCGTATGCCTTACCACACATGGCATAGTTACCTGCTCCATAAGAGTTGCCTACAATCAAGGTAAATTTAGGCACAGTAGAATTGGCCATGGCATTAACCATTTTTGCACCATCTTTTATAATGCCACCATGTTCTGCTTTGCTTCCCACCATAAATCCACTTACATCCTGAATGAAAAGTAAAGGCACTTTTCTCTGATTACAGTTCATGATAAATCGTGCAGCTTTATCTGCTGAATCAGAGTAGATTACTCCGCCCATTCGCATCTCACCCTTTTTAGTCTTCACAATTTTCCTCTGATTGGCTACAATACCAACAGACCAACCATCAATACGTGCATATCCACATAGAATGGTCATCCCATAAAGGGCTTTATACTCTTCAAACTCAGAATTGTCCACCAAACGTTTAATGATATCCAGCATGTCATAGGGCTTCACCCGGCTATCTGGTATCAGTCCATAAATATCCTTTGGATCTTCCTTCGGCTCCCTGGATTCAATTCTATCGAAACCTGCCTTTTCATGATGACCCATCTTATTAAATATTCTTTTGATGTAATCAAGACAAGCCTCATCGTTGGGAAACTTATTGTCAGTAACCCCAGAAATTTCACAATGGGTAGTAGCGCCTCCCAATGTTTCATTGTCGATTTCTTCGCCAACAGCTGCCTTTACCAGGTAGGATCCAGCCAGAAAAATAGAGCCGGTTTTATCGACAATCATTGCTTCATCCGACATAATAGGTAGATAAGCACCTCCAGCCACACAGCTTCCCATGATGGCCGCAATTTGGACAATACCCATGGAAGACATCTTCGCATTGTTTCGGAATTGTCTTCCAAAGTGTTCCTTATCAGGAAATATTTCATCCTGCATAGGCAGAAAAACACCAGCACTGTCTACCAGATAAATGATGGGCAGCCTGTTTTCCATGGCAATCTCCTGCGCTCTAAGGTTTTTCTTTGCTGTGATTGGAAACCATGCACCAGCTTTAACTGTAGCATCATTGGCAACGATCATACATTGGCGTCCTTGCACATAGCCAATACCTGTAACCACACCTGCAGAAGGACAACCTCCTTCTTCTTGGTACATACCATCTCCCGCAAAAAGACCTACTTCAAGGAATTCACTGCCGTTATCTGTTAAATAATCAATTCTTTCTCGGGCAGTTAATTTGCCTTTCGCATGCTGACTGGCAATTTTTTTTTCACCACCACCCAACTTTGTGATCTTCTCTCTATGACTCAGCTTTGAACATAGTTGTTTAAACTGATCTTCATTCTTATTAAACTCCAAATCCATGATCTTATTTATGTGCGGTGATTAATTCTTCTCCTCTGCTTTTTTTCTGTCTTTCTCAATCCTTTTCTTGTTCTTACCAAGAGGAGCCAGAAAGTGTTTTGGATTTTCATCAAAATGAACAGCAAGTGTATCCAGATTAAGTAATAATCTGTTGAGGTTCACATAGAGTGAGTCATCTGTCATCAGTTTGCTCACAGTGTTGTCACCGCTATTCAATTTGGCCAGTGTACTATTTAAGTTCTCTAATGTTTTTTGTGTTTGAGCCACAGTTTTATTTAACTCCATTCTCTTCAAAGAGTCGGAGAAGGTTTTAAAATTTCCAATTACAGGTTTCAAATCCCTGAGTGTGACCGAGAGGTTATCCGAAGTTTGTTTAAAACTGGCCGATAACTCCTTCATCTTTTCGTCTGTGGTAATTAAAGTGCGGTTTACAAGAGTTGGAGTATAAGTTAGCTTCATGAATAATGTATCCAATCGCGCTGAGTTGACCGCAAGATTATCAAGTACCGTGTTCAACTTTCGCAGGGTAGTCTGAACGTTATTCGCCACTGGTTCAGCGGTTTCTGTAAATACATCGAAAATTCCTCTTGCGGCTTCAGCGAGAATTGTATCTCCAGGAGCAAGAGGTTTTGCCTTATTACCAATATTCAACAGAATAGACTTGCTGCCCAAAAAGTCACTGTTCAATATAGCTGTAGCCGAATCACCTAAGATGATGTCTGAATCTATTTCCAACTCCACCAGTACCTTGTTTTCCTTTCCCTGTACAATCCTAATGTAACTTACCCTACCTACTGCATAACCGTTCACCAGCACCGGGTTAGACACAGACAACTGATCTACATTATCATATATCGCGTAGTATTTATTGGTGGCACTGAGAAAGTCAACTCCTTTCAGGTAATTGAACCCAAAGTATAACATGACCAGCGCGGTGGTCACAAACAATCCTACTTTTACCTCTTTATTCACAACTGCTAGTTTACGGATTCAATTTGATTTTTATAGTCTTTGAAGGCGCGATAAATGCCAGATGCGATTAAATCCTGTCCTGTATCGCCACTTAGATACTTTTCTTCATTAGGATTGGTAAGATACCCCACTTCCACGAGCACACTGGGCATGCTTGTTCTCCACAATACCCAAAAACCAGCCTGCTTCACACCCAAACTTCTTCTGCCAACCCTTTCTTTGAACTGATTTTCTATCAGGTCAGCCAGTTTTACACTACTTTCCTGATAGGCACTCTGCGCCAGAGAAAATAAAATGTACGACTCAGGGGTGTTAGGATCAAATCCCTCATACCTTTCCTCATGATTGGAGTCCAGCAGGATCACGGCATTTTCACGTTTCGCTACTTCCATATTTCCATCTGCTTTATGCGGCCCCATCACATAAGTTTCAGTCCCATGCACTTCAGGTCTGCTCAGTGCATTGGCATGGATAGAAATGAATAAATCTGCTTTGTTCTTATTGGCGATATTGGCTCGTTCATCGAGGGCAATGTATCGATCGTCTGTTCTGGTGTATATCACTTTTACCCCGGGCACATTTTGTTTAATATAATTTCCCACTTTCAAGGCAATACTTAAGGTGATGTTCTTTTCAAGTGCCTTTACACCATGGGTGCCCGGATCATGCCCTCCATGCCCGGCATCAATGACAATGGTATCTACCCTGAAGTCGGTACGAATAGGCGTAGCCGAAGAGATTAGCAAGGTTATTGCTACAAGAAGAGCTTTGATTCCGATATTCTTCACTGGCTTAACGATGTCTGAAGTATTTGCAATAACTTTACGCAAAGTTGTGAATTTTTCACTAAAAGCTAAACACCTGGAAATCAAACCAGAAGGCGTGGGGAAACATTTTTTTTTCATTTTTTCGGTACTTTCATTATCGTTTCTGTCTATTTCAGGTTTTGCCCAGGTGGAAAATCCGATTAAAGTACCCATTATCGGTACCCCATTAGACTCTGCGAAAACCCCACCAAGCAGTTTACTTAACAAAAACGATACCTTAATTAATAAGGCAGATTCCCTTGGTATTCAATCAGATTCTCTTCAAATACCCCCGCCCAAGAGTGATATCGAGACTACTATCTTCTATTCAGCTAATGATTCTATCAATTCCAGTCTTGAGAGTAAGATCATTAAACTTTATGGCAATGCCAAGATTAAATACGGTGAGATAGAGCTTGAGGCCGATGAGATCATCATCGATTACGAAAGATCAACAATAACTGCCAGAGGAAAATTGGACTCATTGGGCCATCGTGTTGGATACCCCATTTTCAAAAACGGAAGTGAACTTTACGAGACCCGAGATATCGTCTATAATTTCAAGTCGAAAAAAGCAAAAATCTCTGAGGTAGTAACGCAACAAGGAGAGGGAATTGTACACGGTGATGTAGTATACAAAAATGATAAAAATGAACTGTTCACCATCGGCAACGCCTATACAACGTGTAATCTTGCTCATCCACACTTCAGAATTGTGTCCAACAAAGCAAAGGCTATCCCCAATGATAAAATTGTAACAGGTCCTTTTTATATGGAGCTCAGTGATGTGCCTCTTCCATTAGGATTTGCCTTTGGTATGTTCCCTGCACAAAAGAAAAGTTCATCCGGGATTTTAGTTCCATCCTATGGTGAAGAGAGAAGAAGAGGGTTTTTCCTTAGAAATGGTGGATATTATTTTGACATCAGTGATTATGTAAAAGTGGCACTGACAGGTGACCTTTACAGCAAGGGTTCATCTGCAGTCTACCTCAATTCCATGTATCGCAAACGATATGCTTATAATGGCAATTTAAGTTTCAGCATGACCAACAATCGCCTCACCGAGAATATAGAAGACTCCCAAAAAATTCGAGACTTCAGGATAGCATGGAGTCACTCTCCTCAGACAAAGGGCTCAGGGCGGTTCTCCGCATCGGTAAATGCAGCTACCTCCAGCTTTACCAACAACAATTATCTTGGTATCAATGCCGACCCCAGCGCTACGCGCATAGACAACACTTCAAGAAAATTGAGTTCCAATGTTTCCTACTCAAAAACTTTTACCGGCACACCGTTTTCGATGGGTATTAACATGAGACACAATCAAGACCTGGTAACAAAAAGAGTAGACTTACCTCTTCCTGATGTGAATTTCAATGTCAATAATATTTACCCCTTTAAAAAGTCTCAGAATGAGGCGCTGGAGAATTTAGTGCTTCGCTACACCGCCAAAGGTACCAATCAGATTACCAATAGCCTTGGCCCTATTGATAATGTGGCCGATAGTATCATCCCCTTCACTTTTGATAACCTTTCTACATTTTTAAACAATTCCAGAAAGGCGATTCGTCATGAGCTCCCCATTTCCACATCAGTTAAAGCTTTGAAATACTTCACAGTAAGCCCTCAGGTAAGCTATAATGAAATCTGGTACTTCGAAAAACTCAACTGGGGATTTGATCAGACTGCTAATGCTGCTGTTGTATTGGACACCATTAAACAATTCAACAGAATTGCGAACTACTCAACGGGTGTCTCATTCAATACCCGTTTGTATGGAATGTATATTTCAAAAAACCCTGATAGAAAAATAAAAGCAATACGACATGTGGTCAACCCAGCCATCAGCTATAATTATCAACCTGATTTTACTGCATCTAAATATGGCTACTTTCAAAAGTTTACCAACAACGATGGCGCCATCATTCAAAAATCCAGACATGAGGGGGCTCAATTTGTCTATGGAGGGTCTGCCCAAAACCTTCAAAGCTCAGTGGGTTTTAGCATCGGCAATAACCTCGAAATGAAAGTGAAAAGTGCTACAGATTCGGTAGCCAGAAAAATATCCTTATTAAATAATCTGTCTATCTCCAGCAGCTATAATTTCGCTGCCGACTCATTCAAACTGTCAACCATCTCGTTAAGTGCCAACACCAACGTACTGAATGATAAAATCAACATCAATATGGGTGCCACTCTGGATCCCTATCAATACTTTGATAGCCTGGGAACCACGGAATCGAACTTAGGTCAGTTGTACCAGACAAAAATTAGCAGGTTTGCCTGGCAGGATGGATTCGATCTGGGACAAATCACCAGCTTCAACCTGGCCTTTAGTACCAATCTCTCTCCAAAAGGCAAAGAGAAAGATGCTGACACCCGAAGTAAGATCGCAAAGTCCAATATTTCCCAGAGTGACAAAGAATTCCTGTTGCAAAATCCTGACAGTTATGTGGATTTCACTATACCATGGAACCTGAGAATTAACTACAATCTCACCTATAACAAAAATGGAAAGCAGGCTTCCAACATCACTCAAGCAGTACGCCTCAATGGAGATTTGTCATTGACCGAGAAGTGGAAAATAACTTTCAATACAGGTTACGATTTTGACAATAAGGAATTCACACAAACATTTTTTAACATCAATCGTGATCTGCATTGCTGGCAGGTAAGTTTGGGATGGACACCCTTCGGTACATTCCAGTCCTATAACTTTTCTATCGGTGTGAAATCAGGTATGCTCAGGGACCTGAAGCTTGATCGTACGCGCTCCTTCTTCGATAGTCGCTAAAGTTTACTCAACCAGCCTTCTACTTCTTCCAGCGTTGGATTTTTAACGTGTTCCAATTTCATTTTTTTCCTCATTCCGCACACATCATTGAACAGCTTAGAGGCTTTTTGTTCTTTCAACTTGACTTTGGTGGTGTATCCCAACTTTTGGAAAATTGGCAACAACTCTTCCCTTATGGAAAGATCAGCCAGTTCCACTTCCACATTTACAGATTTTTTTTCAGGCTTCATCTGGGGAAAGAAGATTACATCCTGTATAGAAGCTGAGTTCGTCATGATCATGGCCAGCCTGTCGATTCCTATTCCTAGCCCTGCTGTAGGTGGCATTCCAAATTCAAGTGAACGGAGATAATCTTCATCCAATGTCATGGCCTCTTCGTCTCCGCGCTTACCCAATTCCAATTGCTCTTCAAATCGTGCGCGCTGATCCAATGGATCATTCAATTCTGAAAACGCATTACATATTTCTTTTCTGTTGCAAATTGCTTCAAACCTTTCTACCAATCCTGGCTTAGACCTGTGCTTTTTTGCAAGTGGCGACATCTCCACAGGATAGTCAGTGATGTAGGTGGGCTGAATCAGATTGGGCTCGCACTTTTCACCAAATATCTCATCAATAAGTTTTCCCTTCCCCATGCTTTCGTCCACGCGTACATTCAGTTGCTTACATGTGGTTCGCAGCTGAGCTTCATCCATTTCTGAAATATCGATACCTGTAAAGTGCTGAATGGCCTCATACATGGTAAAACGCTTCCATGGTCTTTGAAAGTCAATGATGTTCTCTCCTACTTTGACCTTGGTGGTACCATGTAGGTCAATAGCTACTTTTTCTATCATTTCCTCCACCATGTCCATCATCCAGTTGTAGTCTTTATATGCAACATACAATTCTACCTGAGTGAACTCCGGGTTGTGAAAACGGGACATTCCTTCATTGCGAAAATCTTTACTGAATTCATAAACACCATCAAGGCCACCTACAATCAATCGCTTCAGGTATAACTCGTTGGCTATTCGAAGGTAAAGCGTCATGTCCAACGTGTTGTGATGTGTCTTAAATGGTCTGGCGGCAGCACCACCATATAAAGGTTGAAGAATTGGGGTTTCTACTTCCAAATAACCTTTGCTATTCAGGAACTCACGCATTGAGTTCACCAGCTTCGTACGTTTTATAAATGCATCCTTTACATGTGGATTTACAACCAAATCAACATACCTCATGCGGTAGCGCTGTTCAGGATCTGTAAAAGCATCATGCAATACCACCTTACCACTTTCATCCACGGTTTCCTTCACAATCGGTAAAGGCCGAAGTGACTTGGACAAAATTTTGAAGCTGCTTACATGGATAGATATCTCACCTGTCTTGGTGGTAAAAACATAACCTTGCACGCCAATGATATCACCTATATCGAGTAATTTTTTGAAAACGGTATTGTATAGCGTTTTGTCCTCATCAGGACAGATATCATCTCTTTTGACATAAATCTGAATTCTACCTGTGGCATCCTGCAATTCAGCAAAGGAGGCATTGCCCATAATTCGCCTTGACATGATGCGACCAGCCAGAGAAACATTTTTGTATTCGATCTTTTGTTTTGGATAGTGCTCCAATATCTCTTCAGCGGAAGCATTTACTTCATAAAGTTCTGCCGGATAGGGGTTGATTCCCAGTTTGAGCAGATCCTCGAGTGACTGTCTTCTAATTATTTCCTGTTCGCTTAATTGCATGGGTGGGCTTTTGATTAATCAGTAAAGAGCGCAAAAATAATGATTTAGGCCCATAGCCCCTACAGGACAGCGTTCTTCCATCTTAAATTTGATGGTTATGACCGTGTCTAATCTTCCATCGAGCCTGGTTCGGTAAAAGCAGGTTATGGTTTAAGCAGATTTTCTTCGATTTAATTCTTTGCGTATCAGCATCAATTCACGGCTACTTTGACCAGCTACAGAGGTATTTTCGTCTGCCCTGCGCAATAGGTACGGGATAACCGACTTAACCGGCCCATAAGGCAAATATTTTGCAACATTGTATCCCTTTTTAGCCAGGTTGAAAGAGATGGGGTCGCTCATACCATAGAGCTGTGCAAACCATACACGATCGTCATTGTTCTTCATACTGTGCTTTTCCATCAACACAGTAAGGTATTGATTACTATAATCATTGTGGGAGCCGCACATTATTGAAATACGTTGCTTGTTATCAATGCAAAAGGCAAGTCCCTTGTTAAAGCTATCGTCCGTGGCTTGTTTGTTGGGTTGAATCGGGTCTGGATATCCCATTTTATCAGCCCGCTCTCTTTCCTTCTCCATATAAGCTCCCCGAACCATTTTCACCCCCAAGTAGTAATTATGCATGGTGGCATCATGATAAGCGCTTTTCATATTGGCCAACATATCAACCCTGTACATTTGATAGGTGTTAAACACAATTGCTGATTGGGTATTGTATTTCCTCATCATCTCATAGGCAAGTTGATCTATCGGATCCTGAATCCAGGTTTCCTCAGCATCAATCAGCACGTGTACCTTGTATTCATGCGCTCTGGCACAAATTCTATCCACTCGATTGCGCACCCGGTCAAAAGCGGCAAGTTCGTCAGGGGTCAGCGTCATTTTGGAGTTAATTTTTTCCAGCAGTGAGGTAGATGCAAGTCCGGTCATTTTAAAAACACCAAACGGTATTGTACCATTTTTCTTTGAAGCCTCAAAAGTTCTTAAGATCTCTTCAGTGGTCTTATCAAACCCTTCTTCCGTTTCGCCCCCCTCAACTGAGTAATCTAAAATAGCCCCTACATGCAACGCTCCTAACTTTTTGACAATGGGAGCACATTGGTCAATGGTTTCTCCTCCACAAAAATGATCAAAAACAGTGCTGCGAATAAGCCCCTTTATAGGGAGTCGAAGAAATAAACCCAATTTTACAGCTCCGGTGGCTATGCTCGAAATCATAGGATGATTGACGAGCGTAAAAATAAAATTGGCCTTCCTTAGCTCCGCATCCGTCTTATAGCTGAATGCAATTGCAGTGTCTTCAAACTGAACTTTTGGCTCTACTTCCATATCCGTTTTATTTGGGGCCTAAATATAGCAGGCAAGGCAATTCTTTTAAGTCTTTTTTATACCAACTGAACAATTATTCATTATTTTGTTTGTATTACAGGAGGGTAATAAATGATGATTTTTGACGATTGGCGCAGTTGGACATTAAGTAAAAACGATGCACTATTAATTGCAGGGCCCTGCAGTGCTGAAAACCCTGATCAACTTTCAACCGTAGCTGAACATTTACAAAAGCTCGGTGTGAGCATCATGCGAGCCGGGGTTTGGAAACCTCGTACAAGACCCAACTCTTTTGAGGGTAAGGGGATAGAAGCCTTAAAATGGCTTCAAGAGCTAAAGCAGCGTATTCCCATTAAAGTGGCTACAGAAGTTGCATCTCCTCAGCATGCTGAAGCAGCAATTAAATATGGAATGGATGTACTTTGGATAGGCGCACGCACCACTGTAAATCCCTTTCTTGTGCAGGAGATTGCCAATACTTTAAAAGGTATAGATGTTCCTATTCTGGTAAAGAATCCTATCAACCCTGAATTGGCCCTTTGGCAAGGTGCTATCGAGCGCATCTACAACACAGGTAATAAGAAAGTAGCTGCCATCCATCGTGGATTTTCTTCCTACCAGAAATCAAAGTTTAGGAATACGCCCAGTTGGCAGATTGCCCTGGAACTAAAATCAACTTTTCCCTCCCTACCACTCATTTGCGACCCCAGCCATATTGCCGGCAATCGCCATATGATTTTTGAAATAAGTCAAAAGGCCTTGGATCTGGGATATGATGGGTTAATGATCGAAACCCACCCCAACCCAGATGAAGCGTTGAGTGATGCCGATCAGCAGGTTAGTCTTCAAGGGTTGAGTGACACCTTAGATCAACTTAGGTTTGCGCAAAGGCATTCCTCAGATGCTCTTTTTATCAGCCAACTTGAGCAACTCCGAGAAAAAATCGATCAGATCGATCAGGAATTGGTGGAAATACTATCGATGCGCAAGCAATTAATTGAAAAAATAGGCGACTACAAGAAAGAAAATAATGTAACCGTATTTCAATTGGAACGCTGGAACGAAATTCTCAATTCAAGAACGGATTGGGGACAAAGCAAAAATCTGTCTGCCAAATTTATTCAGGAAATTTATCGGGCCATTCACGATGAGTCAATTCGCATACAAACTGAAATCATGAGGAAGGAAACCGAAAAAAAATAAATAGTGCAAAGTGTAATCATTAAAAAACAAATTGAGCAGTCGCTCAATGATGTACTCTTCCAAAAAACCTACAGTCAAATTGGTGTATTGGTAGATACAAATACAGAAAGCCTCTGTTACCCTATCATCAAAAATTCGCTCCCAACACATGAATTAATAAGGGTAGAGGCTGGTGAAAAATTTAAAAACCTGGAAAGTTGCCAAAGAATATGGGAACAGCTAACACAAAAGGGGTTCGATCGATATTCCTGTATGGTGGTATTGGGCGGAGGCGTATTGGGAGACATGGGAGGATTTTGTGCTGCAACCTATAAACGAGGCATTGATTTTATATTGGTTCCTTCAACCCTGCTTTCACAGGTAGATGCCAGTGTTGGAGGTAAACTGGGCATCGATTTTATGGGCTATAAAAATCACATTGGATTGTTTTTAGAACCAACAGCCACTCTTATCTCATCCAACTTTCTTTCTACACTGCCATTAAGGGAACTTCGATCTGGTTTTGCAGAAGTAATTAAGCACAGTTTGATTTCCAACGAAACAAAATGGAAGAGCATAAGTCTCAAACCACTTGAGGAACAAAATTGGGATGAACTGATTGACTTCTGCTACCAAATCAAATCAAGTATTGCAGAATCTGATCCATATGAAGGGGGCATTCGTAAGATATTAAATTTTGGTCATACCATCGGTCACGCAGTAGAAAGCTGCTGTCTGAAAACCCTTGCACCACTGTATCATGGCGAGGCAGTTGCCATTGGCATGATCACAGAGGCTCACATCTCTTTTCAAAAAGGAAAGTTATCAAAAGCTAGCCTTCAGGAGATTACCAATTACCTTCGTGATATTTTTGGAAAGAAAAAAGAGTTTCCAAATGACGATGAGATTTTGGAATGGATTGTCCAGGACAAAAAAAATAAAGGCAATAAGATTTTGATGGCCCTACTTGAAAGAGTAGGTCATGCGGAGTGGGATGTAGAGGTTAACGAAAATGAAATTCGAAATTCATTAGATTACTATCGTTCACTTTAGATGTAGTGAACCTCGTTTTCATCGTTTGAATCTTTTTCTTTCTTTAATGTTTCTTTCAGGTCTTGTGCCTTTTTTGCCAAAAATTCCTTTGTCTTCTGACCCCTAGAGCCAGAAAGCAACCAAGCGGTAAAAAGTGCAGCACCCCCTGCAAGCCCCAATCCAATAGCTATTTTTTTAGTTGCGCCCATAACGTTATTAACTACAAATGAAAATAAAATGTTTCATCTCTATTTAAAAACATCACATTATATTTTATTTTTTATCTTACCCACCCCATGTCGACCTTAAGAATTCGGTATAACCCTTTACCAAAGGGGAAAATCCACCAGCTTCCTGCATCCAAAAGCATTAGCAACCGGGCGTTGATCCTTAATGCACTTTCCGGGCGCATGTCTACCCTTAGCAACCTGGCCACGGCTCGAGATACTCAGCTGATGAAAAGCTTGTTGGCCAGCCAGGAGCATTTGCTTGATGCCATGGACGCTGGCACCACCATGCGCTTTCTCACAGCTTATTTTGCTATTACAGGTCAAAATAAGGTGCTGACAGGCACCCCCAGAATGAAAGAAAGGCCCATTGGCCTTCTTGTAGAGGCTTTGCGTAGAATGGGAGCCGATGTTCTATACCTTGAGAACGAAGGTTTTCCCCCAATTGAAACTAAAGGATTTAAAGAGCAACAGGTAGGTAAGGTTGCCCTGCCAGGAAATGTAAGTAGCCAATATATTTCAGCATTGATGATGGTGGCCCCGCTGTTACCCGAGGGGCTGATTCTCGAGTTGCAGGGTAAGGTGGGGAGCTGGCCCTATATTAAAATGACGGCCTCATTAATGAAGTCTTTTGGGGTCGATAGTATCTTGAAGGAGGGCACTATCATTGTACCTTCTTCAAAATATCATCCCGCTTCACTAAAAATAGAACCAGATTGGTCGGCCCTTAGCTATTGGCTGGCCATCGTGGCATTGGCCAAAGAAGCAGTAATAACCTTAACCGATGTAAATTCCACCTCTATTCAAGGAGATCAGGTTATTGTGGAGATAATGGAAAAGCTGGGAGTTAAAACGACTTTTTTAAATGGTAACGCCACGCTTACTAAAACAAGTGAAATAGTATCAGAGCTGGAATGGGACTTTACAAACTGCCCTGACCTGGCGCAAACCGTCTTGCCGGTCTGTGCTTTGTTGGGAGTACAAGGAACCTTCACTGGCCTCGAAAGTTTGTACATTAAGGAAACAGACAGGATTGCTGCCCTGCAAAATGAACTGGCAAAAGTAAGTGCCAAACTGGAAGAGTCCGACAAAGGAACTTTTCAGCTAACTCCCGGAACAGTTCCTTCCAAGCGTATTAAAATCAATACCTACCACGATCACCGTATGGCCATGGGCTTTGCGCCTTGGGCTACCTTAATGGATCTCGAAATAGAGGCCCCTGAGGTGGTGAATAAATCCTACCCTGAATTCTGGGATGACTTGAAAGTGGTAGGGTTTGATGTTGAATATGTTAGTGACTAAGAGATACATCGTTTCCTTCTTTACTGTTCGAATTCCTTTTGAACCATTTTACCCCTTCGTACCAAATCACGAACACAAAACCAAGACCTGCACTAAGCATAATTTGACCAAGGCTCAATGATTCAAAACCAAAGAAGTCGCTCAGAGGTTGTATATACAACATCATTGTCGTGGCCACAATCGTAATGACAATAACAATTAATACCAAATTGTTCTGGTATTTCAGTGTGCTAAAGACGGAATAATAAAACGATCGATTAACCAAAGTTAAAGACACATTGGAAGAAATAAGTGTGGTGAATACCATAGCGCGTGTTAGTGATTCGCTATAACCCTGACTCACTGCAAACTGATATGCGAACAGCACTCCTATGGTAATAAGTAAACCTTGAATGACGCTTGTTAGTAGTTCTTTTGTGTTAAAAAAAGTGGTTGTAAATGGTCTTGGTTTTTGAAGCATCGTGTTCTTTTCCATCGGTTCGTTCTCGTATATAATAGAGCATGTGGGCCCCATGATCAACTCCAAAAGGATAACATGAACCGGAGAAAATATGTTGGGATAAATCCAACCCAATGCCAGTGGCAAAAATACCGTAAGAATAATGGGTATATGTATGGAAATGATGTATTGAATTGCCTTCTTCAGGTTAGCATAAATTTTTCTTCCGGCTGCAATAGCATCTACCATTTTCCCTAAATCATCATCCACCAGGATCAAAGAAGCAGCCTGCTTTGCAATCTCGGTTCCTTTTTTACCCATTGCAACACCAATGTGGGAAGCCTTAAGTGCCGGGGCATCATTAACACCATCGCCAGTCATTGCCACAATTTCATTTTTTGATTTCAATGCATTGATGATTCTCAGTTTCGCCTCAGGAAACATTCTGGTAAACACATTGACTGACATCACTGTTTCTTTTAACTTCTCTTCAGTTAACATCATCAAATCATCACCACTTAGACTCTTATTATAATCTTTAAATCCTATTTGTTTCGCGATGGCCATCGTGGTGGCTGCGTTATCTCCGGTGATAATTTTTACCTTAATGCCTGCAGCATCAAAATCTCCAAATACTCTATTGATGTTTTGCTTGGGAGGATCATAGAAAGCCACCAAACCAATAAATACAAAGTTGAAGTCTTGTTGTTGCGGAGGAAAAATGCTCTCATTGTATTTTGATTCTCCAACTGCCAAAACACGATAACCTTCCCCTGAAAACTCATCAATTACACACTCAATCTTTTGCCTATCTATGGCGGAAAGTCCAGAAATGGCCATCAATGCCTCAGGCGCACCTTTTGCAGCGATAATTCTTTGCGCTGAATTGTTAGCGAAAACATGGGTCATCATTGGTGGCTTCCCGCTCAATGGGTATTCATGAATCATTCTATAATTGCTCCTTTCATCTATTGGGAATAGCAATTGGTATTTCTTATGAAGTTCTACTTCCATCGGATCAAATGGAATAGGCTCACTTGCCCACATGGCCATCCTTATCAATTGCTTCTCTTCTTCACCCAGCGACTCATCAGCCGCAGATATTTTCCGGGAACTCATAACATAAATTTTGGCCAGCTCCATCTTGTTTTGAGTGATGGTCCCAGTTTTGTCTACACAAATTACTGTAGCCCCACCCAAAGTCTCCACTGTTTTCATTTGCTTTACAACAACTCCTTTTTTCATAAGTCGCCATGCACCCAATGCCATAAAAGTGGTAAATGCCACTGGAATCTCTTCTGGCAAAATACTCATTGCTAAAGTGAGCGCTTTTAGCAAACTGTCTAGCAAATCTGATGAATTGATGTAATTGAATCCCCAAACAACCAAAAAGACTGTGACTCCTGCTATCACCATCTTTTTCACAAAATTTTCTATCTGTAGTTCAAGCGGAGTACTTTCTTCTGCAATACCCTCCAGGCTCTTTCCTATTTTTCCGAGCCGCGTTTGATTACCTATGGCGGTGATTCTCGCTATGGCTAATCCGCTTACTACCGTTGTACCTCCAAAAATTGAGTTGTTTTCTTTTTCAGCATCCTTAATCACCGACAATGATTCACCTGTTAACAAAGATTCATTAACAGAAAAATCATTGGAATGAACAATAGTACCATCAGCTGCAATGATGGTACCCTCTTCCACCATCATGTAATCACCCATCACTAAAGTGTCACTATGAATTTCAACTACTTTTCCATCTCGAATGACTTTGCAACTGGGCAGCGTGAACTGCTTCAGCTTTTCAAGTGCATTGCGACTTCTGGAATCCTGGTACAATGAGATTGAACCTACCAACACGATGGCAACAGCAAGGAAAACTCCATCTCCAATTTCCCCGCTAATGAAATAGATGGAAGAAGTTACTAGAAGTAAAATCACCATTGGCTCTGTGGCCAAACTCTTTAAACCAGTGATAAAGGGATTCTCCTTCTTAAATTCCAACTTATTATATCCGTATTTCTCTCTGGCATCTCGCACCTGTTCTGTAGTGAGCCCACTGATACCAAAATTATCTACAGACATGAGAGCAGCTGATTAAGTAGAACATTAGCGTAATCCTATAAAGATAGGAGCTAAATAATTAATCAAAAGCTATGCTCATCACTTCTTAATACTTGAAAATAATTAGGAGACTCCAATAACCTTCTTCCGACCAACTAAAATGGTGCCAGCAACAAACTGATCAGCATAAATATTTAGAAACATTATATCTAGTTTTTGGAAAGTATTAATCCATCATCAGGTGCCCACTTATCGTATTCCATGTATTCAGCCGCTTGCCTTGCAGCTGCTTCTCCCTTGAGTTTGGCCACCATATGAAGTGCCCCATCGATTCCTGCCGAGACACCGGCTGTGGTAACAACTTTTCCGTTGTCAACAAACCTGGCACCTTTGATCACTTTGGCCCCTGGAAATCTTTGGCGCAGATCTTCAATGTTTTGATAAAAAGTGGTTACCGTCTGGCCATCCAACAGTCCGGCCCGTCCCAGGGGATAAACACCAGTACAAACGGAAAAGAAATAATCTGTCTTATCGATCCGAGACTTGATCCAGGCTACCAGTTCGTGGCCACCCTCGATAAATGCCTTTCTTGAATTTCCTCCCACGATGGTGATGATGTCGGCCGCAGGAGCATTATCAAGACTATACTCAGGAATAATTTTGAGAATCCCCTGTGATATAATCGGATCGGAAGTTTCTGCAACAGTGAAAACCTTAAAGCCCGCATACGCAAAAACTTCCATCGGTCCTGCAAAATCCAATACTTCAACACCATCTTGCAGATAGATGGCAACTGTAACTTGTTTTGATTGTGAAAAAGACATAGTAGATGATAATAAGATTAAAGAAAAATAAATGTATTTCATTGGTGATTTGTTTTAACTCCTAAAACGGTATGATAAATTAAAGGGTGCGGACAAGAAGACGCAATATCAGGACAAATGATCAGTCTACTCTTCCTTAAGTGAACTCACCGGATTGGCCAACGCGGCACGTATCGAATGACCGAAAGTATTGAAAGCACTAAATAGATAATGACAAAAGAACGCAGTATCAGGACATAATCTCTGTAGGGAGAATACCTGCATGCTTTTTTAACAATGTCCGAAGCTGATTGGTGCTTTGCAAACCGCATGATCGGGCTACCTGCTCCACCTTCTGGTTTTCCTGTAGCAGATGCAGCGCATGAGACACACGTAACTTTTCAACGTACTGACCAATGGTGATTCCCGTGGTGTCCTTGAACAATCGCGTCAGGTTTCTGGGGCTGGTGTGTACCATTTCGGAAAGGAAATCTGCTGTCACCTTTTTATTTAGGTTTTGTATTAGCCATTCCTGCACTTTGTGAATTCGATCTTCCAAATGATTTCGATACTGAAGAAATATACTCAATTGCGGATCCTCAGCACCCCTGCGCAGGTAAATGACTATTTCTCTTGCGATCGCAGCTGAAAATCTACTACCATACATTTGCCCTAAAAGGAAAAGCGAAAGATCGATTCCCGATGATACCCCTGCACTTGAATATAGCAGGCCATCCTGCACGAATAGCCGATTCTGTAGGACTTGAATGCCAGGAAACGTTTGCTGCATTAGTTCTTGAAATTTCCAATGAGTAGTAGCCTGATGACCTTCCATTACTCCTGACCAAGCAACAATAAATGCACCCGTGCAAACTGAACATATTTTTACTCCGATTTTCTGTTGGGCACGAAGCCATCGCAAAAAATTATCGATCTCTTTAAGAAAAGGCGCGCTCACCAGCAAGTGAGATTCAAGACCAGGAATAAAAATAATGTCATCCTTTTTTAATGTAAGCTTCTCAAAGTCTTCCAAGGCTGCGAATGATAGCCCACCTGAACTGGTCTCTACAGATACGTTTTTATGAAGCGATACATAGTGTAATTCAAGCGGGGCTCCACCATCCGCGGCCTCGTAGAAAACATGAGCAGGTCCAGTGATATCTAAAAGATGGACACTAGGAGGGATAACGAAAACAGTAGTAACTGGCGAGTGGTGTGAAAAATCAAATTCCGATGACTTATTCATAGTATTGCGTACCAAGGCGCAACGCCATTGTACAAGGTATTTTACGTACTGGAATCAACTTTCGTTGCGGTCAGCTTCAATCCCGCCCCTTCAATGAAAGCGCATTGAAATAGGCAGGGGAAGATAATAATCTGCTGCCGTACCAACTAAAATACTGCCCATCAACAAGGGTAAATTTTGCGTTGGGGAGAAGCGCTCTTAGTTCATCCATATGTTTTTCCTGAAATGGGAAGGGTTCAGAAGAAAAAAATAATTGGTCGGGATTAAGATGTTGTATTTGTTCCAGGGTTAATTCAGGATAGCGCTGCACACCATCGAGCACGTTGGTAAGCCCCATTGTTTTCAGCATCGTGTCTATGAAAGTATTTGACCCTGCGCCCATCCAGGGATTTTTCCAGATCAAATAGAGCACTCGGGCATTTTGATTTTTGACGCTCCTGAAATTTGCTGAAATCTGATTTGCAATCGCTACACTTCTTTCATTTCGACCCACAATTTCACCCACTGCTTTAATCATCCAAAGGGCATCATCAAGTGTGACTACATCACTCATCCACACCGGGTACTTCTGTTGTAATATTTCAATGGCCGACTTGTCATTTTCTTCCTTATTGCCAATTATCAAATCCGGCAGAAGTGATTCAATCCGTGAAAAATCAATATTTTTTGTTCCTCCAACTTTAGGTTTAGAATTATACCAATTCTCAGGGTGTTCGCAGAATTTGGTAATGCCCACTACCTCCTCATTCAAACCTAAATCATACAGCAGCTCTGTTTGGGAAGGCACCAAGGAAATAATGCGCTGAGGTGGGTAGTGGAGTTTTACCTCACGCCCCATTTGATCAATTGTAATTTTTATCACTATCTAAAAATAAAAAAGGCTTCTGATAAATCAGAAGCCCTAGTGTGTGATGTAGTATCTTATTTGATGTATCTGTAATCCTCACCTGGTTTAAGGTTCAGTAGTACTTCATGAATCAACTTGATTACATTTTCTACATCATCCTTATGCACCGTTTCAACTGTAGTGTGCATGTACTTTAAAGGCAAAGAAATCAATGCCGAAGCTACTCCTTCTGCCGAATAGGCAAATGAATCGGTATCCGTTCCTGTAGATCGTGAAACTGCCTGCCGCTGAAATGGTATCTTTTTCTTCTCTGCTGTTTTAATAATTGCTTTTAGCACATTGTTTTGGACTGCAGGACCATAACACAACACAGGCCCACTTCCGCATTTTTGATGGCCACTTTCTTTTTTGTTGTACATCGGTGAGCAGGTATCATGTGTTACATCAGTACAAATAGCCAAATCTGGTTTTAATCTTCTCGAAATCATCTCAGCACCTCGAAGACCAATTTCTTCCTGCACGGAATTCACAACATACAAACAGAAAGGAAGTTTGGCTTTGCTTTCACTTAATCTGCGCGCCACCTCCGCTATCATAAATCCTCCCATGCGATTGTCTAATGCACGCCCCACCAAATAATTTTTATTCATCTCCATCAACTCATCTTCAAAGGTGATCACACAACCTACGTGCACTCCCATTGCCTCCACTTCCTTTTTGGATTCGCAGCCGATGTCAATAAAAATATTTTTTAAAGTTGGCGCTTCTTCTTTTGCATTGTCACGCACATGAATAGCAGGCCATCCAAATACACCTTTTACAATACCCTTTTCTGTGTGAATGTTTACCCGCATGGATGGAGCAATTTGATGATCCGATCCGCCATTTCTTCTTACATAAATGTATCCTTCCTCCGTGATGTAATTAACAAACCAGGAAATCTCGTCTGCATGCGCTTCAATAACAACTTTGTACTTTCCTTTCGGATTAATAACCCCTACTGCTGTTCCATAAACATCCACCATGTACTCATCGGTATAGGGTTTAATGTAATCCAGCCAAATTTGTTGTCCAGTATGCTCAAAGCCTGTAGGTGAAGCATTGTTTAAATAGTCAAATAGAAATTTTTTACTCTTCTTGTCCATAATAAAAAGTTATTAATAGTTACAACGGAATGTTTCCGTGTTTCTTCTTAGGTAATTTAGCGACTTTATTTTCTAACATCTTGAATGCACGAATCAGTTTTTCACGGGTCTGATCGGGATAGATTACTTCATCAATGTATCCTCTGTGCGCTGCTCTGTAGGGATTTGCAAATTTCCTTGTATACTCTTCTACCTTCTCATTCAGTTTTGCTTCTGGATTTTCAGCCTCTGCGATTTCACGCTTAAAAATTATTTCAGCAGCACCTTTGGCGCCCATTACCGCAATCTCTGCAGTTGGCCAGGCGTAGTTGAGATCTGCCCCGATGTGTTTAGAATTCATCACATCGTATGCACCTCCATATGCTTTGCGGGTAATCACAGTAACCCTCGGCACAGTTGCCTCAGAAAACGCATACAACAGCTTTGCACCGTTAGTAATTATTGCATTCCACTCCTGATCAGTCCCCGGTAAAAAACCAGGTACATCTTCCAACACCAACAAAGGAATATTAAAACAATCGCAAAAGCGTACAAACCTGGCACCTTTTACACTGGAATCAATGTCCAGTACTCCAGCCAGTGAAGCAGGCTGGTTTCCTACAATTCCAATACTCCTTCCCGCAATACGCGCAAAACCTACTACAATATTTTCCGCAAAATTTTTGTGTGCTTCAAAAAAGCTATCAGTATCAACTATGCCCTCAATCACTTCACGCATATCGTAAGGTTGATTTGGGTTATCAGGTATAATACTATTTAACTTTTCTCTCGCTTCATCGGAGGGAGTGTAATCCAATCGCGGAGCCTCCTCCTCACAATTCTGAGGCATGTAACTCAGTAATTGTTTGATTTGATTAATACATTCCATTTCATTGGCAGCCGCAAAATGTGTAACACCACTTTTAGTACTGTGTGCACTAGCTCCACCCAATTCCTCCGCTGTTACATTTTCATGTGTTACCGTTTTAACCACATTGGGACCCGTAACAAACATGAAAGAGGTGTTTTCTACCATGAAAATAAAATCAGTCATGGCTGGAGAATAAACAGCCCCTCCTGCACATGGGCCCATGATAGCCGAGATCTGAGGAATTACCCCTGAGGCCATCACATTACGATAAAAAATATCTGCATACCCGCCCAAGGAAACTACACCTTCCTGAATGCGTGCGCCTCCTGAATCATTAAGTCCAATCAACGGAGCTCCATTTTGCATGGCCAGCTCCATTACCTTCACTATTTTTTCAGCATGAGTTTCTGACAAGGACCCTCCGAAAACAGTAAAATCCTGTGAGAAAACATAAACCAATCTTCCGTTGATCGTTCCATATCCGGTAACTACTCCATCACCTAAATAATACTCTTTGTCAAGTCCGAAATCTTTGGAACGGTGCATCACAAATTTTCCCAGCTCCTCAAAAGAATCTTCATCCAATAAGAGATGGATGCGTTCCCTGGCTGTCAATTTGTTTCTGGCGTGCTGTTGCTCAATCCGTTTTTCTCCGCCACCCAGAAGCGATTCCTGGTTTTTTCGGTTCAGTTCATCAAATTTTTTACTGAGTATCTCTGAGTCTAGTTTTCGCTTCGTCATTTATCGTTGAATTTGAAATAGGAATACTTTCGAAATATAGGCAAAACACAAAAGTACCCCAATTCCATTAAAATTCTCCATAAAAAGGAGCAGTGACGATTTATTGTATATTTGGCCCCTTATAATGGAAAGCAGAATAGCCATAGTTGATTTAGGTACTAACACTTTTCATCTGCTGATTGTAGATATCGAACAGGGTGTTTATCGTCTGGTACACCGTGAGCGCCAAGCAGTGAAATTAGGGGAGAAAGGGATAAACAAAGGTGTGATCACCGTTGAGGCTTTGCAAAGAGCCTTAAATACCTTATCCGGTTTTAGTGCGTCCATTCACCAAATGAAAGCCCAAAAAGTATTTGCCTATGGTACAAGCGCACTCCGAAATGCCAGTAACCAGACTTACGTAATTGAAAAAATAAAGACAACTACAGGCATAGAGGTAAAAATAATATCGGGCGATGAAGAAGCTCGTTTGATTTATCTGGGGGTGCGATCTGCCATCCCATTGGGTAAGGAAAAATCTTTGGTGGTAGATATTGGTGGCGGAAGTGTAGAATTCATCATTGGTAATGAAAGTGAGATTTTTTGGAAACAAAGTTTTGAAATAGGTGCACAACGTCTGCTGGAAGAGTATCACAAACATGATCCGATAAGATCCGAAGACCTGAAAGCGCTCAATGAGCATTTTGACATTGACCTTAAAAACCTTTTGTCCGCATTAGCCCTTCATAAGCCAAAAACATTGGTAGGATCGTCCGGAACTTTTGACACACTTAGTGATATCTACTGCATCCGGGAAGGCATTGACAAAAATCCCGGAGCCCCGGAAACTCCACTTTCTTTTTCTGGCTTTCATGAAATTTATAAAATGCTGGTAAGTAGAGATCGTGCAACCCGAATGCAAATACCTGGCATGATCGAATTGAGGGTGGATATGATTGTAGTAGCTTGCAGTTTGATTGATTACATCATTAGCCATTATACCTTTAAAGATATTCGTGTTTCCAGCTATGCATTAAAGGAAGGAGTATTATCTGATATAATGGAGGCCAACTACCAACGCAGCCGGCCTCCTATTATTTAGTTTTATAAACCTGTGATTTGTTTGTCTTTCGGATATTTAACTTCGTATCGGTAGGTAACCTTTTTAGTTTCATTAGGTTGAATCACCAACTGCCATGTAAGCTTGCCCGATACGGGGTCAAACTTGGCTCCACCCGTGTTGAGTGCGGTTACCTCTATATCTTTATTCTTTGATACTGGCAATTGATCTTCCACTGAAATTGTAATTGCTTCTGTTTTGCTGTTACGCACGGAAATTTCCCAACTACGTTCCTCCTTTTGATTGGTCCCAATCAATTTCTTCGAGGTAAGGTCCTTTAACTCCTCGCGCTTTACAACAATTCTTTTGTCCCTTCCTAATGATATGGCAAGTGTATCTTTTATTGAATTGGGGTCAATGAAAGTTTTCCCGACAAATGTACCTTCAAAGAATAAGTTGGCTTCTCCTGGCAACAAGCTCAAACCTTCCCATCCAGTTGCTTTCGCAATCAAAAAGGCATCACCTTCCAGTTTGGGCACAACAGAGTAGGCATACATAGCTTTTATTTCATTAGTCTGAATGTCCACCAAAGTAGGCTTAGATGAAGATTCCACTGTGTAAGGAAGAGAGATTTCAAATTCTGTATTTAGTGAGGTTTGCACCGTGCTTACAAATTCCGCCATTGACTGTGCTGGTAGATCCGCTACTACCTCCATCTCTGCCATTTCATCTTGTGCTTTCATAGCAGGCGCACTTCTACCAAGGTCTTTTTTACTGTATTGCCTGTATACCACAGGATTATAAAAATCGAGGTACCAAGGGTAAAGCTCTGGCTTGAGTCCACTTTGATTAGGATTCGCAGTTGAAAGTTTGAGTTTTACGTTTTTCCATTCTTCTCCCGTTCTCTGAAACACATTGGCTTTGTAGTTCAGCTGTACCGGTGACTTTGTGTTGATTGCACGCAAGTCATATACTGGATACCAACCCGCATTGTTGACAACATAATTTACCTCAAGGACAGCAGCAACAGCGGCCGTAGTTGAAACACTTATTACAATTTCACTTGTGTTTCTACTGTATAATTCATTCTCAGTATTGATTTGCCTTTGAAGCCGAACAATATGCTCATTGATTCCTTTGATCTTATCATCCTGCTTCATCTTATTATTTAGAATATCTCCCAATCTTGAACGATAAAAATCAGCCATTGACTTCAGTTCTGCCACAGTAAGGTTCTGATTGGCTCCACCAATCTTCTGATTGCTTAAAAGCATTTGTTCTTCTTTGTTCAATATCTCTTTTTGGCTTTGCTCCAAACTCAAATTTTTCTGATAAACAGCCAGGGAGTCTTTAAGCATTTTTAACTTCGGAGAAACATTAAACTCACTTAAGTAATTTTGTTGATGGCGAATGCCCAATAGGATAAAGTTACCCTTACCGGCCACTTGTATGCTCGAAGGATCCAGCTGAGAAGTGAGTCCCGTGAGTATAAGGTCCATCTTCCCAGTCTCCAGCCTAGTTTTTACTTCTCTTGTTACCTGCGCCTTGTTTAGAAAGACCGTAACATTCGTAATTTTGGAGTCAATTGACTTCTCTGTCTGACCAAAGGTGATAAAAAAACCAAAAATCAGGGTTATCATTAAATTTGTCCTCTTCATATCATCTAGTGTTGTTTGTCAGTGAGATGCAATCACGATTCAATTTCCATAAATCGAACGAAAATATTTACAATTAGATACTACGGAGTGCAAAAACATTGAATTTAGACTCCAAAATCACTTCTAACATGGATAATACATACACCGAAAAGCAGTTGAGAGATTTTGCTTACAGAATATTCCGTAAGATGGGCTGTATTGAACCCGATGCGCAACTTGCAGCCGATGTGCTCCTTCGCGCTGATCTGCGCGGAGTGGACTCACACGGGGTAGCCCGACTCAGCGGATATGTACGGTTATGGGAAGCTGAGCGAATTAATGCGAAGCCTGCCATTAAAATTATTCATGAAACACCGAGTACAGCGGTAGTAGATGGTGATAAAGGACTTGGCCTTGTGGTAGCACCCCACGCTATGAACATTGCTATTGAAAAAGCTCATAAATGCGGGACAGGGTGGGTTGCCGTAAAAAACTCCAACCACTTTGGCATTGCGGGTTATCATTCCATGATGGCATTGCCACACAACATGATTGGTCTGTCCATGACCAATGCAAGTCCACTGGTAGCTCCCACTTTTTCAACAGAACGGTTGCTAGGCACTAATCCCATCTGTGTGGCTATACCTGCTGGTAAGCAACCTCCTTTTGTAGCTGACTTCGCTACTACCACCGCTGCCAATGGGAAACTTGAAATTTTGCAGCGCAAAAATGAAGAGGCTCCTCTTGGATGGGTACAAACGAAAGAGGGCAAGAGTACCACCAACGCTCATGGGGTGAAAGAGGGTGGTGCGTTGATTCCCTTGGGAAGTGACCGCGAGCATGGAAGTCACAAAGGATATAGTCTAGGTGCGTGGGTAGATATTTTTTCGGGAGTGCTCTCAGGTGCCAACTATGGTCCATGGGTACCTCCCTTTGTTAGCTTTTTGGCTCCACCAGCCGACCCGGTAGGTGAAGGTATTGGTCATTTTGTAGGGGCAATGCGTGTAGACGCTTTCCGGTCAGTTGAAGATTTTAAACACCATATGGACAATTGGATAAGTCGTTTTAGGAAAGCCAAAACCGTTGCTGGCCAACCGGGAGTAGTAATTCCCGGAGACCCTGAACGTGAGCAGGAAAAGATTAGGGCCAAAGAAGGTATTCCTTTAAATGGAAAAGTAGTGGAAGACCTGCAAGAGATCGCAAAAAAAATGCAAGTACCGTTCTAGCAATCTAGAAGTTCAAAAAACCAAGATTGGCTCCCACCCTGAAGATATATGGACTAGGATAGGCACTTGGATCACTTGGATTGGATTGTTGCCTGTAGGAGAAATTATAAAGGCCAATAACGTAAAAACTGGAACGCTTGCCCAAAGGAAAAACATAACCAGCACCCCCCAGAAAACTGTCAAATGACTTACGGAAAGTAGTGGTTACCCCTGTTGGGAATTCATAATTCAAATGTTCATACTCTGTATGCAGGAATAGCTCAGGGATAATATAGAACCGTGCAAAAACACTGACGCCATAATCATTCAGTTTTACGTTGGGGTTAACCAGTTTATAATTCGTATAGCGATACATGATGCCAATGCCTGGCGTAAATCGGGTGGTTACTCTGTATCCAACAATAGGCGATACAGAGATAAAATCTTGGGTGGTATTAAAACCTAGTCCCATTCCCCCACCAGTATAAATTCTTTCTTTCCAATCAACCCCCTTCATGCTTTCATCCCCAAAGCCATTACTGCGCTGTGACCATGCGCTTGAACAAATTATTGATGAAAGAAGAATTAATAAAAACCGCTTCATGGGTATTAGTCTTTAACCTGAATAATAAACAAGTCTTCTGTTTCCTTTTTCATTAAGTACTTTTCACGGGCAAACTTCTCTAAAAGTTCCTTATTGGTCATCAACTCCTTTCGGTCTTTCTCCACTTCCACAATTTTGGATTCATAGTATTCCTTTTCACTTTGTAAAGCACGAAGCTTGGAGCTCATATTAAATCGTGAGATCAGGTCATTGGAATCCACAAAAGTCATCCAAAGCAAAAAAATAATACCGGTAAGAAAGTAGAAATTCTTAAAAATGGGGGGCAACTTTTTGAGCATAGTTTAAAAAATGGTTGTACGAAGATAGGGAATTCAGTGTAAATTCACACAATCCCCTATCTCACGTTACATTTTAGGAATCAAATCCTAAACCATTTTTCCACTTTTACCACCTTGTCTTTACCATCAACTCTTTCAATAATGTCAAATTTCAGTCTTCCCTTTCCGTTGAACCATAATCTAAAAGGAAGCTCCAAGCCGCTTTCCAGATCAACATAGATTCCGGCACTTCCTTGGAAAAGCTGCTTCAGCTCCAGATCCTTAATAAGCTTGGCACCGAGAATATTGGGTTGATTGGGTTTATCGGAATTAACCCAAATCACATCACCTTGAAATATTGAATCAAAATGATGCATGAGAATTCGCATGGTCTGCGAATCGTTTACCCAAATACCGGTAAGACTCGCTTCCATTTCCGACTTTGAGTTTCTCAATTTGAATACAGCGACAATTGAAAATACTGCGATTGCCACTGAGAAAAATATATAAAATAAGGGGTAATACGTTTCCATAGTTTTACTTCAATAACCTTGACTTCCTTTTTACGACACTAACTTCCACTCTTCTTTTCTAACCAAGTTTTCATTCTCCAGATAGCACACTTTAAGTCTGTCTGTTCCCTTCAACTTTATTTTCAATTCAAATTCCTCCATTGTATATGGGTCAATGTATTTTCCAATGCTCCATTGCCACATGGAATTGAGTTTCACTTTATCAATCACCATTTTTCCTATCACTATTTTATCGTTAGATCCACGGATGTCTGCGGACACTACGTGGCCATGCAAACAGGCATTTTCCTCATGTATCATTATGTGAAGTGTATCGGATTGATTTTTCCAAACTCCTGACAATTTCCAGGCTATGTAATCCGGTGAGCCAGGAATTCCGAAAATCATTATCGCTGATAGCGCAGCCAGGAGGACAAAAATGAGTAATAGAATCATAACCAAAGTTTTAGTTCAGTGGTTATTCCAAAAAGCGTTCTAGAAACGCTTCATAAGTCCAATAAGGGCCAAAATGTGGGAATAAAGGCCAAAAAAAGGCCTTTTTACTAAAAACAGATTCTCATCGGAAACACCTGTTCTATCCCATTTTGGGATGAGTTTAGCTATTATGAGACCCTATTCGAGACAATCAAATCGTACAGAACCACTTACGAAATTGCCTTCACAACCGCATTCCAATCCATTACCCAAAGTAACTGCTCTACAACATTCAATTTCGAGTTTCCAAATTTTTCAATTGAAGATCAGTAGATGTAATGGGCACCAATTCATATTTAACCAATTGTAAAGTATTGCCTGAAGTTATGATATTAGCGGGATAGCTCAGGGCAAACCATTACTTTTGCCGCCAGCAATTAAAGACGAGATGACCAATAACGAACTCAACAGAATAGCCCTTGATTGGTTCGAGGCATTTAATCAGCACGACCTGGAAAAATTATTGGCTTTATATGATAATAATGCTGAACACTATAGTCCTAAACTAAAAATATACCAGCCACACACCTTGGGACTGATAAAAGGTAAAGCAGCACTTCGTGAATGGTGGCAAGACGCTTTCAATCGTTTACCTACTTTACAATACAAAGTAATTCACCTGATCGCCCATGAAAATCGTGTTTTTATGGAATACATTCGAAAGGCTGAAGGGGAAGAAGACCTTCGTGTTGGAGAGACCCTGGAAGTGAATGATGGCCTGATCATCGCTTCCAGAGTGTACCATAGTTAATATTCACCTACTTTAAATCTTCCTTGCCTTTCATCAGGTAATTGAAATAGGAAGGCAGTGGCGCTTCAAAAGTCATTTTTTCTTTTGTAAACGGATGTGAAATGGTAATGGATGAGGCATGCAGGGCCAACCTTTTTATTCCTTTTCCTTTTTCACCATATACTTTATCTCCTGCAACAGGATAGCCCATCTCGGAGAGATGCACGCGTATCTGATGCTTTCTTCCTGTATAAAGATTAATGGCCAACAGACTAAACTTGCCAGATTCCTTAATGACTTTGACGCCTGTTTCTGCAAGCTTACCAAGCTTTGGATCATCAACTGAATATACTTTGAAAGCATTGTTTTCTACCAAATAAGTGGAGATGACACCTTCTTTTTCCTCCAGTATTCCATGCACAATGGCGGTATACATTTTGGTGAAGCTTCCCCAGTTGTCTTGCAGATAGCGTTTGGCTTGTTCACTTTTTGCAAAAATCAAAACCCCTGAAGTATCTTTATCCAGACGATGAACGATGTACACCCTATTCCTTGATTTAGGATTTCCTTTTTGTACATAATCATTTAAAATATAATGTGCTGTATTTTCTTTTTCTCCGGCACTGCTTATTGTGAGCAGACCATTGATTTTATTTACTACCAACAAGTCTCTGTCTTCAAAGAGAATAGTCAGCCCTTTAGGTGCGTATTTTTTTGGCGGTCGCTTAAATTCTTTTCTCTCGTGCACAAGAAGTTTTTTTATCCAACAGTGAATATACCTCTTATCACTGATTCAATTATCAATAAAAAAGCACCCTGCATTGTGGGTGCTTTTAACGCTCATAAAGCGCAATTACTTAAAACTTAATGCCAGGAAAATAGGCCATTTCGCCCAATTCCTCTTCTATGCGAAGCAATTGATTGTACTTGGCCATGCGATCAGATCGTGATGCTGACCCAGTTTTGATCTGCCCTGTATTCAATGCCACTGCCAAATCAGCTATGGTACTGTCCTCCGTTTCACCTGAGCGGTGAGACATTACACTTTTGTACTTATTTTGCTTGGCGAGATTCACCGCATTTATTGTCTCTGTAAGTGTTCCTATCTGGTTCACCTTTATCAGGATGGAATTGGCTACACCCTGATCGATTCCTTTCTGAAGAAACTCTACATTAGTCACAAATAAATCATCTCCTACCAGCTGCACCTTATCACCAATTTTATCTGTTAATTGTTTCCATCCTGCCCAGTCATTCTCATCCATACCATCTTCAATAGAAATGATCGGGTATTTTTTAGCCCACTTGGCCCAATACTCAACCATCTCGGCAGACTTCAATTTTTTACCAGAAGATTTTTTAAAATGGTATGTTTTGGACTTAGCATCATAAAATTCAGAGGAAGCAGCATCCATGGCGATGAAAATATCCACACCTGGTTTGTAACCCGCTTTTTCAATGGCCTTCAATACCACCTCAATGGCTTCTTCATTACTTGCAATATTTGGCGCAAAGCCACCCTCATCACCCACGTTGGTAGAAAGACCCTTGTCGTGAAGTACTTTTTTCAAATGATGAAATACTTCCGTACCCATACGCAAAGCGTCTGAAAAAGTATCTGCTTTTACCGGCATTACCATAAACTCCTGAAAGTCTATGGAGTTATCGGCATGACTTCCTCCGTTCAAAATGTTCATCATCGGTACAGGAAGTGTATTGGCATTGACACCACCAACATAACGAAACAAAGATTGTCCTGATTCCATCGCTGCTGCTCTGGCCACCGCTAAAGAAGTTCCTAAAATGGCGTTGGCACCCAGTTTACTTTTGTTTTTGGTACCATCAACTTCCAACATGATTTTATCAATCAGGTTTTGATCAGTTACATCAAAACCTACAATCTCTTCTGCAATCTTTTCATTTACATTTTGTACTGCCTTGAGAACGCCCTTACCCATGAAGCGCTTCTTATCGCCATCGCGCAATTCTACCGCCTCATGCGACCCGGTAGAGGCTCCTGATGGAACAGCAGCTCTTCCAAAAGCCCCTGACTCCGTAATTACATCAACTTCAACTGTAGGATTGCCGCGACTGTCAAGAATTTGGCGGGCGTGGATGCTTTCTATTAAGCTCATGAATTATATTTAAAGAATAAGATTGTTTTAAGTGTATTAGCTGTCATTATTTCATCAAGAAACCTGTTTCAAAGCTGCCTTCTTAATCATCTCCACAAAATCATCAAACAAATACCTTGAATCGTGAGGACCGGGTGATGCTTCCGGGTGGTATTGCACGGAAAATGCTTTCTTACTTTTTACCCTCAAGCCCATAATGGTTTTGTCATTGAGGTGAACGTGAGTAACCTCTACCCCTTTGTTCTTTTCAATGTCTTTTTCACTTACAGCAAAACCATGATTTTGAGAAGTCATCTCGCCAAGACCTGTAAGTAAATTCTTTACCGGATGATTCAGTCCGCGGTGGCCGTGATGCATCTTGTAAGTGGAGATGCCGTTGGCAAGGGCCAGCAGTTGGTGTCCAAGACAAATTCCAAAAATGGGCTTGTCAGAGTCAATCATCTCTTTTACAGTAGTGATCGCATAATCCATAGTAGCAGGGTCACCAGGGCCATTTGAAATAAAATATCCATCTGGCTCCCATTTTTCCATTTCAGCAAACGTGGTTTTAGCTGGAAATACCTGGCAATAGCATCCGCGCGCTGCCAAGTTGGTTAAAATGCTCTTTTTGATTCCCACATCCAGCACTGCCACCTTATAAGAAGCATCAGGATTGCCTTCAAAATAAGGCTTTTTTGTGCTGACCACAGAAGCCAACTCAAGACCATCCATAGAGGGTATTTTTTTCAGCTCCTTCTTCAGTTCTTCAGGATCAAGTTCTGATGAAATAATGGCATTCATTGCTCCCTTGCTTCGGATGTGGCGCACCAACATACGGGTATCGATATCAGAAATGCCTACAACATTGTGTCGCTCCAGATAGGCTTGAAGGCTTTCTGTGGCCATTTTTCTGCTATAATCTTCCGAGAATTCGTTGACCACCAAACCCATAATTTTAGGACTATCCGATTCCTGCTCTTCATCCATCGCCCCGTAATTACCAATGTGAGCAGTGGTATTCACTACAATTTGGCCATAATAGGAAGGATCAGTGTAGATCTCCTGATAACCCGTCATACCGGTATTGAAACAAATCTCTCCTCCAGAGGTACCTTTCTTCCCAATCGCTTTTCCTTCGATTAAAAGTCCGTCTTCTAGTAGTAAATAGGCTTTATTGCTCATTGTGTGGTTTGGTTTGGCAAAAATAACCCCTTTCAAATTTGATCACGGAATTTCTCCTATAAAATTTCCTGTTCAAACCCGGGGCATAAAAAAAGGGGATCAGCCGTTTTGACTGATCCCCCTCTATATTTATTGTATCGACCACTATTCCGTATCCTTTTTCTTTGTGGTCTTTTTAGGTGCTTTTTTGGCGGCTTTTTTTGGGTCTTCTTTAGCCTCAGGCGCATCTGCTGCCGCTGCTACTTCAGTAGTCTCCTCTCCAGCCTTCTTTGACTTACGGCCCCTGCGTGTCTTTGCTTTCTTCTCTGCACCTTCTTTTTTGTAGATGTCATTGAAGTCTACTAATTCCATAAGGCACATTTCAGCATTGTCGCCATGGCGCACATCACCGAATTTGATAATTCTTGTGTATCCTCCTGGACGGTCAGCAATTCTAGATGCTACTTCACCAAACAAAGTAGAAACAGAGTCCTTATTTTGTAGATAAGAAAACACCACCCTGCGAGAATGGGTTGTATCTGTTTTTGATTTGGTAAGCAATGGCTCAACATACTTTCTCAAAGCTTTGGCTTTGGCTACCGTTGTAGTGATTCTTTTATTCAGAATCAGTGACGATGCCATATTTGAAAGCAGCGCTTGGCGATGGGACGCCTTACGGCCAAGGTGATTGATTTTCTTCCCGTGTCTCATTAGTCCTCTTCTAATTTATATTTTGAAAGATCCATACCGAATGTAAGGTTCTTTTCTGCTACCAGCTGCTCTAATTCAGCCAGTGATTTTTTTCCGAAATTTCTAAATTTCATCATGTCGGATATCTCCAACCTTACCAGGTCTCCCAGTGACTTTACATCAGCTGCTTTTAAGCAATTGTAAGCACGCACTGATAGGTCCAGATCATGCAAAGCTGTTTTCAACAACTTTCTCATGTGAAGCATTTCTTCATCCACCTGCTCAATTTCACTATCCTTACCAGTTTCCAACTCAATAGACTTGTCAGAAAACAAGCGGAAGTGTTGAATCAAAATAAATGCTGCTCCTTCCAATGCTTTCTCAGGGTGGATAGAACCATCCGTTTCAATGTCGATTACCAGCTTCTCGTAGTCAGTCTTCTGCTCTACGCGGGTATTTTCAACACTGTATTTTACATTTTTCACTGGAGTGAAAATGGCATCGATGGGAATAAATCCAAACAATTGTTCTGTGGGCTTATTCTCTTCAGCCGGCAGGTATCCGCGTCCTTTTTCTATGGTCAGTTCAATTTCAAATTGAGCTGACTCATCCAAGTTACAGATCACGTGATTAGGATTCAACACATCAAAACCTGACGTGAATTTGGCAATATCACCGGCAGTAAACTGCTTTTGCTTCTTGATGTTTACTGTAATCTTGCTTTCGAAATTATCAGAATTCTTTTTCAGGCGCACCTGCTTCAGGTTCAAAATAATCTCAGACACATCTTCCACCACGCCTTCTATTGTAGAGAATTCATGCAACACACCAGGAACTTTTATACCTGTAATGGCATATCCTTCCAAAGAGGAAAGAAGTATTCTTCTCAATGCATTACCAATCGTTACTCCGTATCCTCTTTCCAGTGGTTTAAATGTGAAAAGACCGCGGAAATCATCGGACTTTTCCATTACAACCTTTTCTGGCATTTGAAATGCTAATATTGACATAGGTAATTTAATTTAATGTTAAATGTTACTTGGAGTACAATTCGACAATCAACTGTTCATTGATGTTTTCAGGAATATCCTCGCGAGGCGGCAGTGTAATTAATTTACCTACCATATCTCCGCCATCCCACTCCAACCAACTGTGTCTTTTTGGTGATTGCGAAGCCAAGCTCTCGGTAATTGACTCCAAAGATTTAGACTTTTCTCTTACCTCAACAGTTTCACCTGGTCGAAGTGTATAAGAAGGAATATTTACCACTTCACCATTTACAAGAATGTGCTTATGCACCACCAATTGACGAGCGGCTCTACGTGTAGAGGCAATTCCCAAACGGTAGACTGTATTATCCAATCTTGACTCCAACATCTGAAGCAAAACTTCACCAGTTACACCTTTTTTACGAGATGCTTTATCAAAAATATTCTCAAACTGTCTTTCCAAAACGCCATAGATAAACTTGGCCTTTTGTTTTTCAGCAAGCTGCACAGCGTACTCAGACTGTTTGCGTCTCTTACCCTTTCCGTGTTGTCCGGGAGGATAGTTTTTCTTTTGAAGGGCTTTGCTATCGCCCAGAATAGGTTCATTGAACCTTCTTGAAATTTTTGTTTTAGGACCTGTATATCTTGCCATGGCTAGATTTATGCGCTATTAATTAAACTCTTCTTTTCTTTGGAGGACGGCAGCCATTGTGCGGCAATGGGGTGACATCGCGAATGGTTGAAATCTCAATACCTACACCTTGCAATGTACGGATAGCTGACTCACGACCAGAACCGGGACCTTTTACAAACACCTCGGCTTTGCGCATTCCCAATTCATAAGCTTTGCTTCCGCACTCCTGTGCCGCAGTTTGTGCCGCATAAGGAGTGTTCTTTTTGGATCCTTTAAAGCCCATCTTACCAGCTGACGCCCAGGATACAACCTGCCCTGCCATATTGGTAATGGAAATGATGATGTTGTTGAACGTAGCCTGGATGTGTATCTGACCCGTAGGTTCTACTGTTACAACCCGCTTTTTACTTTTATCTTTTTTCTTTTCTGCCTGAGCCATCTGAAAAGTGTTTACTGATTATTAACCTTTAACTGCCTTCTTCTTATTCGCTACGGTCTTACGCTTTCCTTTGCGCGTACGTGCGTTATTCTTAGTTCCCTGACCACGTACTGGCAAACCTTTACGGTGCCTTAAGCCACGGTAACATCCGATATCCATCAATCGTTTAATGCTAAGCTGAACTTCAGACTTAAGCACACCCTCGATTTTAAATTGTTCTGCAATGAGGGCGCGGATGGCGTTTGACTCATCGTCATTCCAATCTTTTACCTTCTTGTCTAATTCCACATTAGCTTGAGAAAGAATCTTTTGAGCTGATCTACGACCAATGCCATAGATGTAGGTCAAACTGATTTCACCTCTTTTGTTATCGGGAATATCTACACCAGCGATACGTGCCATAATTATCCTTGTCTTTGTTTATATCTCGGATTCTTCTTGTTAATCACAAACAACTTGCCCTTACGTCTGATTATCTTACAATCAGCGCTGCGTTTCTTTATGGATGCTCTTACCTTCATCGTTACTTATATCTAAAAGTTATCCTTCCTTTTGTTAAATCATAGGGCGACATCTCCAGTTTCACCTTATCCCCAGGTAATATTCGGATGTAATGCATCCTCATCTTCCCTGAAATGTGCGCCAGTACTTCGTGGCCATTTTCCAATTGCACTCGAAACATCGCATTGGATAACGCCTCTAAAATTGTACCGTCCTGCTCTATCGACTTTTGTTTCGCCACTTATACTTATAATTTCCTTCTATATACTTATGAGTCGTTAAGACTTCTGTTCTATCTTCTAAAACTGCCACCGTATGCTCAAAATGAGCTGATGGTTTTCTGTCGGCCGTGCGAATGGTCCAACCATCATTCTCCTGAACCACATTTCTGGTGCCCAGATTGATCATCGGCTCGATCGCAAAAACCATTCCCGCCTTAATCTTCGCCCCTCTTCCTCGCTTTCCGTAGTTAGGTACTTCAGGGTCTTCGTGAAGGTCTTTACCAACACCATGACCAACCAACTCCCTGACTACACCGTATCCAAACTGCTCTACATAACTCTGAACTGCAAAGCTGATGTCACCTATCCGGTTTCCATGCTTTGCTTGCTCAATGCCAAGGTAGAGCGAGTCATAAGTACGATCCAATAGATCAAGTACTTCCTGAGACACTCCCTCTAACGGATAGGTATACGCTGAGTCGCTGTGAAAGCCTTTATAAAAAACTCCACAATCAACAGATATTACATCCGTCTCTTTCAATTCGTACTGACTGGGAAACCCGTGTACCACTGTCTCATTGACAGAAATGCACAAGGCTGCCGGAAAGCCATTGTAACCCTTGAAAGAAGGCGAGCCTCCATGATCCTTGATGTACTCTTCAGCAACTTTATCCAGGTCTTTGGTCTTGACGCCAGGCTTTACCAGCTTGGCTACTTCACCATGAGCTTGCCCTAAAATTTGGGCTCCCTCTTTAATTACCTGAATATCGTCCGCTGTCTTGTAATGGATCATCCAAACTCAAGCCGCAGCAAACTGAGAACGTCCTTTCACTCTTCCAGACTTCATCATTCCTTCATAATGCCTCATCAATAGATAACTCTCTATTTGCTGCAGGGTGTCTAAAACAACACCTACCAAAATCAAAAGAGAAGTACCACCATAGAATTGAGCAAAGTTTTGCGTCAGGCCGGCCCTCACCGCAAAAGCAGGAAGGATAGCAACTATCGCCAGAAAGATTGCACCTGGTAAAGTGATTTTTGATAAAATACCATCTATAAACTCAGCGGTTTGTTTTCCGGGTTTTATTCCAGGAACAAATCCACCGTTGCGTTTCAAATTATCGGCAATGTCACTGCTAGGTACCGTGATTGCTGTGTAGAAAAATGTAAACAGCAGAATCAGGATAGCGAACAATAAATTGTATTGCCATGATGTAAAGTCAGCAAAAGTTGAACCTACATAGGCTCCTATGTCGCTGTCTCTCCAGATACCAGCCAACAAGGGAGGAATGAACATCAAAGCCTGAGCAAAGATGATGGGCATTACTCCGGCAGAGTTAAGCTTCAATGGAATAAAATCTCTTTTTCCTCCATAAAGTTTGTTACCTACTACCTGTTTAGCATACTGAACAGGAATTCTCCTGGTTGCCTGAGTCAAAGCGATCACACCAACTACCACAAAGAAAAGTGCCAATAGCTCGATGATAAAAAGCAAGGCGCCATTCATACCCTTGGCATCCATCTCCTGATAGATTGCTGCTGGGAAACGAGACACAATACCAATCATGATCAGCATACTGATACCGTTACCAATTCCTTTGTCTGTAATACGCTCTCCCAACCACATACAGAACATGGTTCCGGAAACCAGAATAATGATTGAAGAAACCATCCAGAACATACCTGGATTAGTAAGCGCCTCATCATTAATGGTTGTTCTTAAATAACCATAAGACTGAGCCGCTGTAATGGCAATTGTCAATACACGTGTAAACTGATTTAATTTCTTTCTGCCACTATCACCCTCCTTTTGCATTTTAGTGAAGTGCGGTACTGCAACTGTAAGCAACTGCACCACAATAGATGCAGAGATATACGGCATAATACCCAATGCAAAAATGGATGCACGGCTGAATGAACCACCCAAGAAGGTGTTCAATAGATCGAAGATACCACCTTGATTACCTGCCAGCAGATTTGGATCAACACCAGGCAGCACCACATACGAACCCAACCTGAAAATAATCAGGAAGCCAATCGTATTCAGGATGCGGACACGGAGATCCTCAATCGAAAAAATATTCTTTATGGTGGTGAAGAACTTCTTCATCGTTACACTTTAGTCGCTTTTCCACCTGCTGCTTCAATCGCCTTAATAGCGGTTGCTGAAAAAGCATGTGCTTCAACATTAACTTTTGATTTCAATTCGCCTCTTCCCAAAACTTTCACCTTATCATTCTTACCTACAACACCGTTGTCGATAAGCAATTGAAGATTGATGTCAGCAGCTTTGGTCTTTTCAGCAAGCCCGTCCAATGCGTCAAGATTTACACATTTGAAATAGACTTTATTGTTGTTGGTGAATCCAAACTTGGGAACACGTCTTTGAAGTGGCATTTGACCACCTTCAAATCCAATCTTTCTGCTATAACCAGAGCGAGATTTGGCACCTTTATGTCCACGACCAGCCGTGGTACCGCCAGAGCCTTGTCCTCTACCTAAACGCTTATTCGTTTTGGTTGATCCTTCTGCGGGTTTTAATTCGTGTAGCTTCATTTTATAAATCGGTTACGCTAACCAAATGACTCACTTTCTTTACCATGCCTTCAATCTGTGGCGTGTACTCCACCTCTACCGATTGATTCAATTTGCCAAGACCCAGCGACTTGATAGTCAACTGTTGTGTCTCAGGCCTTTTGATCATGCTTTTCTTTTGAGTAATTCTAACTTTAGCCATATCTCTTATCCGTTGAAAACCTTTGATAAGGTAATTCCTCTATTTCTTGCAATCGTGTGTGCATCTCTCATTCCTGTCAACGCTTTGAAGGTAGCCTTCACCACGTTATGAGGATTGGAAGATCCTTTAGACTTTGCCAATACATTGTGAACACCGGCACTCTCTAAAACGGCACGCATCGCACCACCTGCGATAACACCTGTACCGGCAGAAGCTGGTTTCAACAACACAAAACCTCCACCGAATTTACCAATCGACTCATGGGGAACGGTACCTTTGATAATGGGTACTTTCACCAGGTGCTTCTTGGCATCATCGATACCTTTGGTGATCGCGTCCGTAACCTCATTGGCTTTACCCAATCCGTAGCCTACTACACCGTTTCCATCTCCTACTACTACAATGGCTGAAAAGCTGAATCTTCTTCCACCTTTCACCACTTTGGCTACACGCTGAATCGCTACGACCTTTTCTTTCAGATCGATTTCACTTGCCTTTACCGTGCTGACGTTGCTTTGTGTCATTCAATTAAAATTTTAAACCTCCTTCTCTGGCACCTTCTGCCAAAGCTTTGATGTTACCGTGATACAAAGAACCGTTGCGATCAAAAACGATGGCCTCAATGCCTGAAGCAATAGCCTTTTCAGCCACCTTCTTGCCTACGCTTTTAGAAATCGTCAAATTCACTCCGCCTTTTTTATCTAGCTCAACGGATGATGATGCTGCAAGGGTTACTCCTTTTGAGTCGTCTATTACTTGTGCATAGATCACTTTATTGCTTCTAAAAACGGAAAGACGTGGTCTTTCTGAGGTACCCTTCACCTTTTTGCGGATACCCATTTTTAATCTTTTCCTTCTATCTGCTTTTGACTTTACGTTCGCCATGTTCTTTATTATTTAGAAGCAGCCTTACCAGCTTTTCTGCGTACAAACTCACCAGTGAAACGAATACCTTTTCCTTTGTAAGGCTCCACTTTGCGGAGAGATTTAATTTTGGCCGCTACGTGACCGATTAACTGCTTGTCTATTCCTTCCAAAATGATTGTTGGATTAGTTCCCTTCTCCGTTACGGCTTGCACCTTCAATTCTGAGGGCACCGCAAAAAAGATATTGTGAGAATAACCAACACTCAATTCAAGTACATTGCCTTGTGCCGTGGCCTTGAAACCAACACCCACCAACTCCAGTTGATGACGGTACCCGGTATTTACTCCGGTCACCATGTTGGCAATCAATGAACGGTAAAGACCATGCATTGCTTTATGTCTTTTTTGTTCTGATGGGCGCATTACCGTCACCTCATCATTTTCCTGCTTTATTGTAAAGTCAGGATCTATTGTCTGATGCAGCTCCCCTTTAGGACCTTTTACAGATACCTTGTGATCACCTTCATTGAATGTGATGGTCACACCTTTTGGAACTTGTACGGGATTTCTACCTATTCGTGACATCTTAATCTCTATTAATGAACGTAACACAATACTTCACCACCCACATTCATTGCCTTGGCTTCCTTATCGGTAATTACACCTTTGGAAGTTGAAAGAATAGCTACTCCCAAGCCATTTAGCACTTTGGGTAATTTGCTAGCCTCTTTGTACTGGCGCAAACCAGGCGAACTCACTCGCTGCAGGTTTGAAATCGCAGATTCCTTGGTTTCAGGATTGTATTTCAATGCGATCCTGATCAATCCCTGCTTGTTGTCGGTTTCTTCGAACTTGTAGTTCAAAATGTAACCTTTATCGAAAAGTACCTTCGTAATCTCCTTTTTGAGGTTAGATGAGGGCACTTCAACCACGCGATGGCGCGCCTTAATGGCGTTTCTCAACCTGGTTAAATAATCTGCTATCGGATCTGTTATATTCATATTCCATTTAAAAAAGCAAACCCGCCAAAAAACGGGGCTGCAAAGTTATTGAATCCTTTCCTTTATTCAAAAGCCAGCGGGCAACTTACCAGCTCGCTTTTGTTACTCCTGGGATAAGGCCATCTGAGGCCATTTGACGAAATTGATTTCGGCAAATGCCGAATTTTCGCATATATCCTCTTGGTCTTCCTGTTAATTTGCAACGATTACGTAAGCGAACCCTGGAAGAACTTCTTGGAAGTTTATCCAAACCATCCCAATCTCCGGCTTCTTTTAACGCTTTACGCTTCTCTGCATAGCGTTTCACAAGGGCTTCTTTCTTTCTATCGCGTGCTATTATGGATAATTTTGCCATGTGTTCTTAGTTATTTTTGTTTACAAAAGGCATCCCAAATGCCTTTAACAATGCAAAGCTCTCTTCGTCCGTCTTGGCGGTAGTCACAAAAGTGATATCCATTCCATTGATCTTCGTTACTTTATCGATGGAGATCTCAGGGAAGATGATCTGTTCTTTTACACCCAAGGTATAGTTACCACGGCCGTCAAATCCTTTGTCGCTCACGCCTTTGAAGTCACGTACACGTGGAAGTGCCACATTCATGATACGGTCCATGAATTCGAACATGCGATCACCACGCAAAGTCACCTTTGCACCGATGGGCATATCCTCACGCAACTTAAAGTTGGAGATTGCTTTCTTAGAGCGGGTTGCTACAGCTTTTTGACCGGTAATGGTAGTTAATTCCTCCACTCCAATGTCAACCAGCTTTTTGTCAGCCACCGCAGCTCCAATACCCTTGTTGATACAAATTTTTGTCATCTTGGGTACTTCCATGATGGACTTATACTGAAACTTGTCCTTCAAAGAAGGTACAATTTCATTCAAGTATTTTTCTTTTAATCGGGGCGTTGCCATTACTTAATAAATTCTCCTGTTTTCTTAGAATACCTTTGAAGTTTGCCTTTCTCATTCAGCTTTCTGCCTATACGGGTAGTTTTACCATCCGCTGGATTTACCAAAGCCAGGTTGCTGACGTGAATCGCTGCTTCTGTTTTTTTAATTCCTCCTTCTGGCTTACCAGCTGAAGGTTTTTCATGCTTGGTCACCATGTTGATACCTTCAACAATAGCGCGCTGCTTCTCAAGGAACAACTCAAGTACAGTTCCTTGTTTTCCTTTATCGTTTCCAGCCAACACTTTTACAGTGTCTCCTTTGCGGATGTGCATTTTAGGCTGTGAATTGTATTTCCTTTCCATAATTAAAGTACTTCAGGGGCCAATGAAACAATCTTCATAAACTGTTTTTCTCTTAGCTCGCGCGCCACAGGTCCGAAGATACGGGTACCTCTAGGCTCGTTTTGCGCATTCAGAAGTACAGCTGCATTTTCTTCAAATCGAATGTATGAACCGTCTTTCCTTCTGATTTCTTTTTTAGTTCTCACTACCACGGCTTTAGAAACAGTTCCTTTCTTTACCTGGCTTGAGGGCAACGCTGATTTTACAGTCACTACAATGGTATCTCCCACTGAGGCGTAGCGTCTTTTGGTTCCTCCCAATACATGAACACAGAGAACCTCTTTTGCTCCGCTGTTATCAGCTACCTTTAATCTTGATTCGGTCTGTATCATGTTATTTAGCTTTTTCTACAATTTCTACTAATCTCCACCTTTTGTTTTTGCTCAAAGGGCGTGTCTCGCTGATGCGCACAGTATCTCCAATTCCGGCCTCTTGCTTTTCATCATGCGCCATCAATTTGGTGGTTTTTTGCATGAACTTACCGTAGATAGGGTGTTTCACCTTACGATTTACGGCAATGGTTATGGTCTTATCCATCTTGTTGCTGGTGACCGTACCTACTTTTTCTTTTCTCTGATTCCTTTCCATTGGAAATTACTTTTGAAGTTCTTTAGCTCTCAATTCAGTCTTAAGGCGAGCAATTAGTCTTCTGGTTTCTTTAATCTTTAGTGGGTTTTCGATTGCCGAAATCTGATGGGCAAATTTCAATTTGCGCAACGTTTCCTGCTCGCTCCCGATTTTCTCCTGAAGCTCGTCTACACTGTATGCTTTAATCTCTGCGTTTTTCATTGCTTTACTTACTTACCGCTGTTTCTACGTAGTCTCTGCGAACACTTAGTTTTGTTTTGATAGGAAGTTTACCTTCCGCCAATCGCAACGCTTCTTTTGCAGTGGCCAAATCCACACCTCCTGCTTCGATCAGGATGGTACCTGGCTTAATCACAGCCACCCAATACTCCGGAGCTCCTTTACCCTTACCCATCCTTACCTCGGCAGGCTTCTTGGTAATTGGCTTGTCAGGGAAAATACGAATCCACACCTGTCCTTCACGCTTCATGGCGCGGGTTACAGCAATCCTTGCTGCCTCCAACTGACGAGCTGTTATCCAACCACCTTCCAGTGCTTTTAGTCCAAATGATCCGAATGCAATAGAATGGCCACGAGTTGCCAATCCTTTCACACGGCCTTTGTGCATTTTTCTATACTTGGTACGCTTCGGCTGTAACATGTTTGCTACCTGTTAAAAATTCTTAATTATTTTTTCTTCTTCTGTCTCCGCCTCTTTCTCCTCCGCGGTCAGGTCTGTCGCCACGGCCACGGCCGCCTCCAGCTCTTCTTCTGTCAGGAGCACCTCCTGGCTTATTCTCTCCGGCTGCGTTGCTTACCATACCCACATTAGGCGACAAGTCACGCTTTCCAAAAATCTCTCCTTTAAACACCCACACCTTAATTCCAATCTTTCCGTAAACGGTCTGTGCTTCTGAAACCGCATAGTCGATATCTGCACGAAGAGTGTGCAAAGGAATTCTTCCTTCCTTGTACTGTTCTGTACGCGCCATCTCAGCACCACCCAAACGACCAGATAATTTCACTTTTATACCTTCAGATCCTACGCGCATAGCAGAAGCAATGGCTTGCTTCATAGCTCTACGGAATGCGATCCTAGCCTCCAATTGCTGAGCGATAGACTCACCCACCAATTTGGCATCCAACTCAGGACGTTTGATCTCAAAAATGTTGATCTGAACGTCTTTGTTAGTCAATTTTTTTAATTCTTCCTTGATCTTGTCAACTTCTGTACCCCCTTTACCAATTACAACGCCAGGACGGGCAGTGTGAATGGTCAACGTGATGCGCTTCAAAGTACGCTCAATCACCACTTTAGAGATACCTCCTTTAGGAATACGAGCACTTACATATTTGCGGATTTTCTGATCTTCAACCAGCTTATCGGCAAAAGTATTGCCACCGTACCAGCTTGAATCCCATCCGCGGATAACTCCAAGTCTAAAACCTACCGGATTAACTTTCTGTCCCATTATTCCTTTGTTTCTTTTTCAGTTGCCTTTTTCTTAGTTGCCTTCTTTGCAGGCTTTTCAGCTTTTTTAGCTGCTGGTTTTTCTACAGCAGGTGTCATGCTGTCCACCACCAGTGTTACGTGGTTTGATCTTTTTCTGATTCGGTGAGCACGACCTTGGGGGGCTGGTCTCAAACGCTTCAGTTGGCGACCACCGTCCACAAATATTTCCTTTACAATCAAGTCAGCTTCCTCCAGCTTTTTATCTGAGTTTTTGATTGACCAATTGCTGATAGCAGACAACAACAACTTCTCTAATTTCTGAGAAGAGTACTTTGCCTCGTACTTCAACATATTGAGTGCCTGGTTTACCCGCACACCTCTAATCATATCTGCAACCAACCTCATCTTTCTGGGTGAGCTAGGTACATCTTTTAAGTATGCAGTAGCAGGACCTGTCTTAGCGGCTTCCTTGATAGCCTCTAGTTTGGCTCTCTTTACTACTGATCTTTTTGTCTTTTTTACTGTTTCTTCCATGACAGAGCGATTAATGCTTATTAATCTTTTCTATTTCCTGAATGTCCTTTAAATACTCTCGTTGGTGAAAATTCACCCAACTTATGCCCTACCATGTTCTCGGTTACATACACAGGTATAAACTTATTCCCATTATGTACGGCAAGCGTATGTCCAATTAAATCCGGTGTAATTGTTGATCTTCTTGACCAGGTTTTGATCACTGATTTTTTTCCAGACTGTTCCATCGCCTCTACTTTTTTCAAGAGACGCAAATCTAGATATGGACCTTTTTTTATTGACCTTCCCATTATTTCTTCCTTCTTACAATGATTAGACGATCTGAATACTTCTTAGGTGAGCGGGTTTTCTTACCCTTAGAAATCAATCCTTTACGTGATCTTGGATGACCTCCTGATGCTCTACCTTCACCACCACCCATAGGGTGATCAACAGGGTTCATGGCGACACCACGTGTACGAGGACGAATACCTCTCCAACGGTTACGACCAGCTTTACCCTGGCTTTCGTTCATATGGTCAGGGTTGGAAACTGCTCCAACAGTGGCCATACAGTTTACCATCACATTTCTCATCTCACCTGACGGCATCTTCAAAGTTGCGTAAGCACCTTCTCTAGCCACCAGCTGAACAAAAACACCTGCACTTCTTGCGATGGATGCTCCTTTACCCGGCTTCAATTCCACATTGTGTACAATAGTACCCACAGGAATTTTAGACAATGGCAGTGCGTTTCCTACTTCTGGAGGAACTGACTCTCCTGACACAACAGTCTGCCCTACTACAAGCCCTTGAGGAGCTAGAATGTAGGTCTTAAAACCATCTGCGTAGTATAATTTGGCTATACGAGCAGAACGAGTGGGATCGTACTCGATAGACTTTACGGTTGCAGGAATATCAAATTTATTTCTCTTGAAGTCGATCAAACGAAGTTTCTGCTTATGACCTCCACCGATATAGCGCATGGTCATGCGGCCTTTGTTGTTTCTACCTCCACTCTTGTTTATCGAGGTAACCAATGATTTCTCAGGACGACTCTCTGTGATATCGTCAAAGGTGGGCGCCATGCGGTGCCTACTTCCTGCAGTCATTGGTTTAATTTTTCTTATCGCCATCGCTAGTCGTTATTAAACGTTGCTATAAAAATCAATTACTTCTCCTTCAGCCACGGTTACAATTGCTTTTTTGTAACTCGGCTTACGTCCTGAAAGCACACCTGCTTTAGTGTAACGGGATTTAAACTTCCCCATCACATTGATGGTGTTCACCTTTTCTACGTTTACACTATACATTTTTTCCACTGCCTTCTTGATCTCCACTTTGTTGGCTTCACTGTCCACCAGGAAACCATACTTGCCTTTTTCGTTCAGGGCAGAGATTTTTTCAGTAACCAGGGGTTTTATTAAGATGCTCATTGGTTTACTGTTTATTTAAAATGTTGCTAATCAATTCCACACCGCTTTCAACCAGAATCAGTTGATCAGCATTCATCACATCATAAGTATTGAGCTGATTTGCTGTGATAACTTTTGCATTCGGTACGTTTCTTCCGGAAAGAACGATGTTCTTCTTGTTGTCACCCAACACCAACAAAGTCTTTTTGTCAGCTACAGAAAGCGCGCTCAACAATGACAAGTATTGTTTTGTCTTTGGTGCTTCAAAATCGAAATCTTCCAATACCGCGATTGCGTTATCTTTTGCTTTGTAGGCCAATGCAGACTTACGTGCCAGGTCTTTCACCTTTTTGTTGAGTTTGAAAGAATAGTCTCTTGGCTGAGGACCGAATACGCGTCCACCACCACGGAACAAAGGATTTTTGATGTTACCTGCACGGGCTCCACCTGTTCCTTTCTGCTTCTTCAGCTTCTTGGAAGATCCTTTAATTTCTGCACGCTCTTTGGATTTGGCAGTACCCTGACGCTTGTTGGCCAGTATGCTCTTTACGTCCAAATAGATGGCGTGATCATTGGGCTCTATTCCGAATATTTCGGAAGAAAGGCTCACTTTGCGACCGGTATCTTCACCGCTATGTTTTACAACAGCTAAGTCCATTACTTTTCAAGTATAATTGTTGAGTTCTTGGCTCCTGGGACGGGACCACTAACTAATATCAAATTTTGCTCAGGCATGATCTTCACTACCTGAAGGTTCAACACCTTCACGCGGTCACCACCTGTGCGACCTGCCATCTTTTTACCTTTTACTACACGAGATGCAAAGGAAGCGTTACCCAAAGATCCAGGAGCTCTCAACCTGTTGTGCTGTCCGTGAGTTTGACCACCCACACCAGCAAATCCGTGGCGTTTCACAACACCTTGAAATCCGCGGCCTTTGGAAGTACCGATTGCATCGAGCCAATCGCCTTCCTTGAATATTTCTTCAACCTTGATCTCTTTGCCCAATTCAATCATGCCATCAAACTCTGCCCTGAAATCCCTGAATTCAGCAAGGAATCGTTTAGGAGTTGTATTGGCCTTTTTGAAGTGGCCCATCATAGGTTGAGTCGTGTGTTTCTCTTTGCGCTCCCCATAGGCGAGCTGCACAGCTCTATAGCCATCGGTCTCCACATTCTTCACCTGAGTAACTACACAAGGACCAGCCTCGATTACTGTTACTGCTATGTTTTGGCCATCTTGACCGTACACATTGGTCATTCCGACCTTTTTTCCAATTATTCCAGGCATGCCTAAAACCTATTTTGCTTGTTTCTGAGTCATTTTGCGGGTTTCTCCACGCAAAAAGGACTGCAAAGATATGAACTATAAAGTAGTTACCAAATGGGGGTTTCAAAATTTTGAATATGAATTGAAAAGGCCCTTTTTTTGACATTTTTAAGCCTAATTTGCTTCAATCATTTATCAACTTTCTATGTCTTCACCAAGGTGGGATCATTTGCGGTGGAATAACCACCTTCCGGATTCACTTTCCTTCAACAGACTTTCATCATGATTCTGAGTCATAAGACCTGGTCAGTTTATATCATCGGAGTCGCTTTGGTCCTCCTCTTCCTCACCAATATCTCTATCGGAAGCGTATCTATTCCGCTAGCAAAGGTGGTGGCCACCATTTTTTCATTCAATGACGGATCAGACACGATTGCCAGTATTATCTGGCAACTTAGAGTCCCCAAAGCAGTTACTTGTGTATTGGCGGGTGCCGCATTGTCTATTGCTGGCTTACTTATGCAAACGCTCTTCAGAAACCCCTTAGCTGGACCTGATGTGCTTGGACTCAGTTCGGGGGCTAGCCTGATGGTTGCATTTGTTTTACTCATTGGCACCTCCTCTGCCTCTTATCTACCAGCGGTCAGCCCATGGTCATTGGCAGTGGCAGCAAGTCTGGGAAGTGGGGTTATTTTTCTTATAGTCATAGCCATTGCCCATCGAGTGCGTGACAACACTTCCCTCCTTATTATAGGGTTGATGATTGCCGCAGCATCAGGGTCTTTGGTGAGTGTCTTGCAATATTTAAGTAAGGCGCAAGACTTACAAGCATTTGTCATTTGGACACTTGGCAGTGTAGGGGGTACACACTGGAGTGAAATCTTGATCCTGCTTTTATTATTATTAATAGGAGGTACTATTGCGATCACCTCGGTAAAAGCTTTGAATGCCTGGCTTTTGGGAGATAACTATGCTCGCAGTCTGGGCATCAACATAAAAAAATCTAGATTAATGATTGTTTTGGCCACCAGCCTGCTGGCCGGAGGAGTCACCGCCTTTTGTGGCCCTATCGCTTTTGTAGGTTTGGCCGTACCCCACTTGATCAGACTGTTAATACCAACCACAAACCACAAAGTGTTGATTCCGATGGTAAGTGTAGGAGGCGCAGCCCTTTTGTTATTGTGTGACATAATGGCTCAGGTTCCGGGTAGTTCAAATATATTGCCTTTGAACGCCATCACGTCTATGATAGGTGCACCAGTAGTTATTTGGGTCGTCATGCGAAGCAGAGGGGTAAAAATGTAGATTCATGAACAGAGCTCCGTTAACAACAAAAAATCTTTCTATCGGGTATCCGGGCTTGCCTGTCCTTTTTGATGATTTGAACCTCTCTTTATATAAAGGAAAGCTGGTCTGTTTTATGGGCCCGAATGGTATAGGAAAGAGCACCCTTATAAGAACATTGGCAGGTATGCACCACCCATTGAAGGGCGAGGTTAACGGGATCAGTAACCGAAACATTGCGGTAGTATTAACAGAAAGAGTTAATGCCGGAATGATGACAGCCAAAGAATTGGTGAGCTTTGGCAGGTACCCATACCTGGGTTGGAAAATTAAAATGTCCGCATCAGACATTAGTAAAATTGATGAAGCTGTGGAATTGGTGAGAATTGGTGAGTTACTTGATAAACCTATTTATGAACTCAGTGACGGTCAGATGCAGATGGTAATGATTGCCCGGGCGCTTGCTCAGGACACACCCGTACTTTTGTTGGACGAACCAACAGCACACCTGGACCTCAACAATAGAGTAGAAATTATGAACCTGTTAAGAAGGCTGGCCAAGGAAAATGATAAGGCCATTTTAGTTTCTACGCACGAGCTTGATTTGGCATTGCAAACAGCTGATTTGGTGTGGCTGGCTACACCTCAGAAGTCGGTGAGGATAGGAATACAAGAGGACCTGGTGCTCGATGGTTCTTTCGATCAAGTGTTTCAATTCAAAGGTTTTGATTTAAAGACAGGTAAGGTAAAGCAGGAACCCTATCGAAAGACTGGAATACATCTCATTGGTGAGGGCCATGCTTATTTGTGGACAAAAAATGCCTTGGAGAGAAATGGGTTTCATATTGAAGTTGCAGCAAAGCTGAAGCTTGGTATAAAAACAAATGAAGAAAAGACTGCCTTTGAAATTCAAATTGACAGCTACAGGGAAAAATTTGGTTCTATCGAGGAGCTATTGAACTTCCTGAGCAAGTATTAATAATCTATTTTCTCATCCCCGTCTTGATAATCGAGGTAGTAGATGATCATGTTGCACATTTCGCTGGTAGACCCCCAGCCATATCCAATGTTTCTGGGAGGAGAAAAAGGATTGGCTTTATTCTCAGAAGTGTTGTCATATTTTGCTTCTACCCTTATCGTTGATCCCGCAGGAATTTTCAGCATGCGCTTGTATTGATAGGTGGTTTGCCAATTAAAATCCCAATCATCGATTTTAATAAGAGGGATGGTTTCTCCGGAAGGAGTTTCGGCAACAGCCTTAAACTTCCTGCCTATGAAGTGCATATGCGGCAGCACAGAAATCACTGAGATGTCTTTGGTTACTTCGTAATTAATATAAAATGTTGGGGTAGTCTCCGCGTAAATGTAAAATGGCTGATTGGCAATGTCATTCTCTCGAAGGGTTAAGGAATGAACTACCCGATCCACTTTGGTTTTTGAAAAGTAAAGGTTGATCATGGATTGATCCTTTTCTGGAATAGAAGAAGGCGAGTAATGCATATTCAATATGAGGTCGGTGTTCTTATAAAGTAATTTCCCCGAACCTGGCGGAAAAAAGATCTTGTTGTTGCCCGGCACCCAACCATACAAAAACTCATCCACCAAAGGCGTTTTTTGAAAATCACGAACCCGCGGATCCAGTTCTGACATACCATCAATACCTCTGATGTCATTGGTTGTATCTGCCATTAGCCTGCTGTGATGTACCAATCGCCTGTTGCCAGGAACAAATTCTACAGCAGAAATGTAGGTGTCCTCTGGCAAATTGGTGGGAATCGAAAAATACCTAAACTCCTCCACACTTTTATCCGAAATATCAAAAGGTTTGCCCATGGTCAGTGATAAGTCGGGCTTAATGCCATCCGTCACTTCTTGGTCATATTTCCTTTTTGTTTTTTTTCCTTTTGCCATTCCATTTTTTACCCAATCCTGAATCAACTGTATTTCCAAATCGGTCAGGATTTTTTCATTCCGAAAAGTTTGAAAGGAAGGGTCGGCCTGCCATGGAGGCATGTATTTGGTTTTTGTAACGTGCGCAATGAAGTTTCCTTTGGCAGACACTTCATCATAGGTACGAAGGCTAAAGGGTCCCAACCCACCCGGCCTGTGGCAGGTTACGCAGTTGGTCATGACAATGGGTTCAATGTCCTTGTAGTAAGTGACGGACTGACACACTCCGCTAATTATACCCAACAAATACACCAGGATGAACAATCTCATGGAATCAATGATGTTTCATTTCATGTGACATCTGAATAAAGCAACCGATTGCCTCCGTGTGCTTCACGGGTGGCTGCTCACCATTATTCAGTGCTGTTAATGCATCAATCAAATATTGTTCCGTAGTGTTCAGTCGATATTTACCCAACTCATAAAACCAGTTATCAATAGCGCCTTGGTATTGAAGTTGACCTCCCGCGTCAATGAGAAATACTTCTGGGGTAACTGTTGCCTTCAGAGAATGGGCTAATTCCATTTTCTCATCCCTTAAAAAATGAATAGATAATTTGTAATCTTTCCTGAATCGTTTGATCTCTTTGATGGAGAATTGATTGGGGAAAACGCCATAAAAGTCGGTGGTGGAGGAGAACTTGCCTACAATTTCTTTTATCCTCGACACATATTTCTGGGTAATGGGACAATCGGTACCCATAAAAATGATTACGGCAGATTTATCCTTTGCAGAAATCGAAACTGATTTGTTCCTAAGATCTTTCAGTTGAATGTTCTCTATCTCTGGAGATTGTGCGAACCCGCTACTAAGTATCCCTCCAATAAAAAAAATTAGTAACCCCCTTCGCATCATCAAAAAATTGTAACCCTACGAAGGTAATTAATCCCCTGCTTGGAGTCAAATGACCTTAATCAGGAAATACGCTCCACCCCAAGTCCAGGCTTGTCGCTGCAATACATCACACCATCCTTTAATAGGAAGCCGCCTTTTACCACATCCTTGCCCAGATCAAGACTACCATCCAGGTCGATGTACTTTGTGTTGGCGCAAGCAAAAGATGCATGCAGTGCCGCTGTAATGCTGACAATACTTTCCTCATTACAACCCCAAAAAAGATCCACCCCTTCTAGTGCAGCAATGTCAGCAATCTTTAATGCTTGATTTACTCCTCCGCACTTCATCAGCTTGATATTGAAAATACCTGAGGCTCTGGGTGGCTTGATCAATTCGATGGCATCTTTAGGAGACAGCAGTGATTCATCGGCCGCAACTACCTGGCGTATTTCTTCAGGCAGTCTTTTCATCTCATCAATGGCCTTGGCTTTTAAGGGCTGCTCGATCAGCTCAATATTCAGGTGTTTGGTTTTGTTGTAAAACTCGATAGTTTTTTCTGTAGTGTAGCCCTGATTGGCATCAATGCGTATGGTGAACTTATTGCCGAATTTTTCACGCAATTTGACCATCCTTTCAATGTCTTCAGCAAGGTCGATTCCCAATTTTACTTTAAGCACACTAAAACCACGCTTACCATAGTCTTCAGCCTCTTTCAGCGTCTCCTCCACATTCATAATGCCAATGGTGTTGCTGGTAGGCAGCGACTTAATTTTCTGCCCCAGATACTTTACTAATGGTACACCGAGGTGCTTAGTGAAAGCATCATAGAAAGCGATGTCCAGTGCAGCTCTTGCAGCAGGGTTTTTTGGCATCTTCTTCCACACTTCATAATTCAGCTGATTGATCTCCCTTATGTCCCTACCAATTAAAAACTCAATATTCTTTTCACCCAACGCACCCATACAGGCATCCAATGTCTCGCCTGTAACATAGTCGCTGGGATTTCCCGCTCCAATTCCAGTTATACCATTATCCAGTGTAATCTCTACAAAACCACTTTCAACCTTGTCTGTGGTTTTATAAGCAATGGTATACGGTTTGGTGTTGGCGAGGTCTTCTTTCCAAACTTTGATGTCTTTAATACGAGTCATAATTTGCTGATTTAGTGCTAAACTTATTTCGTGCTTTTTGATTTTTCTATCATTGCTTCAAAAACAGGTACCAAGGCGTCCACCCCATCTTCGAGCGGCAAAATGCAAGGTATCCCCAGCTCTTTTTGATAGCGACTCGCATAATCTCGAGCATCCTTCTGTTCCATCTTGGCGGTATTGATAGTGAGCGCTACGGTCTCACCACCATACATTTTTATTAAAGCAATCTCATCCTTAGGATCAGCAATATAAGCTGGGTAAAATTCCATGTCCTTGTATTGTTTTCTGGCAGGATTATGTTGCAATACCACTGAAGTGGCCTCCGCAGAAACGATCCATTCAGAACCAGCAGGGCCGCTAGGATTGCGCAATGAACTCTGACCTTCAATAAAAATTATGTCTGGTCTTTCGTTTTCCCAGCACTGAACAATGGCATGCTCCATTTCTCCAGAGATAAAATCATTGAGTGTGGAATCGAAAACCATTCCATATTTAGCTCCTTGCATCCAGCCTGTCTGACCTGTGTAAATCATCTCTGCCTTATAGCCTGCATCTCTCATCGCCTGTACCAGAAAACGAGTAGTTGTTCTTTTGCCCAACGCGCAGTCCGTTCCCAACACCGCTACTTTAGGACACAGTACCGTTTTGATCTTTCCGGACCAGAAGTGCAGATCCTTGAATTTCTTTGGTTTGCGAACGTCTATAATTTCAAGTCCTTTTTGTGCCGCCAAATCTGCCAGCTCTGGAATATCAGAAATGTATTCGTGCAATCCATTAATCAATCCATATCCATTGTCAAGCGCTTCTTTCAACATTATTCTCAAAGACTCAGGAATAACACCCCCCTTTGTAGCAACTCCGATAATACAGTAGACTGCCTTTTCACTGCTATTGGTGGAGAAATCTCCAATAGAAGCATAGATCGGAATATTTCTTTTCCTGCCATCCAATACTTCACCCGCATCCTTGCCTGCACTTTTGCTATCAATAACTCCTATTATATTAAACCGCTCAGTGCCCCTGATAAGACCATGCGCAGTCTTGCCATTGCTAGAATCCAAATAACCGGCAGTAATAATTATCGCATTCTTTTTTTCCATTGTTTAAAATTTGAAGGCCGAAAGTCGGGAATTATAATCGATTTCAAAAAGACATTTATATAAGAAGTTTTCCTATTGATTGTTAGGTTCGTTCCTATTCTGCTGGCACAGAAAGGAGCAAATAGGGCAGCTTGTTGGTCAAGCAAAATCAACTAAAGAAACAACTCTGGCGAGCTTTTTGCCTTATCCTTTCCGGGCGCTATTCTGGCGCGTTTTTAATGTAACTTTGCAAAATCGAATTTAAACCCAATGTTTATGCGATATCTCATCATCATGTTTTTTGCACTTTTGGCGACTGCAGCAAGCAGTCAGTCGATTGTGGGCACCTGGCAACTAACAGAAGAAAAGCCTTGTATTGAATCTCAAATGGAAATGAGCGAGACCGAAAAGGAATTACTTCCGAGCTTTGGCTCATCTACTCACGCTGTTGCCAAAATCATTCGATTCGATCCGAAAGGAAAAGGTGAAGAAGGTATTTTCAGTGCAGGTCGCAAAAAAGGCGCAGACAATGAACCATTCAGATACCAGCTTTCTGGCAATGAATTACAATTTCTAGATAAGAAATCAGGCATGATTACAGAGCGCTTCATCATTGATGAACTAACTTCTATCCAACTCCGGTTTCATAGGGTAGGAAGAGATTGTGAAATGAGAACTTTTTCAAGGATAAAATAAATGACCGCCATAGATACCAAAAAAGACATACGCAAGCTCAAATTTGACGAACTGAAAGCCTTCTTTGTGGCGAATGGAGATAAGCCCTTTCGCGCACAACAAGTGTATGAATGGCTATGGCAAAAATCATGTAAGGACTTTGATCAGATGACCAACATCTCCCTGCCTACCAGAGAGCTATTGAAACAACATTTTATCATCAACCACATTCATGTGGATAATATGCAACGAAGTGAAGATGGTACAATCAAAAATGCCGTCAAGCTTCATGATGGACTCATTGTAGAGTCGGTGTTGATTCCTACTGAAAAAAGAATCACTGCCTGTGTATCCTCCCAGGTAGGTTGTAGTCTTGATTGCAAATTTTGTGCTACCGCCCGTCTCAAGCGCATGCGCAATCTGAATGCAGACGAAATTTACGACCAAGTTGCAGCGATTAAGGAGCAAAGTGAACTCTTCTTTGGAAGGCCTTTAACCAACATCGTATTTATGGGAATGGGTGAACCGCTGCTCAATTATAACAATGTGGTGGCGGCCATTGAAAAAATTACATCACCCAAAGGTTTGAATATGGCTGCACGTAGACTAACTGTATCTACTGTAGGGGTGGCTAAAATGATTAAGAAAATGGCCGATGACGAGGTCAAATTCAATCTGGCCGTTTCACTACATGCAGCCATTAATAAAACACGCTCATCCATAATGCCTATCAACGATACCAATTCTTTGGAAGAGCTGGCCGATGCCATCAAATACTGGTATGCCAAACGCAAGAAAAAAGTTACCTACGAGTATGTCGTATGGAAGGGAATCAATGATGACATGGAGCACGCGCAGGCACTTCTTAAATTCTGCAAAATGGTTCCCTCGAAAGTCAACCTGATTGAATACAACTCCATTGAAGATGATGGCTTCAAACAAGCCAGCGATGAAGCATTGCGCATGTATCAGGAGCTTCTGGAGAGCAATGGGATTACGGCCAGGGTGCGTAAGAGCCGTGGAAAAGACATTGATGCAGCCTGTGGCCAATTGGCTAACAAATCTTAATCACAGCATTACTGCCCTGTACTAATTGTCAGGTAATGTTTTTTAGCCTACCGGAATAGTCCTTTGATAATTTTCTTATTTCTAATGAGACATATCATTTTAAGTTGATGGTGATTTCTACAACTTAGCACCACATTGATCCCTATCGCTATGAACAACAGAAAATTTCATCCCGAAACCCTCATGATGTCGTACGGGTACAAACCCGAACTTTCTGAGGGAGCCATAAAATGTCCCATTTTTCAAACGTCCACTTTTGTATTCAAAAATGCTGAAGAAGGAAAAGCTTTTTTTGAAGTGGCTTATGGCCTCCGCGATAAAGAACCATCGGAAGAACTGGGTTTGATTTATAGCCGCATCAACAATCCGGATTTAGAAATTCTTGAGAACAGGCTATCGCTTTGGGATGAAGCCGATGAATGCGCGGTATTTGAAAGCGGCATGTCGGCCATCACCACAGTATTGCTGGAATTTCTTAAACCAGGGGATTTGCTTTTACACAGTGGTCCACTTTATGGAGGAACTGATCATTTTATCAATCACTTTCTGACCAAGATTGGTGTCACCCCTCTTGAATTCCATGCAGGACAAACAAGAGAAGAGATCGCTGAGTTGGTAAAGCAAAGCGGAAAAAGTGACAAGCTCAGCTTTATCTATATTGAAACTCCAGCCAATCCTACCAATGCATTAATCGACATTGCAAGTTGCAGAGAAGTAGCCAATCAATTTACCACAAAAGATAAACCAGTGGTTATTGCGGTTGATAATACCTACATGGGGCCATTATGGCAACATCCGCTTCAATTGGGTGCAGACTTTTCCTTGTATTCCGCCACCAAATACATCGGGGGTCACAGCGATGTAATTGCAGGCGCTGTCTGTGGATCCAAAGCAGTAATCACGCGAGTGAAAACTCTAAGAACATTTCTTGGCAATATGGCTGGCCCCTGGACTGGCTGGCTGCTATTACGAAGTCTGGAAACACTTAAAGTCAGAATGGAAAAACAATCTTTCAATGCAAAGATTGTGGCCGATCATCTTTTATCACACCCCAAGGTTGAAAAAGTGTATTATTTAGGACACATCTCCCCAGATGATAAAATGCAATACGAGATTTATAAAAAACAGTATACTTCTGCAGGCGCCATGCTTTCTTTTGATATTAAGGGCGGAGAAAAAGAAGCATTCCGTTTTTTAAATGCATTGCGATTGATCAAGCTGGCGGTTAGTTTAGGTAGCACCGAGTCGCTGGCAGAGCACCCAGCGTCCATGACCCACGCGGGTGTAGATCCCGCTTACCGCAAAAAAATGGCTATCTCAGAAAAGATGGTAAGGGTTTCCGTAGGTGTTGAACACATTGATGACCTGATTTGGGATATCGACCAGGCGCTGGAAAAAGTATAAGGCTATTTTTTGCTGGCGTTGAAAAGCTTTTCTTTTTCGTCTGAAGAAAGACTTTCATAACCACGTTCAGAGATCTTATCCAAAATGGCATCAATCTCCTCTTGACTGGCTTTGGAGGCCCCTGTTGGTTTTCCTTTGCTTTTTGGCTTGGGTTCCTCTTTACGATAGGTGACTTTAACCTTGGGTCTTGGTTGAAATAATTCTTTAAACCAATCCAGAGTAACAGTAATCCACCCGCCCCAATTTACTCCTACCTGCAATTGTTTGATATAAATAAATCCAATAAGGGCTCCTCCCAGGTGAGCTATGTTTCCGCCTGCATTGCTACCCACTGAACCAAGAAATGACAGTGCGATATAAAATCCGGCAATGTATTTTATCCGAACGGGACCAAGAAACAATAAATAAAAAGTGTAGTTGGGAAGTAAAACAGCTGCTCCTGTGACGATGGCGTAAACAGCTGCAGACGCTCCTATCATGCCAGCAAAGTCTGACCGCTCAACGAAATATGGAACCAGATTAAATACCAGTAAATAAACTACCCCACCGGCTATGGCTCCTAACAGGTAAAGCGCAATCAGCTTATCATTGCCCAAGTACTCAATAAACAGTCTTCCAAACCAATAGAAGATCAGCATGTTGAATAAAATATGGAAAATATCTGTGAGGCTATGCGCAAAGGCATAGGTAATAATGGTCCAGGGTCTTAAAATAAAATCCCCAAACTTTGGTGGCAGCGTAAATTGTTTACTAATGAAAGCATAAACAACATCTGCTCCTCCTATTGTACTAAATACATAGATGGCCCCCATCACTAAAAACATGGCCACATTAATCACGATCAACTGAACGTGGGCGTTGTTGGGCTTTTGAAAAACAGATTTAAATTCGTCAAACACTTTATAGCTACCTTTTAGTATCCTCTACCCGACCCCTGACTCCTCCAAGCTGTAATGATCAGGAACGCTACAAATGCACCACCGAAGTGTGCCAAATGAGCTACCGATCCACTGCGATCCATGGCATAAGTTAAAAAGCCAATCAAAAATACCATGTATTTTGCCTTTATGGGAATAGGCGGGAATAATAACATGATTTCAAGGTTGGGGAAAATCATTCCAAATGCCATTAATATGCCATACAATGCCCCAGAAGCGCCTAACATGATTCCACCTGTGCCTGGAAAAAAATAATAATTAACCAGTGCGTAAATTAATGCCGCCCCTATTCCGGTAGCCAAATAGAATATCAAAAACTTCTTGTCACCCCAGTGGCTCTCAAGTATGGGGGCAAAAGATGCCAGCGCAAACATGTTGAAAAAGATATGCCCCAGGCCACCATGAGCGAACATATAGGTAAAGAACTGGTAGGGAGCAAAAGCCCCCGAACCAATAGGCCAAAGCGAAATATAAGGAGTAATACCTATAAACTGCTGCAAAAGGTAAACGACCACATTGATAATGATCAGGTTACGAACAAGAGGCGTTAGTCTAAACATTCAGTTACAAATTTATCGTTTACCTGGTTATCTGTTAAAGTAGTTTTCAATCTTAGAAACATCAAAAATAAAAAAGGTTGGTAAACCCTCAGGTGAGAAATTGGGATTATTGCATGCAAATAAACCCTCCACTAAAGCTTCCAACTCCTCTTTTCTTAATTTTTGTCCCGACTTAATGGCCGCCCGCTTGGCCAGTGACCTGGCCAGGTTCTCTTTTAATGGAATGGAAAGTTCCGATTGATTGATTTTAAATTGTTCAATCAGCCCTTCAAAAAGCGCTTTCTCTCCACCCACAATATCTGCAGGTATCCCTGATATGAGTACTGCATTTTTTCCAAATATTTCAAATTGGAAACCCAGCGCTTTGATCTCTTTTTCTGCATCCATCACCAATGCAAAGTCAGCGGGTGCCAGCTCCACCGTTTGCGGAAACAAACTCTGTTGACTGTTCCCCGCAACACCTTTCAGGTGTAATAGGAATTTCTCATATAATACACGCTCGTGCACTGCCTGCTGGTCCATAATCATAAGACCGCCCTTCACTGCCCTTACCACATACTTATCATGCAATTGAAAAACAGTTCTTTCCTCCGCTTGATAGGCAATGTCCTGTCTGTTTACCGCGCTCTCATACCTTACGGAAGGTTTTTGTTCAAAATCATGCTTTAAGCGAGAAGGACTTTCCTCATCAAATAGTTTCTCCCAATTCTCAAGATTTGCTCTGTTGAGTGAATTTCCAAACTGCTCATTGTAGTATGTTTCCTTAAACTGGCGATCACTGCTACTCAGCTTGCTGATTACATTTACATCAGAATTAAAATCTATGGCAGGAGAAAGGTTGTGTGCCCCCAATGCCTGTCTAACGGAGGCTTTCACTACTGCGTACACGGCCCGCTCATCATCAAACTTGATTTCTGTTTTCGTAGGATGGACGTTGACATCAATATGTTTGGGGTCAATCTCCATAAACAAAACATAGAAAGGATAGCTTCCTTCCGGTAATAAACCTTCAAATGCTGTGGTCACTGCATGATTCAGGTAATTGCTTTTGATGTAACGATTGTTAACAAAAAAGAATTGTTCACCCCTGGTTTTCTTTGCTGACTCTGGTCTTCCAATGTATCCAGTAATCTTTACAAGATCCGTCTCTTCGTTACAGGCCGCCAGTTGCTGCTGATAGTTCTTACCAAACAGTGCCACAATTCGTTGGCTCAATTTACCGGGAATCAAATCATGAATGGATTGATCTCCATGAATCAGACTGAAAGACTTATTGGGATAAGCTAAGGCCAGGCGCTGAAACTCATCAATAATGTGTTTCATCTCCACCGGAATAGACTTCAGGAAATTTCGTCTGGCAGGAATATTATAAAAAAGATTTTTTACACTAATACTGGTACCCGCATCAAACGAAGTTTGCTCTTGTTTTTTTACTTCCGACCCTTCGATAAGCAATAAAGTACCCAATTCTTTGACCGCCAATCGTGTTTTCATTTCCACCTGTGCAATAGCCGCGATGGAGGCCAGTGCCTCACCTCGAAAACCCATTGTACGCAGGGCGAATAAATCTTCGGCCTTCCTTATTTTTGAAGTGGCATGACGCTCAAAACTCAGGCGCGCATCCGTTTCACTCATGCCCGATCCATTGTCAATAACCTGAATGAGCGTTCTTCCTGCTTCTTTAACAATCACCTTTATTTGATCCGCCCCGGCATCTATAGCATTTTCCATTAACTCTTTCACGACACTTGCAGGTCGTTGCACAACCTCCCCTGCCGCAATCTGATTGGCGATGGAATCTGGAAGAAGTTGAATGATGTCGGCCATGAAAAAGGTGAACTATCGCTTTTTAAATTTCATGTAGAGATAGAATGGGATAAACAACGCAAAGCCATAAAAGGCAATTTCCCCCCACTGGATATAGGCGATGATGAATAAAACCAGAAATAGTATAATCCCAAAACGCAAGAGATTTGCACTTAGCGACTCACTGGATTGCTTTGATCTTTTACGCGCAGACTGAAATGAACCCGAAATTCTGGATCTGTAATCTCCGGCTCCTTTCTCCTGCTCCAATTTCAACTCCCTCCTTATTCTGGCTTCGCGCTCCTGCATCTCTTCCTTTTGTGGGTCGTAATACCGAGGCGTATAATTAAAGCTTTTGTGAGAAGGAGTCTTGTTAAATAAAGACAGGAATTTCATTGTTTAATTTTTTTTACGTTTGCGGTGAGGATGACGCGCCAAACAGTGGCTATCTTCATGTCTCACAAAAATGAAGTTAATCACTTGCAATTACAAAAAGCTAACGGCTCTATGCTAAAAAAAGTTTTGATTGTTTTGGTATTATGGATGGGGTATGACCAGGTTTTTGCGCAGAACAAAAAAAACCTTTGGATTGACAGCATTTTCCAAACTTTGAGTACTGAGGAGCAAATAGGCCAGTTGTTTGTAATCCCCGTTTCATCTTATGACAGCCCGCGTGAGATCGAAAATTTAATGGATCTTATAGAGCGTAATCGTCCTGGAGGGGTCATAATCACCGGAGGCGGCCCCGTGGGTACAGCTCAACTAATTAATCAACTTCAGAAGAAATCCGAGGTTCCACTTTTGGTGATGATGGATGCTGAAACAGGTCCTGGAAAAACTTTGGACAGCCTGATGCGTTTTCCAGATCCTTTGATGATCGGGGCAATAACCAACGATTCCTTGATAATTCAATTAGGCCGAGAGATTGCAAGACAAATGAAAGTAATCGGAGCCAATATCAATCTGGCACCGAATGCCGATATTGACATTATCCCGTTTCGCTCTTCTGAATTTTATGGGATAAATAAAAAAGAAGTCAGTAGAAAATCCATTATGCTGATGAAAGGCCTCCAGCAGAAGGGAATAATTGCCATTGCCAAACATGCTTCTGTATCCACGGATGAAGAAAAAGAGTTTGAAAAAACCAATACCATTGATTTTACTAATTATCGACTGGATACGTTAAACTTTTATCCTTTTGATCAATTAATTAAAAACGGTATAGGGGGAATGAACACATCCAACCTCCACTTTTCTACCCTGGATAAAAAGAAAGCGATACCAGCATCCATTTCAAAGTTATTTGTCAGCGATGTTTTGAAAAAACAACTGAACTTCAACGGGCTTACCGCAACAGAAATACCCTACTTTCATGATATTTCTGAAAAAGCAAAAAATGAATCTGAAAAACTTGCATTTGAAGTAGGTAATGATTTGTTGATCAATCCCTACAACCTGAATGCCTCCATCAATAAAATTGAAACAGCACTAAAAAGAAATGCTGCATTAAAGGCTCAACTTGAAATAAGCGTAAAAAAAATATTGGCAGCCAAATACGATATTGGCCTCTCTAACATTGAAGCATTAAAAAATGACAACATCATCAGCCAAATCAACACCCGAAAAGCTGATGTGCTTAACTACGAGTTATCTACTGCCTCTATTACGCTTGCAAAAAATACTTCAGATTTGATTCCAATAAGCGCATTGGAAGGTAAAAAATTTGCGTCAATTACACTTGGAGAAGGTGCTTACCCTACATTTAATCACTATCTGCAAAACTACTCAGACTTCGAATCATTCAGCGTAAAAAAATCAACCGATACAGTCAGGCTGATGAATCAACTCAATAACTTTGACGAAGTGGTTATTGGGATTTTTTCAATACATGCACCCGAAAGAAATGTGCTGATCCAATGGCTCAATCGGATTATCGAGAAACAAAAAACCATAGTGGTTTCATTTGGAAATCCTTATGACCTGGTGGGTTTGAATCAACCCACCGCACTTTTGATGGCCTACTCTGATGCAAAACCAATTCCTATGCTCGCTGCTCAAGTCATCTTTGGTGCCAGGCAAGCAGGTGGGGTCAGTCCGGTTACAATTAACAATTTAGTCACCCAGGGAGAAGGAAGTCCCAATAATATGCTTGACAGGCTGGCATACGGCATACCAGAAATGGTGGGAATGAACAGTCAGACACTGGCTAAAATAGACGCAGTAGTGGCCCAGGCCCTGGACTCGGGCGCAACACCCGGTTGCAACATCATTATTGCCAGAAACGGACAAGTTATTTTTGACAAAGCGTATGGTTGGAAAACTTATGATAAGGCTGAACCCGTTACCAGCCAAACCATTTACGATCTGGCTTCCATAACAAAAGTGGCCGCCACACTTCAAACGGTAATGTTCATGCATGAGAAAAAGCTTATTGATATCGATAAAAAGATATCTGTATATCTGCCTGAACTAAAAACAACCAATAAAAAAGATTTTACTATAAAGGATGTTCTCACTCATCAGGCTGGCCTTTGGCCATACCTTCCCTATTGGTTGCAAACCATGAAGGACTCTACACTATTGCCTAACTATTACAGCAGGACTCAAAATTCCGAATATCCTTTTCCCGTTGCCAAAGATTTATTTGCCAGCAAGGTAATGAAGGACAGCCTTTGGCAATGGATCATTAATGCCAAAATACGCGATAAAAACCCCAAGACACCTTATGACTATACCTACAGTGATATGGGCTTTTACATCATGCAACACTTGGCAGAAAAACTGCTAAATCAGCCCATGCAGGATTTTCTTTCACAAAACATCTATGAACCAATTGGAGCCACTACAACCGGCTTTCTGCCCCTTGAAAGATTTCCAGAATACCAGATAGCTCCCACCGAAGTGGACAAGCAATTCAGAGGAAGCAAACTGGTTGGGTATGTACATGATCAGGGAGCCGCAATGCATGGAGGTGTAGCGGGTCATGCAGGGTTGTTTAGCAATGCCAATGATCTGGCCAAGCTGGGTCAAATGTGGCTTCAAAAAGGAAGTTATGGTGGACACCAGTTTTACAAACCAGAAACCATTGAACTGTTCACTTCAAAACAATACGACTCAAACAGAAGGGGGCTGGGCTGGGATAAGCCCACTATCAGCGATTGGAATGGCCCCACCTCGCTATACGCGTCCCCAAAGACGTTTGGCCACACTGGCTTTACGGGTACGGCAGTCTGGGTAGATCCGGAATTTAACCTGGTTTTTGTCTTTTTATCGAACAGGGTGTATCCGGATATGTTTAACACTAAACTATTAACAGGAAATATTCGTCCTAGAATACAGGACATTATTTATCAATCAATTTTTGACTATTGTAAAGCTCAAAATTGACCCTAATTATAGAACTATTCGATCTAAAAGTGGGTTAAAGACAAGAAATAGCTATGGCAGGAAAAATGAAAATAGGAATTGTTTGTTATCCCACCTTTGGAGGCAGCGGAGTAGTGGCTACGGAATTGGGAAAGGCGCTTGCAAAAGGAGGGCACGAAATACATTTTATCACCTATTCGCAACCAAGTCGACTTGACTTTCTGAATGAAAATCTATTCTACCACGAAGTAGACATACGCACCTATCCTCTTTTTGAGTATCCACCTTATGAGCTTGCGCTGGCAAGTAAGATGGTGAGTGTAGTCATCAATGAGAAGTTAGACTTGCTTCATGTGCATTATGCCATCCCACACGCTTCTGCTGCCTATATGGCAAAGCAGATCCTGAAAACACAAGGAATCATTATTCCGGTAGTGACTACACTTCACGGCACTGATATTACGTTGGTAGGAAAAGATGCATCTTACGAGCCTGTGGTCACTTTTAGTATCAATGAATCGGATGGCGTAACAGCGGTATCCAAAGACTTAAGGTATCAAACATTTGAGTTTTTTGATATTAAAAATGACATTGAAGTAATTCCAAATTTTATTGATCTGGACAAATTTAAAAAACAAAAAAAGGATCACTTTAAAAAAGCAATTTGTCCCAATGACGAAGTGCTGATCGTTCATATTTCTAACTTCAGGAAAGTAAAACGGATTGGCGATGTGGTGAAAATCTTTAATAACATCCGGAGAGAAATTCCTGCCAAATTACTGATGATCGGGGATGGGCCGGAGCGTGCAGGGGCAGAGGATCTGTCCAAGAAACTTGGGATAGAGGAGGACATTCGCTTTCTCGGAAAATTAGAGGCCATTGAAGAAGTGCTTTCAGTAGCAGACTTATTCCTGATGCCTTCAGAAAAAGAAAGTTTCGGATTGGCAGCGCTTGAAGCCATGGCATGTGAAGTTCCAGTCATTTCTTCCAATGCTGGGGGTATTCCTGAACTAAATATTAATGGAGTTACTGGCTTTTTAAGTGAAGTGGGGGACGTGGAAGAGATGTCAAAAAATGCGCTTCATATATTAAATAAGGAAAATCTTCATACCTTTAAAGAAAATGCATTGAAGCGGGCAAAAGAATTTGATATTTCAAATATTCTGCCACTTTATGAAAATTATTATAGAAAAGTGATCGAAAAGTCAGCCGAAAGGGTGGTTATCTGATTCTTATTTTTTGGCTGAGTAGTAGTTGTAGCTTAATCTGAAGTTGAACTGTGACACTATGAATGACAATAGAAAACCTCAACACAAAGGGAGTAAAAAACTTTTTAATAATCCCATATTAGAAAGACTTACAAAGACTCATATTGCCGTGCCCCTCACTATTTTTTTTATTTATGCTTCGGCTTTGCTTTACTGGAATTTTACCCATACCACACTTTCTCTAAGTATTTCTGTGGTGACTTTTACTATAGGGCTTATCTCTTTTACATGGGTTGAATACCTTGTGCATAGGTACTTGTTCCATATGAAGACCTATACCCAATTAAGGGCCAAACTGCAGTATACCATGCATGGAGTACATCACGAATTTCCAAAGGATAAGGAACGGTTGGCAATGCCACCTTTGCTCAGCATCACCATATCCACTTTGCTTCTATTTCTTTTCCGATTAATTCTCGGTGATCTTGTATTTTCCTTTTTGCCAGGTTTTTTGGTAGGATATGCACTATACCTGGCAATTCATTACATGGTGCATGCCTATCAGCCCCCGAAAAATTTTCTTAAACATTTGTGGATCAACCACAGTGTGCATCATTATAAGGATGGAAATGGGGTTTTTGGTGTTTCTTCTCCTTTATGGGACTATGTTTATGGCACGATTGGGCCAAAAAGACACAAAACTCAAAGTTAATTTCCGGCAAAAAAATTATATCCTGCTTTCTTCAGGATGTGCTACGGGAACTTTGCTATAGGTAGGGCAGGTATATTGACTGCAGGAAGAAAGCACAAAACAAGCCACTCCGATTAATAGCACAACTATTCTTTTCATTACTATTAGTAGATTAAGGTTAGACAATGTAAAATTAGACCAGTCTCGACATTAAAAATTCAATACGAATAAGAATTCTTACATGAGTTGCAAAAAAGGGTTTACTTTAACTCCTTGGCTAACGGACAATAGCCATTTTCAATAAATGCATCTGTCTCTTTGAACAGAAAGCATTAATAATTGGTTTAGAATACGACCGACTATTTGTAATAAGCACCAGCATGCTAGGATATCGATTTTCAAAATACATACCTGCCCCAGATGAAGAAAAGAGCGACTTCGACAAGCTGCTTAAAATTTTCATGCAGCTGATATTAATTACTTCTGGTAATGTTGGGGAGGCCTTACAGTGGCTTACTGAGGTAGATAGGCAGTACAAACTTACCAATGACCAATATGGCATGGGTGATTTTATCGAAGACCTAAAGAAAAATGGCTTTATCAGCGAAGAAGGTCCGACTGGAGAATATAAATTAAACCCCAAAGGGGAACAGGATTTAAGAAAGTCTGCATTGGAAGAAATTTTTGGCAAGCTTAAAAAATCAAAGAGCGGAGAGCATAAAACGCATCATAGTGGTCAGGGAGACGAATCCACTACTGACAGACGTGATTATGAATTTGGCGATACGCTTGAACAAATCTCAATAACGGATTCGCTAAAAAACGCACAAATAAACCACGGCCTCGACAACTTCTTCATGACCGAAGAAGACCTTGAGGTGATGGAGAGCGAATACAAAACGCAAACATCTACAGTGCTTATGATTGACATCTCGCACTCTATGATTTTGTATGGCGAGGACAGGATTACACCGGCCAAAAAAGTGGCCATGGCATTGGCCGAAATGATTACTAAGAAATACCCGAAGGATACGCTGGATATATTAGTGTTTGGCAATGATGCCTGGCAAATTGAAATCAAAGACCTGCCCTACCTCAAAGTAGGCCCCTATCACACCAACACTGTAGCTGGATTGGAATTGGCTATGGACATCCTCAGGCGAAGAAAAAATACCAATAAACAAATCTTTATGATTACAGATGGAAAGCCCACCTGTATCAAGCAAGGGATTAAATATTACAAAAACAGTTTCGGGTTGGATCCAATAATTTTAAAACAAACATTAAATCTTGCAGGCCAGCTTCGCAAAATAAAAATTCCTGTAACAACATTCATGATTGCAACTGACCCTTATTTACAGGCATTTGTGAGGGACTTCACCAAAGCCAATAATGGCAATGCTTACTACAGTAGTCTGCAAGGTTTAGGCAATCTGGTGTTTGAGGATTTCAGAAGAAATAGAAGAAAAAATTTATAAGCAGAAATTAAGACATGATAGATACACAGAAAATAAAAACACTTGGCCAGCTCAAGAAGGAAGGATACCAATCCAAAAGCGTTAAAGAAGAACTTCGGGAAAACCTCATTTCAAAATTGCGCAAAAAAGAAAATGTATTTGAGGGAATTTGGGGCTATGAAGAAACGGTAATTCCTGATTTGGAAAGAGCCATTCTCGCTGGTCATGATATTAATCTGCTGGGCTTGCGTGGTCAAGCCAAAACAAAAATTGCAAGAATGATGACTCAACTGCTGGATGAGTATATCCCTGTTATAGCAGGATCAGAGTTGAATGATGACCCCCTCGCCCCCATCTCAAGATTTGGGAAAGACAAGATTGATGAAATGGGTGAAGACACTCCAATAACTTGGGTTCATCGTGATGAGCGCTATACAGAAAAACTGGCTACTCCGGATGTATCTATTGCCGATCTCATAGGTGATGTTGACCCTATTAAGGCTGCCTCCTTAAAATTGCCTTACTCTGATGAACGCGTTATCCACTTTGGCCTTATCCCTCGGTCGCACCGATGCATCTTTGTGATCAACGAGCTTCCCGATTTACAGGCAAGAATACAAGTGGCCTTGTTCAACATTCTTCAGGAAGGAGATATTCAAATCAGGGGATTTAAATTAAGATTGCCGCTGGAGATTCAATTCGTTTTCACTGCCAATCCAGAAGACTATACCAATAGAGGTAGCATTGTTACTCCGTTAAAAGACAGGATAGACAGCCAGATTATTACCCACTACCCGAAATCAATTGACATCGGAAAGAGAATCACCCAGCAAGAAGCGCAGATCAATGAGGCACAACGAAAGGTTGTAACCTCTGCAGAAATTGTCAAAGACCTTGTAGAACAGATTGCCATTGAAGCCCGTAAAAGTGAATTTGTGGATGCAAAAAGTGGGGTGTCAGCCAGGTTAACGATTTCAGCATTTGAAAGCCTGGTAGCTGCTGCAGAACGAAGAAGTATCATCAACAATGAAACGAATACTTCTATTCGATTCACTGATTTTATCGGTGTGGTGCCCTCGATAACGGGTAAGGTCGAATTGGTGTATGAAGGTGAGCAGGAAGGCCCTGGAATAGTGGCTCAGAATCTTATAGGAAAAGCCATTCGATCGCAGTTTACCAACTACTTCCCTGATCCCGATAAATTCAGAAAACAAAAAGAAAAAAGTCCATACAAAAAAATAACGGCATGGTTTGGTGACGGCAACACCATTGATTTGCTGCACGACATGTCAGAAGCCGACTACAAAAAATCCATTGAAAGTGTACCCGGGTTGACAGAGTTGGTGAAAGAACATCATGGTTCTGAAAATAAAGCAACTCAGTTGTTATTGATGGAATTTGCGTTGCATGGTCTTGCCGAGTACAGTCAAATAAGCAAGAACAACCTCGTGAAAGGGTTTCAGTTTAAGGATCTTCTTAGCGGTATGTTTAGCTTACCTGCCGAAGAAGAAAATGATGAAGATGAAGACAACTTCGGAGGAATGATGAATTAGTTATTAAAGATTACCTAACGCCATTGCAATTATTCAGTTCCTTTGTTAGCTTTATCTAACGAAATAGATTTTGCGAAGACACGTTTCATACTTACAAGGCAGTTCCTAAACCATTGTAAGATACGTGTCTTCGCTTTTTTTTTGACTGGACTAAAACCTTTTTTTGAGTATGGCAAAGACCAAAAAAGAGAACAAAGTATTCGTCCTCGACACTTCAGTAATTATCTACGAGCACAATAGCATCCTCAATTTTGATGAACATGACATAGGTATCCCCATCACGGTATTAGAAGAACTAGATAATTTCAAAAAAGGGAACGATACCAAAAACTTTGAAGCAAGGGAATTTATACGATTGATCGACAAGCTGGCCAAAGACCAGATGTTGCATAACTGGAATCCCCTTAATGGGAAGGGCAAAGGGCGTTTTAAGGTATTAATGGATACTGGAAGCAATGGATCATTGGATGCCAACAGAATCTTTAATGAAGACAAAGCCGACCATCGCATACTCAATTCCGCTCTGCTTCTTCAAAAAGAAGAAAAAGGAAAAAAAGTAATTCTTGTTTCCAAAGATGTAAACCTAAGATTAAAGGCCAAGGCCTTGGGTTTGCAGGCAGAAGACTATACCACAGGCAAAATACAGAACATTAGTTCGCTCTATACTGGGAAGACCATAGTGGATGACGTGGATCCCAATGTGATCAATCTATTGTATGATAAAGGCTATTGCCCTCCAGCAGAAATACTAGGAAGGCAAGCACCCATGAAAAACCATTATTATATTTTCAGAAGCGGAAAAAAATCCGTGCTGGCATTTTATAATTCAGCCAATGGTATGGTGGAGCAAGTAGAAAAGCGAAATGCCTACGGGATTAAGCCAAGAAATGCAGAGCAAGCATTCGCTATTCATGCTGTGCTAAAACCAGAAGTAAAATTGGTAAGCATACAGGGTGTAGCGGGAACGGGCAAAACGCTTATCGCGTTGGCTGCTGCCCTGGAACAGAAAAAAGAATTTAAGCAAATCTATCTCGCCCGGCCCATCGTACCACTAAGCAATAAAGACATTGGCTTCTTACCGGGAGATATCAAGTCCAAGATCAACCCTTACATGGAGCCGTTGTGGGACAACCTGAAATTTATACAAAACCAATACGGAGAGAGCGACAAGGAGTACAGTAAAATCACTGAAATGATTAATCTGGAAAAATTGGTAATTACTCCGCTTGCTTATATACGAGGTCGAAGTCTTTCTAATATTTGTTTTATCGTAGATGAGGCCCAGAACCTTACACCCCATGAAGTAAAGACCATCATCACTCGTGCTGGAGAAAACACCAAGATTATCTTCACCGGGGATATTTATCAAATTGACACACCCTACCTTGATTCGCAAAGTAATGGACTGTCCAACTTGATAGATCGCTTAAAAGATCATGAACTTTATGCACACATCACCTTAGAAAAAGGCGAACGAAGTGAATTGGCCAACTTGGCCAATGAACTATTGTAAAAGTGCAAGATTATTTTTTCCCGAGTGCTTTCAGCATGGTTTCGCCTATTAGCGCAGGAGATTCTACCACATGAATACCGCACTCGCGCATGATTTTCATTTTGGCTTCAGCTGTATCTTCTGCACCTCCAATAATGGCCCCAGCGTGACCCATCCTGCGTCCTGGAGGAGCAGTTTGTCCAGCAATGAAACCTACCACAGGCTTTTTTATGCCACTTTCTTTGATCCAACGTGCTGCCATCGCCTCGTAATTACCACCAATCTCACCGATCATTACTACAGCATCTGTTTCTGGGTCGTTCATTAGCATTTCAACCGCATCTTTGGTTGGTGTTCCAATAATTGGGTCTCCACCAATTCCAATGGCCGTTGATATCCCCAAACCTGCTTTTACAATCTGATCAGCTGCTTCATAGGTGAGTGTACCTGACTTAGAAACAACGCCAATTCTTCCTTTTTTGAATACGAAGCCTGGCATGATACCTACCTTCGCTTCTCCTGGCGTAATCACACCAGGGCAATTGGGTCCTATTAAGATGACACCCTTTTCCTTTACAAATTTCTTCACCACCATCATGTCCTTTACAGGAATACCTTCTGTGATTGCCACAACTACTTTGATTCCAGCCTCGGCAGCTTCCAAAATTGAATCTGCAGCAAATGCTGGTGGCACAAAAATGATTGATACGTCAGCTCCAGTTTTTTCAACGGCTTCTTTTACGGTATTGAAAACAGGCCGGCCCAAATGTTCTTGCCCTCCCTTGCCCGGTGTAACACCTCCAACTACGTTGGTGCCATATTCAATCATCTGGCCGGCATGAAATGATCCTTCCGAACCAGTAAATCCCTGGACAATAATTCTGGAGTTCTTATTTACCAATACGCTCATGATAGTACTTAGGTTAGGATCACAAAATTAGGATAATAATGGCGCGATACAAGCACTTATGTGCCTGTCTGCCATCAAAAGAAAAACCCCATCCCGGATATCAGGATGGGGTTTTTAGCACCTTTTACAATTATTTTTACTTAGGCTCCTTGAACTTGTTCCTCAAAAGAAACTCTTCATAAGACTCCTTGTAGGACGGAACATCTGGAGCCATCTTAATTAAATCCTCGTAGGCTGTAACCGCATCAATGAATAGGTTTTTTTCTTCATAGAACCCAGTCATGATGTACTTCGAAATTGCCGTCTGAGTATCAACCTGTTGAGTAAGTGTCTCCATTTCTTTGGTGAGTGCTTCAAGTTGAGCTGCTGGCAATTTTTTGATGAGTAAGTTCTTTTCAGTCTTCAACTCTGGGTCAGACAATGATCTGATTTCTACAAGAATGGCAGATTCATTAGCGAGCTTTGGATCAGACAAATCAATTTCAAGTCTTGCTTCTGTTGTTTCCTTTTTAAGGATTTCGTCATCAAACATGTTCTTCAATATCACAACAAAAGGACTTCCTCCTTTGACTTCTTCCCACCTGATCACCACGCGTTTGTTAAGTACATTGGCAAACTGAGCATCAGGCAAATATACCCTCAATCCCTTGGCACCTCTGTGTACGGCCCCGGTAGCACTCAGTCGATTTTTTTGGGCTTCCGCTGAGTTACTGCTTAGAATAAAATCTGTGTATTTATTCAGTACGCTTGTACCTCCCTTTACCTGAGAGGCCAAATCCGCTACTTTATAGCTTCCTGCTTGCTTTACTTCAATCGGCTTGCCTGTTTTATGTATAAGTCCCAGGTAGGCGTTTTCAGCTAACCTTACCTCATCGGTGGCATTTAAGCTGGCTCCGGTTTTTATGGCCTGCCAAGAATCGCCACTTTTCACCTCATTGGTTCCTTTATTGGCTAATACCTTAAAGGCATAATCCTGTCCAAATGCCCCTGAAATTGTAAAAATAAAGCCTAAGACTAGAATTAACTTGCTGTTTTTCATGATGTTATAAACTATTTGGAGTACTAAGTTAGCAATTATTTATCTATTATTCGGGTGTTAATACCTGCTGCCTGCGTTTGGTAAGTCTGTTTTTTACCCATTCGTATATCTTTAAAATCGCACTCTGATATAGCTCAAAACACGTACCAACTACAGCCAAAGCGCCTAATGAGATGGTCAAATCCAGTTTAAAACTATACCAGTTAAAGAAATAAATCATTAAAAATGACAGTAAAACTATCTGCAATAATTGCAGGATTACACTCACACCATCAAACCAGTCAGGTGATGTTCTGTAGATTAACCAAAATAATGCCACATTTATCATACAGATGAAAATGGCAATTGCCCATTCCTGCCACGTGGCCATTACTTCAATATAATCTTCTGCCAAGATCATTGAAACAATATTGGCATGCACTACCAGTCCATACATATCCGGGTTGGCTTTACCGGCATATTGCTTGTTCAAGGGAGTAAAAAACTTGTCATCCCAAGAGGTGTCTGTGAAATCATCACCCATGTAGCCCATCAGCACAATCTTATCTGTAATGAGGCCAGGAAAAAATTCCTCATTCAATACCTGATACCAATCCAGGGCATAATATCTTCCTGCAAATGAGGAAGCCCCATAAATATCCAAAATGTTACCCCTGTAGTTGATTACCTCTTCGTAATTATCTCTTTGTAAAAACCGATTTGCTTTTTCTGGAGAATAAATACGCGCAACTTCAACTGAAAATGCATTGAGGGTATCCTTCCCCACTTGTAACCTTGGAACGAAGGTACGACACGCCTTAAAGGATTCTTGATTGTCGGCATCAGTTGGCAAATTGGCAAAGCCTTCATAGGCGTTGCCCCTTATGTCGGCATCAGTACGCTCCAATGAATCATATTGATCGTATATACCTGTATTGTATAATGAATCAGTTTGTGTAACGCGGGTCACCATCACAACATTTCTCGCCTCAGCAATTTGATTGGCCAACATCGCATTGCCCATCACATCAATCAATTGCGGACAATTAATTGTATCTCGAAGGCCTTTTTTACAATCAAAAAAACTATCGATGCCAATTACTTTAGGATTGTACTTATTTAGTATTCTAATTTGCTCTGCAACACCTCGTCTTGGCAGAGCACCAATGTTTACAATTACAATATTGGTGTCAATAGAAGGATCGCTTCTCAATTGAGAAAAGGCAATATCAGTTAATTCCATGTCGCCCAGTGCCTGGCCGAGAGGATCAAACGCACTGAAGATTCTGAGGTCAGTTATCTGAACTATACCCCCCAGCGTGACAAACACGAACAGGGTAGTAAAAATAACATCGGTGAAGAATTTTCGCATGAAAAGATTTAAAGCTAGTCGGCAATCAGTAAATTTAAAAATTAACAATGGGAAGTCCTACACGTAAGCCTACTCAATCCAACTCCAGACTTACCGCTGATGCCTATGCAGATGGCATTCTTAAGCACGATCGCATCATCTTAAGCCGTGCCATTACCCTTGCAGAAAGTCGTCTTAAATCCGATCAATTGCTGGCCGAGGCACTTATCCAAAAAATATTGGCTCACACGGGGAAGTCCATTCGCATAGGTATTACCGGCATTCCAGGGGTGGGTAAAAGCACATTTATTGAAGCTTTTGGAAAGCACCTGACTGCCATTGGGAAAAAGCTGGCGGTGCTTGCCATCGATCCAAGCAGCCAGCGTACGAAAGGGAGTATCCTGGGTGACAAAACCCGAATGGATGAATTGGCTCGCGATGAGAATGCATTTATCAGACCTACGTCCGCTGCCAGCGCTTTGGGAGGCGTTGCGGATAAAACCAGGGAAACCATTCTACTTTGTGAGGCCGCGGGATTTGATGTGATTATTGTTGAAACAGTTGGTGTAGGTCAATCAGAAATATCTGTGAGGAACATGGTAGATTTTTTTCTTTTGCTCTTATTAGGAGGGGCTGGAGATGAACTGCAAGGCATTAAAAAAGGAATCATGGAAATGGCCGATGGTGTGGTGATCACCAAAGCGGATGGTGATAATAAGAAAAGGGCCAAACAAGCTCAGGCTGATTATCAACATGCACTTCATTTTTTCCCTCCTTCTGATTCTGGCTGGATCCCCAAGGTATTAATCTCATCTGCTATCGAACACAGAGGAATGAACGAAGTATGGCAAATGGTTGATGATTTTAAAACTTTCACGAAAGCAAAAGGTTTTTTTGAGCACCAACGTACTGAACAGAATATAGAATGGTTTCACTCCTCAATAGAACAATTATTGAAAAGAGAGATTATGCAATCGGATTCACTAAGAAAAAAAATGGAAACCTATGAGAGAAGTGTAGTGAATAAAAGCATGACTCCCGGTAGTGCTTCAAGAAAACTCGTTGAGGATTTTTTTTCGTCTCTCCCGAAGCACTAAAACCAACAAACTTTATAATGTGATCCGAACTTTATCCATTCCTTTTATTTTTCTTTGCACGCTGTGTTTCGTCTCCTGTCAACCACACACAAAGACAGACGATGCAGAGGAAGTGTCGGACACTCATTTCGCAAAAGGGTTTAGCATAAAGAAATACGGGACGTATACCGAAGTTATTATAAAGGAACCCTATCCCAATGCACCAAAAGCAATCAGGTATTTACTCGTTCCAAAGCATGAAAGCATACCTCCTCACGACAATGAAGTACAAGTAATTCGCACACCCATTGAAAGCATCGTATGTACTTCAACCTCTCACATAGCATTGCTAGACCAGCTTAATGCCATTGATTTGCTAGTAGGATTCCCATCGACTGATTTAATCAGCACTTCAAGAGCAAGGGCCCAAATTGACGCTGGCAAGGTGACCGAACTTGGTATTGATAACAACATGAACATGGAGTTATTGATAGCGCTTCAGCCTGAATTGGTGATGGGTTATTCCTTAGCCGGTGATTTAAGTAAGCTTGACAAGCTCAAAGAATTTGGAATTCCGATGGTAATCAATGCAGAGTATCTCGAAGACCACCCTCTTGGCCGGGCTGAATGGATCAAATATTTTGCCTTGTTTATTGACAAAGAACAAATGGCAGATTCCATTTTCACCACTATTAAAAATGAATATTTAAAATCTGAAGCCATTGCCTCGCAGGTTACTTCAAAACCCACTGTGATGAGTGGAATACTCTACGGGGATGCTTGGTTTCTGCCTGGCGGGAAGAACTACATGGCCAAGCTCTTCAGTGATGCAGGCTATCGGTACCTGTGGGAAGATGATAGCAGCAATGGATTTTTAAAATTGAGTTTTGAAACGGTATTGGCCAAAGGTGAAACCGTGGATTATTGGATTGGTGTGGGATCTTTCAAGTCACTTAGTGAAATGAAAAGTGCTGAGGAACGTTACTCACTTTTCCGGGTTTTTAATGATGGTGGTGTATATACCTACGATGCCCGAAAAGGGGCAACCGGAGGAAGTGAGTATTTAGAGCTCGGTTATGCACGCCCTGATATCGTGCTTAAAGACTTGATTAAAATCGCACACCCGGAATTGGTCCCCGACCACAAGCTATACTTCCATAAAAAACTGGAATAACAAAGCCGGGTATAGTTCATTTATTTTAAGCTCAAAAGCTCACTAAATCCTTGTAAAAAGAAGACTTTTCAGTAGTCCTTAAAATAACTATTTGACGGACCATTTTATCTCTCTAAATTTAATTACACCCATCCATTTAAGGTCATGAAAACAACTTTCGTTTTGGCCGCCCTGATCATAAGTTTTTCTTGCTATTCACAAAGTGATGATAACCAAAACACACCAAGCATGAAGGTGACCTTTGGCGCAGGGGTTAGCTTGATGAGCAAGTTTAAAAGAGGAAATGTAGACGAATTCTATCAAAGAATTGCCCCAGACCCGACCAACTTACCAGATGATGGCGCCAATGGCTTTAAATTTTTAAGTATTGGATTCCAGTCCTCAGCCCAAGGAAAACCTATACTTGGATTAGAGTTGCAATTAACACTCACTCATCCCTCAAGAGCAATATGGGGAGAAAATACTGGTTATGGATATGCCACTGATATGTATTTCAGTGCCAAGTTTGTGAATGTAGCCCTCAAATTAGGGCTACCTTTATCAAGTCGGGGCTATTTCGTTGTTGAGCCAGGGATAGATATGGGCTTCATGAATGGGAAAGTCGGTATTTACAATAGCCTTGCTTCCTACACTCAGGAGTTTTATGAAGAAAGAGCAATTGGTATTGGCGGACATGCGGCATGTGGATTGGATTTGCCTTTAGGAAACGTGTTTGTAATTGCACTAAGAGCTGGCTACCGATTTGTTAAAATAGATGAGAGCCATGCAGATGCATCTAGCGACACAGGCTACTCAACATTCTACGTCAATGGTGTAGACGGTGAAACTTTGAAAGTAGATTGGAGTGGTATGTACATGACTGCAGGCATTATTTTACTGCTCGGCAAGAAATAGAAAAAAGAAAACCCTGCCTCTAAAGAAGCAGGGTTCCAACTTTACCATTTATAACTTCACTTACTATACTTTGATCTCAACGTCAACACCGCTGGGGAGCTCTAATTTCATCAGGGCATCTACCGTCTTTGCGCTGTTGGAATAAATATCCACCAGCCGCTTGTAGGTACACAATTGAAATTGCTCACGCGATTTCTTGTTGACGTGTGGTGAACGCAATACAGTAAACTTCTCTTTAATTGTAGGAAGAGGAATTGGACCGCTAACTACAGCTCCTGTTGCTTTCACTGCCCTTACAATCTTCTCTGAAGATTTGTCGACCAAATTGTGATCGTAGGACTTTAATTTTATTCTGATTTTCTGGTTCATAGTGCGCTCCTAATTATTTTACAGCTACTGCTCCTTTTGTATCTTCAATTACTTTATCAGCAAGGTTCTTAGGCACAGGTGCATAGTGAGCAAAAGTCAAAGATGCTGCTGCACGACCTGAAGTGATGGTACGCAAGTCAGTAACGTAACCAAACAATTCTGACAATGGTACATCTGCCTTAATCACCTGAGCTCCTGCTCTGGTATCCATTCCCTTCATGATACCTCTCCTTCTGTTGAGGTCACCTGTTACAGATCCAGTAAATTCATCTGGAGTCAAAACCTCTACCGCCATGATAGGCTCAAGAATTTGAGGTCCGGATTTTTTTGCTGCTTCTCTGAAACCAATTCTGGCTGCCAATTCGAATGACAAAGAGTCTGAATCCACATCGTGGAATGATCCATGGAACAATCTCACTTTCATGGAGTCAACAGGATAGCCAGCCAATGGTCCGTTCACCATTGCTTGTTCAAATCCTTTTTGTACAGCTGGAATAAATTCACGAGGAATAACACCACCTACAATGTCATTAACAAACTCAAGTCCTTCTTTACCATCGTCACGTGGTCCGATCTCAAATACGATATCGGCAAATTTACCACGACCACCAGTTTGTTTCTTATATACTTCTTTGTGCTCAATAGACTTAGTCAAGGACTCTTTGTAAGCCACCTGAGGTGCACCCTGATTTATTTCTACTTTAAACTCTCTCTTCAAGCGATCGATAATGATCTCAAGGTGAAGCTCACCCATACCTCTAAGTATGGTTTGTCCAGTTTCCTGATCCGTGTTTACACGAAGTGTAGGATCCTCTTCAACCAATTTAGAGATCGCCATTCCCAACTTATCTGCATCCGCCTGCTTTTTAGGCTCAATTGCATAACCGATAACTGGTTCAGGGAACACCATTGATTCCAATACCACTAAACGCTTTTCATTGCAAAGGGTATCGCCTGTTTTAATGTCTTTGAAACCTACAACGGCACCTATATCACCTGCCTGAAGCTTATCAATCTGATTCTGTTTATTGGCATGCATCTGGAAGATACGAGAGATCCTCTCCTTGTTTCCAGAGCGTGTATTGTATACATATGAACCAGAATCCAAAATACCAGAATAGGCCCTTACGAAGCATAGGCGTCCTACGAAAGGATCGGTTGCTATTTTAAATGCAAGTGCTGCAAATGGCTCATCTTCTGAAGGCCTGATCACCACTTCTGCATCGGTATCCGGATTGGTACCGATAATATTATCTTTGTCCATTGGCGAAGGAAGTAATTCCATCACCAGGTCAAGCATGGTTTGAACTCCTTTATTCTTGAAGGAAGATCCACATACCATTGGAACAATTTTCATGTCAATGGTAGCCTTGCGAAGTGCATTCAGAATCTCTGCTTCTGTAATTGAGCTAGGATCTTCAAAAAATTTCTCCATTAAAGACTCATCGTAGTCCGCTACTGCTTCCAACAATTTTTCGCGGTACTCGTGTGCCTCTTCAACCATATCCTCAGGAATGGGAACTTCCGTAAAAGTCATTCCAAAGTCATCTTCATTCCAGATGATACCACGGTTGTTAATCAAATCAACAACACCTCTAAAGTTTTCTTCAGAACCGATAGGCAATTGCAGTGCAACTGCATTGCTACCCAATTTCTCCTTTACCTGCTTGCAAACACCTAAAAAATCTGAACCTGCGCGGTCCATCTTGTTTACAAATCCAATGCGGGCTACTTTGTAGTTATCAGCAAGGCGCCAGTTTGTTTCAGACTGAGGTTCAACCCCATCAACTGCAGAAAACAAAAACACCAGACCATCCAATACGCGGAGTGAGCGGTTTACCTCAACGGTAAAGTCCACGTGCCCGGGAGTATCGATAATGTTCACATGATATTTTTGATCTCTGTAATTCCAGAATACAGTAGTTGCAGCAGACGTAATGGTAATACCTCTTTCCTGCTCCTGCGCCATCCAGTCCATGGTAGCTGCTCCATCGTGCACCTCACCAATTTTATGGTTTACTCCTGAATAAAAGAGAATACGCTCTGTAGTAGTGGTTTTACCGGCATCAATATGCGCAGCAATACCTATATTTCTTGTGTACCTTAAATCTCTTGCCATTGATTAGTTCTGATTAGAATCTAAAATGAGAGAATGCTTTGTTTGCATCCGCCATTCTGTGAGTATCGTCTTTTTTCTTAATAGCGGCACCCTCACCTTTAGAAGCAGCCAAAATTTCTGCAGCTAATTTATCGGTCATGGTTTTTTCGCCACGAGCGCGAGCATAGTCAATCAACCATTTGATGGTAAGATTGGTCTTGCGCTCAGGTCTCACCTCGATGGGTACCTGAAAAGTTGCTCCACCCACTCTGCGGCTTTTTACTTCCACTGAAGGCGCTACGTTGCTCATGGCACGTCTCCAAATTTCCAAGCCACTTTCACCTCCGCTCTTCTTTTCGATCTGCTCGATGGCATCATAGAAAATGCTGTAGGCTACACTTTTCTTTCCTTCCTCCATCATATAGTTTACAAACTTTGTAACCATAGGATCCTGAAATTTAGGATCAGGAAGTAGGTATCTTTTTTTAGGTTTTGATTTCCTCATATCTCAATCAATTATTTTGCAGCACCTGCTTTAGGTCTTTTTGCTCCATATTTAGATCTGCTTTGCAGACGGCCATTTACACCAGCTGTATCCAAAGCGCCACGGATGATGTGGTAACGAACTCCCGGAAGGTCTTTCACCCTACCTCCTCTGATCAATACGATAGAGTGTTCTTGTAGATTGTGGCCTTCACCTGGAATGTAGGCGTTCACCTCTTTGCTGTTAGTTAACCTCACACGGGCTACCTTACGAAGCGCAGAATTAGGCTTCTTAGGGGTAGTGGTATACACACGGGTGCATACGCCTCTTCGTTGAGGGCATGAATCAAGGGCAGGGGATTTTGACTTAAACGTCAATTTTTTCCGTCCTTTCCTTACAAGCTGTTGAATGGTAGGCATTTATATTTAGTTTAAAAACCTTCAAAAAATTCGGACTGCAAAGGTATCTAAAGTAGGACAGGATGCAAACCCTTGTTTAAAGATTTTTATAGGCTATTTCAGGCTAATTTGGCTGTTTTAGGCCTCTCCCACTGTTCCGCCAAAATTCATAGGAAATTTTGGCATTTCATCGGTCCTTTTAATTGGCCCAAATGTGGACTCGTACTTTTCAATATTGTCTTTGAGGGCAGCCAACAATCTTTTGGCATGTTCTGGGGTAATGATAATTCTGGATTTTACCCTTGCTTTGGGCACCCCGGGCATTAGTCGTATAAAATCAACTACAAATTCGCTGTTGGAATGAGCAATCATAGCCAGGTTGGAATAGATACCTTCTGCTATTTCTTCTGACAACTCAATGTTGATCTGGTTTTGCTGGTTCTTCTTTTCTTCTGCCATGGCCTGATAAAACCAACCCTCCGAAGAGGAGGGTTGGTCAATTTAATTATTAGTCTTGAAGTTCCTTTTCGATTGGTTCGGATAAGGTCCGCTCTTGCATCATGCGATCGTACTCCTCTTTGGAGGTTACTATCACATCGTTTAGTCTTCTCTGACCTGTACCGGCAGGGATCAGGTGACCTACAATAACGTTCTCTTTCAATCCCATCAGCCTATCTACCTTACCTCTGATCGCAGCCTCGCTAAGCACCTTCGTTGTTTCCTGGAAGGATGCAGCAGATAGCCAGCTTTCCGTTTTAAGGGAAGCTTGAGTAATACCCTGAAGTGTTGGTCTGGAAACTGCAGGCATTGCATCACGCACCTCTACCAATTTCTGGTCTTTGCGTTTCAATGCTGAATTTTCATCGCGAACTTCTCTGGCGGTAACAATCTGTCCTGGTTTAAAGCGCTGAGAATCTCCCGGCTCAACCACAAACTTTTTGTCAAGGATAGTATCGTTTTCTTCTCTAAACTCGAACTTATCTACATACTCTCCTACGAGGAAGCTGGTATCTCCAGAGTCAATGATCTCAACTTTCTGCATCATCTGGCTCACGATGGCTTCGATGTGTTTATCGTTGATTTTCACACCCTGCAAACGGTATACTTCCTGAATTTCATTCACTAAGTACTCCTGAACAGCAGTAGGTCCTTTGATAGATAGAATATCAGAAGGAGTAATAGCTCCATCAGACAGCGGCTGACCAGCTCTTACAAAGTCATTATCCTGAACCAGGATGTGCTTTGAAAGGGAAACCAGGTAACGCTTTTGAACGCCATCTCTGGATTCAATGAAAATTTCACGGTTACCACGCTTGATTCCTCCATAAGTCACCACGCCATCAATCTCGCTTACAACAGCTGGGTTAGAAGGATTTCTCGCTTCAAACAATTCCGTTACACGAGGAAGACCTCCGGTGATATCCCTTGATTTACCCATCGTACGAGGTATCTTGGCCAACACCTGACCTGCTTTGATTTTTTCACCAATCTCTACAGCCAAGTGAGCTCCCACAGGAATGTTGTATCCTTTAGACTCGTTCTTTCCATTGACAATGATTGCCGGGTTCTTGGTCTTATCTCTTGTATCAGTAATTACCTTTTCTCTGTGCCCTGTCTGCTCATCCGACTCCTCCTTATAAGTAACACCCTCAATGATCGATTCGAATTCAATTTCACCATCGAACTCAGAAAGAATAACCGCGTTGTAAGGATCCCAATAACATAAAGTTTCTCCTTTTTCAACCTTCTGACCATCCTTAACAGTTAAGAATGAACCGTAAGGAACGTGGTTAGAAATTAATATTCTTCCTTTTTCTTTGTCAGCAACTTTAATCTCACCAGTTCTTCCCATTACCACCTTCACCTTGTTGCCATCCTTGTCAACGGTATCTACAGTTCGAATTCCTTCAAACTCAACCACACCCTGGAATTTGGCTTTGATGTTGGCATCAACAGCGATGTTAGACGCTGTACCACCCACGTGGAAGGTACGAAGTGTCAGCTGTGTACCTGGCTCACCAATAGATTGAGCAGCTATCACACCAACGGCTTCACCTGCCTGCACCATTTTACCGGTTGCAAGGTTTCTACCATAACATTTTGCACAACCTCCTACTTTAGTTTCGCAGGTAAGTACAGAACGTATCTCAACTTCTTCTATGCTAGTATCCTCAATTTTTTGCGCCACTTCCTGAGTGATCTCCTGATTGGCACCACAAATCAATTCCTCTGTAAGAGGATCATAAATATCATGTACCGTTACACGACCCAGGATACGCTCAGATAAAGGTTCAACAATATCTTCGTTGTCTTTAAGTGCTGTCACTTTCAAACCGCGAAGTGTTCCGCAATCCTCTTCAGTAATTACCAAATCCTGAGCCACATCCACCAATCTTCTGGTCAGGTACCCGGCATCAGCTGTTTTCAACGCTGTATCCGCAAGACCTTTACGTGCACCATGGGTAGAGATAAAGTACTCCAATACATCCAGACCTTCTTTGAAGTTGGATAGGATGGGGTTCTCAATGATTGACCCAACAGAACCTGCAAGATTCTTTTGTGGTTTGGCCATCAGTCCGCGCATACCTCCCAGCTGACGAATCTGCTCTCTGGAACCACGAGCTCCTGAGTGCATCATCATGTAGATGGAGTTAAATCCTTGCTGATCTTCTTCCAACTGACGCATCAGGGTGTTGGTCAACAAAGTATTGGTACGTGTCCAAATATCGATTACCTGGTTGTAACGTTCGTTATCAGTAATAAGACCCATCATGTAGTTGTTCCATACGGCATCAACTTCATTCTGTGCTGTCTCCACCAGTGCCTTCTTTTCATCAGGAACTTTTACGTCACCCAGACCCATAGACAAACCACCTTTATAGGCCATCTGGAATCCAAGATCTTTGATATCATCAAGGAACTTGGCTGTTTTCGCCTGCCCTGCATATTTAAATACATCAGAGATAATGCCTTGAAGCTTCTTCTTAGTAAGTAGTTCGTCTACATACCCAGCTTCAGTTGGCACCACTTCGTTGAAGATTACACGACCAGTTACGGTTTCGATGATCTTGCTGCTGATCTTATCCGTTTTAGGGTCTTTAATATTCACTTTCACTTTAATGATAGCATGCTTGGAAAGCTTGCCTTCATTGTGAGCGATAATTACTTCTTCTGGTGAATAGAATATTTTTCCTTCGCCTTTCTCACCTTTTCTACCTTTTGTCAGGTAGTACAATCCTAACACCATGTCCTGGGAAGGTACTGTGATAGGAGCACCATTGGCAGGGTTGAGGATGTTGTGTGACGACAACATGAGCATAGATGCTTCCAGGATGGCCTCTTGTCCCAGTGGAACGTGAACAGCCATTTGGTCACCGTCAAAGTCAGCGTTGAAGGCAGTACAAACCAAAGGATGCAATTGAATTGCTTTACCCTCGATCAGCTTAGGCTGGAAAGCCTGGATACCTAATCTGTGAAGTGTAGGGGCTCGGTTCAATAGAACTGGATGTCCTTTCAACACGTTCTCCAAAATATCCCACACAACCGGATCTTTTCTATCCACTATTTTCTTAGCAGACTTTACAGTCTTAACAATTCCTCTTTCAATCAGCTTGCGGATAATAAATGGCTTGAATAACTCAGCCGCCATGTCTTTAGGAAGACCACATTCATGCAACTTTAATGCAGGACCAACCACGATCACTGAACGACCAGAGTAGTCAACACGCTTACCTAACAAGTTTTGACGGAAGCGACCCTGTTTACCTTTAAGCATATCACTCAAGGACTTCAGAGCGCGGTTTCCATCTGAACGCACCGCATTTACTTTTCTTGAGTTATCGAAAAGTGAATCCACCGCTTCTTGAAGCATACGCTTCTCATTACGGAGAATTACTTCCGGTGCTTTGATATCGATCAATCTCTTCAAACGGTTGTTGCGAATAATCACACGTCTGTAGAGGTCATTCAAATCTGATGTCGCAAAACGACCACCATCCAAAGGCACAAGCGGACGCAATTCAGGTGGAATCACAGGAACCATTTTAATGGTCATCCACTCAGGACGATTTTCTATCCGAGAGTTAGCATCGCGGAAAGCTTCAACCACTTTCAAACGCTTCAAGGCTTCTGCCTTACGCTGTTGAGAAGTGTCTGTAGCTGCCTGATGGCGAAGCTGGTAAGAAAGTTCATCCAGGTTTACACGATTCAAAAGCATCTCTAATGCATCGGCACCCATCTTGGCGATAAACTTCTTCGGATCGTTATCATCCAACATTTGATTCTCGCGAGGAAGCTTATCCAGAATATCAAGATATTCTTCTTCAGTAAGGAAATCCAATCTGTTGATACCATCCTCTTCTTTAATACCTGGCTGTATTACAGCATAGCGCTCGTAATAGATAATCTGATCCAGCTTTTTGGTAGGCAGACCCAACAAATAGCCAATCTTATTAGGAAGCGATCTGAAGTACCAGATATGCGCAACAGGCACCACCAATTCGATGTGTCCCATGCGCTCTCTTCTTACTTTCTTTTCAGTAACCTCTACACCGCAACGGTCGCAGATGATACCCTTGTAACGAATTCTCTTGTACTTACCACAGTGACATTCCCAGTCTTTTACTGGTCCGAAAATTCGCTCACAAAACAAACCGCCCATTTCAGGCTTGTACGTTCTGTAGTTGATGGTTTCCGGTTGTGTCACCTCGCCATTGGAGCTTTCCAAAATAGATTCTGGAGAAGCCAGGCTGATGGTGATTTTAGAAAAATCGGTGTTTATCTTTTTGTTTTTTCTGAACGACATACTCTTTATTTAGTCTGTATCGAAAAACTAATATTAATTATCTAACGTGATTTCAAGGGCCAAACCTCTGAGCTCATGTACCAATACATTGAATGACTCAGGGATATTTGGTTTCCTCATATTCTCACCTTTTACGATCGACTCGTAAGCCTTTGCGCGGCCAATCACATCGTCTGACTTAATGGTATCGATCTCCTGAAGTATGTGTGCCGCACCGAATGCCTCGAGTGCCCACATCTCCATTTCACCGAAACGCTGTCCACCGAACTGTGCCTTACCACCCAACGGCTGTTGAGTAATCAATGAATAAGGTCCGATAGAGCGTGCGTGCATCTTGTCATCAACAAGGTGACCCAGCTTCAGCATGTAGGCAATACCTACTGTTACAGGCTGATCAAACTTATCTCCTGTTAACCCATCGTACAGGTAAGTACGACCGAATTCAGGTAGACCAGCTTCTTTCAATTCAGCGGATACCTCATCTAATGAAGCCCCATCAAAAATTGGAGTAGCGTATTTTCTGTTAAGCTTTTTACCAGCCCAAGCCAATACGGTTTCATAAATCTGACCAAGGTTCATACGAGAAGGTACACCCAGTGGATTCAAACAAATGTCCACTGGAGTTCCATCCTCCAGGAATGGCATATCCTCTTCGCGTACAATTCTTGCAACAACACCTTTGTTACCATGGCGACCCGCCATCTTATCTCCTACCTTCAGCTTACGCTTCTTAGCAACATAAACTTTAGCCAATTGAACAATACCTGCTGGCAATTCGTCACCTACTTCCAGTGTGAAACGCTCGCGCTTGAAGTCACCGGCAATTACGTTACGCTTATTGAGGTAATTCTTAACAACCTGAGAAATTAAATCATTGGTATGATCATCTGTAGTCCAGTTCTCAAGACTTATATCTGCAATAAGATTAACCTCTTCCGGTACATTGTAGTTACTTTCATCACGGTAGATGTTCTTGTCAGGGAACAAATTGCTCTCAATTACCTTAGCACTGAATTTCACACCTTTGGTAACGAGTTCATCACCAAATTTGTGCTTCACACCCTGACTTGTCTTACCATTCAAAATAGTGGTAAGCTTCTTGATCATATTGGTGCGCAATTCTGAAAGCTCTTTGCTGTAGCGGTTTTTCAACGCATCCAACTCTTTCTTAGACTTAGAGCGCAAATCTTTGTCACGCTTTGGTCTTGAGAAAAGTTTGGTGTCGATCACCACACCTCTCAATGAGGGAGGCGCCTTCAAAGAGGCATCCTTCACATCACCGGCCTTATCACCGAAGATCGCTCTTAACAGTTTTTCTTCAGGAGTAGGATCAGACTCACCTTTAGGAGTAATCTTTCCTATCAGGATATCTCCTTCTTTTACTTCAGCACCCATGCGAATGATTCCATTCTCATCAAGGTGTTTTACAGCTTCCTCACTTACGTTAGGAATCTCTGAAGTCAACTCCTCTTCTCCACGTTTTGTATCTCTTACTTCCAGTTCAAATTCTTCAATGTGAATAGAAGTATAAACATCATCGCGTACTACTCGTTCGGAAATTACAATCGCATCCTCGAAATTGTAACCTTGCCATGGCATGTATGCCACCAAAAGGTTCCTTCCAAGTGCCAACTCACCATTGGCCGTTGCATATCCCTGGCACAATGGCTGACCTTTAGTCACTTTATCGCCTTTGCGTACAATTGGTGTCAGGTTGATACAAGTATCCTGGTTGGTTCTTCTGAACTTGATCAGGTCGTATGATTTGAATTCGTCTTCGAAACGCACCAGACTTTGTTCTTCTGAAACGTCATACTTGATCACAATCTTGGTAGCATCCACAAAATCAACCACACCAGATCCTTCTGCCATCACCAATGCCCTTGAATCGAGTGCAATTTTTGCCTCCAATCCAGTTCCAACAATAGGTGCCTCAGGGCGCACCAACGGTACCGCCTGACGCTGCATGTTGGATCCCATCAATGCACGGTTCGCGTCATCATGCTCAAGGAACGGAATCATAGAAGCCGCTATTGATACAATCTGATTTGGCGCTACGTCCATATAGCGAATCTCTGCAGGTTCTACCACAGGGAAGTCACCTTCAAAACGTGCCTTTATTTTCTCATCCTTAATTTCACCAGACCCGGAAATCTTTACGTTGGCCTGTGCAATGTTGAATGTATCTTCTTCTTCAGCAGTAAGGAAAACCACATCTTCATTCATTTTTACCTTACCGTTTTCAACTTTGCGATAAGGGGTTTCGATGAAGCCCATCTTATTGACCTTGGCATGCACACAAAGTGATGAGATCAATCCAATGTTTGGACCTTCCGGTGTTTCAATGGTACACAAGCGGCCATAGTGGGTATAGTGAACGTCACGAACCTCAAATCCTGCGCGCTCTCTGGAGAGACCACCTGGACCGAGTGCCGACATTCTACGCTTATGTGTAATCTCAGCCAATGGATTGGTTTGATCCATGAACTGAGAAAGCTGATTTGTTCCAAAGAAGGAGTTGATTACTGATGAAAGCGTTCTTGCATTAATCAAATCAACGGGTTTGAAATCTTCGTTGTCGCGAACGTTCATTCTTTCTTTGATGGTTCTTGCCATACGTGCAAGTCCAACTCCAAATTGAGAATACAACTGCTCACCTACTGTTCTTACCCTTCTGTTGCTCAAGTGATCAATATCATCAACAACCGCTTTTGAGTTGATCAATCCAATAAGGTACTTAACAATCAGAATAATATCTTCTGTTGTTAATACACGCTGATCAAAGCTAAGGTCAAGACCCAGCTTTTTGTTAATTCTGTAACGTCCTACTTCTCCCAGATCATAACGCTTCTCACTAAAGAACAAGCTCTGAATGATATCACGAGCCGTTTGTTCGTCAGGCGCTTCTGTATTTCTAAGTTGGCGATAGATTTGCTCTACAGCTTCCTTTTCTGAGTTTGAGTTGTCTTTAGCTAATGTGTTAAAGATAATGTTGTAGTCAGTGATGTTTACATCATCTCTATGCAGGATGATTGATTTTGTCCCAGACTCTACGATAACGTCAACATCTTCTTCTTCAATCACATGATCGCGCTCCAGTAATACCTCGTTTCTATCGATAGATACTACCTCACCTGTATCTTCGTCTACGAAGTCTTCAGTCCAGGTTTTTAACACCCTCGCTGCCAACTTACGTCCTACTACCTTCTTGAGAGGAGCTTTTGCTGCCTCGACTTCTTCAGACAAGCCGAACAGGTCGAGTATATCTTTATCTGTACCGTAACCAATTGCACGAAGCAATGTAGTTACAGGGAATTTTTTCTTACGGTCGATGTACGCATACATGACAGCGTTCACGTCTGTTGCAAACTCAATCCAGGATCCTTTGAAAGGAATGATACGGGCAGAGTACAATTTGGTGCCGTTGGTGTGCTTGCTCATGGCAAAGAACACACCAGGAGAACGGTGAAGTTGCGATACAATTACGCGCTCTGCTCCATTGATTACAAAGGAGCCCTTCTCGGTCATGTACGGAATGTTACCCAGAAACACCTCTTGTTCGATGGTTTCAAAATCTTCGTTATCCTCATCGTTGCACGTGAGGCGAAGTTTTGCTTTTAAAGGAACGGAGTAAGTCAACCCGCGGTCGATACTTTCGTCCACCGAATACTTGGGAGGGTCAATGGTATAATCTACAAACTCTAGCACGAAGTTTTCGCGTGAGTCTGAAATAGGGAAGTTCTCTGCGAACACCTTAAAAAGACCTTCATTCTGACGTCTTTCTGCAGGCGTTTCTATTTGCAAGAAGTCCCTGAATGACTGCAATTGAACATCCAGAAAGTCCGGATATTCTAATACTTTATCAATAGATGAAAAGTCAATCCTGTCGTTACTGTTTTTCTTTGCCAAGGTACTTTTGGTTTTAAATTTCCAGGACTCTAAAAATGTGATGGGCACAAATAGGAGTAGACCCCAAGTCCTTATTCAGGATTTGGGGTCTTTTATTCCTTATTATAAGACGGCACCCTTCGTCTTCAAGAAAATTATTTCAACTCAACTTCGGCTCCAGCCTCGATAAGTTGTTTCTTGAGGTTTTCAGCTTCGTCTTTAGGTAAACCTTCTTTGATAGTTTTTGGAGCAGAGTCAACTACTTCTTTAGCTTCTTTCAAGCCAAGACCAGTAAGTTCTTTCACCAATTTCACAATCTGAAGTTTGTTAGCACCAGGTGCTTTCAATACTACATCGAAATTAGTTTTCTCTGCAGCGGCTGCTTCGCCACCACCAGCAGCAGGACCTGCTACAGCTACTGCTGCAGCTGCAGGCTCGATGCCATGAGTTTCTTTCAGATAAGATGCTAATTCGTTTACCTCTTTTACGGTAAGTTCTACCAGTTGGTCGCCTAACGATTTAATGTCAGCCATTTTTGTAAGTGTTTAATTTCAGTTCAACAATTAATTTGCCCTTTCTTCCAATGTCTTCACCAATCCAGCCAAAGTGTTTTTTCCACTCATCAGAGCAGACACCACATTTTTGGCAGGTGATTGAAGTAAGGAAATAATTTCGCCAATGAGTTCTTTTTTAGACTTCAACTCAACCAGCATTTTCAAGTTCTCCTCTCCTATAAATAAAGAGGAGTCAATGGAAGCAGCTTTCAGAAGCGGTTTGCCTTCTTTACCTTTTCTATAATCCCGAATTACCTTGGCGGGGGCATTGCCAATCTCCTTTGAGAAAATAACTCCTGAAAAACCTTGTAACACTTTGAATAGTTCTTCATTCCCACTTCCCTGCTTTTCTAAAGCCTTGCGAATGAGTGTGTTTTTGTAAACACCATACTCTACACCCGCATGGAAACATAGCCTGCGAAAAGCATTTACTTGCTCAACAGTAAGCCCTGAGGCATCTGTAATATAGAAGTGATCGTTTTGACTGAATTTCTCAGATAACGCTTCTATGATATTTGTTTTTTCTTCTCTGGTCATTGCTCTATTCTATTATAGACCTTCAATAGTCGTCTTGTCAATTTGAATTCCAGGGCTCATCGTAGAGGAAAGGGTAATACTTTGGAAGTAAGTTCCTTTCGAAGACGAAGGCTTCAGCTTTGCGATGGTATTAATCAACTCAGCTGCATTTTCTTGTATTTTTTCAGGTGTGAATGACACCTTTCCAATGCTTGCGTGAATGATTCCTTGCTTATCGACCTTGAAGTCAACCTTTCCGGCTTTCACTTCAGTAACCGCTTTGCCTACTTCTAGTGTAACGGTTCCAGACTTTGGATTGGGCATCAAACCACGAGGTCCAAGTACCTTTCCTAGTCTACCTACCTTTGCCATTACTGTAGGCATGGTAATGATCACATCGATATCTGTCCAACCACTTTCAATTTTCTGGATGTATTCATCCAAACCTACGTGGTCAGCTCCTGCATCTTTTGCCTCTTGTTCTTTGTCTGGTGTACACAGTACCAACACACGTACTGCTTTGCCCAATCCATGAGGAAGTGTAACCACACCTCTCACCATTTGATCAGATTTCTTAGGATCAACTCCCAAACGAACGTCTACATCTACCGATGAGTCGAACTTTGTAAAAGTGATTTCCTTTACCAGGCTTGCTGCATCAGACAGAGAATATTCTTTGTCTGCGCTGTATTTAGCCATGACGGCCTTTCTATTTTTTGTTAACCTTGCCATGATATCTTAATTGTTTTCCCAAGGGGGATTTCCACTTACCGTCACACCCATACTGCGCGCAGTTCCGGCCACCATTTTCATAGCGGATTCAACTTTGAACGCATTCAGGTCAGGCATTTTAGTTTCTGCAATTTTCTTTACCTGATCCCAGCTGATAGAGCCCACTTTAATACGGTTGGGTTCTGCTGAGCCTTTTTGCTTTTTCATCGCCTCCATAATCAAGACAGCCGCTGGGGGAGTTTTGATAACGAAGTCGAATGACTTGTCATTATATATAGAAATAAGGACTGGAAGCACTTGTCCTTGTTTATCCTGTGTTCTTGCGTTGAACTGTTTGCAAAAGTCCATGATGTTCAAACCCTTACTACCAAGGGCAGGACCGATAGGAGGTGCAGGGTTGGCCTGTCCACCTTTCACTTGCAATTTCAAATAGCCGGTTATTTCTTTTGCCATGTTTCTATAACTCAAAAATCTTTAATCAATCTAATTTTTCGACCTGCATATAATTAAGCTCTACCGGAGTATTACGTCCGAAAATCTTAACCATCACATTTAGTTTTTTCTTCTCTTCGAATATCTCTTCTACAGTGCCGGTGAATCCACTGAATGGACCATCCATTACTTTTACAGATTCACCTTTAATAAAAGGAGTCTCCAGTTTCTCTTCAAATTCATCAATCTCTCCTACTTTGCCCAAAATCCGATTGACCTCAGACTGACGCAAAGCCACAGGTTCTTTGGAGTTATTGTTTCCGTTTCCTCCCAAAAATCCAATCACCCCAGGAATGTTGTTTACCATGTGGTAAGCCTCGCCATTACTTAAATCTGCAGAAACTAACACATAGCCGGGAAAGAAGTTGCGCTCTCTTACTCGCTTCTTTCCGTTTCTCATTTCATAGACTTTTTCTGATGGAATAAGAATCTGTGGAATGAACTCAGTAAGCTTGGATCTTTCAACCTCCGTTTCGAGGTAAGATTTAACTTTCTTTTCTTTTCCGCTGATTACGCGAAGTACAAACCATTTTAGCTCACCCATCACCCGCGCTTAAAATTCTTTATAGAAAAATTCTAAGGCATTTTTGAAGCCTAAATCTATTAATCCAATTACCATGGCAAAGATCAATGAAGCAACCAGCACCAGTATGGCGCTACTTTGGAGTTCAGCAAACTTTGGCCACGACACCTTGTTGCGAATCTCGTCTATCGAATCAAGTATGTAGTTTTTTACCTTTTCCATCACTTCTTTTGATCGTTCAAGTCTGTTTGTCAGACTTTGTAAACTTTTAATTTCAAATTCCTTTAAAAAAGGACATTTTCTCTATTTTTTGCACGGGTGGAGAGACTCGAACTCCCAGCCAATGGTTTTGGAGACCACTACTCTACCAATTGAGCTACACCCGTTTTTACGTCAAATCAGGGCTATTAAACCTTTTTCTTTAGCGGAAACCACTCAACCCTCTGAGCTGCACCCGTGTACTCAGCCCAAAAGGACTGCAAATGTAGAACAAAAACCAGCTAAAACAAAAACGTTCCTGAGAAAATTCTCAGGAACGTTTCTTATTGATTATCAGTGTATTAGTCTAAGATCTCAGTTACCTGACCAGACCCTACAGTACGGCCTCCTTCGCGGATCGCGAAACGAAGTCCTTTCTCCATAGCAATCTTGTTGATCAAGGTCACATCGATTGATACGTTATCACCAGGCATAACCATCTCTACACCTGCAGGCAACATGATCTCGCCAGTTACATCTGTAGTGCGGAAATAGAACTGAGGACGGTATTTGTTGAAGAATGGAGTGTGACGTCCACCTTCTTCTTTGCTCAATACGTAAACCTCGGCTTTGAATTTAGCATGAGGTGTTACTGAATTAGGCTTACAGATTACCATACCACGGCAAATCTGATCTTTTTCAATACCCCTAAGCAATAGACCTACGTTGTCACCAGCTTCTCCTCTGTCAAGGATCTTACGGAACATCTCCACACCAGTGATGGTAGAAGTAAGCCCTTCAGCTCCCATTCCAAGAATTTGAACAGGATCACCCGTGTTGATGATACCACGCTCGATACGGCCAGTAGCAACTGTACCACGACCTGTGATTGAGAACACGTCCTCAACAGGCATCAAGAAATCTTTGTCAACCAAACGAGTAGGTAAAGGAATGAACTCGTCAACAGCTTTCATCAGCTCTTCAACTTTTTCAACCCACTTAGGCTCATCGTTAAGAGCACCCAAAGCTGAACCTTGGATAACTGGTGTATTGTCACCAGGGAAGTTGTAGTAAGTAAGGAGTTCTCTGATCTCCATTTCTACCAACTCCAACAATTCTGCATCATCCACCAAGTCCACTTTGTTCATGAATACTACAAGAGCAGGTACACCTACCTGACGAGCCAATAGGATGTGCTCGCGAGTTTGAGGCATAGGTCCGTCAGTAGCGGCAACCACTAAGATGGCACCGTCCATCTGAGCAGCTCCAGTAACCATGTTTTTTACATAGTCAGCGTGGCCTGGACAGTCAACGTGTGCATAGTGACGGTTTTCAGTTGCGTATTCAACGTGTGAAGTATTGATTGTAATACCTCTTTCTTTTTCTTCAGGAGCGTTGTCAATAGAAGAGAAATCTCTCATTGAAGCAAGTCCCTTATTTGCCAATACCTTTGTAATCGCTGCTGTGAGCGTTGTCTTTCCATGGTCAACGTGACCAATGGTTCCAATATTTACGTGAGGTTTTGAACGGTCAAATTTTTCTTTAGCCATATTTGAAAATCCCAGTTAAAATGTAAAGTATATTAAGTTTAAAGTGTACTCATTTAAGTTAGTCTTCCCCGTATGAGAAAACTGCACCCTAAACATGATAAGCCTGTCGAATAGGTTTATTCGCCTGCAAAAGCAGGTTTTTAATATCTCTGGTAATTCTAAGATGTTCGCTACGCATCTATTAACAGTGATTTTACAATACGTTGTTGTTTGGCACTTTTGCCAAACTTTGACCCCTCTCAAATTACTTTGAGATTGAGCTGTTGATGAGAATTGAACTCACGACCTCTTCCTTACCAAGGAAGTGCTCTACCCCTGAGCTACAACAGCTTGATAATTCAAGGTTTCAAATTCTAATTCAAAATTCAGATCTAAATTTCAAATTTTGAACCTTGAATTTGATCTCTCAAAAACGAGCGGAAACCCCAATAGCTTTCGGGACGAACCCAGGCACTATAGAAGATATCGCGCTCAAAGAGCGGGAGACGAGGCTCGAACCCGCGACCTACAGCTTGGAAGGCTGTCGCTCTACCAACTGAGCTACTCCCGCTTGTTAAAATAGTGGGGAGAGCAGGATTCGAACCTGCGAAGACATAAGTCAACAGATTTACAGTCTGTCCTCGTTGGCCGCTTGAGTATCTCCCCTACTCTTTCCACACGTTGTTAAAGAACGTCATAAAGACCTATTACTAAATCCTTATGCCCATCTTAAGGGCATTCCCGAAAAATAGGAGTGCAAAATTATACGGTTTTTCGGTTTAGACAAACGAAGATCTCAGATTTGTGGTAATTCAGACAAAGGTTCTCCCAACCCTGCACCAAGTCAGAAGAAAGATCACTACATCAAGACAATTTCCCGTACTACATCCTTACCAAACTCTTTTTGAAAAATATCAAGGATTTGGCCTCTGTGAAGGCTAATGTCATGTTTCATGGCCGCTGACTCTATTTGTACAAACAATACTTTGTCCTTAATAAAGACCTTTTTGGTTCTTTTTGCGATGGGTTTGCCCACCAGCCTTTCCCAGGAGCCAACAATATTTGCCGCATCGAATTTTGACTTAATATGATAAGAATTCAATAAATTACTAATGGCCTGACCTATGTGTACCGCGTCCCCGTTTCCTGAGTCAAATTTTCTGGCCATTATACTGCTGTTAATTTCCCGTTTTCAATAAAAAAGAGTTCAGCCTCCACATTTGCCTCTTTTAGCAATCCCTGACTACGGTCTGGCCGAGCATCCGTTATAAACAATTGACCAAAAGCACCCTCTACCACCAAGGTCACCAGTTTATGAATGCGTTCGTCATCCAATTTGTCAAAAATATCGTCCAGGAGCAGCAAAGGCTTCACTTTTTTGACATTTTCGATGCTTTTGAACTCTGCCAGCTTTAAGCCGATAAGAAAAGACTTTTGTTGTCCCTGTGACCCAATTCTTTTCAACTCGAACTGGTTAAGGGTAAACACAAAATCATCTCTATGAATTCCAATGCTGGTACGTTGTATAACGATATCCTTTCTAATGGAGTTCTTTAAAAGAGTGCCAAAATCCTTTCCAGAGCAATCCGATTTGTATTGAATGTCTACCTCTTCATTGGTTCCTCCTGAGAGAAACACATAATTCTCCTTAAAAAGTGGTAAAAAAGACGTCAGAAATTCTGTCCTTTTTTGGTGAATGTAATTACCGGAAACAATTATTTTTTGATCATAGGTGTCGAGCAGATCATAGTCGATGCCTTTTTCACCCGATTGCTTAAGCAGGCTGTTGCGCTGTTTAAGTTGATTGGAATAAATAATAAGATGTTCGAGGTAGTTCTTGTCCAACTGAGCAATCAGGCTGTCGAAAAACTTGCGCCTTACTTCTCCACCGCTCCAGATCAACTCTATGTCGTTAGGGGCAATCAAGACGATAGGATACTTTCCAATGTGATCGGAGAGTTTCCGCGTGTCCATCCCATCTTCCCGAATGGCTTTCTTAGATCCTATCGCATAAGAGCAAATGACTTCACTTTCGTTACCCTCATTGCTGAACTTACCTTTAATAATGAATTGATTTTTGCCGTGCTTGATATTCTGAGCATCCACGCCATTCAATGCGCTTTTGGTGAACCCCAGATAGTAAATGGCATCAAGAATGTTGGTCTTGCCTACCCCATTTTTTCCCAAAAAGCAGTTTACCTTGTTGTTGAAGGTAAATATTGCCTCCTCATAGTTTTTGAAGTCGTATAGAGCGAGCTTTTTAAGGTGCACAGGTGAATTATTTGAGGGGTTTGGGTATTGATGCCTGCTGCTGTATTTTCGCAGTTCAAATTCCATAAAATTACTAATTAAATGGCCACTACTACCCAGTCCAAAGGCAAATCAGCCAAAAAGAGCACAAGCGGCTCAAAAACTGAATTCCCAAAGGAAACCTATTTATTTTGGTATGAGAGCATCCTGCTGATGAGAAAATTTGAGGAAAAGGCAGGACAGCTATATGGCCAGCAAAAGATTCGCGGATTCTGCCACCTTTATATAGGGCAAGAAGCTTGTGCTGCCGGTGCATTTACCGCATTGGAAAAAGGAGACAAATGGATTACCGCTTACCGCGATCATGCGCACCCTCTGGTGTTAGGGTCGAGCCCCAATGCAGTAATGGCTGAATTGTATGCCAAAGAAACTGGGATCTCGAAAGGAAAAGGAGGCTCTATGCACATGTTTGACAAGGAGCACAATTTTTTTGGAGGTCATGGGATTGTTGGTGGACAAATTCCGTTAGGCGCTGGTATTGCTTTTGCCGAGAAGTACAAAGGCACCAAAAACTTGTGCATCTGCTACATGGGCGATGGCGCTGTGAGACAAGGAGCTTTTCACGAAGCCCTAAATCTGGCCATGGTGTGGAAGCTTCCCATCATTTTTGTAATCGAAAACAACGGATATGCCATGGGAACTTCTGTTCAGCGCACCTCCAATGTGACAGAACTGTATACTCTGGCAGACTCTTACGATATGCCTTCTGAACCCGTAGATGGCATGAGCGTGGAAGCTGTACACCATGCAGTGGCCAAGGCGGCAGAAAGGGCGAGAAAAGGCGAAGGTCCCACATTATTGGAATTCAGAACCTATCGTTATAAAGGACATTCAATGTCTGACCCCGCCAAGTACAGATCTAAAGAAGAGGTAGAAGAATACAAAAAGAGAGATCCGCTCGAGGTAGTAAAAAATACGATACTCAAAGGCAAAATGGCTACTCAAAAAGAAATTGATGCCATTGATGAAAAGGTAAGTGCACAAGTTGAGGAGAGCGTAAAGTTTGCTGAGGAATCAAACTATCCTGACCCAAGTGAGGCCATGAAAGACGTGTATGCCCAAAGTGACTACCCATACATCCTGGACTAATTAAGATGGACGGCCAATTTAAACAGTCTTTGTTTAGTATTTGCTAATTCTTAGTTTTGCAGCCCTGTCTTAACATCACAGGAAAAGGCTTACAGCTATTATTATAAATCATGGCAAAAAAAGAAGAAAATAAGGATCTGCTTGAGAACCCAGAAGCAATCGCAGAGAAAGTAGAAGGCATTGAGCTTTGGATCGAGGATAACCCCAAAATTGTATTTGGTGTACTGGGTGCTGTAGCATTAATAATAGGCGGTTTTTTCGGATTCCGTTATTATGTAAGCACTCAGGAAGACCAGGCGCAAAAAGAAATGTTTCAGGCTGTTCACTATTTCGAAGCAGACAGCCTAAATCTTGCCCTTAAGGGAGATGGCAATAATCTTGGGTTTGAGCAAATCATTGAAGACTTTGGAATGACCGATGCCGCCAACCTTGCCAATTACTACGCAGGGGTTATTTGCCTGAAGCAAGGTAAGTTTCAATTGGCTATCTACTACTTTGAGGATTTCAGTTCTAACGACATTATTGTTCAACCACGTGCCTACAGCCTGATGGGCGATGCATACATGGAGTTGAAAGATTTTGAATCGGCCGCTAAATATTACAACAAGGCAGCCAGCTATAAACCAAACAAGTTTTTCACACCTGCTTATATGATGAAAGAAGCATTGGCTTATGAAAAACTAAACCAAAACGACAAGGCTGTCAAGGTATACCAAAAAATCATTGATGAGTTTTGGGACTCTGGCGAATATCAAAATGCCAGAAAGTTTAAAGCCAAACTGGAGCCTAATTCTTAATAAAAACTTTAGATAACTTTGAAGGGATAGTTAGCTATCCCTTTTTTTATTTCCAGCACCCTAAACTACTATAATCGCATGGCAGGCACATTAAAATCAGCAACTGGTAAAAGTAAAATCAACTTAAGCACTAAGAAGTTTGGTATTGTAGTCGCTGAATGGAACGAAGAGATAACCGAAGCCCTTTACGAAGGTGCCTACACTGCATTGATAAAGCTGGGAGCAAAAAAATCCAATCTACATCGGATAACTGTTCCGGGCAGCTATGAGTTGCCACTGGCGGCTCAAAGATTGGCCAAACAAAAAGAAATTGCTGCGGTTATTTGTCTTGGCTGCATCATACAAGGAGAGACACCGCACTTCGATTACATCTGTAATGCCGTAGCCAATGGCATCATGAGAGTGAATCTCGATTCAGGAAAGCCAGTTGCATTTGGTGTGCTCACCACCTTAGATAAAAAGCAAGCACTGGAAAGGGCAGGAGGTAAACATGGCAATAAAGGAGAAGAGGCTGCGGTAACGGTGGTGGAGATGTTGAAGTGATAACTACTTTCCTACCAGGATAAATGCCCCCCAAAAATAAGGGTTAGGGTACAATTCCTTTGTTTCAAGTTGTGCTTGTTGAAATGCCTTGCGAACATCACCACTTTCAGACCACTTACCATAAAATTTCGACATCAACACCTGAGTAGCCTCATCATCGACTGGCCACAAACTCATTATGATGTGCTTTGCGCCTGCTAATTGAAATGCCCTTTGCAGTCCATATACCCCCTCACCATTTTGAACCACCCCTAGACCAGTTTCACAGGCCGACAATACAACAAAGTCTGTCTCGTCAAGGTTGAGGTTCATGGCTTCGTAAGCTGTAAGTATGCCATCATCTTCAGCATGTAGTGGGTTTTCACCTTCCAGTATAAAATTATTGGCACCGGCCAATATCAATCCAGAATTGAGAAGGGGGTTAGGCGTACGTAGCTCGGCTGAGTTAAGGTCTTCTAAAAAATAACCGTGTGTAGCAATGTGCAGGATATCAGGATTATTTACCTTTTTCAGGTTTGTCTCTGTAGCATTCATTTCAGTTAAAGTTTGTGGGTTACGAGCTGAAAGCAACTTACCTATTTGCTCTACTTCTCTTTTTGTACCTGGCAAAGAAGCGATGCCACTTTCTCCTCTTGCAAATCTGGAAAGGGCACCCCGGATAGAACGGCTAACCAGCCCCGACTTTTGAGTTGACTTAAATCTTGACTGAGCCACTGCATCAGAAAGATTATAGGTAGGAAAGCCCAGCAACAAGCTACTCTGACCTGAAGATTTTTTTGTTGAAGGTTGTAACACGTCACGGGTGCTTGTTACCAATCTTATATCCAACTCCTCTATCAAATATTTTTGCGAAAAGGGATTCTTAATGGAGGCCAAAGAGATTTTGTTAAAAACGCCATCGGTAGAAAGATAGATGGTGTTTACCTTCAAGCGCTTCAAGGCATCGTGTATGGTCTCCCAATAGTTGCCATAAGAATATTCATTTTCAATTTTAAACTGAATACCATTTCGGTAATAACTCAAAAAACGATCTTCCAGCACATCACCATTCTCCATCAATACCAACACAGGTCCTGTCTTGGTCTCTGGTGTAAGTATTAATATTGCATAGGAAATCGCTTTTCCAAATTGCAAGGAGTCAATCTCATACTTTCTAAACCGAACCACTTCCACAGCTGCTTCTCCAGGTTTTAGTGCCTGTTGCACATCTTGCCAGTTAACTTTTGGCCTTATGATCTCTTTGCTAAATATTGCAGACCTTCTGCTCAGTTCCTTTTCCAGATTTCTTGAACTCCTTATCAATGAGTCCAACTCTTGTGATGTTTTATTCTGGCTATAATAAAAAGCCAATAGCTCCTTTTGCGCTTCCCAGTTTTCATAGAGCCCGATCAAAGAAGAGTCGCCACTTTGAAGAATTCGCTGACGCACTTTATCCGTAGCGTATAAAATCAATCCCTTCGTGTTGAGTGTAATGGAGTACAATTCCCCTAACTCCGCGGGGTTATTTTTTTCCTCATTGATTGCCCAACTGGCATAATATTCCTGACTGGGCTTTATCTTGTTAAAATATAGGTTTGATTTTTCTTCCTCAGTGAGCACCGGGAAAAAATCTTCTACTTGCTGATAATAATTGGCAAATAATTCCCGCATCAGTTTTCTCACCTCTTTTTTATTGCGTTGTCTCCACTTGTATACAGATAATTTTTCCAATGTCTCCGCATATACAGGATGACGCACACCCAATGTTTTCTTTCTTGTGGTTGCTGCCTTTTTTAAATAAGCATACCCTAAGGAAGGATTCACCGCCAAGTTGGCCATGCCCAAATTAAATAGTGCAGTAGCATATTCGGGTGATTTCTTTCCCAGTTCATTTTCAAATATTTTAAGTGCTTCTTCCAGCAAAGGAATGGCTTGAACATGCCTTCCCCACTTTTCATAATTGCGAGCCAAATTATTGAGTAGAATGGCATAGGAAATCGTGTTGGTATCACCGCCAGATCTTAATATTTCAAGCGCACCCAATAGCATTCTTTCACTCTCTTCAAACTTTCTTTCATCCGTGTAAAGCTGACCCAAATTGGAAAGTGTAATGGCAAAGTCTGGATGATCCACACCTAACAAAACACTGTCGCTGCTAAGAATCGTTTCAAAGCTGGACTCAGCTGACGCATATTGACCCAATGATTGATACGCCAATGACAAATTATTGAGCGCATTATAATGTTGAAAATCTTTCTCCTCCCAGTTTGATTGCTGAATAGCAGATACCGTTGATGTCAATACTTCTTCCGCACGATCAAATTTCCCCTGGTTCATAAGCAAAGCGGCATAGTTTCCAAGGGTCAACTGATATTCTCGTGATGCCTCACCATAAGCATTAAGAATGGCGGGCAATGCTGTACCATAGCATCTATCAGCCTTGCTGTATAATCCTGAAAATGTATATACATACCCCAAACGCGCTTCTATCAAACCATAGTAGGGAGAGTGTTTTGGCAGCCTGGACATCACGTCCTTTAATTTTACTTCTGCCAATCGCCATCTATTGGATTGAAGCAAAAGGTCTGCATAATCGCCAACCGAAAAGATGAATTCATCACTTTCCAATCCATAGGTGGTTTGATCGAATCCGATCAGCGTTTCACCAATATTGATGGATGCGCTAATGTCACCAGCCTGAGCATGCGTATACATCAGATTATAAAGTGAATTGCTGTACCCATCAGGATCAACGGGGAGCAGTCTTTCTCTCAGCAATCTCTCCTTCGTAAAATAGGATAGGGCCTGATCGGTGTTATAACTGGTTCTATAGGCATCACCTATATAGAAGTAAACATTGGCTACCAGGGTATCCTCCCTTAGCGCAATCTGTGGAACGATAGCAGGTTCCAGTTCAAGACAAGCCTCAAAGTTGTTTGTATAGTATAACGAGTCCAGTCTTTTATACAGTGATTCAAAATCCTGCGCAGTTATCTCTCCTGAAAGGAAGAATAAAAGCATCGCAATACCTCCTAAAAAAATACCCGATGCTTTTACCTTCATTCCAGATTTTAACCTTTATAAATTTTTTAAAAAATTAGTCTGATACTACTAACCTCAATACTTTTTGTTTTCCCTTTTCGCCTACCCTGATGAGATAAGTCCCAAATGGCAATGAACTTACATCAATTGCCCATTCATTTTTATCCTCACTAAACTGAATTGGCAAATCAAGCACTTGCCCTGAATTATTCAGTACTTGAATAAATCTTCCATCTACAGGTCCATACTTGCCCTGAATGTGTACCAGCTCTCTGGATGGGTTTGGATAGGCCACATAGGGAGTTTCTGTTTCTTCCCAACCTGTAATCACCCGCTTTCTCACCACAATTTTACCTCCGATCACCTGGGCGTCTACGCCTACCTGACTTTCAATCAGATTATCACCAATTATTATATCAATAAAGGAATTAATGTCCATTGGATATCCAGGGTATTGTAAATTCAATCGATACTCTCCCGGGTCAAGTTTATCAAACACAAACTCTCCTTGTTCGTTGGTAAAGACGTAGGCAACCAAAGTATAGGTCACTTCATTTCCGCGACTGCTTCTTTGAACCCTTCTTACAGATGCACCTGCATTTTGAACTCTTTTATTCTTCAATACCCTTCCACCTGGAGTTCCGTCATCTTCTGAAAAAATACCTGTAATCTGACCTTTACCGTTCTTGGGCGGACCTGGTTTAAATTCAGAGACAATGTCAAGATTAGAAAGATTGTCTACCAATACAAGGGTGTCTGCCTCCTCCCAAAAAATCGTTTTTTCAAAATAGGTAGGCAAGGCATTGAGATGTGCCACAGTATCAGCATATCCCACTAAAGAATAATCGTCCAATACTATTTTGTCGATCAGATAAGTTCCATTTGTGTTAATGTCTTTAACTGCGGTTGTATCATATCCACCTGTACTGGTAACTTTTAACAAAGTCATCTTCCCTTTTGTAGCCGCTACAGTTGGAGAGGTTAGCAACCTACCCGAAATATTGGCGACAGCAAGGACGTTTTGAGGTGCCGTCTTCAGCGTCAAACCTGGAACCAATGTATTGGTGATCTCACATTCATAATCACCCATACTTGTACGATTGATACCAGTGATCTGATAGTTTTTATTGTCAGCACCAACAATTGGCTGACCATTCAATTTCCATTGATACACATCGGAAAGTCCGCCACCATCTGCCAATAATGNNAGATAATCAACGGTTAAAATATTGGCATTGGCTTCCAAAGAACTAAAGTCCAGTTTGTTGCCAGAAACATCCAGGGATGAAATGGCTACAATCTGACTCACCGGAGGAAGCGATGAAATTTCATTATCTGATAGATTGATGTTTTGAAGTGCATTCAGATCGATGATTTCATAAGGCACATCACCGCTCACTTTGTTGGCTGGTAGATTGATGGAGGTGATGCTGGCACCTGTTTGTGTTACACCAAACCAGGTAGCTATCGGCCCTGTCAGCCAATTAGATTTATTGGTCCATCCTGCCCCATTGGTACCATTGTAAAACGCCACCAGTGCCAGTGAATCAATGATCACATTGCCAGGAAATCCTGCTGCGACAGAAAATAAACCCCTGATACCTTTTGAATAGCTGGTTACTTTCACAGTTCCGCCAGCTTCAGTGAGGTATCTCCTTCCCATGCCTTCAAATTTCGGTTGCCCCGATGCATTGCGTGTCACCACCACATCCGGGTCTGAAGGTAGCGCATCCGGATATTCGACTTCTACATAAGAAGCCGTATCGGCAGGGTTCACCACATGACTTCTCCACACATAAGGAAAACCTATCAATGAAGTAACAGCCGCGCCTGCAGTATAGGCAGGAGCTGCTTCAATGTTGACAGTTACCTTTGGTGAAGTACCTTTTACCCGATAGAACTTTATAGGTAAGTAATGAGCATCATTACCCACTGGAAAGAGCCTGTCTCCATTTCCTTCGCGCATCATTACTCCTTTTACGTAAGCCGTTGCGCCAGCAGCTTTTATCACAGCTGTCGGACCAAGGCTGAGTGTATCATCAGCATTGAGTAATTTAATGAAGCCTTGCTTTAAGTTAAGACTATCCCTTAACCTTAAATCGGAAGGCAATTCCAAAGTACCACCTCCATTCAGGGTTAAAAAACCGATGCGCTTTCCACCTAATATCAACGTTTTGGTATCGGTGTAAGTAAAATCAAATCCACCTGTGCTGGCAGGATTCATGACGCCATTGTGCTGAAACAGTTCGGTCATCTTAATCGAACCATTGTGCAACATGTTACCATCGTTGATCCAGTCTCCGTTGACTACTACCAGACGAGCCGAGTTATTAATGGATATACCATCGTTGGTAATAAACGGTTGTGAATGACACACAACGGTAACAAATAATGCTATTATGATTAAGCCTGATTTCATGGGCTAGAAGGGTCTTAAAACACCACCAATCATTATGAACACGCGACCTTCTGCTGCGGGTATTGTAGCTCCCTCTACAGTTGCGCTGCCTCCACCGGTGTTAAAGACATAAAAGGTTTCACCTTCACTTATTGGAAAAGAAAACGTAAATGAATTTGCATCAACCGTATAGGCCATTGCTCTTATTGCAATAGCTCCTCCACCGGATGCCTGATGGGTAGACATTTTAAATCCTCCCTGAAAAACAGAAACTGCATTACCTTCTGCTGAGTTTAATGCCCCTATGGCAGACCCAACTGCTGCATTCGAAGCAGCAAAAAGTGCTGCCCCTCCATTGCTGGGTTCATTGTTCCAAAAATTACCTGCACTACCAGCCCCGTCACCAGCTTCTTTTACAGCATATATAGCATCTGTGGTACCAACTGCTCTCGCATAAATAGCAAAGCCAGGCCCATTATTAATCGCATCAATGGCATTGCCAGCGGTACCACCATGCAAGGCCTGAATGGCTGCCCCACTCTCACCAGCATCTTTATTGGCCCAAATTGATGGTCCAGCTCCTACAGCCTCGACAAATAATGCAGCTGTGGGGTTGCTGGCATCCACATTTTGAATAATTGCACCGTATCCATTGGTTCCAAAGTTATCAGCCCACAAGGCTGCTGTGTTTGCATTGGCACCGTTCTTCCTGAAATAGGCACCATTTCCACCACCAATATTTAATCCTCTCACTGCTGATCCTCCCGCACTTGTTCCGTTCGTTTCACCATACAAGGCAGCAAATCCATTGCCCGCATTGTTTATTCTGAACGCTCCTGAGGCATCACCTGTTCCCAATTGCTCACCATAAACAGCGGATCCCGCAAAAGCTGTGGTGTTGGCCACTGCATGTACACCAAATCCGTTGCCGGCATGATTGGCATAAATAACCGGTGAAGTGCTGGCTGCATTAGTGATGTTGGCATTAACTGCGATTCCAGTTCCATTGGTTTCTGTAAATAAAGCGGAGAAAGGATTACCAGCATTGTTAATCCTGAATGAACCCGCAGCAGCTCCCGTTCCAGTAGCCTCACCATAAACACCCACCGGAGGTAAGGCACCACCAAGATCAGAATTGGTAGTTCCAACCAAAGCAGTTCCACCTGAAGGCGCATTATTAACCACAAACCGGCCGGCATTTCCTGTGCCTATAGTAGTTCCCCTAACAGCCTGCTGAGGGTTGGCTGCATTTGTGAGCTGAAAAAGTGCTCCAGTTCCAAGCGTTCCTGTCTGCGCTACATTCATGGCTGCGCCTTGCCCACGATGAGTAAGTGTAAATGGATTGACAACATTAGGATTGGCAGCATTGGCAAAGTCCAAATACAAAAGGTTGCGTGCATCATTGCCATTATACGTGATTGCCAATGCATCCGTAACACCGGCCAAATCGGCCGTGTTCAAAATTACACTTGCCGGAAGTGATAATCCATTTGTCCATGCTGTACCATTCCATAGATAGTTAGCCTTCAGATCAGTGTCATAGACCATCAACCCATTATCTCCAGCGCCTAAAACCATAGCCGTTCTCTGTACGGTAGTTAAGCGGGGCAGGATCATCCCCTGGTTATTGGTAGGTGATTCTACATGCAAGGCGGCATTTGGGTTGGGTGTTGTCACACCTACACCCAGCGTTTTATTTTGCGCGTAAGCCGTTATGCATGAGAGCGCAAGGAAAACAAATAGGAAATTTAACCGAGAGTTTAGCATACAGTATAGTGAGTTAGGTTAGGTTCAATGAGTTTATTATTTCTTTAATGTAAATACATAAGTGCCGGGTAGAGATCGGGTGCGCCCACCAAAAGTAGTCAGCGGCCAGTCCAGTGTTAGCTTCAATTCCGTTTCGGAGATGTTTTCAATTTTTACTTCTCTGCTGTCCTGTCCTCTGATAATAATATTAGCAGTGCCCGATTTGAATTGCCATGTGTCCTGACGTAACCAAACTGGAGTTGTTCCGGTAGTAAAAAGCTGGTTAGCAGAAAAGCGAATGGTGAAATCAGAAAAGAATTCTTCAGTCACATCAAACCCGGCTACAATGACGCTATTGGTAGCAGCCGATGGGGCCCAGGTACCCGTTCCGGCAGTAAGCAAAGCGGTCACCTTTTCTTGTTCCGAGGTTTGAGGCTCAGGTAAGGGATCATCACCTTTACTTTTACAGCCCTGAATGGACGTAGTTACCAACCAGAGAAAAACCAGGGCGAGCATGTAGTTAAGTCTAGTCATTGGAATCTAAATAAGATGTGATAAAAGAATAGCAAGAACACTATGAGGTACTAATCACGAAGCAAAGGAAACTGTTGCCTGCGATTGGCAACAAAGTTTACAAGTGACCAGGTTAACATATTGCCAAATGAAAGCATCCAATAATTGGAGAGTAAACATAATTTGGATTTTAGTTTAACTTCTAATATACAAATAGGATTACATCCGGCAATTCGAAAGGTATAATTTTATTTAAGTGGAACATCCCGTGACTTAGATGCCAGGTGACTCTAAAGAGGGTTTGAATTACTTTGCTTCTACCTTGTTGTACTTGCGCAGTATCTCGATCACCTCTTTTATCGGCAATGGCCTTACCTCTTCACCATTCGCAACCTTACCCACGGCAATAGCGGTAAATAATGAATTAATGATTGCCTCCTCGGTAGCTTCAATGGTAGCCAAGAACAATGGTGACATATAATCATTATGTAAATGGGTGGTACTGAAAGTGGATTGATCCGGAGTATAAGGGATCCTTACCGATTCATTGGTTGAAAATGCAATTACATAATCCCCGCTTCCATTGGAAGCAATCCCACCAGTTTTTGCCAGGCCCATTATTGCTCGCTTAGCTAGTCGCTCGAGGTTTCTAGCATCCAATGGCGCATCTGTGGCAACCACCATCATGCACGATCCATCCACCGAACCTTCTATCGCATTTTTGTAAGCATACTGCCCTAGTTCCCTTCCTACCGGAACGCCATCGATTTGTAGCACGCCTCCAAAGTTGGTCTGTGCGAGCACCCCAACCGTATACCCTCCTAAAGCTTTTGGCAATACCCTTGAAGCAGTGCCTATACCTCCTTTAAAACCAAAACAGATAGTACCTGTGCCAGCACCCACCGACCCCTCCTCTACCTTTCCACCACTGGCATTACGTATGGCCTTCATAACGTGTTCTTTGCTTACATGTCGTCCCTGAATATCATTCAATCCACCATCATTGGTTTCACCCACCACGCCATTCACTGATTTTACTTTACTGTTTTCTGCAAACGTGAGCGTGTAATCGATTAGTCCCTCCAATCCTTGCGCTACACTTAATGTGTTGGTAAGCACGATAGGTGTTTCAATATTTCCCAATTCTTGCACCTGTGTAATCCCAGCTAATTTGCCGAAACCATTGCCCACATAGATGGCAGCTGGCACTTTGCTCTGAAAAACATTTTTGTTGTGAGGGATAATCGTTGTAACCCCAGTTCTAATATTATCACCCTTAATGATGGTCTCATGCCCCACAAGCACCCCTGCTACATCTGTAATGGCATTGTGGGTACCGGGGTTGAGCACTCCTATTCGAATACCATATTCTCTTGCTCTCTTTTGAGCATGCACATCGGAAAAGAAAAGAAGTATAGTGGTAAAACAAAGCAGACGAATCATTTCAAGGAATTTATCATAATGAAAGTAACCATACTTAGCCTAAACAAAAAACCCCAGCCAATGCCGGGGTTTTTTAATGTTTATTAAAAATCAAATGATTACATGTTTTTCACAATCTCTTTTCCAAACTCAGAGCACTTTAACAAAGTAGCACCTTCCATCTGACGGTGGAAATCATAAGTAACTCTCTTGGAAGCAATGGAAGCTTCCAGTCCTTTTACAATCATATCAGCAGCTTCCTGCCATCCCATGTGCTCAAGCATCATCACACCTGAAAGTATAACCGAACCTGGGTTGACTTTATCCTGACCAGCATACTTGGGGGCAGTGCCGTGTGTGGCTTCAAAAATAGCATGACCCGTGATGTAATTGATATTAGCACCCGGTGCAATTCCAATGCCGCCTACAATTGCTGCCAGGGCATCAGACACATAGTCGCCATTCAAATTCAAAGTAGCTACAACTGAATATTCATCCGGGCGCAAAAGGATTTGCTGCAGGAAGGCATCTGCTATCACATCCTTAATGATGATCTTGCGACCGTCTTTGTTGATCTCCATCCAAGGACCGCCATCCAACAAAGTGGCACCAAATTCATTTTTGGCCAGTGCGTACCCCCAATCACGGAAAGCACCTTCCGTAAATTTCATGATATTGCCTTTGTGCACCAGCGTAACACTTGGCTTCTTGTTGATGATCGCATATTCTATGGCCGAACGAACCAATCGCTCTGTGCCTTCCTTTGATACAGGTTTGATACCAATACCAGCAGTTTTCGGAAACCTGATTTTCTCAAATCGCTTACCAAAGTTTTCCTGGAACAGTTTCATGAATTTGGCATTGTCTTCTGTGCCTTCCTGAAACTCAATACCTGCATAAATGTCTTCAGTATTCTCTCTAAAAATGACCATGTCCGTTTTTTGCGGCTCTTTTACCGGAGATGGTACACCTGTAAACCAACGAACGGGTCTTACGCACGCATACAAATCCAGTTCCTGACGCAGCGCCACATTCAATGAGCGCATTCCGCCCCCAACAGGCGTTGTTAACGGACCTTTTATTCCTACCAGGCAATCTTTGAATACATCGAGGGTTTCTTCTGGCAACCAGTTGCCGGTTTTGTTAAATGCTTTTTCTCCAGCAAGTACTTCCTTCCATTCAATTTTCCTTTTGCCACCGTATGCCTTCTCCACCGCAGCATCGATCACATGTTTAGAAGCTGGCCAGATATCTACGCCAGTGCCATCTCCTTCAATAAATGGAACTATAGGATTGTCAGGTACATTTAATTTGCCGTTGCTGATCGTAATTTTTGCGCTCATTTTATCCTGGTTTGTATTGTTGAATTAATTCTAAAATTGGCCGATAAGACGCCTCAAGGTCCCTGGCTCCTACATCTTGCAGGCAGGGCGAAATTATAAAAAATAGACTAATAAAGAAGTTAGATATATCATTCTGGCACGTTAATCGTTAGAAAAAAGTAAATTCATCCACATGAGCCGCTATAGCATTATTCTAGGACTTATTTTCCTCACGTCTTTTTCCAGTACACCAGCACTTTCGGTTGAAGAAATCTGCTTATCCCCGGAGGAGAAGAAGCTCTATGAGCTCATCATGGAATACCGCAAATCGAAGAAACTTAAGTCAATCCCCTATTCTGCCAAACTGACTAAGGTAGCTCAGACTCATGTACGCGATTTGATGGAAAATTACGACTATGACAATAAAGGAGAATGCAACCCTCACAGTTGGTCGAACAAGGGAAACTGGAGTGCCTGCTGTTATACCTCTGATCATGCACAGGCCAGTTGCATGTGGGATAAACCAAAAGAAATTTCCGACTACGAGGGTAACGGATTTGAGATTGCTTATTATAGTTCTGGTGGTGCCAACGCAGTCGAAGGACTTGAAGGCTGGAAAAAAAGTCCGGGCCACAATCCACTGTTGATTAATTCCGGTACATGGAGTAATCTGGAATGGAAAGGAATCGGGATTGGCATCTATGGCCAATATGGTGTGGTGTGGTTTAGCGATGGTGAAGAAGACTCCTCAAAAATTGTGGTGTGTCAATGACCTAATACTTTTCCTTGTCACTAGGAAATGCCTTAGCCTTCACATCTGCTACATAATCATTTACCGCTTTGTTGATTACGCTTTGTAAATCAGCATACCTTCTCAAAAATCTCGGTTTGAATTCCATAGTAATCCCTAACATATCCTGCATCACCAGCACCTGGCCATCTACGTCAGGACCAGCACCTATTCCTATAGTAGGTATTTGAATAGACTCCGCTACTTTTTTGGCCAAAGTGGCCGGTATTTTTTCCAGCACAATGGCAAAACATCCACACTTCTCCAGCAATTTGGCATCCTCAATGAGTTTTGCCGCTTCTGCCTCTTCTTTTGCTCTTACCGTATAAGTTCCAAATTTATAAATCGATTGAGGCGTAAGCCCCAAATGACCCATCACAGGAACCCCGGCACTTAATATACGGAGAACAGAATCTTTTACTTCACTCCCTCCTTCCAGCTTTACAGCATGCGCACCACTTTCCTTCATTATTCGAATAGAAGATCTTAGCGCTTCACCGGAACTTCCCTGGTAGTAACCAAAGGGAATATCTACAACCACCAATGCCCTCTTCACGGCTTTGACCACCGAAGAGGCATGGTAGATCATCTGATCCAAAGTAATCGGAAGTGTAGTTTCATTTCCTGCCATTACATTGGATGCTGAATCTCCAACAAGTATTACATCAATACCAGCACCATCAATAATTTTGGCCATGCTATAATCATAAGCAGTTAGCATGGCTATTTTTTCACCTCTGGACTTCATCTCCTGAAGCTGGTGGGTAGTAATCTTTTTTATTTCCTGTTTATGAACCGACACAGTGATTTTATTTAGAGAAGTTAGTGCAAATAAACGGCAGCCTTTTTACCCAGTACTACTTCTACCCGTTCATTCAAAGTAGTGGACAATTCGAAACCAGTATAGGAAGGCAGAATGGGAAAAAGCGAATGACTCCTATTTACCAATACTGCGACTTCGATTTTTTTTACCTCTACGCTAAGAAATGGCTTTATACCGAAAGCCAATGTTTTACCCGTATTAAGCACATCATCTACTAATACAATGCATTTTTTTCTAAAGTCCTTTTCATCACAATCCACTTTTACCTCACTTTGCTGAGGAGCCAATTTATCTAAACTGACTTTTACGATCTTAACGGATATGGAAGAAATAGATTCCAACTCCTTGCTGATAAGCTGCGCTAACGTGTATCCTTGACCGTCTATGCCCCCCAGAACAATTGCCTTTTCTTTAAAATTATTCTCGTAGATTTCAAAAGCAATCCTTCTGATCTTTTGCTCAACTTGAGATTTGTTGAGCACTAAGCTTTTTTCAACTTCGGTCATGGTATGGGTACAACTTTACTGTCCTTGAAGGTAGATAATATCACCATGGATTGCATACTGTCTACTACCTCAATGTTTGAAACTTTCTCCAACATCAGGGTTTGATAAGAAGGGATGTCTGAACTTACCACTTTTAAAATAAAATCTGCCGAACCTGTTAAATGGTGGCATTCCACAACCTCCTCAATCTCTTCCATGGCAACAAGAAATTTCTGAATGTTCTCTTTGTTGTGCCCTTTTAAGGTCACCATTACAAATGTGCTTACTCCCAATCCCACGGCAGCAAGATCAACCGTGGCATGGTAGCTTTTGATTACTTTGGCGTTTTCCAGTTTTTTTACCCTCTCCAGTGTAGGTGCTGGGGAAAGCCCTATTTTCTGGGCCAACTGCGCATTGGTAATATTGGAATTAGCTTGTAGAATGGATAAAATCTTACGATCCGTAGCATCCAATTTCATTTTCATCAGTAATTCGGGGTTATTTGATTAGCCGTTGCATTATTCAGAGGATAAAAATAGGAAGAATAACACGATTCTTTTTGACCGTCTGCAGATATTTTGAAATGCTTTATTTGTTCACCACGAATGGAAAACTTTTACGGACACCCTCTGAAACGAAAAATACATAATATAATCCCGGATTGAGTGATGCTAGAGAAATCGTCACTCGATTTAAACCCACATTTAAGTCTGAAAAAGCGTTTTCAAATACCTTTCTTCCGGTAGGATCAAAAAGATAAATCTCCGCGTTATTAGAAGTGGATGCTATCCACTCCAGATTGAGCTCGCGTGACCCTGGGTTTGGATAAGGGCTTTTTACAATTACTGCAGAAGACTCTGTAAAACATTTTTTATTGTTGGAGTTGTCCTTGTCGCCATCTACCACTAATTCAACGCAGGTATAGTTACCCTGGATATTGGATTCAATAATTGAAGCGGCCAGTACCTGCGTGTAAACCTCGAAAGGCTGAATGACAGCATTGATGGTTTCGCTAATCATTGATTGACCAGAGATATCTACTACAGCCTTTATATTGGTAACAGGAAAATTACCTTTATTAGCCAGTGTGATCAAAATGTTGGTCTCACCTGTAATTGCCGGCAACAAAGTAACATTTGTAAGCTCAATGTCGAGAGAGGGGGTGATCACGGAAATGATTTTACTGGCTGTATCGGAACAACCTTGCGCATTTACAATAGTAAGATCGACCACGAATTCTCCCAAGTCATTGAAAACAAAGACAGGGGCTGCTGCAGTGCTGGTTGAATTGTTGGCATCACTCGCTAACCATAATTGAGACACTGAACCCTGCGAGGTATTTGTCAATTGAACAGTAAGAGGTGGTGTACCAATTTGAGGAGTGGCACTGAAGGTGGCTACCGGAGAATCCACAATCGTAACATTCTTAGAAAATGAGTAACTGCAGCCGGAAGCATTAGTAACCGTTAGCTTGGTTGGATACGAACCCGATGAGGGGAAGACAAACGAAGGTGTTGCTCCTGAACCTGCGCCTATTGTTCCAAATTGCCACGATCGTGAAATAACTGCATCCGTACCTGGTGGGGTGAGGTCAGTAAATAACGTGTTTTGATCAGCACAATTATTGGAAGAACTAAAATTGACATTACTGGGTATGGGCACACTAATGGTCTTTGAGGTGACTGCAATACATCCATTTGTCCCAGTGGCGGTTAGCATCGCATTGTAATTGGAAGCACTACCAAAAACATGGGTAGGACTTTGTTGACTATAGGTGCTCGTTCCTATTTTCCATTGCCACGAATTCACTCCAGTAGTTGACAAAGGTGTAAATACAGTTGCTTGATTAACGCAAGCTGCATTGGAGGTGAAAGCTGCATTGGGAGATTGAGAAATGGTGATTGTCTTTTGCGTGGACGCAGTGCAGCCAAAATTGGTAGTCACTTCAAGGTTGACATCATATTGAGCAGCTGTTGAGTAAGTATAAACCGCATTGCGCACATTGGAGGTGCCATTCAAGGGATCCCCAAAACTCCAGGTCCATCCAGAAAGATTACTGTCAGTAGGATTAGGGGTAAGGTCAGTGAACTGAGAGGAGGTGCCGCTACAAGAAAATGGTGGTAATGCCAGTGAAAAGTCTGGTTGTGGTTTGGAGTAGATAGTGATTTCCTGAACAGAGGTATTAACGCAACCGGCAGCATTGGTGGCCTCCAGGGTAACATCGTATTTTCCGAAATCAGTAAAGGTATTGGTGGCATTGGTTTGAGTAGAATTATTACCATCACCAAAATCCCAGGAATATCCTATAACAGTGCCAACAGTTGAATTAGTAAATGTGATCGACTTGTCTTCACAATCATTGGAGAAAGAGAA
>DDTF01000012.1 GCA_002345965.1 Flammeovirgaceae bacterium UBA2371
TGTACAGGCTATACATCACAAAGGATGTCACAAGGCTGGCCATTACTACATATTTTGCTTTTTCTGCCATTGGTAATCCGGACTCGGCCACAAAATTATAATAATAAAAGATATATTTATCTTTTATTCGTAAATTTGTAACCCATAATAAGCACGGACTGAGGAGAAAGATGGAAGCAACATTAGAATTAAAAACTGCTAAAGGCATTACAATCAAGGCAGTTGAAAGCGATAAGGATTTTAAAGATTTTATCGTGTTTCCATACGATCTTTATCGAAACAACCCATATTACGTGCCCCCACTCAAGGCACAACAGGCATCAGTTTTAAGCAAGGATCAAAATCCGGCTTTTGAACATTGTGTTTCTCAATATTGGATTGCTTATACAGAAGACCGAGTGGTGGGGCGTATAGCCGGGATTATCAATTACGCTTTTATTGAAAAATGGAATAAGAAATACGCTCGCTTCGGATGGTTTGATTTTGAGGACGATGAAGAAGTAGCCCGATTACTATTGGCTGCCTGCGAAAGTTGGGCAAAGGAACAAGGGATGGAAGCGATACACGGTCCAATGGGTTTTACCAACTTCGATCCGGCTGGAATGTTGATAGAGGGGTTTGATAAAATTGCTACCCTAGCCGCCTTGTACAATTATCCCTACTATGTGACTTGCATGGAAAAGGCAGGCTTCCATAAAGAGGTGGATTGGGTAGAGTATCAAATATCCCTGGAAAAGGAAGTGCCAAAAAAAATAGAACAATTGGCCAAGGTGGTGAAAAGACGAAATCGAGTGAGTCTTTTTCATCCACAAAAGGAACAAGATATTGATCGTTATGCCCATGACATTTTTGAGTTAATCAATACATGCTACAGTCATTTGCATGGGATGGTTAAATTAACTGAGAAACAAATTCAGTTTTACATCAAGCAGTACCTGCCAATCATTAGAAAAGACTTCATTTCCCTGGTCATTAACGAAGATGAAGAACTTATCGGTTTTGGTATAATTATGCCCTCCCTCTCAAAGGCATTACAAAAAGCAAAAGGCAGTTTGTTTCCCCTTGGATTCTTACATCTATTTATGGATATGCGCAAAAATAATATGGGAGAACTCTGTCTCATTGGTGTCCGTCCCGATTATCAAGGAAAGGGGATTAATGCCTTGCTCATGGAGGAAGCCAACAAAGCCTATATCCGAAATAAAATATTCACAATTGAATCCAATCCTGAATTGGAAGACAACAAACGAGTGCAATCACTCTGGGATTATTATCATGCGATCCAACACAAGCGGAGAAGGTGTTATATAAAATACTTATAAATCATGAAACCTTCGGTAGAGACACTTGCCATCTCAGACTCCATCAGAGTGTTAAAGGAAAGAAAGAACGCTATCATTCTGGCCCACTATTATCAAACGCCAGAAATACAGGAGGTCGCAGATGTGGTGGGTGACAGTCTGCAAATGGCGCAACATGCTGCGCAATCTACGGCTGATATAATTGTAGTGGCAGGTGTTTATTTTATGGCCGAGACAGCAAAAATTCTTAACCCCACCCGCAAAGTGCTTCTCCCCGATTTGTCTGCAGGCTGTTCTCTGGCTGACTCCTGCCCGCCTGAACAATTCAAGGAATTTATAAAGGCCTACCCTGGATCACCCGTTGTCACCTACATCAATTGCAGTGCAGAAATTAAAGCAATGAGCGATGTGGTTTGCACCTCGTCCAATGCAGTGAAAGTGATTAATTCAATCCAAACCGACAAGCCCATTATTTTTGCTCCGGATGTAAACCTGGGCCGATACCTGATTCAACAAACGGGGAGGGATATGATATTATGGGACGGAAGTTGTATCGTTCATGAGAACTTTTCAATCGATAAAATTCTTGATCTTCATGCCTCCTATCCTGATGCCAAGTTCATTGCACATCCCGAGTCACAGCCCCACATTCTGCGAATAGCCTCTTACATTGGATCTACAAAGGGCATGATTGATTTTGTGAAACGTGATCATCATCACCAATATATTGTAGCCACCGAAGCTGGTATTTTATACCAAATGCAGAAGGAAGTGCCTCATAAGTTATTAATACCTGCGCCTTCTTTTGAAGACAATGCCTGTTCCTGCAGTGAGTGCCCATATATGAAATTGAATTCACTGGAAAAACTGGAAGCTTGCCTGGCAGACGAAACCCCGGAAGTGCATGTGGCACAGCCCATCCGCAACAAGGCCGTGCTCGCGTTGGATGCCATGCTGATGCAAACTGTTTAAGTATTAATTACTTCTCAGCAACAGGTTCAAATTGCGCGGTAAAGTGTCTGAGAAAAGGCGGCTCATAAGTAATTTTATATCCATTGCTCCTAGCCTTCATCTCCAGTATGTCATCAAATACATCGATCACATAATCGATATGACTTTGTGTATACGTTCTGCGAGGAATGGCCAACCTGACCAATTCATTTTTAGCAGGAATTAATTTTCCATCACTGTCGTATTTTCCAAACATCACACTACCTACTTCAACACAGCGAATACCACCCTGAATATAAAGATCACAAACGAGGGCCTGACCAGGATATTGGTCAACAGGAATATTGGGATACAACTTTTTGGCATCGATATAAACCGCGTGTCCACCGATGGGCCAAACCACCGGCACGCCCTTGGCTTTCAAGTGCTCTCCGAGATAGGCCGTGCTTCGGATTCTATAATGCAGGTAGTCAGGGTCAAATACTTCCTTTAATCCAATGGCCATGGCTTCCATATCGCGGCCCGCCAAACCGCCATAAGTGGTAAAGCCTTCAGAGATGATCAATAAATTGATACACTGCTCGCTTAATTTCTTATCCTTTAGCGTAAGTAACCCACCAATGTTTACCATACCATCTTTCTTTGCACTCATGATAAAGGCATCACCCAGTTGCAGCATTTTCTGTGCGATGGCTTCATAAGTGAAATTTTCATAACCTGCTTCACGGTGTTTTACGAAATAGCTGTTCTCCGCAATGCGGCAGCCATCTATGACCATCATTATTTTGTGGTTGTCGCAAATGGCACGCACTTCCAGCATGTTTTCCATGCTTACCGGCTGCCCACCGGATGAATTGTTGGTCACCGTCATAATGACCGCTCCAATATTAGCTGCGCCATGCGTATTGATCAGCTCAATCAATTGTTTTAAATCGATGTTACCCTTGAAGGAGAGTTCGTCATCAGCGGGAATTTCTTCTGATACAATGTCTATGGCTTTGGCACCTGTGAATTCTATGTTGGCTCTTGTGGTATCAAAGTGGGTGTTGCTGATAAACACCTTGTCCTTGCCACCGAGGGTACTGTACAAAATTCTTTCAGCGGCTCTCCCTTGATGGGTAGGCAATATATAGGGCATACCTGTCAATTCTTTCACCACTTTTTCCAGGTGTTGCCAACTCTTAGCTCCCGCATAACTTTCATCCCCCATCAAGATGCCAGCCCATTGGCGGTCACTCATCGCTCCTGTTCCACTGTCGGTAAGCAAGTCGATGAATACATCATCTGATTTTAGCAGAAAAGGATTATAGTGTGCATCTTTTAGTGTTTTCCTGCGATCTTCTTCGGAAGTGAT
>DDTF01000050.1 GCA_002345965.1 Flammeovirgaceae bacterium UBA2371
GCTTTTTTTGTGACTATTTTTTTTAATATGGATAGAAAATCCATTAACCAGGCTAGAGCTTAGGTATCTTTAATTTGAAAGTGAAGTGGGGACGGAAATAATCCGTTGATTTAACTTATCCTACAGCAACTGCTAAAAAATCATTTTCATCGAAATATCTTTTTGCAAGATTTGAAAGATGCTCAACAGAGACACTATCTGTTTTTTGAATCAGTTCCTGATAGTAATTCTCTGGTAGATTAAATAATTCTATGTTCTTAATCTTGCCTAAGATTGAGAAAGGACTAGCTATTTCTCCTTGTAAACTTCCTATAAAATGTCGTTTGGCAAGTTCTAAATCCTCTGCATCAATGAAAGTTTGAAGAAGCTTTATCTCTTTGATTATTTCATCGGTGGCCAAAACTCTATTTTCCTTATTTATATCGGTTCCAATAAGGAGTATACTATCATTCTTTAAGGCATTGACAGAAGAGGATATACCATAAGTAAGCCCTTTTTCTTCCCTAAGATTCTTCATCAAACGAGAGCCAAAATATCCTCCTAAATAATAATTAAGAATCAACACACCGGCATAGTCTGGGTGCCCTCTTTGAATCATTCGTTTACCCAATCGAATAGATGTCTGAACACTACCTTTCTTTTCTATATAATCAGAATTATTTCCTTCATTTATAATAGAATAGTGAGGTGTTACTATATTTCCAATATCAATTGAGCTGATGGTCTCCTTTAATATCTCAAAGTCTTTGGATTCAATTTTGCCAAGAACAAAAACAAAGGATGGCTTCATCCTTTCATTGAAATAGGATAACAAATCGCTAGTTTGAATTTTGGCAACATCAGTTTCTTCAGCAGATTGCCCGTAGGGGTGAGCAGAACCAAATAAATTCTTTCTAATCTCCTTAGAAGCCAGATAGCTGGTTTTTTCACTTTTAACCCTTAAATTTTGAATAAAATGATCTTTAAGGATTGTAAGTTCATTTGCTTCAAAAGACGGGGCAGTGATTAATTCCAAGAATATCGGATATAGTTTAGAAAGATGCTTTGATAACGAATAGAGCGATACCGAAACGAAATCCAAATTGCCTGATAGTTCAATGTGTGCTCCATATCGATCGAACAACTCTGCGATTTGTTTTGACGACATCGAACGGGTACCCTTGTCAATCATTTGAAGAGTAAAATGCGAAACCTCCGGTTTGGGTTCAAACCATTTGCCCGCGTTAAATACTACTTCAATCTTAACGAGTTTCTGTTGGAGATTATTCAGATGAAGTAAGCTTACCTCATTGGGTAATTTTACTTTTGAAAAGTGGGGTAATTGAAATGAAGTTGATTTTACAAACGGAGGGGGGAGCGTTCTGTCTAACATTTACTACTGATCAGTAACTGATTCTTCGCCTTGAGCCCGGTTGTCGAAATACATCATGATGGTGAAACGAAGAGTTTCAGCCAATGCATTTTCATTTTTATTAGTTGGAACCAGATAGGCAACATCAATTCCAAATTTCTGAATTTTTGCTCCTATTCCAGCTGTAAGGTACTTACGGTTGCCTTTATCTTTCGCCTCAAGAAAATATCCCAGGCGACCTGCAAATGTTTCATTATACCAATACTCCACACCAGTTGAAACAGAGAACTCTCTCATCTCTTCGCTGAATCCTCCAGAAGCATCTGAGAAGGAGCCAAAAATACCACTCAAAAGGGCCTTGTCCTGGCTATCGGGTGTTGGGCTTGGTACCAGTAACTTATTTACATCCAGGGCGAATGTTAAACTATTAAAGGCATCCAATTCCGTTTTATAAGCACCTCCCAATCTCAAATTGGTAGGTATAAAATCTTTGTTGTTGGCATCTGAGTACGAAATTTTTGCACCTATGTTGGTGATTGTAGCACCTAATGATAAAGCGGAATTACTGGAAACCATAGGCTTGGTATAGTAAACTCCAACATCTACTGCTACTGAATTACCGGGTCTAGCATCTACACCACCTGATGAAAACGCTCCGGTGAGGTTGGAGTGAATATACCTTAGAGCTCCACCAATGCTTAATTGTTCTGTAAGCAACCGAGAATAGGTGACATCGAAAGCGAATTCCCTGGGATTAAATCGCCCCAAAATATTATTCACGCCAGGTCCATTATTGAATTGAATCTCACCCAGATCAAAGTATTTCATCGAGGCAGCTACAGTCTGCTCTCGGGTAATCTTGTAGAAGCCAGAAAGGTAAAAGATAGACATGTCGTTAATGATCTTACCAAGCCATGGTGTGTAAGAGCCAGAAACCCCATAACTTTTATCAATAAATGCTAGTTTGGCAGAGTTCCAATGGGCTGAGTTTGCATCAGGTGAAGTAGCCACGCCCGCATCGCCCATTCCCGCAGCACGGGAATCGGGGGTAATAGTCAGAAAGGGAACAGCAGTGGTGATCACTTTCCTGGTGCTATCCTGGCCAATGAGATTAGCCTGAGAATAGCCAGTATATGTTATACCAATGGATAAAAGGAGGATAATTGTAATCCTTAACTGATTCATAGTCAAGTTATAAGGGCTAAAGATAATCAATTCAAAATAATTAGTTTGGAAATCTGCTCATTTTTCGAGCCGTCCAATAGGGAACGAACTGCGATCCTTAAAAGATATATGCCGTTGCTTAATTTTGTTCCGGCTCTATTAGTGCCATTCCATTCAGGCAAAGTAACCACATATTGGCTGGATTTCACTTCAAAATTCAAAGCGCACACAGGCTGCCCTGAAAGATCAACTATCGTAGCATAAACCTCCAGATCATCACCTGCCCTGTTGTGCTCAAATTGTATGGTGGTATAATCAGAAAATGGATTGGGATAATTGTTCAATTGCTGAATTACTAACTGCTCTCCATTAGTGACTACAAAATTGATTTTAGCTGACGCTGGATTATTGTATACATCCCATGCCTTTAACTCAATGGTATGCTTACCATGCGTCAAATTTTCCAAAGGAAACAGGATGGTTCCTCTGGTGAAATCATCTACATCCGACAGGTAATAGTCGCCTACCTCAAAAACCTGATCATCGTCCAAAATGGCTAATAGGTTATTTCCTATTCCGTAGTTGGCAATATTTATTCCGCTTACATCTTGTAATTGCGCTACTAGCAGCGTGTTGGAAGAAGTGATGCCTCCATTTATAAAGGTGGTATCACCCATATACAGTTTGATTGAAGGAGAGGAGTTATCAGTTTCTCCATTAACTTCACTTTCTCCAATCTTAAAACTGGTTGTTCCTCCAATGGCATCTTTACTATTGGTTTCGTTTCGCGCGTACATACTTAACTTTCCGTATCCCACCTGATATGCAATATTTTTTGGAAGAATAAATTCTATTTGAAAAGAACCGTTGGATATGGTTGCTTCTCCCCGGAACAATGTATTGCTTCTGTTCTTGTATGTAAAAACAGGATTTTCATCACCTAAAGTTTTGAATTCAAATTCTTTGTCTTTCAGGGTGACTGTGACTATTCCATTGAATAAATCATTTTTGACTCCTTCCGATCTTATTTCCCCTTCAATAAATATTCTTGATAGTGCTTTCAGCGTGTCGGAGTTATTGGCTGTTGTGATTTTGGTTGCTATGATTTCGTCATTGGGAATAGCAAGTCGCATGGAAGGGTCGCCCAGCAAGGAAAAATTTCTATTAGAGATTCCGTTTACACTTTTATTTTTTGTGTCCTTAAAAACAGCACCAAGATCCCTGTATTTTCCATTTGCTTTGGTAAAGAGCGCTTCATAAAAAGCTTTGTTAAGAAAGGCATTGGTAGAAGCGTTTACCGGTCTTGTAGCGGTAACCAGTCCAATGGCACCCCCATCCTTTTTTGCTAGTGTTAATTCACTGCTTGAAATCTGGGACGGGTCATCGTGTCGGCCAAACTCGCAAGTGGCTGTAACCAATAATGGGAAAACCAACTTGTTATTCCATTCGTTTATAAGTGCTTCGTCCAGTATTTGCTCCTGCAACCAAACACGTTCAGATCCATGTCCTGTGAAATTGACAATGAGTGCTCCTTTCTTTAAAGACTTGAGTAGCGCTTTGCGAGCATCGGGTGATTCTTGTCCGCTGGGCTTTGAAATTTGTTTAAAGGCGTCAATGTAAATTTTTTGCGCATTGAATTGAGGTTGGTTTGCTTCAATGTCTTTTGCTAATTTGTCGGCATCGCTTTGGTGCAGGTTAAAGTCCCCATCATCAGCAACAAATAGTATTTCTTTGCGCCACGTTCCGAATGACTTGGGATTGGTATCGTAGGCTATCAACTTATCTACAATAATAGCAGCCTCTTCGATGGTTTTAACGGGTAAACGACCAACGCCAACATCTAAAGTGTGATCTGCTGCCGGATTTTCCCTCCATTCCCCTTCCGTCATTTCAAGAAATGTGAAGTAGTCATCAGAGGAATAGGTTTCCAGTGGGGATAAAGAATTTCGTGATTCGTAAGTAGGAACGAAGTTGGTGTTGTTGTTTATTCGATCTTTGTAATCGAAAGAGGATCGGCCAAATAATAAAATGTTTTTCAATCCGCTTGTAAAAAGCTGTCTTGCAAAGTCCCGTATTGCAGTGGGGTCAGGTTTGCCGCCTGAAAAATCATTAAAAATTTCATCCGTGGTAGCTACCAAAACAGAGATTCCATTATGCAGCTGTCTGTGATTCGCCAGGCGTATGGCTTGAGTTTTAAAATCCGGATGAGTTACAATTAACAAATCAACGTTTGCTGCATTAAGTAGATTTTGATTTGCAACAGATTTAACGAAACCTGGAATTAAAAAGCCTTCGTTTCTAAAAGCGATGAAGGTCTTCAGGTTTGTGGTGTTGACACTAAATGAAGCCCTGTTTTGACTGATTTGAACAGGCTGGTTTTTACAATTGAAAGGATCTGTCACTTCCCATATTGAAGCATCATTTGCAAAAGAATTGATGTCAAAAGTAGTTGTGGAGTTTACAAGACTGGATGCGGCTCTGAATTGAATTTGATTTTTGTTTAACGATAGATTCTTTTCAAAAGAAGCCAATAAGAAATCAAGGAAACCGATGGACTTTCCAGAGGCAGCTTTGGTGTATTGATAAGTAAACGTTTGTGAATTGCTGGTGGCGGCATTTACACTCGAGGCATTTACTGTTATTGTGTCTCTTACTTGTCTTCCCTTTATTCCATATTGGGTGTTAGAGATGGGGGTGATGGGTTGAGTAAGCACAGGCACATTGTTTAGCGACAGGGTGAAGGAAGCTGGATTGAAATTCTGCCCCATTACCGCGGATACGATTTTAATATTGCTATTTCCTACCACGCCTTCGACATTAAAGCTTAGAGATAAACTGGTGGTAAGATCAAATTGTTCGCCAAACCAACTCCTGCCAGATTTAAGTTCGTTGTATTTTTCTTGCTCATGGAATATAAAATCGTTGTAGGTGTTGATCACAGCAAATGTGCCTTGAAGGTTTTCGTTATCCTCTATTCTTTTTCCAGCTTGAGTAGAAACAGTCAAAAAGTAGTAGTTCCTATCTGTAAAAAGATTGTTTTGATAATGAAAAATATTTTTATCAACATCATAAAAATGTAAATCTGGATTTTGTCCAAAGAATAGGATATAATCTCCTGTATTGAAATTACCGTCCGCTTCGCCTACCACCCTGATTGCAATTTCCTGTAATTGATTGGTTCTTGGCGCATTATTGGCTTGGGGCAACATGCCATTGCCATTGCCAAAAAGTCTTAAATTTCTTGGGTTAATGTTGTCAGGATTGATCCCTGCGGATCGAAGTAAGTTGTAGTCTATTTTATAAACTCCATCTGCTTCAACTGAAAATTTTACCCATTGACCGGATTGCAAAGGGGATTGTACGCCTTGTGCATGCAACGTTGTGAATAACGCCATTATGGCTAAACTTCCAAGCAATATTAGCTTCCTGGCCCTCAACATGCATTTAAATAATTAACGGATCTACTTTTTTGCAAATATCCCCTCTGCTAACGAAAGAAGGATGTATAGTAGTATAATCAATGGTACACCCTCAGCTTGTTTCCAACCCAATAATAATACGGCTAAGCCGATAAAAGTAAACCTTAATTTGTTTTCAGCCCAGCCAAAGTTTTTGAATTTGAGTGCGAATAAATTAAGGGGAGCTACAAGCAATAATGAAAACAATACAGTAGTAATCAGTAAGCCAGTTGTTGAAGAGGTCACTATATCAAAAGGAGATCCAAGAAACACCAGCCCTGTAATGAAAAGTGCATTGGCAGGAGTAGGTAATCCAATGAATGTATCTTTTTGGTTTTCGTCAATATTGAACTTAGCTAACCTCAAAGCAGAGAATATTGCTATCAAAAATGCAACATAGGGCAAATAAATGTTGGTGCTAGTTTGTTGCAACCAGGTGTACATGGTCATTGCAGGGAGTACTCCGAAACTTACCATATCTGCCAGTGAATCTAATTCTTTACCGATCGGTGAAGTTGTTTTCAATGCCCTGGCAGCGAAACCATCAAAAAAATCAAAGACACAAGCAAGCCACACAAAATAGGCAGGGGCATAAAGCGGAAATTCACGAGCAAATAAAATTCCAAGGCATCCGCAAAAAAGATTGCTTAAGGTAAGAAAATTGGGAAGGTGACGAGTGAATGTGGTCATTAGGAATTTAGCGCGCAAAATGGATTGCTTACTTTTTCTTTACCTATTGTTGTTGGTTCACCATGTCCACTGTATACGATAACATCGTCAGGCAAATCAAATAGTTTTTGTTGAATGCTATCGATCAGTGTGTCCATATCGCCTCCAGGTAAATCAGTTCTACCTATGCTGTTATTAAACAACACGTCTCCGCTGATAAGTATTTTTTGAGCTGGATTATAAAGGGCAATGTGGCCAGGAGAATGCCCCGGAAGATAGATGATATCCAATTCACTTTTGCCCCATGTAATTTCATCACGCTCATCTATGAATTTATCTGGAAGTGCTTCCTTATATTTTGCGAAACCATAATTAGAGGCATAGGATTTAACTGCACGCAAAAGATTTTCCTCGTTTTTGTGTATTAGGAATGGGACGTTGTAGGTTTCTTTCACAAAATCATTGCCCAATACGTGATCAATATGACAATGTGTGTTGATAAGCAGGACTACTGTCAGATGATTTGACTTTATGAACTCGTCTAATTCCTTTCTTTCGTGCGCCTCATAGCAGCCAGGGTCAATAATTATTGCTTCACGCGTCTCATCATAGACGATGTACGTGTTTTCGCTGAAGGGATTAAATACGAATGACTTAACGGTAATCATATTGCTTTTATAAAATACAAAGTTATCATCTTAGATGCAATTATCTGGCACCTCATGGTCATTAAGTTAATGATAGAAGGAGAATAAGTGACCTGAATAAAAGATTTTGTCCGACATTTGTTGCTCGAAAAGAAGAATTGACAAAGAAAACAGACTATATCATAGTTGGGCTGGGACTTGCGGGAGCGTGTCTTAGCGTACAATTGTTGCGAAGGGGAAAAAAGGTGATGGTTTTCGACATGCCAGACTTAAACAGAGCATCATCTGTTGCGGCAGGACTTTTCAATCCAATTACAGGCAAGAGAATTGTAAAAACCTGGAAGGCTGATGAAATGTTCTCTTACCTCATTGATTTTTATCGCAGTGTAGAAAAGGAATATCACATTCAATTTTTTAATACTTCGCCCCTCTACACACCCTTCAAAACTATTGAAGAACAAAATGAGTGGATGGGAAAAAGTGCCGATGAATCTTTTCGGGATTACATTTTGCAAGTTACTTCTCGTTCAACTTATGGAGATGAAGTGAATGATCCTTTGGGAGGTATTTTACTTGGCCGATGCGGGTATATTAAAACAAATATCTTTTTAGAAGGCATAAGAGATGTTTTGAAACGTGATGAAAATTATCGGGAAGAAAAATGGGAGAATAGTAAGATGTCAGTTTCAGATGAAGGGGTGGTGTACAAAGATCTTATTGCTGAAAAAATCATTTTTTGTACTGGTATTCATCTTCTGGAGAATCAATTATTCAAAGGACTGCCATTAAAACCATTGAAGGGGGAGGTGATGTCCATAAAATTACCCATGGAGTTGAACCGGATCTACAATAGAGGGGTTTATATTGTTGAGTCTGGAGACAATATCTATAAGGTGGGGGCCACTTACGATCTTTCTAACCTGCAAGAAGAAACCACAGTTGCTGGCAGAAAGGAACTCGAGGAGAAAACAAAAGAGCTGCTTTCAATGCCCTTTGAAGTAACTCACCAAGATTGGGGTATCAGGCCATCAACGATAGATAGGCGCCCGTTGATTGGAGCCCATCCCGACCAAAAAAATATTTTGGTTTTTAACGGGTTAGGCACCAAAGGTGTGAGCTTGGCTCCGTATTTTTCGGATCAACTTGCTGATCATATTATTGGCAGCGGGAATTTGGACAAAGAGGCAAATATTAATCGTGTTAAATCGTTATATTCGAGGTTCAGGTAAGGCTTCATTCTCATGATAAAGCCGCACGCTACTGACAGGTAAAAGGGATGACAACTAGGCAAGAGCAATTCCATTCATTTCTGAGTAAAAAAAATAGCCATTTGAGGTGGGCATATATCCTATTTGGCATTTTGGCAATATCCCTCATGCAGTTTCAGGTTCAGGCTCAACAAGCACGTGAAACTTTCGGCAAGAACAGAATACAATACAAGCAATTTGAATGGCAGTACCTTTCGTCAGAAAATTTTGATGTCTACTATTATGATAATCGAAGAAAAGTAGCCAATGAAGCCATACAATATTTAGAGGGAGAATTTGACAGGATCACTGATCTTATTGGATATCCTCCATATTTAAAGACCAAAGTTTTTCTTTACAATTCGATCAGTGATTTGCAGCAAAGTAATATTGGTCTCAACCATACAGATTTTAATGTTGGGGGTGAAACTGAGTTTGTAAAGCCTTATGTAGAAATTGCTCATCCGGGCACAGTAGATGAATTCAAGGAACAACTCATTTACAAAATGACGGAATTGATGGTGAATGAAATGATGTTTGGAGGGAGCCTCAAAGACATGTTTCAGAATGCGGTCTTGCTCAATCTACCAGAGTGGTTTATCAAAGGAGCTTCCGGATATGTTTCTAAAGGCTGGAACGCGGAGATGGATGACTACATCCGTCAGTTGGTGAGAACAAAAAAAATTAATAAGGCGCTCAAGCTTACAGGTGAGGAAGCAGAATTGGTCGGGCAGTCGATTTGGAATTACATCGCAGAGAAATATGGCAAGAGCAGTATCTCCAATATTTTGAATTATGCAAGGGTAATCAGAAATGAACAAAAGAGTGTCTTGATTACGCTGGGAATAAGTTTCAAGCAACTTATTGCAGAATGGAAATTGTATTATTCGGATATGGAGGAAAAGGTAAATCAGAGCTATGTCATTCCTCTGGATTCGACTAAGGTAAGCAGCAGACACAGAAAGGAAATCATTTTCACAACTGTTAAGCTAAGTCCAGATGGCAAAAACATTGCTTATGCCGAAAATGACAGAGGTAGATTTGTCGTTAAAATAAAATCGCTGGAAAATGAAAAAGAGGTTACAATCCTCACCAGTGGCAATAAAGTATTCAGGCAAGATGTTAATCGCAACGTGCCCCTTATCAGCTGGGCTGATAATAACACACTGGGAGTAATTGGCGTAAAATATGGCGAATATGTATTCTGGCTTTATGACCTGACCACCAAAAGCAAGTTGCCAAGAGAACTGGATCGTTTCAGCAACATTCGAAGTTTTGATTTTTCAGGAAATGGAAGACTGGCCATTTTAAGTGCGGACTTCGAAGGGCAAAATGATTTGTTTTTGATAAGCAGCAGAAGAGACCGTACCCGCAGACTTACCAATGATCTTTATGATGACTTTGACCCCTCATTTATTCCTAACAGCAATACCATAGTTTTTAGTTCTAATCGTACTAATGACACCATTAACACTATTGTAAAGGGAATAAAGACCATCCCAACTAATTATAATTTGTATCTCTTTGATCTAGATACTACAACCAATGTTGTTAATCGACTCACCAATACACTGAGTAAGGATTATTATCCACTGGCATCTGATAAAAACAATATCTATTACCTCAGTGATCAACGCGGAATTGTTAATATTTTCAAGTTTGATTTAAGTACTGGAATCTATTCTCAGGTTACCAATTATAATAGCAGCATTAAGGAGTACGATATTGATTTTAACAATAAGTCGCTTGCCATGGTAATGGATAAGGGACTTAAAGAGGATATATTTTATACCAAACCCTTTAATTTGAATCGGCAGGTATTCACTCCTGCTACCCGAAGAAAAGAAGTGCAGCAAGCTAAGGCTATCGTAGAAAAGCGAAAACAGGAAGCGCCACAAAAAGGGCTCTCCATTAAAGAGTTGATCAATTCACGTATGCGTGGTAATGATTCAATCAATCAACAGGTGCCTACTGATACCACTGGCCGAAAAAAGATGCCAGCAGATTCGATTGATACAGATAATTATATTTTTGAGGATGAGGCCGTACAACCCGATACGCTGATAGCAAAGAAAGAACCTGAAGTAAAGAAAGCTGATGTTGTAAATACAGAAGACTATGTTTTTGAGGATGAAGCGACCAGAAATCAACCTTCAGAAACTTTTCTGAATCGTTATATGAAAGCGCGGGAAGCGACTCGCATAAGAGGACCATTCCCTTACGAGCCAAAGTTCACTTATGAAAATCTCATCACTAATTTTGTAATAGATCCTTTGCGCGGATTTAGTGTCAGGCTGGAAACACAAATGAATGACATGCTGGAGAACTACCGTTTTTTTGGGGGTATTCAAACAGCTTTTGATTGGAAGAGTGGAGATATCTATGGAGAAATTCAATACTTGCCTCATCGTATAGATTACAGTGCCCGCATTGATCGTAAGGTCATTTTCTGGGATGGCACCACCAACCTGCAAAAGTACACCTGGCAGAAAGTAGAGATGGGCGCCTCTTTACCATTGTCTGTACGCACCAGAGTTACGATTAAGCCATTCTTGGGCTATACCCGTTTTGTGGATAGGGGAAGTGATAAATCGCCCTCTGTTCCCCCAGTCTTTTTGCCCCCTGCTGAACAATTTTATGCAGGCTCCAAAATGGAACTGGTATTTGACAACAGCTTAACTACAGGGTTAAACATTATTGAAGGGACAAGAGGAAAGATCAACTTTACCCATTACGAAGGATTGGGAAATAAGCAGGCAAGCTTCTCGCACGCGGCCATTGACATCAGGCACTATCAGCCTATCTACAAGGAAATAGTAGTTGCTGTGCGCGGATTTACCGGAACATTTTTCGGGAATGCACCCAAGTCCTATGCGCTTGGCGGCATGGACAACTGGTTTGGAAATAAAATCAACACCGGAGGAGCTGGCAATCCATTGGCCAATGTTGAAGGATTTAATCCCAATCTTGTATTTACGGAATTTGCTACCAGCCTAAGAGGATTTAACTATGCCACACAGTATGGTAGAAGTGTAGCATTAGCCAATGTTGAATTGAGAGTTCCATTGATACGAGCGCTATCCGGAGGCCCCATTACATCGAATTTTTTCCGGAACATGCAATTCACCAGTTTTTATGATATAGGAACGAGTTGGACGGGTAAACCTCCAATCAATTCTAATACCAGCACCCAAACCAGGATTGAAGAGCAGGGCCCCTTTCGTGCTGAAATTAAAGACTTCCTCAATCCGTGGTTGTACAGTTACGGATTCGGATTTCGTAGCATGATGTTGGGCTACTACATGAAATTCGATCTTGCCTGGCCTGTAGAAAACTATCAGGTAAAAGACCCACGCATATTTGTTACCTTGGGGTTTGATTTCTAACAATCTGAGATTTTTATGATTAAATCAATGACCGGCTTTGGTCAGGCTTCTTCCTCTTATGGAGATCTGACAATAACAGCAGAGGTGAAAAGTTTAAATTCCAAGTTCATGGATTTGACGGTGAGGCTTCCCCGGGTGCACACAGACAAGGAATTGATATTGCGAAACATTGCAACCGAACAACTGGAGAGAGGTAAAATTTCTATTAGTGTAGAATGTGAAAGGGGTGCCAAGCAGGAAGTCTTACAGCATTATAATGAAGAGTTATTTATTGCCTATTACGCTCAACTTAAAAGGTTGGCTGATCGGGCGATGGCTCCCTATGAAAATCTTTTTCAGATCGCGTTAAATTCCCCGGATGTCATTCAAAATACTGGTAAAACAGAAGTGGATCCAGATGAGTGGAATGCCATCAACAATTGTGTGCTGGAAGCAATTAAAAAATGTGATGAGTTTAGAAAAGCTGAAGGCGCAGTGTTACAGAAAAAACTGGAGTCATATTGTGAGTCGATTGAATCAGGACTCGCTATCATTGAGTCATTGGATCCTAAAAGGGTTGAAAAAGTACGAAGCAGGATTAAGGGAAGGGTAGAGGATTTTTTTGGTGAGGAAGGGTTCGATGAAAACAGATTGGAACAGGAAATTATCTTTTATATAGAGAAACTGGATATTCATGAAGAGCGGGTGCGCCTCAAAACTCATCTGGATTATTTTCAGCAGGTGTTGAAAAGCAATACCAGCAATGGGAAAAAGCTAGCATTTATCTCTCAGGAAATTGGCAGAGAAATCAACACCATTGGAAGCAAAGCCAATGATGCGGAAATTCAAAAACACGTTGTAATGATGAAGGAGGAATTAGAGAAAGTAAAGGAGCAGCTGAGCAATGTGCTTTAAAACATCATTCATTTATTAAGTCCACGGTCACATTTTTTGTTTCAATTTTACTAAGCTCTACTAACTCGCCCTTTTTGAATAGTTCCTCTGCCTGATCTACAGTAAGAGAATTGTTTTTTGGTTTATAATTGATATAGTCCTGAAACTTAATTCCATTGACCACCCTCGGATTATAAGCAACGCGGAAACGGAAACTGGTTTCGTCATCTTCAGCAAATGAGTATGCCAGATAATCGATGGCAAAGTTTTGCTGATTGATCCAATATAAATACACATCTTCATGGTCTTCTCCACCACCTTCGGCAGCGAAAGTCACTTGAATTGTATAATACGATTGCTCATTAATAGTTGTCTCACCAATCAATTTCTTATTAACGGCTGCATCATTTAGTCCATAAGGGAGAAGTGCGAAATAATGCACGGAATTTGTTGACGAGGTATATTTGGCAGCCATGGTATCGTGTACTATTACTTCCTTACCATTGATTTCCCTTTTGTATCCATTATTGGTAACGAAGTCATGAACGGTGCCTGAGGAATCTTCAAATATACGTTCATAAGAAAATGATCCTCCATTTCGACTTGCTACGTAGTGCATGTCGCGAAAATCAAAACCTATCGTGGAATGAAGGTATTTTTCGCCACCGGCAGCCTCAATGGTTTTATCAATAATTTTTTGAGGATCAGAAAGTTTTGTGTTGCAGCCAAACAACAATGCTGCACTAATGATAATGATGAAGAAAGAAAGAATTTTCATAACATTTTTATAACTGAATTGGGCTATTGAAAGTTTGTCGACTGGAAGACAAACCCTATATCAATTTAGATAAACTGGATATGTATCGCTCTGGCAATTCGCCCTGAGTTGCTGTCTGGTAATCATTATAACTGCATGGTACAATACTTGCCCTTGCAAACCGATCATTGGCTCTGTGATGGTTTATTTCCATCCACCACTTTTCCGTAAATTTACTTTTGTAAAATGTTAGGATTTCGGGTTCTACTGGCATTGATACGGTATACTTCAAGAAATCATTGCTCTTGAAATTCTGTTCGTTCTTACGGTGATAGTAGCCTTCAATGAAATACCAGATCATCGTAGCAACAACGGCAGCTGTTTTATGCCTATCATCATCTTTCTCTGGATTGTACTCGTAGAAGCCAATTGAACTTAGTTTTTCATTGGTGCCGGCATACCAGCAAATCTGGCAAGCTTCTTCACCTGTTAAGCCAAAGGGCTGTGCGTTGGCATTACCAGGCGCATCGGCTGATCGGATGGCTGTGATGTCAAAGGATGCCATGTCAGCATTGCGTATAGCAGGTTCCATTTCTGAAATATTGCTGCGCAATTGGCCTACACGATAAGCCTCGAAATATAATTTTTCCAGAATATTAACCGCCAATGGATCGATCAGATAAGTTTGTTGGGCCAAGTGCGTATACCCAAAAAGATAGTTGGGTTCATGCAAAAGAATTTTATTGATGTGTTTTGAGGAAGGTGCATGTTCTGTACTATCGTCCAGATCCAGAAAGGCATCAATGTTTAGCAGGTTTACCAACTTTTCCATTTCCTCATAACCTTTGTATTGTCCGTAATCAAGATCATGAGATCCACCTAATAGAATAGGAAGCACATTGTTTTCCAAAAGAATCCGGCAAACTTCGCTTACGCGCACGTAGGTTTCATCAAGGTCTATGCCTGGATTCAGGTTTCCTAGATCAACAATATTATTTTTGCCCGCTCCCCTTTTGAGAGCGTATAATTTTTTCCTGATTTCATCGGGTCCGTTTTTACACCCCATGTTGGTTTTGGTGCCTCTTTCTTCTTGGATGCCAAATAGGGCTATGTGCGCATTTTTATAATCGGGCATCTTATCACCAAAAAACCTGATGCTTTTGAGCAGTGAGCCGGAGTCCTGAATGTGCTCGTAAATGGATTCGTCAAGGGGAGAAAACAGAATGGTTAAATCCATTGGATTGTGGTTTGAACAAAGCTATTTCATTATACAAGAAGGAGCAACCTCTTTTTGGATTTTTGGCTTTGGTTATAAATAAAAAAGCAGCTATCGGGGTGATAGCTGCTTCAATTGAAATTAGATTTTAACTACCCGCCAAAATCGTCAAAGCGAACGTTTTCTTTTGGAATACCCAAATCGTCCAGCATCTTGAGTACAGCCGCGTTCATCAATGGAGGGCCACACAGATAGTATTCCACATCTTCTGGTGCAGGGTGATCTTTCAAATAATTATCATAAAGACAGGAGTGTATGAATCCTACGTATCCGTCTGCTTCTCTGTCGTCCAAACTCTTTTTTACTTTCCAGTTGTCTTCAGGCAGCGGTTCTGATAGTCCGATATGGAAGTTAAAATTCGGGAAGTCCTTCTCAATATTACGGAAGTGTTCAGTATAAAAAAGCTCCTTTTTAGAACGACCACCGTACCAATAGGATACTTTGCGTTTCGTTTTTTCAGTATGGAATAAGTGAAAGATTTGTGCGCGCAAAGGTGCCATACCAGCTCCCCCACCAATGTAAATCATCTCTCTTTCCGTCTTGTTAATATGGAACTCACCGTAAGGTCCTGATATGGTCACTTTGTCACCAGGTTTTCTGGAGAAGATATAGGAAGAGCAAATACCAGGATTTACATCCATCCATCCGTTTTTAGCCCTATCGAATGGAGGTGTTGCTACACGGATGTTTAGCATCACAATATTTCCTTCAGCAGGGTGGTTGGCCATAGAGTAGGCACGGAAAATGGGCTCATCGTTTTTCATTTTGAGATCCCATAATTTGAATTTATCCCAATCACCCTGGAATACGTCAGGTTTGTGGCCTAATTCCGGATGAGGCGTAATGTCTATTGTCTTGTAATCCACTTCGATTGGAGGAACGTCAATTTGGATATAACCTCCTGCTTCAAATTTCAATGTTTCTCCTGGGGGCAGTTTCACCACAAACTCCTTAATAAACGTGGATACGTTATAGTTGGAAACCACCTCACACTCCCATTTCTTGATACCGAATATTTCTTCTGGGATTCTAATATTAAGATCCTGCTTCACTTTTACCTGGCAACCCAGCCTCACATGATCTTTTCTCTCCTGGCGACTCAGATGACCTACCTCAGTAGGCAACACGTCTCCTCCACCGTCTTCTACCACACACTTGCACATGGCACAAGTACCTCCTCCACCGCAAGCAGAAGGAAGGAATATTTTTTCATTGGCCAGTGTAGTAAGCAATGTACTACCAGCACTAACTGTGATTTCCTTTTCTCCATTAATCAGGATCTTAACAGGTCCAGATTGAACCAGTCGTTTTTGAGCAAATAACAGCACAAAAACCAGCAGAAGAATGATAATTGTAAATGCCGTGATCGAGGTAAATATTAACATGAAAATGCGTGTTTATCAGATGCACAAATATATCGACAGAACCCAAAAAATAGGTGCTATCGATATAAAAATTACTTCATTCATATAAACAACACTTAGCCAGGGTAGTTCTCTATACCAAGCTAAATTCCCGTTCTTTTTCTTGTACACAAGCCCGCCATTGGACGTCATTTTTCAGGATTATGGAAAGGTCTTCACGATCTACCCATTCAAGCAGTTTCTGGGTCCTGATCCACCCATTCATAAAGTGCCGATTCTCACCCTGATAACCACCTGTAAACTCCACAAAATCGCTGATGTGAACGCCATTTGTGCCCCCGAAACTGATATGAGCGTATACCAGTACATTGCTTTCAAAGCTTATTTCTTCATTGGCTTGTATTTTGGGATAAGAATATTTGTATTGAGCGGCTACTCCAGCTACATCTGCCAGCACTACCAAACCTGTGGGGAGGCTTCCTGCTCCCTTTCCGGTGAGTAATTGTGCTCCAGTAGCACTGCCAACAATGTTGATGGCGTTGAATTCATTTTTTACCTGCGCCAATGGACTCTCCAATGGAACAAACATGGGGGCGACTAAGCCGACTATTTTATTTCCCATTTTCTGAGCCTTTGCTACCAGTTTGATGGTACAGCCTTGCTGTCGGGCAAAACGAATGTCATGTTCGGTGATGCGATCGATTCCCAGGTTTAGGATTTGATCAGGCTTTACAAAGCACCCAAAAGAATGAGCAATAGTAATGGCCAATTTGTACTTGGAATCATAACCTTTCACATCCAATGTTGGATTTGATTCTGCAAACCCCAGTTGTTGAGCATCTTCTAGCGCCTCTGCATAGTGCTTCTTTTCCTCAATCATTTTTGTGAGGATGTAATTGGTGGATCCATTAAAAATGCCTTCCATACTTTGAATTTCATCGAAGGCATAGTGCGTTTCGAGGTTTCGGATGAAAGGAATGCTTCCACATACCGCCCCTTCATAGATCACGGGTGTGTTATACTTTTCCTGAAGCCAGTAAATCTCTTCCAGATTTTCTGCCAGCATTTTTTTATTGGCAGTAACAACCGCTTTTCCCTTTCGGAGAGATTGCTTTAAAATGTCCAGCGCGGTTGAAGCATCGTCAATTAATTCGACTACTATATCAATTTCAGGATCGTCTAGTATATCGCCAGGTGTTGTGCTAATAACTGTAGATGCGATCGTACGTATCTTGTTCGGGTTTTTGATAACTATTTTCTTGATCTCAAGGTTTGGGTGGTTCGATTGCTCTAACAGTTCATAGAACCCTTGGCCTACGCTACCCAAGCCAAACACACCTAGTTTTAGCTTTTTACTCATCGTAAACGAATTTGAATTTTAAAAAATTATGAATGATGACTTTTAATGTTTCCAATTCAATTAGAAAGGCATCATGTCCATAGGGGGACTGAATAATTTCCAATTGTGCATTTGGAATGTAGTTGTAAATAAATTTTTGCTCTGAGACCGGAAACAGTAAATCACTGTCAATACCTATCACTAAAGTTTTGGCCCTAATCTTTCTCAAAGCGTCTTCGGGGCTGCGGAACTTTCTTCCTACCTGGTGATTGTCCATTACTTTGGTCAATGTCCAATAGCTGAACGCATCGAAGCGCTTAGCCAGTTTTTCACCCTGATAGCGCTGATAAGATGCTGCTCTGTATTGATCCAGCCTATTCGTTTTTTCACCTTGCAATTGAAACGCTTCAAAAGAACGAAAAGTGGTCATGCTTATCGCGCGCGCTGCTTTGAGTCCATTGCTTCCGGCATTTGCATTTCGCATTTGCCAGGTTTGATCTGCTTCAATGGCCATTCTTTGTGATTCGTTGATTGCTATTCCCCAAGGGGAGTGGAACGCGTTGCAAGCAATCGGGATCAAATTGATACATACTTCCGGGTTGTAAATGGCCCAGGTCAATGCTTGCTGACCACCTAAAGATCCACCAATAAGAGTATGGATTTTCTCTATTTCTAAATGAGTCCTCAGCAAGTCAAAACTCCTTACTATATCCCAATTGGTGATTGTAGGGAAATCATGAAAGAAGGGAGTGCTGCTTTCTGGATTGACTGAGAGCGGTCCTGTTGAACCATAACACCCACCCAGAGTATTGACACACACAATAAAATACTCACGTGGATCAAATGGACCTTCTTCTTCAAATAATGCGCCCCACCAATCGACAAAGTTGGAGCTGCCTGTAAGCGCATGACATACCCATACCACATTTGATTTCTCAGGATTCAACTCCCCAAGTGTGGTGTACTTCAATTGAAAGCCAGGCAGTGCACTACCCGACTCCAAATTGAAGTATTCATCTTGTCGATATAGATGTTCTTGTGTTCTCACAATAGACAGACTACTACTTTTGATTATGAGATAAATTTCATGCGGTTTGTTGTACTGATTCTTCCTGATAAACAGCAGCAATAGCCTGAAGAAAATCTTCTTTGATGTCATCGAAGTGTTCTATACCAACAGAAACTCTTAGAAGATTTGGAAGTACCCCAGTCGACAATTGCTCCTCTTCGGATAACTGTTGATGCGTAGTGGCCGCTGGTTGAATGATTAATGTTTTGGCGTCTCCCACATTGGCTACATGACTTACCAATTTCAGACTATCAACAAACTTTGCAGCAAGCTCCTTGGATCCCCTCAATGTGAATGAAAGCACTGCGCCATATCCATTTCTTAGATATTTCTTAGCAAGTTTGTTGTAGGTACTGCTTTGTAAGCCTGGGTAGTTGACACTTTCCACTTTAGGATGTTGCTCCAGCCACTGAGCGAGGGCAAGCGCATTGTCCACCGATCGTTGTACTCTAAGTGAAAGTGTTTCAAGTCCCTGGAGGAAAAGAAATGAATTAAATGGGCTCAAAGCAGGGCCATAATCTCTCAATCCTTCTACACGGGCGCGAATAGAAAAAGCAATGTTGGGTAAGCCAAGTGGATTGTTATCTCCAAATGTTTCCCAGAATTTCAGCCCGTGATAACCTTCTGATGGTTCTGAAAACTGTGGGAACTTTCCATTTCCCCAATTGTAATTCCCACCATCTACGATCACACCTCCAATGGAAGTGCCGTGACCACCAATCCATTTTGTGGCGGAAGCAACCACCACATTAGCACCGTGATCGAGTGGTTTGAACAAATAACCAGCTGCACCAAAAGTATTATCCACAATAAGTGGTAAATCATATTTCTTTGCCAAGGCAGCAATGGCTTCGAAATCGGGAATATTAAACCCAGGATTTCCAATGGTCTCCAGATAAATGGCTTTGGTGTTACTGTCTATAAGTTTTTCAAAAGCTTCCGACTTGTCACCTTCAGCAAAACGTACATCGATACCAAGTCGTTTGAAGGCGACCTTAAACTGATTGTAGGTTCCTCCATAGAGAAATGAAGTGGATACAATGTTGTCCCCCGCTTGAAGAATATTGTTCAATGCGATAAATTGAGCAGCTTGTCCGGAACCAACAGCTACAGCGGCAACTCCTCCTTCGAGCGCAGCAATTCGTTTTTCAAAAACATCTGTTGTTGGATTCATGATCCTTGTGTAGATATTTCCAAATTCTTTTAGTCCAAATAAATTGGCACCGTGTTCAGAATTCTTGAATGTGTAAGAACTGGTTTGATACAAGGGCACTGCCGTTGATCTTGTTGTGGGGTCGACTTCATGTCCTGCATGAAGTTGAAGGGTTTCAAATCGATAATTTGACATAGTTTTAGAATTGTTTATTTGTTAAAAAAAAGAAAACGGAATTGTAGGAATACAGCAGTGACAGGACTTGTCAGGCCAATTGTTACTGCGTGGTATTCGTGTTAAGAATTAGCAGCAACAACACGCGCACGTACACATCGTAGTGTTACGCGTAATCGTGGTTGTACAAATAATGTAATGGATGGAGTGAGCAGATGAAGGTAAAACTTCCTGATTGTGTGCTGATGAAATTAAATTTTTCATTTTACTAATCGTTTATATTCTCCCCGACACTTGTCGAAGATCAGGAATTAGCACCTTGAATTTTTCAGGTTGCTAGCGCTTCATAGAGCCTGTCTCTCAGCGCTTCTTTATAAATCGATTAAGCAGACATTGCTTGCTCGACTTGATGATGCAAACGTATACTAGTTCAGTAGAGTTTCCAAAACTTTTTCAAAAAAATTAATAATTCCCCGATAGGAATAGGGAAAACACTAAACCCTGACAATTGTTAGGGTAGAATCAGAACTGCTTGGTAATCATTACGATCTGCCCCAGATGATAGAGATCATGGTGGACAATGCCATGTAGTAATTTATAGTAAGAATAATTTCGTGGAGGTACTGGATTTTCCAGTTTTTCCATATCCCAAGCTCGAAGTGCGCCCAACAGAGCAGCCTGATTTTTTTCTAATTCTTCCAGAGCAGTCTGCCATGTGGTAGAAGGAGGAAAGTTGTCAGCTTCTGATACATCAAAGGCTTCGTCACCTTGAAGTTTGTGAATAACAAAATTGCGCCAGGCTACCATGTGAAGCACCAATTCGATAATGGAATGTCCAGTACCAATTCTATGATTAGCCATTTCAGGAGTAATTTGGGAGAGTACTTGCTTTACAGAAGGCCCATGCCACGGTTTGCCTTGATAGGTATCTGTTAAGGTCTTAATTATTCCTTCTAATGGGTTCACTTGTTGTTATGTAAGCATTGCACCATCCACCTGAAGTACCTGACCTGATATGTAGCTGGACATATCTGATCCTAAAAATACACAGGCATTGGCAACATCATCTGGGTGGCCTCCTCTTTTAAGAGGAATCGCCTCGCGCCAGCCTTGTACCGTCTTCTCATCCAGTTTGCCAGTCATTTCGGTTTCGATAAAACCTGGGGCGATGGCGTTGGAACGTATCCCCCTCGAACCCAATTCAAGGGCAATAGACTTTGTAAAACCTATTATTCCGGCTTTTGAAGCAGCATAATTGGCCTGACCAGCATTTCCTTTCAATCCCACTACAGAAGTCATATTGATGATGGAGCCTCCGCGTTGCTTCATCATGGGCTTTGCCACAGCTTTTACCGTGTTGAAGCAGGATTTAAGGTTCACCTGCATAATTTTATCCCACATTTCTTCCGTCATTCTCAGAAGCAGGTTGTCCATAGTAATGCCGGCATTATTGACCAGGATGTCAAGTGTACCAAAGTCAGCGACCACGTCATTGATCAGTTTATCGGCTTGAGCGAAATCAGAGGCATCGGATCGATACCCTTTGGCTTTAACACCTTTAGCTTGAAGTTCAGCCTCCAGTGCCTGGCCTTGCTCTACGCTGGAAAGGTAGGTAAAGGCTACATTGGCGCCATGCTCTGCGTATTTCATAGCTATAGCTCTGCCTATTCCTTTGGAGGCTCCTGTAATCAGTGCATTTTTTCCTTCAAGTAATTTCATAATCAATTGCGTTCAGTGGATTCTTTGGCGATATGCCTCAAAAATAGAGATTTCTGTCAAAAAATGATTTAAATACTTCGATTTGCACGAATGGCCTTCCTATTGTCTAAATAGCTTTTCAATTGGCCAATCACGCTTTATCTTTGGGCCGAATTCTAAAATTGTTTCTTATGTCTAAATATGATCTGATCGTCATTGGCAGTGGCCCTGGCGGATATGTTGCAGCCATCCGAGCTTCACAGTTGGGAATGAAAGTGGGGGTAGTAGAGAAGGCGGAACTAGGTGGTGTATGTCTTAACTGGGGGTGCATTCCAACGAAAGCCTTGTTGAAAAGTGCCAATGTATTTGAATACATGCAGCATGCTGAGGACTATGGGATTACTGTGAAAGACGCCAAGGCCGATTTGAAAGCCATGGTGAAAAGAAGCAGAAGTGTTGCAGATAGCAACAGCAAGGGAATTCAATTTCTTTTTAAGAAAAATAAGATTGATCACATCCCTGGTTTTGCCAAACTTAAAAAAGGCGGAAAAGTAGAAGTGACCGATGACAAAGGAAAGAAGACGGACTACGAAGCAAAACATACTATCATTGCTACTGGTGGCCGCTCGCGCGAATTGCCCAATCTCAAAATTGATGGGAAGAAAATTCTGGGATATCGTGAAGCCATGGTATTGCAGGAGAAACCAAAGCGTCTTTTAGTGGTAGGATCCGGAGCAATAGGTGTTGAGTTTGCCTATTTCTACAATGCAATAGGAACTGAAGTGACGATCGTGGAATTCCTTCCTCGTATTGTGCCGGTAGAAGATGAAGAAGTTTCTAAAGCGCTGGAGAAGTCCTTCAAGAAATCTGGAATGAAAATTCATACTAACTCTGAAGTAACTCATGTAGATACAAAAGGAAAAGCTTGCGTAGCTACAGTTAAAACACCTGGTGGCGAAATTAAGATAGAGTGTGACGTTGTACTTTCAGCGGTAGGGGTGTCTACCAATTTGGAAGGCATCGGTTTGGAAGAGGTGGGAGTGAAGACTGAAAAAGGACGTGTAGTGGTTGATGATTTTTATAAAACTAATGTAGCGGGAGTTTATGCCATTGGTGATATTGTAAAAGGTCCAGCATTAGCCCACGTAGCTTCCGCAGAAGGAATTACCTGTGTAGAAAAGATTGCAGGAAAAAACCCTGAGCCTATTGATTACAACAACATTCCGGGCTGTACCTATTGCTCTCCAGAAATCGCGTCTGTTGGTTACACTGAAGAGGCAGCGAAAAAAGCTGGCTATCAAATCAAAGTGGGCAAGTTTCCGTTCAGCGCATCAGGAAAGGCAAAAGCGGCAGGTGCTACAGATGGATTTGTAAAAGTAATCTTTGATGCCAAATACGGTGAATGGCTGGGAGCTCATTTTATTGGAGCCAATGTTACAGAAATGATTGCCGAAGTGGTAGCCGCTAGAAAGTTGGAAACTACAGGACATGAAATCATTAAGACAATTCATCCTCATCCTACCATGAGTGAGGCCGTAATGGAAGCAACAGCTGCAGCCTACGGAGAAGTTATACACCTTTAGAAAAAAAAGAGCGCTGCCGATTGGTGGCGCTCTCCTTTCAAACTACTCACGCATCTGACTTTGGCACCAGGACGCCTATCAGATGGCCTCTATTGTTATTGGTGAGGGATAGACCCTTGGGCTACAATTCATGGCCAATTTTGAAAACCATGCCCGCATGGGCGCTTACAAAAAGGCCAAATCAGTTCCTATAATAATGGTTTTCGGTATCGTAAATATTAGGTTTTTGCTATCAATTTGGGCTTTTGAACCCCTTAAAATGTCCATTTGTCAATTTTAGTATTCTTTTTCAACTTTTTCTTCGTATATAGTACCATAAACATGTATCAATCATTGAGTTATGAAAATGCTACCAATGAAATTTTATATGCAAAGAGCAAGGATTTTGGGCTTGATGATCGGATTTTGTATGGTCATCTACCTTGTAGTAAGAGTATTTGTAGAGTCTACTGGTTGATGGCTGCCGCTGAGAGAAATAAAGGCGTTTCTACAAGAGGCTACTTCAAAAGAGCCAAGGCTTTTGGCTATTTAATGCTAATTGTTGCCATCGGATATTTGATTTATTACCTGATTACTGAGTTCTCATAGCCTTTCCCAATTTTTGCCCGTTTTGCCACAGCTTTATCTTTCCATAGCTTTGCTATACTATGGATAGCGTGTCTTTGAGAATCGTATTTGTTGTTTTTTTTCTTTTCCACCTTCCCACTGTTTTTGCTCAAACAACCAACCCGAGCCAAATTGAATTTGAGTCTGCTATCAGTCTATTAGAAAAAGGAGCATATGCGGAAGCCTTACAAAAATTTGATCGCCTTTTGTATTCCGGATTTACCGATAAGGCAATTCATAAATACCGTGGCATAGCTAAATACAAGCAAAAAGATTTTAAAGGGGCAGTCGAGGACCTGGATAAGGTAAGATCGGAAAATGACCCTGTAGTGGATGCCATGCTTGGTGTTTGTAAATATGAATTTCAGGATTGGGATGCCGCCAGGTATTTTTTAGAAAAAGCTATGCGTGCTGGCTATAAAGATGGGAAGTCTCAACTTTATTTGGGCTACCTGTACTTTCGGGATAAAAACTACAAGGAAGCGGTCGAACAACTGACTGAGGCTGAAAAAACAGAAGGAAAAGAAACTGAACTGTATATATCCCGGGGGATATCAGCCTATTATGCAGATGATGCGGATCTGGCCATCAAAGATTTAGAAAAAGTAATTCAATTAGGAAAAGCCTCACTGCTGGTTTATGAAACATTAGGACTATCCTATGCGAAAGGCAATAGATATAGCAAAAGTCTTCCCTATTTAAAAAAGGCTGACTCCCTTTCCAGTGAGAATAAGCACGTCTATTTCCAGTTTGGAAACAGCTTGTCCGACAAAAAATTATTTAAAGAGGCCGTTGAAGCCTATACCAAAGCCATTGCGCTGGGATATACAGACGCAGTTATCTACATCCATCGGGGTAAGGCTCAGCTGAAGGCCGGTGGCGTGGAAGAATCTTTGAAAGATTTCGATCTGGCCATCAAACTTCAACCACAAAATGTTATGGCATACAGGAGCAGGGTATCGGCCAATTTTATCAAACAGGATTGGGTAAGGGTAGTAACTGATTTGGCGATTGTGAATGCACTTGGAAGTTATGAACCTACGGATTGGATTCCTGCGAGTGTAGCCAAATACGAGCTTAAAAACTATCAGGGAGCTTTGGATGAAATTAATCTTGCCGAGATAAAAGACAATGTTGCAACTACATTTGAAGGAATACAATATTCTTTCAACCTTCAGAAAGGTAAATGTTTGGTTGCCTTAATGAAGTTTGGGCCTGCACTTTCTGCTTTGAATCAGGCAGAAAAGGAGGGGGAAAAAGCTGTTGATCTTTACATAGAGCGTGCGCGTGCTTATGTGGGCATGGAACAGTTTGAAAATGCGATTACTGATTTGGAGAAAGCACAATTGTCATACCCTAAAAACGCAAAAGTGTTTTACAATAGTGCAGTAATTAAAGAGGAACTGGGTGATTTTGGAGCTGCAGTATTGGATTACAATAAAGCCATTCTCCTCAATCCAAAAGATGCACTGGCCTACTATGGAAGGTCAAATAGTAAAGCGCGTAAAGGAGATATACGAGAAGCAATTACCGATTTGGATGAAGCCATAAAAATTGACCCGGAAAATGCCACTTATTACAAGGTAAGGGCCAACTTTCATTATCAGATGAAAAATAAGGACAAGGCATGTTTTGATTGGCGCAAAGCAGTAGAATATGGAGATGAAAAGGCTCGATTTTCCATTAATAAGTATTGTGCCAAATAATAGGCCGGACAAAATCACTAAATGATTCTAATTCTTACATGAGTCAGCCAACGATCGATTTACTCGGTGAGTGGTAGATTACAATAGTCAGTTTTGAGTTATATACTGAAAAGACTGACATGAATAAGATCGGATTACTTTTACTCTTCCTTTCGGTGATGAATAGCACATTCGGAGCAGAAAAAATAACCGGTAAAGTTGTTGCCGTGCTTGATGGCAATACTTTTGAAATGCTTGCAGAGGACAACGATATCTATAGGATTCTTCTCTATGGTATAGACTGCCCGGAATCAGGCCAGCCGTTTGCGGAAGAAGCAAAAAAGGAATTAGAAAAATTAATTCTCAAACAAAAAATAACAGTAGATATACAAGGCAAAAATAGATTGGGGGTAAGAATGGGAGTAGTCGTTTCCCGTGATGACCCAAGAGAATTGTTACTAAGAAATGGTCTTGCCTGGACTTCCGAAAACAATCCCCAAAGTGATTTGGAGCGTTTACGACTTGAAGCTGAAGCAAAAAAGACTGGGATTTGGGCAGAGACCAATCCTGTGCCACCTTGGATTTTCAGAAGAGAGCAATCCATGTTACAGCCAAAAATGAGTCAATAGAAAATATTTCTGAGTTGACTGCGTTAAGTCCTAGATGAAAGGATTAAGACTTATTTTTACTGTTCTGTTGGCACTTACAGGCTCATTTGGTTTTGCGCAAACCAGTTTGGATCCTACCCCTTCTCCACATCAAAGTAAATTTTATTCACCCAAGCGAGCAAAAGCAGTTAAGCACAAAAAAACTAAAGTTACTCGCACGGCACAGTATGAATTTTATAAGAGAGTAGAGTTGGCAGCAAAGGATAAACAACGAATGTTAAAAAAACTTTCAAAGCCACAATTCTCTAATCCCGCTTATTTTGGGCATAAGAAAAAACCCAAGAAAAGGCCGGCACATAAAATGAAATATTGCACTGAATGCCACATCAGGCATTAGGAAAGAACGCACATCATTTATATTGGGAGCGCCAAAAATAGATGCTTATCTTTATGGGATGATGCGCGGGTTTGCTTTTTTTATCTTCTTTTTTTCGATCCTTTCTGTCTCTGCACAGAAGAAGAAACCTGTGGAGGCACAACCCAACTCCGTTGATCCAACTTATGCAGAGGAACACTATGTGCCTAAAGCTTCTAAGAAGAGCAAAAAATTGGGAGTGACCTATGACGCCCGTAAAATATTTAGGAAGCGGATGGAGAAGAATTGGAAGGAGCGTGAAAAGGCTGAAAAAAATTTCAGTGGAGAAAGGAAGGCAGATAAATCGCAACCTCCTTATTTTGGCCACAAAAAGCCACCGAAAATCCGTCCACAGGGTAAACGCAAGGTTTGCAAAGTGTGTGGCATAAAACATTGAGGAGCGAAGTGGACATTGCAAAAGTCATCGAGTACACCAATCTCAAACCTACCGTTACTGTTGGTGAGATAGATCAACTAGCAGCAGATGCGGTTCGATTGAATTTATTTGGAATTTGTGTTCCTCCGTTTTGGGTAAAGCGTGCAAAACGGGAACTGGGAAATGCAATGGTAGCACTTGTTACAGTAGTAGGATTCCCTATGGGTTATCAGATGACTGAAACAAAAGTTGATGAAGCGAAGAGGGCTATGGATAACGGAGCGGATGAGATTGATTGGGTGTGGAACATAAGCGCATTCAAAACCGGATTGCCATGGACCAAAATTGAATTGGCAAAGGCAAGCAAACTAATACACGATCAGGAAAAAATATTGAAAGTCATAATTGAGACATCATTACTATCGGATGAGGATATAATATTGGCATGCAAGATATGTAGTGATGCAGGGGCGGATTTTGTGAAGACTTCTACTGGCTATGCAGGTGAGGGGGCCACAATACCACATGTTCAATTAATGCGCCAACACTTGCCACCAATGGTGGGTATTAAAGCTGCCGGGGGTATCAAACATTATAAGCAGGCAAAAGATTTAATTGCTGCGGGTGCTGACAGGATAGGCACCTCTTCTGCCTTGTCCGTTATTAATATACAATGAAAAAAGCCTACCAATTAAACATTAAAGGCAGAGTGCAAGGCGTTTTTTATAGAGCGTCTATGCGCAACATGGCCTCTGAACTGGGTATTATGGGGTACGTGTGCAACCAAATGGACGGTTCGGTATATGCGGAAATAGAAGGAAGTGAAGACAAGTTGAATCAACTTATTGCATGGTGTAAAGTTGGCCCCTCAGGAGCAAAAGTGGAGGAAGTAAACATCCTGCCGCAATCTGAAAAGGGATACAAAAGCTTTGAAATCAGAAGATTCTAAAACGGATTGTTACCAATTTTTAAAAATATCCTATCCCGCATAGGGGGGTTAGTTATTTGGGTTGTCCTAGGGTTGAATCAATCAATTTTAGGATATGAAAAAGAACATTTTAGCATTAATAGTTTGCAGTCTGATATCAAGCGTGGGGTTTTCACAGTCAAGGGAAAGCGGCACTGAAATTCAGACCCTATTTAAAAATAATCCAGTCAGAACTTCCGGAGGATACGGTGCTATCTCCAACAAGTTTACCACGATCAAAGGTGAGTATGCCAACTTGGTGGAAATGTATGGAGGCTGGTACATCAATCAGAGATTTATGTTAGGGTTAAGTGGAGGCGCTACCACCAATAACATTCCCGTTCCATTTGAGTATGCAGCCATCCCGGGAGAGCGTTTAAGTTATGAGTATGGTCAATTTGGATTGGCGACAGAATATGTGCTGGGCTCTAATCGAACATTTCATATTGTTTTCCATTTGATGACTGGAGCAGGATTTACTGTTCAATACGACAGGTATAATGTCTGGGAGACTTCCAATGGGCGCAATCATGTCGGGTTGGATGAGAACTGGTTTTTTGTTGCTGAACCAGAAATTCAATTAGAAGTGAATGTGTTCAAATGGATGCGATTTAGTCCAGGTTACTCATATCGCTCTGTTTATGGCAGTGATGCTGCCGGTCTTCGTGATGAGGACTTAAGCGGCAGCTCATTCAATCTCACATTAAAATTCGGGAAATTCTAAATTAAACAGTTTGCGAACTTTGAGATCTGTCTGATATCGGATGGATTTCAAAGTTTAAGAAGGCGCAAAAAATTTATTCTTCACCAGAAAGGTATTTCATCAACAGATTGTTGTCTTCGTGTGGATAGAAGGTGTCAAATTCCATAAAATATCCTTCCGGGTCGTACCCGACAAAAGCGCGGTATTTATTTTCAGGCCCGGTGCTTACCTCACGCTCACGGAGTTCAAAAATTTTACTTTCATTGACATACTGAAACCATCCATCGATGTCTTTGAGGATGAAAGATACATTCACGGCTTTCTTCTCTGTATAGCTATGCATTCCCCTCCGCTCATCTACGAGGCCAATGTACCCACTGGCAGATGCCTGATAGATCTTTGCCCAGCCCTGATCAGCGATAAGGGGTAAGCCCAATACTTCCTGATAGAATTTTTCCATGGCAGGGATGTCTTTATAATACAACCATGTGATAGTGGCATTGAATCCAAGTCCTTCCGGAACAGTTGTGTTTTGTGAGGGAGGAGGAGTAATTGTATTTACTTTACTCAGTTGAGGTAGAAACAGTTCATTTTCCGGATGTTGTTTAAAGGTTTCAAACTCCAACAGGTATCCTTCTGGGTCAATAGCCACAAAGCCATCATGTGCTCCACCCTCCTTTGGTTTGTAGTCATATTTAATTTTAATGTTTTTGGATTGAAGATATTTATACCATTCTTCCAATTGATCGGTTAGCAATGCAAGTGCAACTGTTTTAGGTTCTTGTGCTGTGTGCATTCCTTTGGCAGCATCTACCAAAATTAAATAGGAGTCGCTGGTCAAACGCAAAATTTTGGCCATCGAGTAATCGGCCAATAATTCGAAGCCGAGCGTTTTAGTGTAGAATTCAGTGGCAGCATCCAGATTTTGATAATATAGAAATAAATTGGTAGCCTGAATGCCAAAATCCTGCATGGTTCTAAATGATGTATTTTGTGCCAGCAATTCATTTATTTTTTGTGGTGAATAACTGAGCATTCGGCCAAACCTTCTTGAAATCTCTTCTCTTGATTTGCCATTGTACTTCCCTTCCTTCACCAATGCCTCCTTATCGGCTTTAAGTTTTAAATATTGATCTTTTGTGGTGCCCTGATAGAGGAGCAACACTTCCTTGTCTTTGGCCACATCCTCTGGAAATAAATCTGTCACCAATAAATCCGGCTCACGATAAACCAATACATCATGCTTTTGAGCGACTTCAGTTGCATCGGGAAGAAATTTATCCATTTCATCTTTTGTAAGCGTGGCACTCAATGCCAATTGCTTCACGCCAGCATCAATTGCTTCAGAGAATGCACCAATGGCTCCCAGGCGATAAGTCTTTTCATTGTCTTCTTTATTGACACAACTCAAAAGAAGTAATAACATGCTGAAAATACCCAATCGAGAAGCCATAGGATTATTTTAGTACGTTGATTATATGTGTGTACTTGATGGTGAAACTTCTATTGAGTACACTGCCTCCATCCCATATCTCGTTATAAACAACAAAAAGTCCTGTGTTGGCTTGTTCCAATAGATTGAATCTGATGTTGGCAGATACAATATCGGCCGCACTGTTGTACTGGAAGAAACTTTGCAGTGTCATTCGTGGTGTAAATGAATAGGATAACCTTGCACCAAACACATCTGTTGCAAAATTTCTTTCCATCAAATGAATGTCGTTGTGGTTGAATGTGTAATCTGAATTGAATCGATCCCCAATTCTAAATCCGATAGTACCACTGTGCGCAGAACGTGATCCCAGAAAGTATCCGCCCATCACATGACGCGTGCTGATGTAAAACTTTTTACTTGGGTTGGTAATCACTACGATTTGTGCCTCTTGGTTGGTAAATGAGCCTGCTGGCAACACCACCCCTAAGCCAGGAATTTTGAAATCTGTCAATGATCCTTCTTCGGTGAAATTGATTCCAGTGTGAATCTCAAAGCCGTTTTTCCATACCCAGTGATTATCTACATGCAGAAATCCTGTTTCCTGAAACCCCTCGAAATCCCAGAATCCTCTATAAGATACGTGTGGTCTGATTTCCAGCATTCCTCCCATCTTCCCATTCATACGAATGGTTTTTAATATCAAGAACTCAGGCTTTCTAAAAGCTTTTCTGAATAGGAATCCGGCTTGCGGATCGAAACCTTCATCTACCTGGGTGTAGGCCAGATTCATATCCAACCCGTTCCATTGGTATTGACTTTGCAACTTGAATGAGTTGCCATCATCAATGCTATCCGGAGAGTTTGATCTTGCGAAGAATCCTGAGATTTGAGCCTTCTTTCCAATTCCAATCTTTCCATCCATAGCAAAAACGCGGTTGTAGTCATTTTCTGCACCTCCGCCCTCTCTACTTACAAAGGTTCCTCCAATGGTAGAACGCTGACCTACCTGCTGATTGACACGTGCCACATTGAAATTATTCTTTTGGATTTTTACAGAATCATTTACATCCACATCATCGGTAAACATGCTCAACACACCTACGTTGGTTTTATTGACGCGTCCAGAAACCCTAGCACCTCCAATAATGGGGACGATTTGTCCGGTTTCGGCTATACCAATTTTTCTACTAAAGAAAAGATCAACTTCACCAGGGCTTCCTACAGTAAAGAATCCTGCATTCTCAAGGAAAAATGGGCGCTTTTCCGGGAAGAATAAATTAAAGCGATCGAGATTGATTTGTTGCTGATCTACTTCCACCTGAGCAAAATCTGTATTGTAAGTAAGATCTAGTGTAAGTGATGGGGTAATGCTATACTTGATGTCTGCCCCTACATCGGGGGTATTTTTCACTTTGCTAGGGTCCTTAGAGAAATCCTTTGCGGTATTGTTGAGTACATAAGGAATCAATTTCAGGTTGCCCGGGCTTTTTAAATTTAATCCTGTGAGTTCACCAGCCAGTGAAAGACGTTTCAGGTCGAATTGAATTGGCAACGGTGCCCAATAAGCCACTTCATTCGTTTTACGAATGTTGCGCTGAATGTTAAGTCCCCAAACCATATCCTTGCCTGATGCAAAACGAATGGTACGCAAGGGGATGGCAAATTCGGCACTCCAACCATAGTCTCCTACTTTGGACTTTACTACCCATGACGCATCCCAGTTCAGATTAAAACCTCCAATGGTACCACCCTGTTGCCTGTTGTTGTTAAAATTACCTTGACCCTCATTATCTACTTGTCCATCGTACTCTACACCCAGCGAATTAGTACCAAATACAAAACCATTTTGCCTATCGTGGTAGGTGTCAATTATAAAAAGAAAACTGTCGGTGCCATCCAGCGAGGCATCTCTGCGGGCATCGGAAACCACCAGTTTATCCGGTTGAGAATCATAACAAACCACGGCTACGTAGAGCATGGTTTCAGTATATCCAATTCTGATTTCTGTTTTTTCTGAAGCTGGCTGTCCGGAATAGGGCCTGATCTGTTTTAATCCATCAAAGGCAGGGAACTGCTGCCAAAGCTCATCATTAATGACTTCTCCATCAATTACTGGTTCTACAGTAAGTTGAATGGCCGCTGCCTGAGGTCGTTCTTTGATGTCGGGCATGGTCCCATTGGATTGGGCAAGCACAACGGAGCAAGTGATTAGCGCCAGTATGACCAATATTGGTCTGCGAACTGAGTTCATAGGATAATTTCAGGTAATTTTTTAAAGTGGTGACCAATATAATACATTGGTGGCTTTGATAAACAGTACTTTTATACGCATGGTAATTAATGTAAATGGATTAATCAGCCACCTGTTTCAGCCGAATCAATACAATGGTGGTCTCCTCTGATTGCCGGTTGTAAATCCTGATTTTGGATTGTTTGTCAATGTATTTCCAGTCTTCCAACACTTCAGGGTGCTTTTGAATTCGAACCGTTAAAGGCCATTGATTAAGATTGACAACTACAGTAGAATGGAAGGTGAGAAAATCCAAGCGGGATTTAGGGGATAAGCGAAATTTACTGACAATAAAAAAAGCATTGTTGATGAGCAATTCTTCGTTGGGGAGGAAGTGATAGGAGGTGTCTTTAGCACCATGAACAGAAAGATTTTCAACGGCAATTAAACGCAGTAGGCCCTCACTACGATTGGCAAATCGATGAATTAATGGCGTAGTTGGGTTTTCAAAATAGCCACCAATGAATCCCTTTGGAAGAACCAATGCACGCCCTTGCTCACCCGCATTCTCCACCCAAATTTTCCCACCGTTGATGGTGACATAAACGTAATTGCTGCTATGCTGGTGAATTAATGAAGTATCGTTGGGGTAGGCGATAACGTCAAGTACGCGTACTCCAGATTTTGTGAGCACCGGATGATGCAATGGCTCTTCATGAACTTGTAGTTGAGCGTATCCTTGCGCAACCCACATCTGCAGGAGCAAGATGATATATTTTGATGCATTCATCTTGCAACGCTAAGAAATATCTTTGAGGGCATTCGCCAGATAATCTACATCTGTTTTGGTATTGTAAATAGATAGTGAGATTCTTAACCCATTCAATCCGAAAGTTGCCATCGGGCGTGTATCAATTCCATATTTATTGAATAGTTTGTCTTGCACTTCATTGACATCTTGCCCCACCACTTCAAGTACTTGTATGCCCGCAGAAAGTTGATTGGATGCAGGTGATTTGAATCTGAATTTAGAATTCCCTTCAAATTTAGATTTGAAATAATTCTTTAGTTCAAATGTTCTTGCTTCAATCTTATCACTTCCGATGAGTTGATGAAAAGATAATGCTGCGCCTAATCCTAATACTTCAGGCAAATTACGGGTGTTGTAATTTTCAAGTCGTCTTATGGTTTTATCAGTGTGTCCTTTGCAAACGATGAGTGGTTTCAATAGATGCTGACTTTCTTTTCTGGCATAAAATATTCCTACTCCTTTTGGAGAAAAGAGCCACTTGTGTGAACTGGCAGCATAATAATCACAACCCATATCATGGAGGTCAGCTTTGAGCATACCCGCACCTTGTGCGCCATCTACGGCTACTAAAATTCCATTTTTATGTGCCAGCTCCGAAATTTCTTTTATAGGTAATATCATTCCGTTTGTATTCACGATGTGACACATGGAAATGACTTTAGTTCGAGGAGTTATGGCTTTCTTATAAATCGAAACCAATTCATCGACAGATGAAGGCATTATAGGAAGCACAGGTTTTACCAGTTTAATACCCTTGGTTTCTTGCCAGACCTGCCACGGAATGGTTCCGCTGGTGTGCTCATGATCGGCAAGTATCACTTCATCACCTGGCCTTAAATCAAAACTTCGTGCTATGAGATTCATCCCTTCGGTGGTATTGTGAATAAGGGCAATTTCCTCCTCGGATGTATTCAATAACTGAGCAGCTTGTTTTCTTACTGTTTCTTTTTCGTCATCCCAGTCACCCCACATGTACCTGGAAGGGAACTCATCAAGTATTTTCCGATACTCATTAGTGGCAGATCGCACCATAGTGGGAGAGGGGCCTAAAGAACCATTATTAAAATAATATAGTCCTGAGGCAAAAGGAAATTGCTGCTTTACCATTTCCCAATAACTTTCCGTATTGTCGGGGGAAGCTAAAGTAGTTTTGGCGGGTAGAACCAATGGGCGTGCTTCAAGGTTTGAAAACAACGCTGAGCCTGCTATTCCGGTTAGAGCAGACTTAATGAACATTCTACGACTTTTCATCAGACGATATTTTTTGGGATAACAATTTATGTTTAATATCCCGATATTGTTAATTGAATTGGATTCTATTGACCAGCAACCGTAAAAAAAAATTCGAACTTCTGTTTAAGGACTTGTTTAAGCCTCTCTGTGGGTTTTCTATGAAGTACATAGGGGAGATGGAAGAGGCTAAAAGTCTTGTGCATGAGGTTTTTATTTCATTGTGGGAAAAATTTGAGACGCTTCCAGAGGACACTAATCATAGAAGCTATTTGTACACTGCCGTGAGAAACCGTAGCCTGAACTACATCAGGGATCGTAAGAAATTAGTAGGACTTGAAGATATTTCGGAGCAGGGCACGGAAGAAACGAACGCTTTTGAAGTCAGAGAGTTGGAAAAAGAGATTGAGCTCGCTATTAATACCTTGCCGGAGAAGTGCAGGATGGTTTTTGAGATGAGTCGTTATGAGGAATTGAAATATGCTGAAATTGCTCAAAAAATGAATATTTCTGTAAAAACAGTAGAAGCACAAATGTCCAAGGCACTAAGTGTGTTGAGACAGGCGCTAGCTAAATACCTTTCAATTCTGTTTTTTATTTTTAACCTGTAAGGGTAACTGTAAGTTGAGGTGTTGTTTAAATTATAGAGGTATAAGAAAGTGAATGAAGAAAACCATAGCGTAAATCAGGACCTGATCGCAAAACATTTAGCAGGAGAAGCAACTGTAGCAGAAGAAAAATTGCTGCAGGAATGGATTGCTATAAGTAATGAGAATGAAATACTCTATCAAAAATTCAAAAAAGCATTCGAGCTAAGTGGTAAGCACTACAAACCAGACGCTCATCAAAGTATTGACATTGATGTTGATCAGGAATGGCATCATTTTGAAAAATCGGTGGATGAGTCCAAGAAGACAATTCCTTTAAAGTCAATTATTATTCAGGGCCCTGCATTGTTTCGTATTGCTGCTGCTTTGCTGTTTATAGTTGCTGCTGGATTTGTCATTAATTATTTGATAACCAGAAACGCTGAACAGGTTTTTCAAACCGCTGAGAATACAGAGGAAGTCTTATTACCAGATGGATCAACAGTTGTGCTAAATAGAAATTCAACATTGTCGTTTACAAAAGCATATGGCGATGAAAACCGAGAGGTAGTGCTGAGTGGTGAAGGCTTTTTTGAAGTGGTGACCAATCCACAACAACCCTTTATTATAAAATTGGATCAGGCAGAGGTTACTGTGCTGGGCACTTCATTCAATATAAATGGCTATGCAGTGGGTGAAGAATTGGAAGTAGTAGTGACAACTGGAGTTGTAAAGTTGGCGCCTTATGAAGCTGCAAAAGCAATTGAACTGAAGGCAGGTGAGAGAGGTGTATTCAAAAAGCAGCAAAAGATATTGATCAGCAGCCTCAATGAAAATACTAATTACCTTGCGTGGAAGACCAGAAAAATAGTTTTTGCTGAAAGCAGCCTGGCTTCGGTAGCTGAAATACTTCACGCTGTATATGGAGTCGACATGATCATTTCTGTTCCAATTTCTTCTTCATGTCTGGTTACGGCTACTTTTGACAATCAATCATTGGAATCGGTGCTTGCTATTTTGAAAACTACACTCGATTTATCCTATAGAATAGAAGGAAACAAAATAGAAATCGTTAAGGCTGGATGCTAAAACAGGGCATAAACGTGTTGCAACACTGTCGATTCTTAGGCAGCCTTATACTTCTTTTTTTTATTTTAGATTTTGCGCAGGCACAACAGACGGACGCTCTACTCAACCTGGATTTCAGAGAGCGTCCACTTGAGGAGGTTCTCAACTTCATTGCTCAACAAAGTGGCGTTTCATTTTCTTACAACCCAAGAAAGATTCCTGTTGATCAGAAAATCACTTATTCTGCCCGACAGAAATCACTTAATCAGGTAATGGAAGATATTGCAACGATTGCTGATTTATCTTTTGAACTGGTGGAAGGACAAATGGTGATAAAGCCGCAAAATCGAGTAAGGAGGGAGGCAGTTCAGCATGTAACACTAAGTGGATTTATCACAGATGCCAATAATGGAGAAGCATTGATTGGCGCTACAGTGATTGTAAGTTCTTTGCAAATTGGTGCCACCAGTAATGCTTTTGGTTTTTATTCGATTACTCTGCCTAAAGGGCATTATGAAATCAGTTATTCTTTTGTAGGATTCAAAAAGTCAATTCAACAAATTGAACTTAATCAATCACTTTCACTCAATAGTACCCTTCAGCCTACACCATCGGTGTTGGAGGAAATTATTGTCACCAGCAGCATTGGCCAGGTTATTCAGGAGGTGCAGTTGAGTAAAACGAACTTACGACCGTCTACTGTTTCGGAAAAACCAGCATTCTTTGGCGAAGCAGACGCTATAAAAGCATTGGAGGCCATGCCGGGAGTAAAAATGCACTCTGATGGCTCTACCTTTTATTATGTACGTGGAGGTGATAGGGACCAAAATCTAATCCTTATTGACGATGCGCCTATATTCAATCCAAGCCACTTGTTAGGCTTGTTTTCTACCATTATACCAGAAGCGGTTAACGACATTAGCTTTTACAAAGGCAGTATGCCTGCTTCACTTGGAGGGCGAATTTCATCTGTGATGGATGTGAGGACAAAGAAAGGGAACGATCAACATTTTCAGGCTTCAGGTAATGTAGGCTTGCTGAGCACTAAGTTGACTGTTGAGGGACCTATAAAAAAAGATAAAAGCTCTTACCTCTTGTCAAGTAGATTGTCGAGGGTGAAATGGTTGTTCAGATTGACCAATGACGATGTTCAAAAATTTCATTTTTATGACCTTACAGGAAAAGTCAATTTTGATTTGAATGATAAGAACAGACTTTTCCTCTCCTTTTATAATGGCAGCGATAATTTCTTTACCAGCAACAATGGAATTGAGTGGTCCAATCGAACTACTACGCTCAGGTGGAATCATGTTTTTAACGAGAAATTATTTTTGAACACAACGCTGGCAGGTGGGGTGTATGATTATTTCTTACATACAGATATAAGTACGCGCACGAAGTGGAACTCTCATCTTTCAAACATCAATCTCAAAGCTGATTTCAGCTATTTTAAAAATCCTAATGAGGAAATTGATTTTGGTGTAGCTTTTGGAGGGTATAATTTTAATCCGGGTAACGTAAGTCGCAATGGGTTTTCGGTCTCACCAATTGTTTCAGTTCGCAATTCCAATGAGTTTGTTTTGTATGGCAATCATGAGATGCGGTTGAATAATAAATGGGGGATCAATTATGGGCTTCGTTTTTCAACCTGGACCAACGAAGGAGATTCGTTTGAGTTTATTTTCGATGACAACCGAAACCCGGTGGACACCTTATTTTATGGAAAAGGTGAGCGGTATCAACGGTATGAAAACGTGGAGCCACGTCTTTCTTTGAGTTATTTTATTAACGATAACGCTTCGATCAAGACAAGCTACTCTAGAAATATCCAGAACATTCATCTGATTACTAATTCTGTCAGTCCTTTCTCATCCTTTGAAGTTTGGCTTCCAAGCAGTATTAATATTAAGCCACAGATAGCCAATCAGTTGGTATTGGGTTACTATCGTTACTTCACTTCCGTAGGGGTGACACTTGAACTGGAATCTTTCTATAAAAGAATGAGCAATCAAATAGACTATGAGGCGCACGCTGAAACACTTTTAAATCCACTGTTGGAACGGGAGCTAAGATTTGGAAAGGCTTCTGCCTACGGATCAGAAATTCAATTTAAAAAAGAAGAAGGGCGATTGCGAGCGTGGGCCGGATATACCTACTCAAGAGCAAAGAGGAAATTTGCCAATATCAATGAGGGAAGAACGTTTAATGCATTTTATGATCGACCTCATCAGATTAATTTCATGCTAAGTTATGATTTTAACCTTCGGTGGAGCGCTGGGCTAAATTGGAATTATTATACGGGTGCTCCATTTTCTTCACCGGTTAGTTTTTATTCCTACAATGGATTGGAAGTTCCGCTATATGGACAGAAAAATAATGATCGTTTGCCAGACTATCACCGATTGGATCTTTCGGCTACTTTGCATTTGAATAAGAATACAGAAAGCAAATTCAAGCACGAACTGTCTTTTTCAATTTTCAATTTTTATGGAAGAAAGAATGCGCTGTTTGTTAATTACAATAAAACGGAACAAAGTGATGGCAGTTTTAAGATCCCTTCCAATTTATTGGATAAGAATACTGTAAGTACACAGTTTTATCTATTCCAGTTTACACCGGCAATAGCTTACAATTTTAAATGGAGATGAGAAGAGGCTTATTGTATCTGTTAACTTTTATTTTGTTTTCCTGCGGGGAAGATAAGATTGAAACCAGGCTAATGTCAGTAGACACTGATTTACTGGTAGTAGAAGCTGTGCTCACCAACGAAAATAAGAATCATAAAATACTACTTACCCATCCTTATCAAATGTTGAATGGCAAGGCTGCTCCAGCTTCTGGGGCAACAATAATTGTGGTGGAGGGCAATGATAAAGTATTGGAAGTAACCGAGGTGGCCCCAGGTGAATATGTTACTGAGACCATGACCGCGGTTTATGGGAAAATTTATACACTGTACATTCAATACAAAGGAAGAGAATACTATGCATTCGCTGGATCTGTTCCAGTTGAGCCAATGAATCCTCTTCAATATGATGAAGTGCAGGAAGGTCGGTATCAATTACGATTTTTTGAATCGGGATCATCTCCGAATTACGTGGATCATTCTATATCATGGAAAACCACCCCGGCCTGTGCAGTTGGAGAAAGTTGTGAAGCCAGGATTGTGTATTATGATTTAAAAACCATTGATGTCAATGAACTCTTTAAACCGGATAAGGCTGCGTATACAGTTCCTCTTGGTACGGTAGTAATCAGGAGAAAATATTCTGTAAGCCCGGCACATAAGAATTATTTGCGTTCTCTTCTATCCGAGACGGAATGGCGAGGGGGTGTATTTGATATACAAAGGGAAAATGTGCCTACCAACCTGAGTGAAGGCGCGGTGGGTTATTTTGCCGTAGCTTCGGTGCTTTCTGATACAACTATTATCATCCAAAAACCTTGATTTCAGTCTATTTTGGATCATTCTTTAGATTTTTTAAAAATGAACTAAGGGTAAGTGAGGGCAGCCGTGTTTTAGTATTGAAGGAGGCAGAATCCTTTAAATGATTGTAAAACTAAACACTAAAAAACATGAAACGCACAAAATTTATTTCATACACCTTGTTTCTGGGAATGGCACTTATGTTCCTGGTTACTTCCTGTGATGAAAATCCGGAGATCACTACACAACAAGATCTGCTGCCCGAATCATTCAGGGTAGAAATTCCATCAGCCATAAGTAATGCAGACTATGTGGAGGGAGGAAAAATGTCAGGAAGAACCAAAGATGATATGCTTCAGGGGAACGACATCTACGAACACCTGGGCACCTTTATTGCGATAGGAGATGGGGCTGCCGAAATAGTTGAAGAAATTATTTTTGGACTTAGAAAACATAAGATTGACAGAATACTGAGCTTGTCATTTATTAGTGACGATGACAACCGTGTAAAAAACCTTGTTGTAGAATCCAATGTGGAGTATGAAGGAAAATTGTGGCAATATCAGCTTACTATAACTGACGAGGAATCTGAAGGAAATGCAGATGGTGGAAAAGCCATGCAGGTATTTTGGAATAAGGGAAGACCCATCATGGGGATTGCCATCATCAAGCCATACAATATTGACAGGGTAGAAAATCCTGAAGCAAAGGATGCCATCATACGAATCGATTATACAGAGCAGAGCACAAAAGGGTACGATGCGGAAATGGAAGTCTATATAACTAATTTGCCTTTGCCCAGTCCACTGGATGATCCTTATGCGCTAAGCTCTTTGCATATGTTTGCCGGAAAGAAGGGTGATGTGGTAGATGTTTATGGAAATTCAAATCATCCGAATGCGATTTTGTTCGCAGGAAATACTGGATTCAACTGGGTGTTTGTTGCCTCAGGTTCAGATCCTAAGGAAATGGGTGTTGCTGAAGTAGGTTTGCCACCTAGTACTTTGGATGAATCGGATCGCAATGTCCTGTTGAAAGATTATTCAATCAAAAATGTTTTCACCACTGAGATCAATGCAGCATGGCCCAGTTTAGATCCGGAACTTTTGGAAACCTATCTGAAGAATACCGCTGCTCCAGGCTACTTCAGCAACAAGGTTGGGTTTATCTCTGGCGGAGTTTCGCCAGGACCTGAGTGGGATGTATTTGCTTCAAGGTTAGACAACCTAAGCCCTTACAACCCGCTGGAGACAAGCAACCTCGAAGTGACGTTCAAGTAGTTGGTTTAATATACAGTAGAAGTGAAAAACCCCGGATAGTTCCGGGGTTTTTTATTTATAGAAATGCTTGCACCAAAATGATGAGAATCAGAATGGGAGATACATACCTGATAAACAACGGCCAAATTTTCATAAACAGTGAATTCTCAATTTCAGGATTACCTTGTTTGATCTCCTGAATCAAGGTGTTCCTGTTCATTACCCAACCAACAAAAATACAGATGAAGAGCCCTAGTAGCGGTTGTATAAATTGAGTGGTAGCGCTTACAACAAAATTAAACAGTAGATCAAAATTAAGTGCAATGGTCATGGCCACTGCCCAAAAAATTAAGCCTATAATAATGCTTGCTTTGGACCGATGCATGCCACGGTTGTCAACTGCATAAGACACTGGTACTTCCAACATGGAGATGGTAGAAGTAAGCGCGGCAATCACCATGAGAAAGAAGAAAATAATGGAAAGTAATATACCAACAGGTCCCATGGTATTGAACAACGCAGGAAGTACCTGAAAGATCAGATTAGGTCCTGAAATTAAATTACCACTGGCATCAAAAATTTCTGTTCCCGATGCTGCCGCAGCGTACATGGCAGGAATGATCAAAAGTCCGGCAAGAAAAGCAATACCTACATCACTCAACGTTACTAATCTTCCAAGACGAATAAGATTTTCTTTTTTGCTGGTATAAGAAGCCAATACTAACATACTGCCTACACCCAGTGAAAGGGAAAAGAAAGCCTGGCCCAAAGCGCTGGTAAATAATTGAGGATCGAGTACTTTACTAAAATCAGGTAACAAATAAACTTTCAATCCGTCCATTGCACCATCCAATGTGAGTACATAGATTGTTAACAAGATGAGTATAACCAATAAAGTAGGCATCAACCTTGAGGACCACTTTTCAATTCCATTTTTTACTCCTGCCGCTACAATTAAAATGGTTAGAAAAAAGAATAGTGAAGCAAAGAGCATGTTGCTTGAAACACCTTGTGAAGTTACCCAGGCTGCTGCGTCATTAAGTCCTATCAATTTTAGAATCGGATTGATAAAATAGGCAATCATAGTTCCTGCTATGATGGAGTAGAAGCTAAGAATAAATCCCACTGCTGTAATTCCCAAAAAGCCAATAGGTACAAATCTTTTGCCCCCTTCAATTTTTTGATAGGCGCCTACTGGATTGGATTGTGTATGCCGTCCGATGGTAAACTCGGCCAATAGTATAGGGTAACCCACTACAAACGCCAGTATCAGATAAAGCAGTACAAATGCTGCGCCACCGTTTTGGGCCGTTTGTGTGGGGAACCCCCAGATATTGCCCAGACCAATGGCGGAGCCAGCTGCTGCCATGATAAAACCAAACGAAGAGGAGAATTCACCACGCGAAGAACCGCTCATAAATAGTTTCAGTTAGTTGAAAATGCTTGTTGCTAAAGTTCAATGTTAATACAATCCTAAAACTATTAAATTAATTGACTAATTGCGAAGAAGGGATTCTTGGCTAATCGTTTTATATTGGGCCGATAAACCCAGTTCGATGATTAATTTTATTATTCGAGTATTTAAGCGCTTTGCCTGGTTCAAACGACTCAATGCCAAAGTGACCTACGAGCTTTTGGCTAAAAGGATCCCTGCCGAAGAATGGCAATTCATGAACTACGGATACGTTCCTAACGAGAATGAAAAACCGCTGGACATAACCTTGCCACCAGAGACGCAGCGTTACTCCTTGCAGATGTATCATTACCTCGCATCAAAAACAACTATTGAAGGAAAGCATGTACTGGAAGTAGGAAGTGGAAGAGGAGGTGGGGCTAAACATGTGGCGGGCGTTCTAAAACCGGAATCCTATATAGGGCTTGATCTCGCGCAAAGTGCTGTTGACTTGGCCAATAAAATTCATCAGCTTCCCAACTTGCAATTCTTCCAGGGAAGTGCAGAGTCAATTCCTCTGGAAGACAACACCATTGATGTGGTACTCAACGTAGAGTCGTGTCATGCCTATGGATCTGTGGACAAATTTTTAAGCGAAGTAAAGCGAGTATTGAAACCAGGGGGTTATTTGTTGTTGGTGGATTTCAGAAGTGTGGAGAACATGAATTTGCTAAAGCAACAGTTGAAAAATTCAGGATTGAAACAGCTGGAAGAAGAAAACATAAGTAAGAATGTAGTTCAGGCCATGGAGGCTGAAGATGACGTAAAGAAGGAACGCATTAAAAAGCTGGTTCCAGAAAAGTGGCGAAAACTATTTGGAGAGTTTGCAGGTGTGGTAGGATCCAAGTTGCACACCAATCTGATCAATGGCGACAGACTTTACTATCGTTTTGTGCTGAGAAAAGAAAACTAACTCAATTGTAACCTTATGCAGGTTGATTCGATTGGATACCTTCAGGTGTAATCGAAATTTTTCTTTGCTTATACAATGCACCGATTGCTTTTTTGAAAGCCTTTTTACTCATGCCAAAGGCAGCATAAATTTTTTCAGGTGAACTGTTGTCGGTGATGGGAATAAAACCTTTGCTCTTCAATAATTTATTCTGGATGATCTCACAATTGGGGTCATTGAACTTATCGTAGCCAATGGGTTGTAATGAAATGTCAATTTTATTGTCTTCCCGAATTTTCTTCACAAAACCTTTCAGACGGTCACCTACTTTGATAGGCTTGAATATTTCGTTTTCAAAAACCAGGCCTTTGTGCACTTTGTTTACAACAACTGAATAACCAAGGTCAGTTTTTTGCATTACTATAATGTCTACTTCATCTCCTACAGCAACGGTCAACGACTCGTTTTGCAAGAATTTATCAATCTTGCTACTGGCGTAGAGCCGGTCTGTTTTCTTGTCAATATTCAAATAGACCAAGTACCACTGGCCTTCTTCCATTTTGTGCTGCTGTTCATTGAAAGGAACCATTAAATCCTTTTCAAGGCCCCAATCCAAAAAAGCACCAACATTGGTAGTGGCTGTCACTTTTAAACGGGCAAAGTCATTCAAGGCAATTTTAGGGGTCAGGTTGGTAGCTACCTTCCTTTCTTCATGGTCGCGATAAACGAATACTCTGATTTTGTCACCCTGTTCGACATTTTCAGGGCAATATTTGTTGGGAAGCAGCACATCTTCGCCTGTATTATCACCCAGATACAGCCCCACACTGGTGTGCCTTAAGATTTCAAGTTCATTGAATTTTCCAATTTCGATCACCATGCAAAGTTATTGAGTTGGAGGATGTTTTATGCATGCCTGCACGTTTGTTTTTGAACCTGAAATGCTTTTTTACTGGATCCTACGAAAATCAATTGAAGGTCAGCGGTCAATATTAATCTCTACTACTTTTTTATTCTGTAGTTGCTGCATCTGTATGGGCACGATATCAAGTATTTCCTCTTTTAGGGTTTTTAAAAGCTTGGTCTTAATGTGATCACGATGTGTTACTAGGCTAATTTCGCGTGCGGGGCTAGGGTCTACTAATCTTTTTACAAATTTTAGTTGAGGCTTACTGAATTCCATGACCGCCAATTCGGGCAAGATGGTAATGCCATCACTTTTGTCCACCATGCGCTTTAAGGTTTCAATATTTCCGGTTTCATATTTGAAATGGAAATCTGAACTCTTCTTGAGCTCGCATAAGTTCAAAATTTGGGACCTGAAGCAATGCCCCTCCTCCAAAAGCCATAGCTGATCAGGGTTGATTTCGGTAGCCAGCACGTACTTCTTATCATAGAGTGAATTTTTCTTGGATACATAAACGAAGAGTTCTTCATAGAAGAGTACATCTTCTTTGATGGAGGAATCATTAAGTGGAGTTACAATCAAACCACAATCCAATCGGTTGCTTTTTAATTCCTGAATGACTTCCTCAGTGATGGTCTCTTTGATAATGAGATTAAGTTGTGGATATTTTTCCCGAATTTTTTTAAACAGGGGCGGGAGGAGATAAGGAGCAAGTGTGGGAATAATTCCAATACGCAGTTCGCCAGTCATGATGTCTTTTTGATCATCGATAATTTGTTGAACCATCTTGGCTTCGCGAAGAATTATTCTGGCCTGCGCAATAATGCTGGTGCCAATTTCAGTGGGGATCACAGGTTGTTTTGTTCGATCGAAAATCTTTATTCCCAGCTCTTCTTCCAATTTTTGAATTTGCATACTCAGTGTAGGCTGTGTCACAAAGCACTTTTCTGAGGCTAGCACAAAATGTCGGTGAACATCCAGGGCAACAATGTACTCCAGCTGCGTTAATGTCATAGATTTTAACTATATCTTTATAAAGATAATCAATTTGATTTATTGATCAATACTGGGTAAACTTGTTATATAGAATGCAAGTAAATAGAGTAGCAGAGCCGCTTTCTCACCTCGTTCATTTGTAATTTCTAACAAATCATTACAACAATCTATAATTCATCAAAAAATGGGAGACAAAACAAATTCAAGTACAACGTCATATAATGTAAATAACGGAGGCAAATGTCCTTTTACCGGAGGAGCAGTGAAGCACACTGCAGGAGGCGGAACATCCAACCGAGACTGGTGGCCCAACATGTTGAATTTGAATATTCTTAGGCAACATTCTTCTTTGGCTAACCCCATGGGAGAACATTTTAACTATGCAGAGGAATTCAAGAAATTAGATCTGAAAGCCATCAAGAAGGACCTGGTGGCATTGATGACCAATTCACAGGATTGGTGGCCTGCTGATTATGGTCACTATGGCCCGCTATTTATCCGGATGGCATGGCATTCAGCAGGTACTTATCGCATCGCTGATGGCCGTGGTGGTGCAGGTTCCGGAAGCCAGCGCTTTGCGCCCCTCAACAGTTGGCCAGACAATGGCAACCTGGACAAAGCACGTTTACTGCTTTGGCCTATTAAAAAGAAATATGGTAAGAAAATTTCATGGGCAGATTTGATGATCCTTGCAGGTAACTGCGCACTGGAGTCAATGGGTTTCAAAACATTCGGGTTTGCAGGAGGGCGAGAAGATGTATGGCAACCTGAAGAAGACATCTACTGGGGTGCCGAAACAGATTGGTTGGGAGACAAAAGGTACACCGGAGACAGAGAACTTGAAAATCCGCTGGGTGCAGTTCAGATGGGACTTATTTATGTAAACCCTGAAGGACCTAATGGCAACCCTGATCCGCTAAAATCTGCTATTGATATTCGCGAAACTTTCGGACGAATGGCCATGAACGATGAAGAGACTGTGGCACTGGTTGCCGGAGGACACACATTTGGAAAAGCACACGGGGCTGCCGATCCCTCGAAGTATGTAGGAAGAGAGCCGGCAGGAGCGGGGATTGAAGAGCAAAGTATGGGTTGGAAAAACACTTTTGGCAGCGGTCATGGAGACGACACCATCACTAGTGGAATAGAAGGCGCATGGACACCTCACCCAACAAGATGGGACAATGAATATTTCGATGTGCTGCTTGGCTACGATTGGGAATTGACAAAGAGTCCGGCTGGGGCTCATCAGTGGACTCCTACAGCATCTTCCAATGCGGCCAAAGCACCTGCAGCGGGAAATTCGTCAAAGACACAAGCCTTGATGATGACCACGGCAGATATGGCGCTTAAGATGGATCCAATCTATGCACCTATTTCCAAGTATTATCATGAAAATCCCGAAGCATTTGCTGATGCATTTGCGCGCGCGTGGTTCAAGTTGACTCACCGCGATATGGGCCCTATCGCACGCTATCTTGGATCAGAAGTTCCTAAAGAAGAGCTAATTTGGCAAGATCCTATTCCTGCGGTTACTCATCCTCTGATCGATGACAAGGACATCGCAACCTTGAAAGGGAAAATACTTGGCTCAGGTCTTACGGTATCTCAATTGGTTTCTACCGCATGGGCATCAGCATCTACATTCCGTGGTTCAGACAAACGAGGAGGTGCCAATGGTGCACGCATTCGACTGGCGCCACAAAAAGATTGGGAAGTGAACAACCCTGACCAATTAGGAAAAATACTAAAGACACTGGAAGGAATTCAAAAAGATTTCAATGGGGCCCAATCTGGCGGTAAGATGGTTTCGATGGCCGACTTGATTGTGCTGGGTGGATGTGCTGGCATTGAGAAGGCAGCTAAGAATGCTGGTCATGATGTGAAGGTTCCATTTACCCCTGGTAGAGCTGATGCTTCTCAGGAACAGACAGATGCTGAAGCATTTGAAGCGCTTGAGCCAGCTGCTGATGGATTCCGCAACTATTTCAAACCAAAGCACAAGGCATCTGCCGAAGGAATGTTGGTTGACCGTGCACAACTTTTGACACTGACGGCACCAGAGATGACGGTACTTGTTGGCGGGATGCGAGTTCTCAACACCAACTTTGATCAGTCTCAGCACGGAGTTTTTACAAAGAAGCCAGAAGCACTTACCAATGATTTCTTTCTTAATCTACTTGATTTGGGCATTACCTGGAAGGCGACTTCGGATGCACAGCAGGTTTTTACTGGAAGTGATCGAAAAACGGGAAAACCACAGTGGACCGGAACACGCGTTGATTTGATCTTTGGCTCAAACTCAGAGCTAAGGGCCCTTGCTGAAGTGTATGGATGTGAAGATGGGCAAGAAAAATTTGTAAGTGATTTTGTAGCAGCGTGGGATAAGGTGATGAATCTGGATCGTTTTGATCTGGCCCGGTAGCTTAGAGGACTTTAGTTGAATAGTGATGGCCTTCTCATTTGAGGAGGCCATCTTTTTTTATGGCGTTGCCAGGGTACTTAAAAACAAAATTTCATTTTCATATTCAGTTCGTAAGGAGCCAAAGCTCTGTGTTGTGGTAAAAATTTACTCAACAAAACCCGAATTACACTTAGCTGTCATTAAAATTAGTTTTTTCTTTTTTCTTTCTTAAGAACTGGTAAATATTTAAGGCTAAGATTGAGAGCAAAATCAGGAGAAATCCTGAATTAGCAAACTGTACTCCAATTTTTGTCCAACCATAACCACTACCAATAAATATTAAAGTTAGAGGCACTAGATAAAAGATGTCAACCTTGATATTTTTTCTATTGAGTCTTATTTGTTTTAGTTCTTCATAGTCAAGATCGGACAGAATAAATTTTATTTTATTAAAATCGATAATTAATAGAATAATGTTCATTAATAAAAAAAAGCAGAGTACAAACGGGGTCCCTTTCCATTCTAATGAAATTGTGACTACTAAGATGTTTATTAGCATAGGAAAGAGCATTATTGCTCCAATTGTTCTGAACCTATTGGTTATTAATAAAAAACCAATAATTACTTGAGAGTAAGCAATAAATTTTCCAAACAATTCTAAATTGTGCTCTGCCAGATCTTTTATTAAGTACTGTGGTCCAATTATATCAGGAATCCCAGTTAGCTTTTCCATTCCTGCTTTAATGAAAATTAGTCCAAGAATAAAGGCTATCGTACTTGCTATTCTTGCATTAATTCTATGGTTCATACGGTGTCAGATTAATGGTAAGACCATGGGCAGTAGCCTATTAGTCTTTTTTGTTTTAGCTAATACACGAGGCCTTTAGTTTTAATCGTGATCTTTCTGGTGGCTACTTCATTTTATACCAGTACCTCAAAGGTATCGGAACTGGAACGCTTCAAATACTCTTCAAAGTCAAATGGCACGTCACCACCATCTAACAAACAACCGTCTGGAATGGTGGGGTAAATCTCTTCGTAGGTTTTTACCAAATTCATAAATACTCTTCTGTAGACGTGGGTACGATTTAGTTTACCAGGATCATCCATACCTGAAGCACCCATCAATTCAACAAAACTCTCTACTGTGTTTTTATGGAAATTAGCTACCCGTTGGAATTTATCTTCTACCACCAAACCTTTGGCGAGAGCTTTGTCTTGCGTTGCCACCCCTGTTGGGCAATCGTTGGTGTTGCAACGCAAAGCCTGTATGCAACCTACCGCCATCATCATTGCACGGGCACTGTAACATACATTTGCACCCAATGCCATCGCCCTCACCATGTGAAATCCTGTAAGGATTTTACCAGCCACTATTAATTTCATTTGTTTACGAATGCCAAAACCACGCAACGAATTGTCTACAAAGGCAAGAGCATCCAACAATGGCATACCTACAAAATTGGTAAACTCCGGAGGTGCGGCACCAGTTCCTCCTTCTCCACCATCTACCGTTATAAAATCAGGATACTTGTTGAGTTTAACCATCGCTTTGCAGATGGATAGAAACTCACTCTTTCTGCCAATGCAAAGTTTGAACCCCACCGGTTTACCACCAGACAGGTCGCGTAATTTTTCTACGAAAAGTATTAACCCCTCGGGGGTCGAAAATGCGCTGTGATAGGGAGGGGAAAAAACCGTAGTATACGGCTCAACACCGCGAATGGCAGCAATCTCAGGTGTATTCTTCTTTCCGGGTAAAATACCGCCATGCCCAGGTTTTGCACCCTGAGATAGTTTCACTTCGATCATTTTTACATTCGGGTGCATGGCATTTTTCATAAATGCATCCGCGCTAAAATTTCCTTCCAGATCACGGGCTCCAAAATAACCGGTACCTATCTGCCAAATGATATCACCTCCATTTTTTAAGTGATGGTTACTGATGCCCCCTTCGCCTGTATTATGGGCAAATCCTCCTACCTTGGCACCCCAGTTCAGTGCTTCAACGGCATTACCGCTCAATGAGCCAAAACTCATGGCAGATATGTTTAGCACACTGGCATTATAGGGTTGTTTGCATCGTCCATCCCCAATCAAAACCCTTGGACTGTGGTTCATCGTATGGAAATCCTTAGGAGTGATGGAGTGCGTAATCCACTCGTACCCCTCAGCGTAGGTGTTGAGTTGTGTGCCAAATGGCTTGGTATCAATTTGCTTTTTGGCACGTTGATAAATCACTGAACGGTCGTTGCGGTTGATGGGTGCTCCATCTGTATCTGACTCAATGAAATACTGTTGAATCTCAGGGCGGATCATCTCAAAGAAATAGCGCAGCCGTCCGATAACCGGGAAATTTCTCTTCACCGATTGCTTCTTTTGGAAAATATCCTGAATGCCCATGATAATTAATGGACCGACAAGGATGAACAGAAGTAAAATATCAATCCAGAAAAAAGCCCAGATAATAATGATAGCGGATGTCAGGATAGAACTGATCCAGAATATTCTTCTTGCATGCATAGTGTTGATAGCTTAGACAGGTATAGACAAATATAACAAAAATAGGTCTGCAGCCCACTAAGCATCAAAGCACAAATAAGGTGAAAGCTAGGCAACTTTCATTTCCACAATTCCGCGATTCTTATGAATCTTGAGATCAAAGAATTGGGTGATGAAGGAATTCATCCTGTTTTCAGCCAGATGTGCCTTTCTGTTTGCTGGAAGAAAGACAGTGAGATCCATAACAGCCATCAAAAACTGATGATGTTCGCAAAAGGAAGAAGTCCACTGGTCAAAAACGGAAGACCATTCGTCTTTGTAGTTTTGAACGTGATCAGTACCATCCCATAATATTTCCAGCTGACTGTCACCAAACTTGTAGCGATATACCCCAGCCATATTTTGGTAAAAGGGATGTAAAAGCTTGAGGTTTTTGGGTCGGTAACGAATAATCTTTTTGGTGTGTTCATCCATTACGCCCAATGGATTGTGTCGTTGCATGTACTCCGTTTTTACTTTTTCAATTAAAGTAAGGAGCAGGGGGTCTTGCAATGAAAGCTGGGCTTCTTCGAGGAGATAATTCTTGTCCAGAGGAAAAAATTTGCGAATCACGCTGGATAGATAGTTATGCAAAAATAACAAATTCTTTGAAAACCAGCTATTTGGCCTAGTTGAAAAGGGTATCTGGGGCTCTCACCAGTGTGGTAGGGTATTTAATTCTAAGACTTGCCGTTACGTTAATACGAAAATGGTTCAGACTTTCAACAGTGGTGGGGTAATAGTACCCTCGCAACTCAACGGTATTGAAGATCAGGTTTTCGTTACGCGTTCTAAGCCCTAAGGAGTAGCCCTGAAAGAAATCTCCCTGCAATACAGGTTGATTGCTTTGGGCCAGAAAAGCAAAGTCAAATTGAGGGACAACCGCGAAATTGAAACCTAACAATTTCCAATTGGTAAACACCAGTGCCTGAATGCGTGCTCGTAATCTGGAATCTCCCGCAAGACTATCTGGTGTAAAGCCCTGTATACCGTTGTCGTTGTTGATGTCCAGTGGATTTTTAATATTTCTGTCAAAGAATTTACTGAATCCCAACTCAACAGAATGTCTCACCTTAATGATTTTCATATCGTAAAGTTTACTGAAATAGGAGGCTGTAGTTTTTACACTTATGTCTTCTGTTTCATCATTTCTAAAATATCCCCCTGCTTGCACATCCAAAGAGATAATGGTGCCCTGATTGGTAAAGGATTTTTGAATCTCACCACCCAGATAAGGTCTGGTAAGACCAAATTGTTTTTCCCAACCAGCAGTTAATGAAACTGCGTATCCGTAAGGCACGTCTTCTGTTCTGCCAAAACCATAGATGTATTTCGTTTTATAAAAATCCTGTCTGAAGAGGGTGAGCTGTGCGAGTGCCAATTGTCGATTGGCATACAAAAGATTTTCACGTGGACTTAGCAGGATGGTGGGGTGACTTATAAAATGCTGATCTAACACACGTGCAGATAGAAATCTTCTATGCCTGTTCTCTCTGCCCAACCGTGATGCGCGCTCCTCACCAAAAGTAAAACCCGCCCAATAATCTTGAATGCTGTATGCATAGTTGGCAAATAGTGAGTCGGGTTTATTAAATACATTAGTGGACCAATTTCGGCTGATTTCTACACCCCCTGCCCATCGGGCATATGGCATGAAAAGGGGCCTGTCCAACCTTGCATACAGTGCCTTTTCATTTTCGTTTCCCAGGCTGCGTGAATTGTTGATGCTGGTGTAGCCAATGGTACCATCGACAAAACTGCCCATTATCGAGTTTTGTCTCACTGAATATTCCGAACCAAACTCTGGCCTTCTGTCTGAATCGTATAGGCCTGTATAAGCAAACCGTAAACCGGTACCTAAAAAATTGGCCTCCTGCAGAATCCAGTTGACCGCTGTGGGACTGCTAGGATCAAGCGAAGCACCCAAACTGAATACATCTCGAGTCATTACCAATAAATCCACAGAGTCAGCATCCTCATCGTATTGCACTACAAAAATTCGTGAGTCTTTTATGAAGTTTAAATCCCGCAGGTATCGTTCGTTGTCAGCCAGCCGATAGGGGTTAAGAGGTTTTCCTCTTTTAATGAATAAATTATTTCTGATAGTTTTTTCTCGTGTGTCAGTATGCAATGATTCGCCCGTTGCAATAATCTTGTTTCTGAAGATTTTGGTTGTGTCCTGAATAGTTCTATTAAAGTGAAGGGGCTGAATAATGATGTGTCTGATGATTTTACCTTCAAAAGGAAAGAAAGCCTCCTCACTTTTAAAGTTAAATACCGTATCTGCTTCCGGCTTTCTTACTATGGACTGAATGGCCTTCTCAGTGAGTTCAGTACTTTTAATTTTATTGACGATGCCATTGCCATTCCGAGTGGTATCCTTTTTCTGTGCCAACAATGAAGTGGAACAGAACATGAAGCACAAACACGATATAATTGCCAGACGATTCACCGACCAAAAAATTAAAAACCCCTTGCCGAAACGTTCGACAAGGGGTAAAATTATAGACTATTCGTGAGAACTTGGAACTTATCTGCTCATTGAGCTGCTCAATAAAGGTCCGTAGAATATGGCGTTCATCAACATTTTATTGGTGCCGAACCAAAATGCGCGAAAAGCCAGGTTTTCTGTAAATCCAATTACACGTCCACGACCAAGCACAGTGACGCCAACGGCTGAAGCATTTTTCATTTTTTCATAATTCTTTTTTGAAATATAGCCACTCATGAGGGGATTGTTTCCATAAGTAATCGGATTGGAGTATACACCTGTTGATTTTTCCATGTAGAAGTTGTTGGATTTAAACATGGGCATTTTTGAGTTGTAATAACCATACAATAGCGGATTGCTAAGGTCTACATCTGCCTCAAAGATCACCCCACTGGTCACCTGAGCACCTCTGTCTTCATCAATAAACTCGTAAGGGCGTGATTTGAGTGGCCCCTTTACTTCAGTATCTTTTTTCATTTCAAATTTTCCTAACCCAGATGTGCCAAGCCAGCTTACTGCATCTTCAAGGCCAATCAGCGTTCCTCCATTTTGTACCCAAGTTTTTAGTTTTTCCTTAGCGCTTTCGCTAATTCCGTTATACCTGCCGGGAGGAATAATGATAGTAGTGTATTTGTCCAGGCTGGCATAATTCAGTACTGGTACTGGCATCATGGTCACAGGAATATGATAGCGCTGATCCAGTAGGTGCCAAAGCTCACCGGCATCGGTGGGAGAAATACCCTGATCCATAATTACTACGATGGATGGTTTGTTGACCACATCAAACGTTCTGCTTCCAAGACTTACGCCTTTGTAGTCGAGGCCGGTATCAAACCCATATACATCAATGCCATCCAGGGCAGCGATCTCACGCATGTACACGGCCAGCTGATCAGGAGCTAGAACTTGATTCTCAATCGGGATCATAATTGAGCCGCGCGCAAAACTTTTTCCAGAGGGATTGTGAAAAACTTCATGAGCAACCTTAATTCTAATACCGTGGCTCACCAGACGATAAATAGCGCGAGGGGTATAATAGCCAAATGGTTCAAAAGCATAGGCATAAGTCGCTTTTTCATTCAACACTTTTCCTACTGGAAGTTCTGGTTTTGAAACTTTTTGTCCCAATGCAGGAACGGATTTCAATTCGTCATACTCCAAGTTAAAGGCAAGTGGGAAAGTCCAACTTGAAATGTCATAGAACAGGCTATCTTCAAAGGTGGTTCTTTTTTCAAACATGGATTTGATCAAACGATATTGGGGCTGATTCAATGGAATGATGTAACTGGCACCCGCTTCATAAGTACGTCCATTGAAAGACTGTGTGGACGTGGTTGGGTAAATCTGTATATCTTGCCGAGCCGCCATTTCTGCAAGGTGAAATGCACGTGCTTTGTCTTTATTAGAGCCGAACACAATTGCCTTTACAGGATCTTTAGCAGCTTCGCTAACGGCACCTTTATAAAAGTCGCGCTGGTAGTTGAGTAATTCTTCACGCATGGCGTTGGCTCCTTCCAGTGAACTGAGCATGGTGGTGAAGTGATTGCGGATGGTAAAAGGAAAACGCAAAAGACCATTTTCACTTTCCTGAGCATGACCCCGCGAACTGGCTTGCTCGAATAGAATGCCGATACATCCTTGTACATCGGGATAGGTAGACCCTTTACCATAATAGAAATCATCGTAGCCTTCCTGGGTAAAATACAAAGACCCGATTTTGTCTAAAGCTTTGGCGTGAAACTCTCCCAGCTTTTTAGTCAGCTCCTGATTTTTACGAGGAGTCATGGGATGAACGCGCGTGGGCTCACCCGGCATAAAAAAGAAAGTAGCGTCAGTACCCTGCTCATGGTGGTCTGTTAGCAGGTTGGGTTTCCATTGATGAAACTTGGCGATGCGTGCTTGAGATTCTGGAAGTTGCCCTGGCAGCCAGTCACGGTTGAGGTCGAACCAATAGTGGTTGGTTCTTCCTCCGGGCCAGGCTTCATTGTGTTCCATGTCGTAACCATCGGGGGAAATCAATTGACTTTTATGTGAATTGGCCCAAGTTGAAAAACGCTGCAACCCATCAGGATTAAAACTTGGATCAAAAAGTATGATGGTATTTTCAAGGTACTTTTCAATTTCTGGTCCTTGCGCTGCAGCCAGGTGATAAGCCATTACCAGACCGGCATTGGCACCACTGGGTTCGTTTCCATGAATACTGCAACCGAGGTAAAACACCAGCGGCATCTGTGACACGTTGAGGTCAGTAGATTTGGAAGGGTCACTCAACTGCACGTGTTGCTGACGGAGTGTTTCAATGTTCTGGTGATTTTTGGGTGAAGTGATAGTCAGCAGCAGCAGCGGACGGGCTTCAAATGTGTAACCTGTTACTTCTAGAGAGACCCGGTCCGAGGCTTTGTCAAGGGCTTGCATGTAGCTCACCAGTCTGTCGTGCGAAATGTGCCATTCGCCCACTTCGTGTCCTATTACTGACTGAGGTGTGGGGATGGATGGATTGTAAGAAACATTTTCGGGCAGATAATAAGACAAGTCAACCTGGGCATAAGTTGAAGTGCCAATGAAAAGAATGAGTAATGTGATAATACGATATTTCATATATTAATTTTTTATTGATGCCAATTTTCAATATCAACAGGTGAGTTGATTTTGAATACAACTTATTACTAAATCTTTAATTCTACCTACTGATAATTCTAAAATCGCCAAAATCACCTGAGGTGCTCACCCCGAGCTGTCAGATTATTTTACTGCCTATTTACAAACAAACCTTCTTTGTAGGAAACGATTTTTACCGTCTGCGGTAATTCTTATGCTGGTGGCTGTTTAAGACTGCGCTTTGGGTCCTCTTTCTATTTTCAATCAATATATGTACTTTCAGTACATGGCTTCAGTCTTTTCCATCAGGCATTGCCTTCTTATTGTCCTTTTACTTACCATTTCATGTGAGCAGCCCGCTATAGATAAGCAGGACGTGGAGCAGCCTGTAATCAACTTTGACCTTACTGAAATCAAAAAGAGAGGCTATATCAATGCGCTTGTTGATAATAACTCCATCAGCTACTTCTATTACAAAGGTGGGGCCATGGGATATGAATATGAGCTATTGACCAGACTAGCGGATTATTTGAAGGTAGAATTGCGCATCAAGGTCATTACCAGTATAGATGATGCAACTGAAATGTTAAACAACGGCTATGGCGATGTGATCGCTTTTCCTTTTACAGTAACGAGTGAAAGAAAAAAGATTTTTCAGTTCACCCAAACTCATTTTAATACACATCAGGTACTTGTACAACGCAAACCTGACAACTGGAAGGACAATCCGTATTTAGCTGAGAAAAAGATGATCCGAAATCCTGCAGAACTTATCGGTAAAAAAGTTTATGTAAAATACGGGTCTTCTTTTAAGGACAGGCTCGAAAATCTATCGCAGGAATTGGGCGGTGAAATTGTGATTGTGGAGGACAGTGCTACTTCTGAAACAGAAGCATTGATTCGAAAAGTATCAGAAGGAGAAATCGATTATACGGTTACAGATCAGATGATAGCACGTGTCAATGCGGCCTACTATCCCAATATTGATATTGGTACCATGGTGAGCCTAAGGCAGCGCATTGCCTGGGCACTCAGAAAAAATTCTCCGGAGTTGTTGGCTGCCATCAATACCTGGCTGACGGAAATAAAAAGAGATGGTACCTTCAATGTAATTTATAACAGGTATTTCAATAACCCCCGCACTTCTGCCATCAGAAGAAAAAGTGATTTTTCTTCTTTGGGTGGAAACAAAATCTCAGTCTACGATGACTTGATTAAAACAAAAGCTGAAGAACTTGGATGGGATTGGAGACTATTGGCCTCAATGATTTACCAGGAGTCTACCTTTTCTCCCAATGCTGAGTCATGGGCAGGTGCTAAAGGGCTCATGCAGTTGATGCCAGCAACCGGTAAATATTATGGAGCCGATAATTTGCTCAACCCTACTCAAAACATCCAGGCTGGTGTAAATTTTCTTAAATTTTTGAATCGGCAATGGAGTAAAACCATTGAAGATGAAAACGAAAGATTAAAGTTTATGCTGGCTTCGTACAATGTGGGACTGTCGCATGTGATCGATGCCAGAAACCTGACAAAAAAGTATGGAGGTAATCCTTTGAAATGGGATGGAGAAGTCGAATCCTATCTTTTAAAAAAATCTGATCCGAAATTTTATCGCGATCCGGTAGTAAAATCTGGTTATTGCAGATGTGAAGAACCCGTCAATTACGTGCGCGAAGTTTTGCAACGATACGAAGAATACAAAATGCACATTAATTAGCGCGTAGCGCGGTAAGTTTGTCAACAATTGACTTAAAGTCCAAACGCTCCCAATTCGTTTTAATGTCAGGGTCTTTCATTACCTCCATCATTACCTGATGCTGCAGAACCCCATTCTCCATGGCTTCAGAATATCTCATTGTTTCTTCAAATGTAACCATGGAGTAGAGCGGTATCCACTCGTTGGGGAAGAGGTCATGCAATTTGGCTTCAATCTTTTTACGCAGTAAGAAATCCTCATCGGCTACCAGATCACGCATTTCCACAAAATTATCAAGTGCCAATTGTGCAATGGCATCATTATCGGGTTTACGCAATTCCTGAAATGCTGACAAAGTATCTGCCCAATCGTCTTTGTGTTTATCCAACAACGCATTGAGCACGAAGCAATCCTCAAAACCAGCATTCATGCCCTGGCCATAAAACGGTACGATACCATGGGCTGCATCTCCAATCAGCACAACATTATTTTTTACCCATGGATAGCAACGTACTGTCACCAGTGAAGAAGTAGCATTATCCCTGAAGTCCTCCACCAGTGTATCCATCAGCGGAATAGTGTCTGGGAAATAGGTTTTAAAAAACTGAAGTATACTTTCTTTACTCTTTAGATTTTTGAAAGATTGCTCTCCTTCAAAAGGGAGGAAGAGCGTACAGGTAAATGTTGCATCCGGATTCGGTAGTGCGATCAGCATAAAACTCGCTCTGGGCCATATGTGTAACGCATTTTTTTGTAGCTGGAATGCTCCCGAGTCAGATGAAGGGATGCGCAACTCTTTATAGCCATGTTCAAGGGTATCAATGGTGGTTTTTACACCCGCTTTTTTTTCCATAGCTTCCCTCACAGCAGAGAAGGCTCCATCAGCTCCAATAATAAGATCAAATTTGCGGGTCATGTGGGAACCATAGGTTTGGAATTTGACTTCAGTTTTTTCAAAGTCAATGTCCTCACACCTGTATTCATAAAAAAAATGAACACCTAACTTCTCTGCTTCGTCCATCAGCATTTTATTCAAACCGCTTCGAGAAACGGAATTGATAAACTGTCCATTTTTGCCATACGACTGAAAAGTGAGTTCGCCCCTGGTGTTGTGCATCATACGCCCGTGCATGGGAATTGCAACTTTCTTCATCGACTCGGCAAGGCCAACGTGCTCTAGCGCACGAATGCCCCTGTTGCTCAATGCCAAATTGATAGAACGACCTCCGTCTAAAACATGTGTACGCATGTTGGCCCTCCTTTCAAATACAGTCACCTGATAACCTCGTTTAATCAGGTAAACGGAAAGCAATGACCCTACGAGTCCTGCACCAACAATAGCAATATGTTTATTTTCAGTTTGCATTCGCTTTAGCTAGTTAAAGTAATAATAATGAAGGTCGAAAAACATGACAATGATCAGATCAAAGCCGAAAAGGCAGCAGCAAATCTGTATACATCCTCATAAGAGTTGTACATGGGTACTGGAGCCGCTCGGATAACATCAGGTTCTCTCCAATCGGTAAACACTCCTTGTTTCATCAACGCATTGAATATTTTCTTTCCATTCTTTTTCATCAGAATAGACAATTGGCACCCCCTTGCATTGGCATCCTTTGGTGTTATAATTTCAAAATACTGACCATGGGGGTCAATTTCAGTTAGCAAATAATGGAGATAACCAGTGAGTAGCATGCTCTTCTTTCTGAGTTTGGTCATGCCTGCTTCTTCAAACAATTGAAGCGATGCCAGGTGAGCTGCCCCTGCCAACACGGGTACATTTGAAAGTTGCCAGCCGTCTGCTCCTTCCATAGGAATAAATCCCTTTTTCATCTGGAATCTGACCTTTTCCTGATGTCCCCACCATCCTGCAAACCGTGGAATATTGGGATTATTCCTGTGCCTTTCATGAACAAAAACACCCGAAATACCACCAGGACCTGAATTCAAGTATTTGTAACTGCACCATACGGCAAAATCCACATTGTCTTTGTGCAATTGCAAGGGTACGTTGCCAGCAGCGTGTGCAAGGTCAAAACCTACCAATGCACCAGCACGATGTCCGGCTTCAGTAATTTGTTTGATGTCGAAAAACTGACCAGTATAATACTGTACACCTGGCATTAGCACCAAAGCCAATTGATCGGCATGCTCATTTATCGATTGCAGTATATCCTCTGTTCTTAAAGTATGCTCGCCTGGTCTTGGTTTCAATTCGACTAGTGCCACATCCGGATTCAAATGATGGAATTTGATCTGAGATTCAACCGCATATTGATCGGAAGAAAATGCGCCTGCCTCCATGATGATTTTGAATCTTTGTTTGGTAGGCCGGTAAAACGAAACCATCATTAGATGAAGGTTCACTGTTAGTTGATTCATAGCCACTACCTCAACAGGTTTGGCACCGACAATTCCAGCCAAAGCCTTTTTGCTAAACTTGTGATAATACAACCAGGGTCGTTTTCCGTGAAAGTGCCCTTCTACCGCCAGGGTGCCCCAGTCGTGCAGCTCTTCGTTTACATATTTTTTTGTTGCTTTAGGCTGCAACCCCAATGAATTCCCTACGAAGTAAGCTGCAGGCTTTCTGTTATGTTTAGGCAGCAGGAATTTTTTTCTGTAGACGGAAAGTGGATCAATTCGATCCATCTTTTTAGCAAAGGTCAGAGAATTTTCAAAAGTCATTGGTCAGAAAATAGAATGTAGAATTAACAAAATAAATTCTACAAAGTTATAAATGTATGCGGTTGGCCTATTTTGGTTGAAGCTGTTGCAACCTCAGTAATATTTTAAATAAACCTTGGGTCAGCTTCCATCACAGTACCACACTTTGAGCAGGTGCGAGATTCTTCAGACCCATAAAATTCTTTAAATCGTGGAAGAAAATCTTTCTCGATGTTGGTGAGGTGAAATTTGAATTCCTTTAACTGATTGTTGCAATTTTCGCAGAACCACATCAGGCCATCGTTCTCGTTGTTTGTACGCTTGCATTCAATGACCAGCCCTACGGTATTGGCAGGCCTACTGGGTTGATGAGGAACCTTTGCCGGCAGAAGGAACATTTCGCCTTCCTTAATGGGTACTTGAACAGCTTTACCATCTTCCTGAATGGTCACCATTATATCACCTTCCAGCTGGTAAAAAAGTTCTTCTGTTTCGTTGTAATGATAATCTTTTCTTGCATTGGGTCCACCTACTATCATCACGATATAATCTCCAGCATCGGCATAAAGATTTTTATTACCTACAGGAGGTTTAAGCAGGTCTCTGTTATCACTGATCCATTTCTTGAGGTTAAAAGGTCTGCGGATAGCCATGGCTTTGAATTAATTATTGCTAAGTAAAACTAACAACTTTTTGAGTCTTATATTTACAAAAACTAGACAATCGAAGGAATGGATTTGAATTTAAGCGGAAAAAGGGCAGTCGTTTGTGGGGCAACTCAGGGTATCGGAAGGGCAGCTGCCGAAGAACTGGCGAAATTGGGGGCGAGCATTACATTGGTGGCGCGTGATGAAGAGAAATTAAGAAATGTTATGACGGAACTACCGAAAGTCAACAATCAAAAACATGAATACCTCGTTGTTGATTTCAACATGCCTGACGATGTAAAACTTACTGCTGACATCTATTCTCAAAATAATCCTGTACACATTCTGGTGAACAATACGGGAGGACCTCCAGCCGGACCTGCCATTGATGCCAGGTCTTTCGAGTTTGTCAATGCCTTTCAGGCTCACCTCATTTGTAATCAGTATTTGGTACAGGCTTTTGTGCCAGCCATGAAGAAAGCTAAATACGGACGCATCATCAACATCATCTCCACTTCAGTAAAAGCTCCTATTAAGGGTCTAGGTGTGTCTAATACCATTCGTGGTGCGGTAGCCAATTGGGCTAAGACATTATCTTTTGAGTTGGCAGAATTTGGCATTACCGTGAATAATGTTTTACCGGGAGCAACCATGACAGGTAGACTGGAAGCCATCATTAAAGGAAAATCAAAATCGTCTGGAAAATCTGCAGAAGAAGTGACCAAAGAAATGGTTGATGAAATTCCGGCTGGTAGAATCGGAGAGCCGTATGAAGTGGCAGCGGCTATTGCTTTTCTGGCAACCCCAGCGGCTGCATACATCAATGGAATTAATGTGCCGGTAGATGGCGGAAGAACAGGAAACTTGTAAACTGAATGAAAAAAATCCTGAACTATATTAATGGCGAATTACTGGAGGCAACTTCAGGCCAGTGGCTCGATAATTACAATCCAGCCGAGGGAAAAGTCTATAGCCAGATTCCTGATTCTGATGAAAAAGACATTGAGCTTGCCGTAGTAGCGGCAAAAAAAGCATTTCCAATTTGGTCTGCCATGTCGACATCTGATCGCTCCAATATGCTGCTAAAAATAGCTGATGGAATTGATCGTGAGTTTGAAGCGCTGGCCAAAGCAGAAAGTGATGACAATGGAAAACCAGTTAAGCTGGCCAAAGCAGTGGATATCCCACGTGCTTCTTCTAATATGCGATTTTTTGCAACAGCTATTCTGCATTTTGAATCGCAAGCGCATCAAACAGATCAACAGGCGATCAATTATACCACGCGCACACCGCTAGGAGTGGTGGGTTGTATCTCACCCTGGAATTTACCGCTTTATCTATTCACCTGGAAGATAGCGCCCGCATTGGCTGCAGGATGCACGGTAGTGGCCAAGCCATCTGAGATTACACCTATGACCGCTTTCCTGTTCTCAAAAATTTGTAAGGAGGCAGGTTTGCCTGCGGGCGTGCTCAACATCGTACACGGAATGGGCGGGAAGGCTGGTCAGGCTATTATTGAACATCCTGAAGTAGTAGCCATTTCATTTACAGGTGGTACAGCAACCGGAAAGAGAATTGCAGCCACTGCCGCACCCATGTTTAAAAAACTTTCACTTGAACTAGGAGGTAAAAACCCAAATATCATTTTTGCTGATTGCGATTTCGAAAATGCGGTTGGCACTTCAATTCACTCTTCATTTTCGAATCAGGGTGAGATTTGTTTATGCGGCTCGAGAATACTGGTGGAAAGACCCATTTACGATCGGTTTGTCGAAGAGTTTATTAAACGGACCAAGGCGCTTGAAGTAGGAGATCCGGCAAAAGAGGGAACGCGTGTGGGCGCGCTCGTTTCTGAATCGCACATGAATAAAGTGCTATCTTATGTACAGTTGGCCAAAGAGGAGGGAGGCCAGGTGATGACAGGTGGCGAGCGGGTAATCATAAAAGGGCGATGTGAACAGGGATACTTTGTGGCACCAACAGTAATTCTCGGTTTGGATCAACAATGCAGAACCAATCAGGAAGAAATATTCGGCCCGGTGGTTACCATCATGCCATTCGATACCGAAGAAGAAGCAATTGCGTTTGCCAACAGCACAGCGTATGGTTTGTCGGCAACGTTGTGGACTCAAAACCTGACCAGGGCACATCGCGTGGCACATCACCTAAAAAGTGGAATCATATGGGTGAACTGCTGGTTGCTGCGCGACCTGAGAACTCCATTTGGTGGCATGAAACAATCTGGTGTGGGGCGTGAAGGGGGATGGGAAGCATTGCGTTTCTTTACTGAGCAGAAAAATATTTGCATCAAGCTCTAGGCCAACGGCCAATGAATTTCTTTAGTATCGAATCCATTTTTTTTGAGATATGGGGCTATCCCATGAGCTACCTGGAATTCTTCGGAACAGTAGCGGGAGGTGTGGCCGTGTGGTTGGCAGCGCGGGCTAACATCTGGAGTTGGCCTTTGGGACTTATAAATGTTACTCTTTTTTTCTTCTTGTTTTTTCAGGTACAACTGTATCCGGATATGTTCTTACAGGTATTTTTTTTTATCACTAACCTGATGGGCTGGTGGCGATGGGCTCATCCCAAACCTGACGAGGAGGATAAAAAACATGAGCTTAAGATCAGTTTTATGCCAATTAGGCAAATGTTGATTTTCTCTTCATTGGGTCTTGTGGGCACTTTCCTCATGGGTGGTCTGGCCAGTAATTTGCATGAATGGCTCCCTCAAATTTTTAGTCAACCCAGCGCTTTTCCCTATTTCGATTCTTTTGTAACCGTGATGAGTATTGTAGCCACTTATCTTATGATCCAGAAAAAGGTGGAATGTTGGATCATTTGGATTGTAGTGGATTGTGTAGCTACAGGATTGTATTTTGCCAAGGGTATCAAGTTTGTTGGAATTGAATACCTGGCATTTTGTTTTTTGGCTGCATTTGGTTTGTGGCAGTGGTTGAAAGAATATAAATCTTACCATACAGCATCGTGAAACGTGGATTAGTCATTGGCAAGTTCATGCCTGTTCACAATGGACATGTGGCGTTGATCAACTTTGCAATGACACATTGTGATGAATTGATTGTGTCCATGAGCTACACTGAAAAAGATCCTATCCATCCGGAGCTTAGACTGGGCTGGCTCCGATCTATTTTCGAACATGAGCCACGAATCAAAGTTGAAAAGGTAATAGACGATTTTGATGATGAATCTTTGTCGTTGGAACAACGAACAAAAATCTGGTCTCAATTCATACAAAAACGATTTCCGCCAGTTGATCTTGTTATCAGCTCTGAACACTACGGTGAGCCATTTGCAAAGCATTTGGGAGTTTCACATTTAATGTTTGACAGCACACGAACAAAGGTACCAGTCTCTGCAACCGAAATAAGGAATTATCCATTGCGAAACTGGAAATTTCTGCCGGCTGTAGTTAAACCTTATTTTGTCAAAAAAATTTGCTTTTATGGAGCAGAGAGTACCGGCAAGAGCACGATGGCTGCGAAAATGGCTTTGTATTACAATACCGTGTTTGTTCCTGAGGTAGCCAGAGAAATGATTACATCCAATGTATTCACATTGGATGACATCATTCGAATTGGTGAGGCACAGGCAGATAGGATTGCTGAGAAAAGCAAAATAGCCAACAAGATTTTGTTCTGTGATACGGATGCCATCACTACACAGATTTATTCAAAACATTATTTGGGCGAGGTTCCGACAGTTCTATATGAACTGGAGCAACAAATACATTACGATATGTATTTCTTGTTTGATGTGGATGTGCCGTGGGTTTCAGATGGTTTGCGTGATCTCGGGAATCAACGCGCTGAAATGGCATCTATCTTTAAATCGGAGTTGGAAAAAAGGAAGATACCTTATGTGCTTGTAGCTGGAAATTGGCAAGCTCGATTTGAAATTATCAGAAAAGAAGTTGATCAATTATTAAGTAACTAAAGGCCGACATCAAAAGTCAGTCTTTAGTTAGACTGATGAGTAAAAGTGGGGTTAGAAAAATTTCAGCCTACCCCAATTTTTTACCAAAAAAATGGTGCCTGCCAAGGCCACCAATCCAGCAATTAATGCGGGAATCAAATTACCATAAAGCCAAAAGCCTATACAAAAGAGCGCGCCATAGACAGTAAATGAACCCACCACCATTAACAGGATTTCAAAAGGCAATTGACCTTTTTCTTCTGATAGGGAAGGATTGTTTTTGATAACAGGTTGCCATCCCAAACTTGAGGGTCTTACTTTTTCATAAAAACGAATCAATACCTCGTTGCTTTCCGGCTGGGTCAATAAGGTAACCAAGAGCCAGCTTGAAGTGGTGATCGTAACACCGATCAATAATTTCCAATGATCATCAATGGGATCGAAAAAACGATTGTGTAACACCTCAAAATAAATGGCAACAAAGAAAGAGACTACCATGCCAGTAATTTCTGTATACGTGTTGATGCGCCACCAGAACCAACGAAGTATAAATATCAATCCGGTGCCGGCACCAATTTGTAACAAAATATTAAAAGCTTGTAAAGCATTGCTAAGCATCAGCGCCAGCAAAGCGGAAAAGATGGCCAACACTACAGTAGAAATTCGCCCAACCGCTACCAGCTCTTTTTCGGAAGCTTCAGGTTTTAAAAAGCGTTTGTAGAAATCGTGCACCACATACGAAGAGCCCCAATTCAAATGTGTAGAAATGGTGGACATGTACGCTGCCACCAATGAGGCGATGAGCATACCCATTAATCCGGCTGGCAAGAAAGTGAGCATCGCTGGATAAGCAAGGTCATCATTGATTTTGTCGGCAGGAATATGAGGAAAAGCCTTTTGCAATGAAATCAAATCTGGGAAAACTACTAGTGAGGCCAAAGCAATTAAAATCCAGGGCCATGGGCGCAAGGCATAATGAGTGATGTTGAATATTAGAGACGCGGTAAGGGCATTTTTTTCGTTCTTGGCGGATAACATTCGCTGTGCAATGTAACCGCCACCGCCCGGCTCCGCACCCGGATACCAAACACTCCACCATTGAACAGCCAGCGGAAGGATAAGCAACGGAATTAAAGTAGATGTATCTGAGAAATCAGGCAAGAAGGAAAGTTTGGAAGTGACAGAAGCCTGACTAAACAAATTGTCCAGTCCTCCCACCATGGGTTGATTGATGATGTAGACCGTTGCTGCTACTGAGCCAACCATGGCAATGAGAAACTGAAAAAAATCTGTGATCAAAACGCTTCGTAGCCCTCCTAATGAACTGTATGCCACAGTGATGATGGTTGCAATTAATAAGGTTTGTACTGGAGTGAGCCCCATCATGACACCTCCAATTTTTATAGCTGCCAGGGAAACTGATGCCATAATGACAATATTAAAAAACACCCCCAGGTACAAGGCACGGAATCCTCGCAAAAAAGCTGCTGATTTTCCACCATAGCGTAGTTCATAGAATTCCAGATCGGTAACCACGCCTGATCTCCTCCAAAGTTTAGCATAAACAAATACCGTGAGCATTCCGGTGAGCAAAAAGGCCCACCAAACCCAATTGCCAGATACGCCATTTTTTCGCACAATATCCGTTACCAGATTAGGTGTATCTGCTGAAAAAGTGGTGGCCACCATGGAAATTCCTAAAAGCCACCATGGCATACTTCGGCTTGATAAGAAAAACTCACTGGCACTTTCGCTGGCGCGTTTGCTGTTCAGCAATCCGATTATCAGGGAGAAAGAAAGAAATGCAATAATGATGATCCAGTCTACTGTACTTAATACCATGTGGCCTTCAATTTGAGGTTGATTTCTTTAGGTAATCGGATTCTTTTTTCGATTTTCGCAGTCGATTTTAAAGTAAATAATCCACAGTACAATGAATCAAACAAAAAAACTCAGTCTTTTAGTGATGGCAGCTGGTATGGGCAGCAGATATGGAGGCATCAAACAGATTGATGGCTTTGGGCCGAATGGAGAAACCATCATGGATTATTCACTTTTCGATGCAATCCGCTCGGGGTTTACCAAAATTGTATTTGTAGTACGAGAGGAGATTTTGGATTCTGTCAAAGAGATGTTCCTGCCAAAATTGGAGGGCAAGGCAGAAGTGCATTTTGTCATTCAGTCATTGGACAAGTTTGTTCCGAAACAATTTCAACCAGTGGATCGCACCAAGCCTTGGGGAACCACGCATGCCATGCTTTGTGGTAAGGAGGTAATCAATGAACCATTTGCTGTGATCAATGCGGATGATTTTTATGGCCGTGAATCATTTGAGTCTTTATCAAAATTTTTATCGGAAGCTTCAGCTAAAAATCATGCGATGGTAGGGTATACACTTAAGAATGTCTTGTCTGATTACGGAAGCGTTTCAAGGGGTGTGGCCAATCAGGCTGCAGATGGCATGCTTATCTCTTTGTCAGAATTAACCACTATTGTAAAAGAAAATGGAAAAATCATTTCCAAAGAGGAAACAGGAGATAGAGTACTTGATCCTAATCTGAAGGTGTCGATGAACTCCTGGGGCTTTCTTCCAGAAGTGTTTGAGCTGTCGGAAAAAATGTTTGTAGAGTTTGTTGAAAAAAACAAAAACAATCCAAAAGCAGAATTTTACATCGCATTGATGGTAACTGAGTTAATTAAATTGGGATTAGGGCAAGTTCATATTATTCCTGGTGGTACTACCTGGTTTGGGGTTACCTACAAAGAAGACAAAGAAGCAGTGTCTCAAAAAATAAGCAATCTTATCAAAGAAGGCGTATACCCTCAAAAGTTGTGGAGCTAGGAAGTACTATTTCTGCAATCTTGTCCGCTTATGGATTGGATGCCGAGCAGTTCTCCATTCATAGGATCAACTCAGGACACATTAATTATACATTTAAAGTAGAGCCGGGGTATGTTTTGCAGCGGATTAATAAAAATGTTTTTCTTGATCCTTTAATACTGGCCAAAAACCTCCAACGCGCATCTGCTGAACTGAAACGAAAAGCTCCGGATTATCTATTTCTGAATGTAATCCAGTCTTTAAAGGGTGAAGATTTGGTTTTTGATGAAGAAGGCTATCCGTGGCGACTGTTTCCCTACATTGAAGATACCGTCACCATCAACGAAGTGGATAATTCCAGGCAGGCCTTTGCAGCAGCAAAAGCTTTCGGCCGGCTTTCGCGGCTTTTGTCTGAAAGTAAAATAAATGAGTTTAAGGAAACCATACCCAGGTTTCATGATCTTACACTTCGATATGAGCATTTTGAACATGCTTTGGAAAAGGCATCAGCAGAACGAATCGAAAAATCGCATGATTTGTGCCTGGGGTATAAACGGTTCAGTTACCTGGTTACAAAGTATCAGGAACTGATTGCTTCCAATCATATGCAACTGAGAATAACCCACAATGACACGAAAATCAATAATGTATTGTTTAAAAAAAATACTGATGAAGTGGTATGTGTAATCGATCTGGATACCCTAATGCCAGGATACTTTATTTATGATTTGGGTGACATGGTTCGAACGTTTGTAAGTCCTGCTTCTGAAGAGGAGACTGATGTTACTAAAATTGAAGTGAGATCGGCTATTTATCAATCCATATTAGATGGATATCTATCTGAAATGAAAGACGTACTTTCTCCAGAAGAACAAGCGGCCATACCCCTGGCAGGGCTCATGATGACATTTATGATTGGTCTGCGGTTCCTTACCGACTATCTCAATGAAGATGTCTATTACCAAACAGCCTATCTGGACCAAAATCTAAACAGGGCCGCCAATCAATTTTATTTGTTGGAAAAATTGGCATCTCACACCAATCTTTGATTCCAATATTTAGGGGGAAGAAGTATCTTTGAATACTTTCAAAAAGCAAAATATTTAAGTTATGAGAATACTGACCAGCATTGTCGTACTACTAGTAGGTTTAGTAGCAGCTTCTTTTAATTCGCAACCAGCACCCGCTGCCTTACTAAAATCTTCACCCTTGATGGGCGCATGGCAGTCCGCTTCCGATGGAAAGACAGGGCTTTGGGTATTAACTGAGAAACATTTTTCAATTACCTATTATAAATCCAATGAGTTTTTATACACTGAAGGAGGAGAATGGAAACAGGCAGCGGATGGTATTGAGTTGCTGTGGGAATACAATACCCAAAATCCTGATCTGGTTGGTGAAAAGAAAAATATTTCAGCAAAAGTAAAAGGGAATAAATTGACAGCGGATAAAATTGAGTGGAGTCGAGTTGATGATGGCACACCTGGAAAGCTGGCAGGCGCCTGGTTGATCACTGGTCTTTCACGTGATGGAAAAATGAACGAAAGAACTCCTGGCGCACGTAGAACTATGAAGATACTGTCGGGCACTAAATTTCAATGGATTGCCTACAATGTAGAGACCAAGGAATTTTTTGGAACTGGTGGAGGAACCTATACAACTAAAGATGGTAAGTATACAGAGAACATCGAATTTTTCTCCAGGGATAATTCAAGAGTAGGGGCAACACTCGAATTTGATTTTAAAATTGAGGATGGAAAATGGAGACACAGTGGCAAAAGCAGTAAAGGAGACCCTTTGGACGAGGTGTGGACCAAACGTGATGTGTTGGGGATCTAGGAAAAATAAATTATTCATTTAACTATTTATTATGACTCTGATTAATCGATTCAGTGTAAGAATTCTATTGTTCTTTATTTCATTTTACAGCACTGTATTAGTAGCTCAGGAAAACCCGATAGCCAGACAATATGGTGAACAGGTGCTCCTTTCTGATTTAAAAGATAATTTGTCCATCATTGCTTCAGATGCCCTGGAGGGAAGAAAGACAGGATCCCGCGGTCAGAAAATGGCTGCGGCTTTTATTCGTGCTCATTTTGAAGAATTAGGACTGGCAGGGCCTGTTGATGGAAGTTATTATCAGAACGTACCGCTCTATGCTATTACTGCAGGCAATGCAATGATCAAAACCAATACGGCCTCGCTTCAAAATTATAAAGACTTTGTCTACACGGGATTGAGCGAATTGGCAGGTAATGAAACTGAGGTTGTATTTGTAGGAGATGGGGAAGAGGCCAGTCTTGAAAAAATAGAATTGACAGGAAAGGTGGCGTTGGTAATTGCTGAAAAGAATATCAATGATATTCCTACTGAAGCTTTATTAAGCAAAGGAGCAAAAGCAGTAATGGTGTGCAACAGTAAGGATGAGAAAACATTTACTGCATATGCCAACAGGATGAAAAGGAGTTTTGAATCGGCCAGGATGACATTAAAAAAACCAGCCTCAGGAGGGCAAATGGGATCAATAATCTTTGTCTCATCTGCAGCTGTAGAAAAGATTCTGAATGAAAAATTTGATGATTTAAAATCCTACTCATCCGACCCGAAAAAGTTGAAAAAAATAAGAAAAGTGAAAACAGGTATTATTTCCTATGCTTTTCACAATAGTATAAAGTTGGTCAATTCAGAAAATGTGTTGGGCTACCTGGAAGGGACGGATAAAAAAGAGGAATTGATTGTTGTCACGGCCCATTATGATCACATAGGAAAAAAATCAGAAGGTGCTGGTGATCTAATCAACAATGGAGCAGACGATGATGGCTCAGGAACTGTAGCCGTACTGGAACTGGCAAAAGTATTTGCAAAAGCTAAAGCAGAGGGTAATGGCCCAAAAAGAAGCATTCTCTTTATGACCGTAACTGGTGAAGAGATGGGATTGTTAGGATCGCAATATTACTCTGAGAATCCTGTTTTTTCGCTGAGCAGTACAGTTGTAGATCTTAATATTGATATGATTGGTCGCAGAGATCCTGAGCATAAAGACAAACCTGATTATGTTTACGTAATCGGGTCGGACAAACTATCCACAGAGTTGCACCAACTAAGTGAAAAAACGAACAGTATTTACACCCACTTGGATTTCGATTATACCTACAATGATGAGAACCATCCTACGAATTTGTATAAGCGATCTGATCACTGGAATTTTGCCAAGAACAATATTCCTATCGTTTTCTACTTTGATGGAATCCATGAAGATTATCACCTGCCCAGTGATGAAGTAGATAAAATAGATTTTGAGCTGCTAACGAAGCGGACAAAACTGGTTTTCTACACCGCTTGGGAACTGGCCAACCGGGAGCAGCGAATTAAAAATGATTAAGAGATTAGTCGAAAGGTACGTTGACGTGGCGCTCTGCATGGTAAGAAGATCTTACCAGTGGTCCTGATTCAACATACTTAAGGCCGCGTTTCAATCCTTCCTCCCGGTACATTTCAAATGTATCGGGATGTACGTATTCAGCAACTTCAAGGTGCATTTTGGTAGGCTGGAGGTATTGGCCCAAAGTCAAAATCATCAATTTGTTTTCTACAAGGTCGTCCATAGCCTTGAAAACCTCTTCCTTGGTTTCGCCAACGCCCAACATGATGCCGGACTTGGTTCGCTTGCCAGCTTCGCGTATTCTCCTGATCTGCTCCAGGCTGCGGTCGTACTTGGCTTGCGGTCTTACAATACGGTACATCCTTCCAACTGTTTCCATATTATGGGAAACTACTTCCTGCCCACCATCAATCATTCTATAAAGGGCATCCCAGTTTCCCTTTACATCAGGAATCAAAGTTTCAATGGTAGTTTCGGGGCTTGTTTTTTTTGTTTGCACTACTGTCTGGTACCAAACTTCGGCACCGCGATCCTTCAACTCGTCACGGTTTACAGAGGTAATTACAGCGTGTTTTACACCCATTAATTTGATGGCCTCAGCCACACGGGCGGGCTCTTCCGTATCGTATTCTGTAGGCCTTCCCGTAGCTACCGCACAAAATGTACAACTGCGGGTGCAAATATTTCCTAAAATCATGAAAGTTGCGGTTCCTGCGCCCCAACATTCGCCCATGTTTGGGCAGTTGCCACTTTCACAAATGGTGTGGAGCTTATAGTTGTCTACCAGCTTTCTTACTTTGGCATATTCAGGCCCTATGGGCAATTTTACACGTAGCCAATTTGGTTTACGTTTGCGCGTTTCTTCAGCTGATATTACGGGTAGATCAATCACGACTTAAAAATAAGGTCTGTAAAAAGAACAGATTACTTACCGATTAGTTCCTTATAAGCATCTGCCGACAAAAGCCCATCCGCCTGAGAGGCATCTGCTACTTCCATCTTAATCAACCAACCAGCATAAGGGTCTTCATTTACTTTTTCAGGATTGGCATCCAATTCAGCATTAACTTCAAGTACTTTACCAGATATAGGCATGAACAGGTCTGATACTGTTTTAACCGCTTCAATGGTACCAAAAACTTCATGTTGAGCCACTTCTTGTCCAACAGAAGAAATATCTACATACACGATGTCGCCCAGTTCGCTTTGCGCAAAATCGGTAATTCCAACGGTGGCTTTGTTGCCTTCAATTTTTATCCATTCGTGGTCTTTGGTGTACTTGAGGTCTGCAGGAATATTCATGACGTGAGTTTAAAATTAGAATGCCCAAAAATAAGGGGATTTTTGATAAAGTCCACCATTAAATCGTGGCCGAGGAGACCTTATTGAGCCAGGTTAAACAGTATTTTGAAGCCTACCCGCGTGGTCGATCTTCGGTAAGAATTGGTAACCAATGGCTCGTTAATGTTGCGGTCTACATAAAATTGAATATTCAATTTTTGGTTTACCACATAATTTACATTGGGCCTCAATTGGAAATTGATGTTTCCATTGGTTATGGTATTCACTTCTTCAATTTTTCGCTGAATGGTTCTATTGTTTGTAATGCTCATATTGAGCCTGAAAGTGATGTCATTCTTGATGGTCGTTACTCTTCCCTGGTTCTTCCATGGTAGCTTCATGTTGTTTTTAGTATAGCCCAGCTCTACCGACCAATCCTTGCTGTTGAGTTCTGTAATCTGTGCATTGGAGATGTTTAGTGCCAGATCGCGCTTTGTCTTGTATTCAAATCGGAAGGTCATTTTTTTCTTTGTGCGCACATTTACACCTATTAGGGGAGCAAAGGTTTCGGAGATGAGTACCTGGCTGATCACGTAGATTGGAATAAGCTCTCCCGATTCATTGGTAACGCTACCAAAATTTCCACCACTATTATATTCTTCCAGCGGAACGTTAATGCCTACATCTTCATATTCCAATGAAGTATTGTAGTTCAAAACCGAGTAGTTGGACGTGTATGCATGATTAAGTGTGACGGACTGAAAAATATCTTTGAAAGGCTGCAACTTGTTAAGTCCAGAATAGTCTACACGCCAACCAGGTATAGGGATATTTGGAAAAGGAGATAAGCTAACCCGGTCTGTACTCTTTCCAGTGTAGGCTGCGATAAATGCAGGGATCAATACATCCTGCGATTTAGATTCATATCCTTGACCAGTAAGCGTGGTGAATCGGCTTTTTATTTCATCAATATTTTTTTCGAACTCCTGAAATACGGAAGATTCGGTACTGGTATTGTTCTTAAAAGCAGTGTTGATGGATAAAATTGAAACCTTATATGATCCTACCCGATTAGGACTCAAAGAGACGAAATTGTTTTCAATCGCATCAAAGCGAAACAATTCTGTGAAGGTAGAGCTGGATGTTTTTTTGGCATCAAGTTGAATCTTTATATCCGTGGATGGTTCAAGGCTTGCCCTCAAGCCAAGGTCTCTGGTTTGAACCTGACTGAACAAAGTAGTCTGTTTTTCGCTGGTACTGAGCCAACCATTGTCGCGCGCCCTAAATCTGAAATCTGGATCTTGCTCTCCTAAAATAAATCCCCAACCCGGAGCAGACCAGGATTTGTCCATACCAAAAAGATTTGGTGATGGATTAAAACCTGGGAGTATGGTGCCCTGTGTGATGTTGTAGGTACCACTAATATTTCTTAGTGACATTAACAGTTTTAAAAACCCTCTTACTGCCATCAGATCAGGAGCTTGTTTTACCGTGTCCGGTTGCTGCTTTGCGCGTTCTACAGTGGTGGGTGGTCTTTTGGGTGTGTTGATTTTCTTGAGATAGCCTACCTTGTTATATAACTTGGTCAGATCAACGCGGCCTGTCAATCCTTGGTCCTGCGTGTTTTGTATGGTGTTACCTAACTTTAGAGTTGGTTCAATTTCTAAAGGTGCAGCTCTCCATGAATAGCCTACGTTGTATCTGTATTCTGCACCAAGCCAGTTGGTAGCAGGAAATTTATCCAGAGGAAGTGTATAGTTGGCTGTAATGGTTTGTTCAAAGTTTTTCATGCGACCAAACTTCTTGAGATTGGTCAGAACCGAATCCTGTTTTTCCTTGGTGTCTATATCTCCATCGGGCTCATCGATAATAGCATTCACGCGTGAGTTGTAGTCGAGACTCAATGATTTGGTCAGGTTCCAACGCGCATTGTAGAAGCGATTGAAAACAAAAAACTTCTGATAATTAGGAAGCGCGCCTCCTTCATCCTGAACGGCATTGCGATAAACAATTTTACTAAACGAGCGGTCCAGCTCTCCACGTACGGAGATGTTAGTAGGTACAGGGTTGAAATTAATGTCTTTGATCAGTTGTAAATATTTAGAGGAGAATACCTCACTTTCTTTGAAGGGTTCAAAGCCGGTAAACTTTGGGCTGAATTGCCATGCTACTGCACCCTTAATGTTTTTCCGAGTATCTTCAAGCAAGTTAAAATTAGTTCTTGTGGCTTCTGTGAATGCATAGGTGAATGCAAAATTTTCAATGTCGTAGATATGCTGTCGGGCATCTTGTTTTACCTTCACTTTCCTTACATTAGTGAAATTCAAACTTCGTCTCACGGATTCATCCCGAATCAGTTTTTTATAAGCAGATCGTTCGGCCTCCGTATTAAACGATAATAATGCGGCCTCCAGTCGCAAGTCAGGGTTGGCCGGATCATAATTGGGATTCATGGTGGTGTTTTCATAGCTGAGGAACATCGGGATTTTCAATCCTGTATTTTGTGGTAACAGTTTATCCACGTTGATATTGGCAGAAACATCAAATGTTGTAGTCTCTCCCCGCGCACGTTCTGAAATTTTGGATTGTACACCTCCGTATCCAAAAGAAATGTGTTTAACAGATCCGGTAATTGTGCCCAGGTCGGCAAGCTTGGTACTCAAAACCATATTTGCGGCCCAGCCAGCAGTTCTGTCAAAGTCTGTCAGTCGAAGTTCGTTGGCCCACAAGCAGACATCTCTCGGCAGCGCATCGGTAGATCTTGGATTACGCACACCGATCATTAGCATTTTTACCTGACTTAAATCAGGACGACCCAAAATCCTGATGAGGTGCTTGCCTACTTGCTTGGATCCCGATCTTGGAAACGATTCGGCAAGCGGAAAGCTTTCTCTGTCTCGCTGTGCTTTTAAGGCGTAGAGATCGTCCAGGTCAAGATCTATTTGATTTTCTTCCGGCCATACAGATTCAATTGAGTTGGCGCCAGGCGTTGTCACCTTTAAAGGAATTTCAATTTCATAATAATTTTCATCATAGTCCGAGCCCATTCGAAGGAATGCATGCAGTTGGTTGTCCTGAAGATTTTGACCATAGGCTGACAAGAACATTTTTATTCTTCCGTAGTTGAAGAAGTCCATGGTTACATTTTTGTAAATCGCACGGGCATCTCCATCCTGCAGGTCAGTAGCACAAAGCTGAACGGCTTGCTCATTGAGTCTTCGTTGTACCGTTGAGGTAACATCCCTGTCTCTTTGCAACGGTGGAATGTAGCCGGGCTTTTCAGAATTACCGCTTCCATTTTCTTCAGCGTTGACTACTGATACAGAAAAATTATCGAGGTTAGGCTCAAGTTTTTCACCGAAGCTGGATTCTTCGAGATTTCCCTCATAACGTCTCCATTTGTTACCCACTGCCCTGAACTTGGCCATGCGCAATACAATGGGTTGTGAGAAGCCTGTCATGTACATGCGGGCGTATCGAATGGATTTGAAACCATTGATATCTCCAAATTTTTCATCGTACTGTCTTACCGGTATGCGGAATAAATACCAGGTAACAGGATCACCATTGACTACGTTGGTAATCTGATCTACTATGTATTTTTTTCCAACTTGTACGGTGGAGGGTTTTAAGTCGATGTTGTAGATATAGTATTCTTCCAGGTCGCTAAGTGTATTGTCCTGATTAAGGTCTTCATTGTCGGGAATCGTTGTGCCTGATTTAGAAAACAGTTCGTTTCCTGTAGAGATGGGAGAGTTATTTTCAAGGCCATTGTAGTTTTTATAGCGCTCCAGGATTTTGGCATTTCTCTGGTCAAGGTCATCGCCAAAGAAATGATGGAAATCATCAGCTGATGGGTCTTCTAAAACAATTTGTCGGGCAGCAGGATTTACGGAATTGACAAAGGAACTGAATTTTTCTGCCTCACGCGCACTGCTGACACCATCCAACCCTACGTCCTGATTAGCGCGCGCTGTGGTTGAGTTGTCAAAGGCATTGTTCAAATATTGCTGAGAGGTAACGTATCCCCACTCGTTTTCTGTTGCCGATCCGCTTACCAGATTTCCATCAGCGGGCAATCCATTTTCAAAAGCATGCTTGCCATCACGCATAAGGTCTTCAGAAATGCTTCCTAAATGAAAGGTAAGCTGACCTCCGGTGGTGTTGGGTTCATTGTTTCCACGGCCGTCATTGATTCTGCCGTTGTTGGAATTAATAAAGGGATCCATCAACCAGAATTCAAGGTATTCTACGTTGGCTTTATCGAAATCTACTTCTGTTCTGATGGCTGTAGTTATTCCTCCCCAATTGCTGGTCGGGTTTTTCAAAGTTCCGTCAGGGTTAAGATCAGGGTTGTAATTGTATATACCTCGCTCAGAAGGGTAGAAGGCCAAATCAAATATCTGTTCATTGAAGTTACCGATAAATGGATCGAATTGTGGAAAAATCTCCGTTGGTGGTACGGCTCTTACGTAATGGTTTTGAAGATCGGCATCATCAATGTTGGATGGCTTAAAACGGCCGCCACTTCCTGTATAAAACTGATTGTCGATTTGATACCAGGCAATTTTTGCCCGCTTGTAGCCAGCTGTAATATCGTTGATGGCGCCACCTGAAGCGTCAAAACGATTATCGGGTGTTTGTGGAACGGTAGAATATCTCCAACCGATTGCATTCAGTAAACTGTAAGGGGTGGCGCTGTTTTCAAAATCGTCAATAAATGAAGTGCCATCTCCATTTACAATGTTGGATGTGCCTGGCAGCAACTGCGCAAATTCGGCATTCAGGTTAATGGTTGAAGTTTCCTTGGTTTGTAAGAAGGGCAATGCATCCACCATTTTTGTTAGAATACGAGAATCCTTGCGCATGTTCATGTCCAGACCATACTGCAAATTTCTGGCAGGCTCTGTTCCTATCAGGTTTCTGGAGATAAGTGGACGTTCGTTGTAGTACAAAAAGGTGGAACCGATGTTTACATCGTCATTGAGTTTATAGTCAAAACGGGTGCCTAACAGCGATCGGGTTTGGAAGGCAAAGGGATCCTGTTGCTCGTAATTGATTGTTATATTTTTTCCTGAGCTCAGAATACCCTCATTCAGGATTGTCACCTTGCCGAAAGTATAATCCACCGTATAGTCTGTGCCTTCTCTTAAAGGAGTACCACCCGCATATACCTTTACAGATCCTTGCGCAATATTGAATCCTTGTATGATGATGTCTTTACCTGAACCGGCTTTGAAGGATCCAACAATGTAAAATTTATTTTTTGTGGCAATCAGCTCTGCCTCCGCCTTGGTGGTATTGTAAAGCGAACTGTACACATATTTTTGTGTTAAAAAATCCCGCGTAGTTGGATTGGGTTCCTTTGCAAATAAATTGCGAAGTGCAGAATCAAAAGGGTGGAGGTATGGAAAAATGATCAAGCCTGTTTCTCTGTTTACTGTCAGTTTATCCACAAAATCGAAATTGCCATCAGGCTGCGGGTCGTTGTAAGGATTTAGTCTATCGAGACCAAAAACTTCTATAAGCTGCTTTGTTCTGGAGATGTCACCATCCTGAAGTTGTGGATTATCTATTCCTGTTCGGTCGTCACGATAAATCACCCTGAGTTGAAATCCTTCCTGCTCCAGCTGAGACACATTGAGGTTGTAAATATTTTTCATCATCAGGTTCCAGGTAGGAATTACTCTTCCTGCTTGATCTTGAATACTGATTTTGCGCGGGCGAAGTAGTTTTAAAAATACGACCTGATCTTCCGATTTATTGGAGTAGTCTTCTGTCAGTTCTCCTACTTTGTATTTTCGTCCGTTGTAAGTGTATTCAAACGCAACGGCAAGTGCCTCATCATTCTGGAGTTTTCGCTGAAGTGTAATGTATCCCAGTTGTGCATTGAAGGTAAATTCTGTGAGTGATAGTTTTCTGGCTGCGGTAATTTTTTCAAAGTCAGTACCATTGTTGAATCCAAAACCAGAGCCTGGTCCAAGTACTGTATTGATTTCATCGGCACTTAATTGTGGGCCCGACAATGATTTCAGGTAATTGGTAAAAAGATTATTGGCATTGTTGTCGGTTGGTCCAGAACTTCCAGATGAAAGTAAATCGGTGCGATACACTTTATCAGACTCACCCATGTCCATAAAGCCGACTACGTTACGAAGGGTTTGAGTGTCGTTTTGCCTGTTGAGCAGGTACACTTCTACCCGTGTAATGTTTACACCTGATGTTACCTGAGGGAGTGTGCTTAGCCATCCTTCAAAGTTGTCGCGGAAGAACTGACCTAAAAAGAAGTGGCGGTTTTCATCGTAACTGGAGGCCACAATTTCAAAAGGCCTTCCTTGTGCCGCTCCTCCAGTGCCCCCCTGTATTTCAATGCTTGATTGCTTGCCACGTTGAGTAGTAGCCAGTGTGGTTACAAAAAGTTTTCCAAATTGCATTTGAGCTTTAACTCCAAAAAGATTTTGTGAGCCGCTAATCAAGCTGTTGTTGAGGGGTAGGCTCACATTTCCTATTTCAAGTTTTTTGAGTACATCTTCTTTAAATCCAGTGTACTCAACTTTCATATTATTCTGAAAGTCGAAACTGTTGTTGTTGTCGAAGTTGGTGGTGATGGCCAGTTTCTCGCCCACTTTACCCACTACGCTCAAATTGATTTGCTGATCAAATTCAAATCCACCATTGCGCTGTTGCCGGATTGGGATATTGGGATTTTCAATTTTTTGCCAGGACCCACCAAAATCCAAAGTCACGAAACCTCTGGGAATCAGTTCCACATAACTTCCTCCAAAAATTCTGTCCAGCACCGGGCTGACATAAATTTTAGGTATAATGTTTCTGCTGCTTACGGCACTTTCTCCGTCAAGGGCTCTACTCCGGCTTTGCCAATAGTCTTTTTTAATTTGCCTGGTTTGTTGCGCATTGAATTCTTCGAATGTCATCATAGACGCAGGTCGGAAGTTGACGTTGCCAATCCTTTCAGAAATGGTGTAGTTCATGCCTGTGTCAATCTCTACATCAAGGTTGAAACTTTTAGGGTCACTCAGGAAAAGGGGGGAGTTGGTGGTTCTATTCGAAAATGGATCTCCGTAGCGGTCGTTGGGTCTGAAGGAAGGTCGGTAAGGGTTGATGGGCCGTCTTCTGGTGGTATCCAACACTTCGATTGAAGTGCTGTCCACCTGCTGCGCCTGTGCGTAGGAAGCCGGTAGGAATGCAATGCAAAGCAAGCCTACTGCAATGACGAGTTGGTGTTTGGTTAAGGTCAATCTTAGGCGTTTTTCAATGCCAGCTTCACTAGCTCTTCTAAACTAACTGTATTTCCTGATTTTTTAAGGACTGTATCGATGCTCTTTTCGGCTGCTGCTTTTCCAATACCCAACGTCATCAACGCTGTTAACGCCTCATTTCGCATGGTATTGTGTCTTATACCCCCCATTCCAACAGTTTCTCCCACTGGCTCTTTTCTTAGTTTATCCTTGAGTTCCAGTATAATGCGTTGGGCTGTTTTTCCTCCAATACCTTTTACCGCCTGCAAGGCATTCACATCTTCCGAGATGATGGCCTGATGCAGCTCTGTGGGTGGCAAATAAGACAAAACAACCATGGCGGTATTGGGACCAACTCCGTTGACACTGATCAGGTTCTGGAACATGGTTTTTTCTGCTTTATTACTGAACCCGTATAAAATATGTGCATCTTCCCGCACTTGCAGGTAGGTCAATAATTGGATGTTTTCCTTGTCTGTAATTTCAGAAAATGTATTGAGGGAGATGGACACCTGGTACCCAATACCATTCACTTCAATGATTACAAAGGTAGGTTCTTTGTGGACTAGCTTTCCCTTTAAAAAAGCAATCATATTCTAAAAAGTATAACCCGCTAAGCTAAAAAAAATAGATGACTTAGCCGTTTGATTAAGCACGTTCGTTTTGTTCTCTTAATATGGCATCCACTACTGCTATAGCAGCCATGTTTACAATATCCCTGATTGTACTTCCCAGTTGGAGTATGTGTACCGGCTTATTCATACCTAATAAAATAGGCCCAATTGCTTCTGCTCCTCCTAGTTCTATCAGCAACTTGTAAGCGATATTGGCGGAAGCCAGATTGGGGAATATCAGGGTGTTCGCCCCCTCTTCTGCCAACTTGCTAAAGGGATAAACCTCTTTTTGTAAATCTACATTTACAGCAATATTGGCTTGAATATCTCCATCAATAATCAACTCAGGATAGCGCCTGTTGGCGATCTGGGTAGCATCACGCATTTTGTCAGGTATACTTCCCTTACTGCTTCCAAAATTGGAATACGAGAGCATGGCCATACGAGGCTTAACATCAAAAAACTTGACACCCATACGTGTGAGCCCAATAATCTCCACCAATTCTTCTGTGGTAGGATCCACATTTACCGTGCAGTCAGAGAAGAAGAAAGTGCCTTTCTTATTCATGATGATGTACATTCCTGCCACCCGTTTTACATGGGGTGCAGTACCGATCACCTGCAATGCGGGTAATATTGTTTTAGGATAGTCTTTTGTCAATCCGGATATGAGGGCATCAGCGTCACCATGTTCTACCATCATGGCAGCATAGTAGTTTCTGTCGAGCAATGATTTCTCGCAGTCCTTAAGCGTCAATCCTTTCCTCTGTCGCTTCTCATAGAGTTCTTTTGCGTATTGCTTGATGTTCTCTTTTTGTTCGTGAGGAGAGATGATGGTGCATTCATGCAATTCAAGCTTGTGCTCTTTGATCAGTGCTTCAATCTCTTTTACATTACCCAGCAAGATCGGTTTGGCTATGCCTTCATCCTGAAGTATTTGTGCTGCCTTGAGTATTTTGTGATGATTGGCTTCTGTAAAGACCACACGTTTGGGATTTTTCTTTGCGCGGGTTATTACCCTTGATGTAAGCTTTTGATCGATGCCAATTCGCTTCAACAGGGCTTCGTTGTATTTTCCCCAATCGGTGATTTGATGAGCCGCAATACCAGAGTCCATGGCTGCCTTTGCCACTGCCGGAGAAATGGAAGTAATCAATCTTGGGTCAAGTGGTTTCGGAATCAGATATTCTCTGCCAAAGTCAATTTTGGTGTTGCCATAAGCCCTGGTGACCATATCGGGTACCGTCTCTTTAGCGAGGTTGGCCAATGCATGTACAGCAGCCAGTTTCATGGCTTCATTTATTTCGGAAGCACGAACGTCTAACGCACCTCTGAATATATAAGGAAAACCTAATACGTTGTTGATTTGGTTGGGATGATCAGATCGCCCGGTACCCATGATCAAGTCAGGTCTTACTTTCTTAGCCACCTCGTAGGCGATTTCTGGGTTGGGGTTGGCCAATGCAAATACAATGGGATCTTTGGACATGCTCAGAATGTCATCAGGAGTAAGTATGTCGGCTACCGATAAACCCACAAATGCATCGGCACCTTTCAATGCTTCCTGCAGTGTTGATACTTTTCTGGATGTGGCAAATTCAGACTTAATGGGATCAAGGTTTTTTCTATCCTGATTGATCACTCCCTTGCTATCGCACATGATCAGGTTCTCTTTTTTAAGACCTATGGACAGATAAAGTCTAGAGCAGGAAACGGCAGCAGCTCCAGCTCCATTAACGACCAGTACAATATTTTCTATTTTTTTGTTAACAATCTCTAATGCATTAATCAAACCAGCAGCAGAAATAATTGCTGTTCCGTGCTGGTCGTCATGCATTACGGGTATGTTCATCTTTTCCCGCAATTGTTCTTCTATTTTAAAGCACTCCGGAGACTTAATGTCTTCCAGGTTGATTCCTCCAAAAGTGGGCTCCAGAGATTTTACAATTTTGATAAACTCATCTGGATCTTCTTCTGCGATTTCAATATCAAAGACGTCAATCCCTGCAAATTTTTTGAATAACACTCCTTTGCCTTCCATTACTGGTTTGGAAGCTTCAGGCCCAATATTACCAAGACCTAGTACGGCCGTGCCGTTGGAAATCACGGCTACCAAATTACCCTTTGCGGTATATTTATATACGTCTTCCTTATTGGCAGCAATTTCTTTACATGGTTCCGCTACTCCCGGAGAATAAGCGAGCGCAAGGTCCATTTGAGAACTCAATACCTTGGTGGGCACCACCTCAATCTTACCCGGCTGACCTTGCGTGTGGTAGTTCAAAGCATCTTGCCTTCTAATCTTAATTGACATAATTATTTCATTTCAGAAAGACCTGAAATTTACGATTTTAAGTATAAATCACAGGGTCAATGGCAAAAATAAGCACAATGTGACTTTTCAACTGAGATATTGCTTCTCTGATGAAGGAAGTGCACAAATGCTTTTTTAGAGGTTATTTAGTGATTGCCTCGCTGGTTCTAAATGTCCCAAGAATGGTCTCTAATTCTCTCATGATTTCACGTTGATCTTTGCTGGGGCTGAACGTGAATCCTTCCACATAATAAAACTTACCTTTTGCTTCGTCCACCATTGCAAATCCAACGAATGGACCGCCCATAGAGAAATTATTAGCGCGCCAAAGTCCTCTCATTTCGATGGCATATTTTCCATTCATGTTCACTTCTTTGGTGGTAACTGGAATGAATGGAACGGTGGTTTCAGTTTTAAGATAGGAGTTGGCTACTTCCGGATCTTCAAACAAATACTTCTCACAAAATTGATCACGCAATGCAATCAGATTTTCTTTCTTAAACTGATCCTGTGATTGGTAAGGCACAGCGGCAATAAAAATATCTTTGTCTACAGAAGGATTGATTTGTCTCATCCACAAAAATTCTTTGTTGTTGATGACCAACTTGTAACCAAAAGGTATTTTGATGTCGCAGTCCATGTTCTGCTTAAGCCAATCACTTACTCCGGTTATTTGCCCTGACTTATACAAGGAGACACCTAATCGCTCTTTCTCTTTTCGGTTGAAATGTTCTATTAGATAATGTCCCTTACTGCGAAGGTTGGCAATTAATTCTTTTTCCGTATTGCCGTAGAGATACATGGCCTCCTGACCTTTGGCATAAACATCTGACATGGTTAATACATAGCTGTCAGGGTCACTCTTAATTTTTTCTAACGACTCAGGTGTAAATAATCCTTTGAGCATATTGGCGCCAGCAGAATTTCTGTCAAGTGTAACAGCAAAGATGAGGTTACGCCTCTGCTTTAATACAAAATTTAATTTTCGGGGGTCGATCCAACGCATATGAAATATCGACTCTTTTCTGGGAAGTCCTTCCATTTCAATGCGAAACAGGGAGTCTACCACCTCACCTAATTTTCCTTGCCATTGAACAGAATCCATCACCAGATACATATCACCGGAAAGGCCTGAAGCAGGAGGTAAATTTTCCTTTCCATTACAGGACCATAAAAAAAATACAGCTAGTCCGCTTATCAGTAAACCCTTCATGAATGCAAACATTTAATACATAGTACTAATTCAAAACCTCCTTAAAGGTCACAACCCATTATGGGAGTTATTGTTATTGAATCTGAACGAATGGTGTATTACTGCAAGTAGAAGTACACCTTTCAACCAACGATTAGCTTCTGCCCTGGCTGAAGTTTGGTTGATTTTAGATTATTCAGAGTTTTCAGTTTTTCAATTGTCAAGCCTTCAAATTTTCTAGAGATATCCCACAGGGTGTCTCCAGGCTGCACAATATAAATATTAGAACCGGATGTCTTTACAGGCAATGGTACTTTGGTGGTATTACTGGCTACAGCAGTAGGCTGGTCAGTTCGAACAGAAGGGAGTATCCAGATATTCAGGCGTTGTCCTATCCTAATGGTGTTGCTGCTCAAATTGTTCCAGGTTTTGATGTCACCTACGCGTACACCATAACGCTCCGCGATTCTCCCCAACACATCACCGGATTTTACCCGGTATGCAACGAGTTCCCGGCCATAGGTGCTCCCTAAGGTATTCTTGGCAAGGGCTTGCAATTCTTCTTTTCCAACACGGGAGGCAGAATCAAGAATAAAATCCTTGTTGAGCATGAGATTTTCCTTTGCTGCAAGTGGCACCTTAATCACGTACTGTCTTCCTGTTTCCGGAATAGCCTTGCGCAAAACGGATGGATTAAGCTTAAGCATATCCTCCATATTGGCACCTGTAAGGTTGGCAAAAGTTTCGAAATGCAGGAAACGATTGACCATGAGCGTATCATGAGCAACGAGCGGAGCCTCGGGTGCTTCAAACAAATTATGTTGATCAGAATAGTTCAGAGTGTAAATGATGGCAATAAACTGAGGCAGATAAGATCGCGTTTCTCTAGGCAGGTAATTATAGATTTCCCAAAAGTCTTTTTTGTATCCCGATCTGCGTATTGCTTTCCTTACATTACCAGGACCGGAGTTATATGCTGCCAGCGCAAGCTCCCAGTCGTTGAACATTCCATACAATTGACTAAGGTATTTGCAAGCGGCCTCTGTCGATTTCTCAGGATCCATACGATCGTCAATGTACCAATCGTTGTAAAGGCCAAAATGTCTTCCTGTTGCGGACATGAATTGCCACAAACCAACGGCCCTTGCTCGCGAAACAGCTCGGGGATTTAGGCCAGACTCTACGATGGATAGATATTTTAGCTCATCAGGCAAACCATATTTAGCCAGGTATTTTTCAAAAAGAGGAAAGTATAAATCTTTTCTTCTCAAAACCATGCGTGTATAGTCCCTGTCCTTTATAGTAAAGTAATTGATAAACGCATGAGTGCGATCGTTATAAGTTAGTCGAATGTCTCCCTGGATGCAGCTCAGTCGATCGGCCACCAATTCAGGGGATTCGCTCGCAGGAATAAATTCGGGCTCGACTATCTGGGCAAATCCAAATTCCAAATTAAGCGTGTCGAAGGTAAGCGCAGCATCAAGCTCTGCAGAAAGCAGAGAATCCAGATTAATGTCCTCCTTACTCTGGGCAACAATGTGCTGAGAAAAAATAAAAGTCAGCGCAAGTAAAAAATATGTCTTCACGGATATTGGGTTAATTATCAACTCTTTAACAAGAAGAATATTCGAAGTTCATCAAAACTTTCGAGAATTGAAAAAGTTTGGCTTCTTCAAAGTCATCCGCAGCTATCTGAAGACCAATAGGCAGCCCCTCCAGATCTTTGCCGATGGGCAGTGAGATTGCCGGAATGCCCGCCACGTTGGCATGCACTGAGTATAAATCGGCCAGATACATGGCAACGGGATTTTCAGTGTGCTCACCCAGCTTAAATGCAGTGGAGGGTGTTGTGGGCATGATGATGAAATCGTAATCTTTAAAGATTTCCTTTGTCTTTTGCCTGATCAGGTTCCTCACTTTTTGCGCCTTGGTATAGTAGGCATCGTAATAGCTGGCACTTAACACAAATGTGCCCAGCAAGATCCTTCGTTGCACTTCTTTTCCAAACCCTTCGGACCTCGATTTTTTATACATCGACTCAAGGTCTTTTGTATTGCTGCTCCGATAACCATAGCGCACTCCATCGTATCGAGAGAGGTTAGAGCTGGCTTCAGCAGTTGCAAGAATGTAATAGGTAGGCAAGGTATACTCCAATAAAGGAAAGTCAATACCTTGTATGGTGTGACCGTCCTCCTTCAATTGAGTCAGGGTTTGAGTGAGTGCACTTTTTATTTCTCGCTGCAATACATCCGATTGTAAAGTGCCATTGATATAAGCGATCTTATATTTTTTTTCGCCCGAAATTTTTAGCAGTTCCGAATAAGCAGCTACCGATTGGTGGGAAACTGTACTATCCATTTCATCCTCACCAGCAATCACTTCAAGTACGAGAGCAATATCTTCTATGTTTTTCGAAAAAATACCAACGCAATCGAACGAAGAACCATAGGCAATCAGACCGTACCTTGAGATGCGCGAGTAAGTAGGTTTTAAACCCACTACGCCACAAAAGGCAGCAGGCTGTCGAACCGAGCCTCCCGTATCTGACCCAATGGAAACCTGACACATATCAGCCATTACAGCCACTGCCGATGCACCTGAAGATCCGCCCGGAACCCGGGATTCATCAATACTATTTAAGGTTGGCCCAAAGGCAGAGTTTTCGTTGGAAGAGCCCATTGCAAATTCATCACAGTTTTGTCTACCAATGATAATGGCATCTTCATCCAGCAAACGTTGAACGATAGTAGCATTGTATTGAGCGATAAAGCCATCCAGAATTTTGCTGCTGGCCTGCAGCGGATGATCTTTATAAGAGAATACATCTTTGAGACCTACAACAAGGCCTGCCAGTTTTCCGGCAGTGCCTCGCTTTATTTTTTCATCAATTTCAGCTGCTTTTTCAAGCGCTTCTTTCTCATACACACTCAAAAAAACATTGAGGTGTAATTTATTCTTGATTACTGATAAGTGATGTTGAACCCTGTCTACACAGGAAGACTTATTTTGATAAAGGGATTGCTGAAATTTGGAGAAACTTGAATCCGTTTTCAACACTATTTACTTCCTTCGTCAATTTTGGCTTCCTTGCCAGCATCGTCAACTTCTTTTTTTACATCTTTTACCGCATCCTTGAATTCACGGATGCCTTTTCCAAGGCCCTTTGCAAAATCAGGAATTTTTTTAGCGCCAAAAAACACCAAAACAAAAAGTCCGATAACTACCCACTCACCCATTCCGGGCATTCCAAACAAAAGAATAGCATTCATATGCATTAATTTAGAAGTGTAAAGATAGACATTTATTGATGTAACGTAAAATTGCCGCTGGAAGCGTGCAATTGCTTTCTTTTACAAAAAGCATGCGAATAAGCTCTGATTTGCTAGTTTTTGAGCCATTGCTCGGGATCTACCGGAGCGGTATTTTTCCTGATTTGAAATCTAAGTTCAGAAATCCCGTCCCCATTGGTAAGCACTTGACCAATTTCCTGATTGGTACTCACTTTTTGACCTTTATTAACCAATACTTCTTTTAAACCTGAATACACCGTAAAGTAATCGCCATGACTAATGATGACTGAGTTGCCAATGGACGGAATAAAAGCCACTGCTCTTACCTCCCCTTCAAAGATGGCCTTTACCTTTTCGTTTTGTTTGGTTTGAATATTGATACCATCATTCTGTAAAATGATTCTCTTCAACACGGGGTGATTTTGCCTTCCGAATTTTTGTGAAATAAAACCTGACGCAGGCCAGGCAAACTTGGTTTTGTTGCCTTCAAAAGTGGCTGACATGGCCACAGCCGCATCAACAGTTTTTGTTGTTTTGGCAGCTTTGGCTTCACGTGCAGCACGTTCCATCTCTTCTTTGATGATGTCGCTAATGAGTTTATCCAATTTGGCGACTGCCTTACGTGTTTCTTCCAATTCCACTTTCAACTTTTTCTCTTCTTTTTCAAGGCTCTTAACAAGCGCACTTTGTTTGCCTTTCAGGTTAGCCAATTGATGATTTTCTTTTAACTGATCTGAGAGCAACGCGCTTTTTTCATCTTTAATGTTTTGCGTTTCTTTAATCTGATCCGATAGGATGGACTGAACCCGTGTGATTACTTCGGCTTGATCCTTTCGTGCCGCGCTGTACTGCTCCATGTATTTCAATCGCATCAGTAATTGATCAAAGCTAGAAGACGAAAACAAGAACATTAACTTGTTTAGTTTACCACTCGCTTTTTGGGTGGCAAAGAGCATAGCGGCATACTCCTTCTTGAGTTGCCCAAGGTCATCTTCAAGTGCGTTGATGATTCCGGATTTTTTACTGATATCAGAGTTCAGTAAGGAGATTTCATTTTGGATGGCGCGAATGAGTCCTTCCTGTTGCTGAATTCTTTGATTTAAAGCGGCCAGTTCACCAAGTGAATTCTTTTTCTGTTGCCCTGTTTCTGCCAGAATGCGCTCTGTCTCTTCAATTTTTTTGAGATTTTCCTGCTTCTCTTTTTGCAGTTGTGTTTTTGACTTTTGAGCGTGAACCCCAAAAGTGACTAGGAAAAGTAGAAAGACAATAAAAAAAAACCGACTATCTCCTTTCATATTTACGCGGGATGTTGAACGGGAATCTCAGTTCCTTGTCGCCCACCTCGGCTTTGTTGTATTCAAAGGTAATGACGTTGTTCAGTGCGCCAGCAGGTGTTTTGTAAAAAAGATTTATAATTCCGTTATAGGGGAAGATTCTGTTTTCAACCGCCTGAAAATTGGTATAGTTCAGTGTGATAGCATTTTTGGTGTCTTCCTCAGTTAGCTCTACTTTTTCAATTTTAGAAAGTGAAGCGTTTATATAGTTTTTAATGAAAACGGTCCCATTTCTTTGTGCCAGCAAATCGTAAGTAGCCTGTCTCTCCACGATGTCCTCCGGGCTGCGGGATTGAATGAGGTTGCCCAGAAATGCTGCCTGAATCACCTTGTAATTGATTTTAAAATTAAATCGCTTGGATAATTCGGCATAGTCAAAAACATAATATTCTTTGTCAACAGTGCTAACAATGGTAATAGAATCCTGATTGATGAGTGCCTTTCCACCCTGAACACCAATTACTGAGAAGGTCATCCAAATCACACTGTCTTTTCTTACTCGAATGGTTGCCTTTACTTCTCTTTCTTTCTTTCCATCATTGTAGTTGAGCCGCGCTTTACCTTGAAAATATTCAAAATCAATTTCCTGAATAGCTAGTGTTTTGGATAATTCACCACCAACCAATGGAGTTGCTTTCTTGCTGCAAGCCTGAAAGAGAAGTGGGATTGCCAATAAAAGTGTTATGAACCTTTTATGCATGTGAAACCTTCAAATTACTGAAAACACTAAAAATTGAGCCTAAAATAATCAATACAGCCTTCTGTTGGCGATCTTTTTATCTATAAGTTCATTGGTGGCATCCAATGATTTTGCTTTCTCCCACTGCTTTACGGCATCATCAATGTTGCCGAGTTTGAATAAAATATCCCCATAGTGCTCAAAAAAGGTAGAATTGGTAGGGTCCGACTGGATAACCTTTTCCATTATTTTTTTCGCTTCCTTGTATTTTGCCCTGCTAAAAAGTACCCACGCATAGGTATCGAGGTAAGAATTGTTATCGGGATTGTTTTTGACTACCAAAGCCGCCATTTTTTCGGCTTTCTCTAAAGATTCATTGCGCAGTGCCAGGTAATAGCTGTAATTGTTCAAAATCAGATAGTTATTGGGATTGAAGGCCAAGGCGGCATCATAGGCTTCATCTGACTTCTTGTAGTCTTTCATGGCGTTGTAGATGTCGCCCAACAAACCGTTGATCTCGCTTACCATTCCTTCATTATTGGAGGAGAGTCTTTTGGCTTGTTCTAGTGAAAAGGCAGCCTCCTTATTATTGTTTTTTCTAGAATGGGCATAGCCATTGAAGTAATACAGCATTGCCTGATTGGGGAACAATTCCAATCCTTGCTCACTATGAACGATGATACTGTCCAGCTCGTTGGTTTGGGTTTCCAGGTAAAGCAGGTTTTGCCATGCCTCAAAGCTGGTGGATCCTTTTCTGATTGCTGCAAGGTATTCTCTTTTGGCCTCTTCGTTTTTTTCAAGTCCGAGGTACAAATCGCCACCCACAATATTCACATTGGGCTCATTGGGATGTCCCTCTTTAAGTTGATGATAAAGGTCAAAGGTAAATGCTTCCAAAGCCGGGTCAACATTGCCACTGCCTCTCTGTTGATTAAGTGTGGCTGCATATGTGCTCACCACAATAATTTTACTGCTCACATCCACATTGGGATCACTAAAAACTTCTTGCAGGTATTTTTTTGCTTTTTCCTCCTGTTTGTTATCGCGGTAAAAGCCTGCCAACAACATCTTTGCGCTTCCGGCTTCAGGATGATCAGCAATAAACTTCTCGATCACCTCTATTGCTTTGGGTAATTGCTTTTGCCTTGAAAGTATTTCCGCGAAATTCATGGCATAACTTTCTTCATCGGGGAAAGCATCCAGCAATTTTTCGCCTTCTATGATGGCCTCTTTGACCTTCCCTTCATCGAAATAAATTCTTTGTTTGTTAAGGGAAGAAATTTCATTCACACCTAGAAGTGACTCCGCCCTGTTGTAAGTTTTTATGGCATCATCATTTTTATTGTCGTATTGGTAGATGGCCGCAAGCTGATACAAATACTCTTCTGTTCCATTCACTTCCTTCATCATGGTCTCTAACAGTTGCGCTGCTTTCGAGAAGTTGGTCAGATTGGAATAGATAGAGGAGGCCAGAAGATAAAAATATTTATTCTTTTTGTCCAGCTTCAAGGCGGCTTCAATACTGACAGAAGCTTTAATGAGGTCTTCTTCTTTGTTACTTCTGGAAAGAATCTCCGCTATCTTGTAGTGTACGGTGCCGTTCTCAGGATTTAACTCACTCACCCTTTGAAAATACAGGAGTGCCTTGGCGAAATCTTCCAGCATAAAGTGCTTCTCCGCTTCTATAAAATAGAATTCAGCTTCGCGGAGTCGTGCGGCAGAAGGCTCTTGGGTTGATGCCTTCTTCTTTTTATCCTTTTGAGCGTAGGCGGTGGTGGTGAGGCCAACCATTAGACCCAATAGAATGAGTACAAAATGAATTTTTTTTGTCAACGTAGAGTGATTAATTGGTGCTGTAGTCTCCCAGGCTGAGGTCTTCCGACTTTCCTTCAAAATTAACGAAATTCCCCAACATGCTATTGTCTAAAACGGCATTATGGACCAAACAGTTCTTCTGAATAATTGAATTGGTAATGCGTGAGTCCCTTATTATGGTGGAGGCGCCTATCGAGACGTGAGGCCCAACCACAGAATTCCTGATGGTGACATTTTCTCCAATAAAGCAAGGGGGAATCACCACCGCGTTGACTAGTGTAACTGTATCGTCTATCAGTGGTTGGTTTTTGATAAATTCCAGGTATCGCTTGTTGGTGTCCACCATTGCATCTTTGTTGCCACAATCGAGCCATTCATCCACCTGGCCTGGTATAAACCTGGCGCCATTTTTTTTCATGCGTTCGAGCGCAGTGGTGAACTGGAATTCGCCTTTTTCTTTGATGTCGTTGTCGATCAGGTACTGCATTTCTTTTTGCAGCAACTCTCCATTTTTGAAATAATAAATACCAATGATGGCCAGATCAGAAACAAATTCAGAAGGCTTCTCTACCAACTCAATAATTTCATTCTTGCCATTCAGTTTGACTACTCCAAATTGAGAAGGATCATCTACTTGTTGTACCCAAATCACTCCATCCTGTTCCGTGTCAAGTACAAAACTGGTTCGGAACAGTGTGTCGGCAAATGCGATAATCACTTTTCCTTTGATGATCTCCCTGGCAAACAACAAGGCATGAGATATGCCTAAAGCTTCCTGCTGATAATAAATCTTCCCTTCTGCTCCAACCTCTTTCGCGACAGCAATGAGGTCGGCTTCTACCTGTTTACCAAAGCTGGGGTGCAGAATAAATCCAATGACGTCAATTTTTTCGGGACAAACTTTGGCGATGTCTTCAACCAAACGGTGTACAATTGGTTTGCCAGCAATAGGTAGGAGGGGCTTTGCCGTAGTGAGCGTATGGGGTCGAAGTCTTTTGCCGATGCCTGCCATCGGAATAATGATGTTCATGATTGAATTGGATTAAAACTGTATTACTGATTGGTTAAATTCTTTCTCTCCTGCGCGTACGCAGTACCCAAAAAAATAATTAGGATAGATGAATGGAAACCAAAGGCTACCCACGTGTTGTCAAATGAAAATTGATTGGATATCACTATTAATATAACGGCAAATAAAATATAGCCAAGACCGCCCAAAATGTTGTAGGGAATGGCATAGTGTTTTTGCCCAATAAGATAACAAGCGGCTGCCATACTGAAGTAACAAGCCAACGATGCCCAGCTACTGCCTACATATCCCCAAATGGGAATCAGAATAAAATTAAGTACAATGGTAATGATGGCTCCACCTACTGTAATTGCGGTACCATAATAAGTTTTGTCTGTCAGCTTAAACCAAACTGAAAAATTATAGTACACACCAAGGAATAAATATCCGGCCAGCAGAATGGGTACTGTTACTAGTCCCTCATAGTAGGCTTCGCCACCAACCAAAAATTTGAGTAGGTCAATGTTGATGGTAACGGCCAGCAGAATAAAGCTGGTGACGATGACAAAGAAGTGGTTGACTCTGGCAAACAGTTCTGGGGAATCTTTATCTTTTGCATTACTGAAGAAAAAGGGCTCTGCAGCAAAGCGAAATGCCTGAATGGCAAGACTCATGATGACCGCGTATTTATAGGCGGCAGAAAATACACCTATCGCATACATTGAACTTTTTTCATCGTAAAAATTTTCGGGCAACCACCACTCCAGAGTCCAGCGACTGAACATCTCGTTGGTCATGCCTGCCAGGCCTGTCAACATTACTGGATAGGCATATTTGAACATGGCGGTGAAAATTTCCTTGTCAATTTTAGGTCGCCAGGATGCCAGTATTTTGATGAAAAATAAAATGTAAAAGCCATTGGCTATCAAGTTGGCGAGGAAGACATACTCTATGCCGTAGCGACTTTCTTGGGAGGCCGCATCTGTAAGTCTTTTGATATCGAAAGAAATTTCGCCCTGAACAAGCCAATCCGCTATAATAAAAAAGTAAATATTGAGACCTATAAGAATCAATACATTTACAATTCGTGCGAAAGCAAACTTCAGTGGTTTTTTTTCTAACCGCAGTCTGGCAAATGGCAATGCCACTATACCATCAATGGCCATGATGATGGCCAGCCAAATAATATAATGTTCTTTGCCAGCAATAGACAGACTCGAGGCTATAGGGTTGGCAAAAATTATGAACAGGCCGGAGAGTGTAAGGCTAAGAGTAACAACAGTAGTTTGAGCAATGTTGAAAACCCGTTTGGGGTCACTACCTTCTCGGGTGGCAAACCTGAAATAAGCCGTCTCCATACCAAAGGTGTATACGATATTGAGAAAGGCAACGAAGACATACAGGTAGCTGATGACACCGTAATCTTCAGGATTGAAAACCCTTGTATGCAATGGGAAGAGAAGGAAATTGAGGAACCTGGGGACGATACTTCCCAATCCATACAATGCCGTTTCTCCTGCTAGTTTAGAAATCTTGCTCAATGCGCGTAAAAATGGGTTTTAAGATTCGTAAAAGGAAAGATTCTTTCTTTTTCTATTCACTACCCTCCTCATGCCCCGGCCCATTAAATATGATTCAAATACTAGGTAATAGAGCAGTAGGATTGACATAGAATTCCTAAAAATGGAGAAATTTTGGGACATCTATTCTCATATTGGGAATAGTCTTACATGTGTGGTCTTTTAAAATGATCACAATTAGCGATTATATGACGATTTTGTGCATTTTGCCTCAAAAAGTTACATAGGTGTAATTTTTGGTATGTATGTCATCATGAAAGCATTAGTTAACACCACGAACAAATCTATGAGGCTCCTGGCAATGATTATTTTCTTTATAGCAGCCTTTGCCTTTCAAACTAAAGGCAATACCATAAATAGTCCTGGTAATTGGGACAATGCAGGTATATGGTCAGGAAGCAATATTGCTGATAACGTAAGTGAAGATGTAAACTTTACCAACTCAATAGGTACCGTAACGGTTCGAAATACTTTCAATTACACAGTGGGTAATGTAAGCATGGGCAAAGAAAACACACTCACTATTGCCAATGGTGGTACGCTTAATATTGGTTCATCTGGCAACGCCAGAAATTTCACTTCTGACAAAAATACGACCGTAAACGTTTTCGGAACGCTGATCGTTTGGGGAAACTTTACTGTGAATAAAGAACTTACATTGATTGTTACGGGTACACTGATCATCAAAGGGAATATTATTATGGATAAGGAAGCCGACTTGAATGTGTCGGGAAACGTTACCATTGATGGTAATTTTGTTGCAGATAAAGAAGCGGCTGTAAATGTTGACGGTAATGTTACCATTGGAGGCAGTTTAACTGTAGGAAACGACTCAACACTGACTGGCTCTGGTAGTATGACCGTTAATGGCAGTTGTTCAGATGGCAACTCATCTTTTTGTGGT
>DDTF01000061.1 GCA_002345965.1 Flammeovirgaceae bacterium UBA2371
TGATCAGGCGCTTACACGAGAAATATTCAAAGAACTTATTGAAATCAATACCACCCATTCTACCGGCAACACCACAGAGGCAGCTGAAGCCATGGCTGCGCGACTCAAAGCAGCTGGCTTTGAAGACAAAGACCTTTTTATTGGCGGCAGTCATCCCAAAAGAGGCAACCTGGTAGCCACCTTGCGCGGCACCGGAACAAAGAAACCCATAATACTAATGGCCCATATCGATGTAGTGGAAGCCAACCCTACCGACTGGTCTTTCGACCCATTCAAGTTTCAGGAGATTGATGGCTACTACTATGCACGCGGCAGCAGCGATGACAAAGCCATGGCCTCTATTTTTGTGGCCAACCTCATCCGTTTGAAAAAAGAAAATTACCAACCCGAACGCGACATTATGGTAGCCTTGACTGCTGATGAAGAAGGAGGCGACAACAACGGCATCGCCTGGCTGATCGCCAACTATCCTCCGTTCAAAACGGCAGAGTTCGCCATCAACGAAGGCGGTGGTGGACAAGCCAAAGACGGAAAAAAAGTATTGAACGGTGTGCAGTTGAGTGAAAAGGTATACCAAAGTTTTAATCTGGAAATCAAAGATCCGGGTGGACACAGCTCTTTGCCCCGAAAAGACAACCCGATTTATCATTTGGCCAAAGCATTAACCAACCTGGCTGAATATGATTTTCCGATCAACCTCAATGATGGCACGCGTGCTTTCTTTGAGCGCTCTTCCAAAATAGAAACAGGACAACTGGCGGCCGATATGAAAGGCATCATACAAACCCCTCCCGATGCCGGAGCCGTGCAAAGACTTTCTGCTTCTCCTTATTATAATGCATTGTTGCGCACCACCTGTGTGGCCACCATGCTGGATGCAGGCCATGCAGAAAATGCCTTACCTCAGACAGCCACAGCAGTAGTGAATTGTAGAATGTTACCCGGAGAAGATCCTGAAAAAATAAAGGCGCAGTTGATCAGCGTATTTGACGACAACAGAATCAGCGTTACACCAATGGCCCCAGCTAAAGCCAGTCCGCCCTCCCCACTCGATCCACAGGTGATAGGTCCTATTGAAAAAGTGACGACCAAAATGTGGCCCGGTGTTCCCGTGATCCCGGTAATGTCTACTGGCGCTACCGATGGCGCCCACACCCGCAATGCAGGTATTCCTACCTACGGGGTTTCAGGATTGTTCAGCGACATTGACGACAAGCGTGCCCACGGCAAAGACGAGCGCATCAATGTAAAAGCCTATTACGAGGGACAGGAGTTTCTGTATCAATTGACCAAAGAGTTGACCCAGCCGATAAAAGTAGGATCCAAGCGATAGTATAACGCTACTTCAGCATTAAGTAAAACCCGCTTCAAAGGCGGGTTTTCTTGTTTTATATCTATGGTAAGGTTTTTCGTGAACTGACTTAGGTTTGCGCAAATTGAAAGGGCGTTCTACCCTCCTCATCCGGTTAAGTATATTTCCGCTTCTCAGTCAGTTTTTTTATTCCCTAACTTTGGTGCCTGAACTGCAATAAAGTTCTGGTAGTAATCTAACAATGTATAAACAGGATATAAATGACAATTAGCAAAGTAGCAATCCCCCTTTTTGCCATGATGTTGAGTTGTAGCTCCACTAAAAAAGAAACGGTTTCGGATAACACCTATTCAGACGTGGTCGTTATCGGAGCAATGAAAAATGTAATGTGGAAGGGTGAATTGGGCAGCAGCATTAACCTTGATACCATTTCAAACAAAAAAGGTCTTTTCGGCCTTGGCCCCGAAAGCTACCTGACAGGCGAACTGCTCATCAATGATGGGAAAAGCTATGTATCCAGAGTGACTTCTGATTCAACCATGGTGGTTGAGCAAAGTTTTGATGTTTCAGCCCCATTCTTTGTTTATGCCCACGTTAAGGATTGGAACGAAATTGAGCTGCCCTCCACTTTAAAGACCATTCAGGATTTGGAAAAATTCATTGATGAACAAACAGCTGAAAAGAAACGACCATTTGCGTTCAAACTAGTTGGGAAAATTGGAAAGGCCGTCATTCATATACAAAACCTGCCTGCAGGCACCAAGGTTGCTTCGCCTGACGATGCCCACCAGGGACAGGTAAAATATACACTTCAAAACGAAGAGGCCGAAATAGTTGGATTTTTTTCAACCAAGCACAAAGGCATTTTTACACATCACGATTCCTATTTGCATATGCATTTAATTACAAAAGATGAGCGCAAAATTGGACACTTAGACGCATTGGAAGTTGAAAACTTGAAATTGTATCTGCCCAAAAAATAAAACCGGCTTGATCAGTAAAAAAAATGGTTGGGCTCACAAGCTATGGCCATCGAAAGATTAGTCTCCTGACAGATCCTCAAACTGATAAATTTTATCTCATTGCTTGTATAGTTAGGATTCCTTACTATATTTGTAACGCAATATCGCATCAACAAAACCATTATCACCCATGAAAAAATCTATCTTTTATCACGCAGGATGTCCCGTATGCCTCAGTGCCGAGCATGACATCATTGAGCTAATAGGCGCTCAAAACGTAGAAATCGTACACTTTGGAGAAGACAAATCGCGCATAGCGGAAGCGGAGAAAGCAGGTGTAAAATCCGTACCCGCTATGGTGACTCCCAATGGCAATGTGCTCCACATCAACTTTGGCGCCTCAATGTCGGAGGTTAAAGCCTAAATTCTTTCTTGTGATGATTTGGATTCCTTATTTTAAACAACACCTATGAAGGTAGCCGTTTGGGATACTTACGTTATGCGAGAAGATGGGCACCCTATGCACTTTGATATTCTCGTACCAGAGAATATGAAAGACAAAGATGTCATCTATAATTATGGAAAGGCATTTCTCAAAAGCAGACCTTTCAAAACCGGTGATCTCACTTCCAGGGAATGTCAGTTTTGCCACATCGAGCAAGCTACTCCCGAAATAGTGACACAGATTGAAAAGGAAGGCTACTCCATTGTAGAAATGGAAAACTGTGATTGAAATGCAAAAACTTGATCTGCAATATCGAGCGCTACTCAAAGGGGAGTTCAGTTTAAAAGAACTGAACTTCCTTTTCTTTTTTCAGGTCAACTGCCCGGGGTGTTTCCTTTATGGCTTCCCGATGGTAAACCAACTGTACGAGGAGTTCCACCCAAACATCTCCTTCCTGGGTATTTCTACAGCCTTTGAAGATTTTGAATGGAACAATGAAGTAAATACGCGCTTGCTATTGGAACGCCAGGAAGTAGTGGGGGAAACAAAAAAAGCGCTGCAACAGCAAGGATTAACTTCTTTTCCTTTGCCGATTCCTTTCCCTGTGGCCATGGACAAAAAAGCAGACGCTTCTTTTGACTATCAGTCTGCAGCCACCCGACTGTGCAGGGCTTTTCCCAATTTCTCTATCCGTTCACAATCTGAACAGGATGCCATGACCAAAAATGCATTGAACTACTTGATGGCGCAGGAATCCATATCACTCACTTTTACTTTAAATCAGCTGCGAGGCACACCTACTTTTCTGGTCATCAATAAGAAATTTGAAATTTTACATCATTCGTTTGGCCACACCCCCCTGTTGGAGATGAAAAAGATGCTAAGTGACTTCGTTCATCAACTAGGATAATTAACTTTATCCCGTGAGCAAAAGTATTTTCAATCCAAAGCACCAACAAATAGACATTTCCACTAAAATCGTAGCAGGACTGGAGCGGATATCCGAAGCATTCAAAGTCTTATTGTGGGATAAAGCCAAAGCATTAGGGTTGAGCCCCATCCAAATTCAACTTCTGATTTTTGTTGCCTATCACAAACCCGAGTTGTGCAATGTGAGCCACCTGGCCAGAGAGTTTAACATCACCAAACCCACCGTGAGTGATGCCGTACGTATGCTGGAGCAAAAGAAGTTGATAGTAAAAGATTTCTCTTCCGCTGATAGCCGAAGCTATTCCATTGGCTTGTCCGCCACTGGAAAAAAAGTGGTAGCTGAAACAGAAAATTTTGCCAACCCGTTAAAAACCCAGTTGGGTAACATCCAGCAAAAGGATTTAGAAAATTTATTTTCTTCCTTAAGCCATTTAATTTATCAACTGAACCGCAATGGCATTCTAAGCGTGCAACGCACCTGCTACGGCTGCAAGTTCTATAGTCATACCAAAAAGAAAGACCATTGCAATCTTTTAAATATGCAATTAAAAAAAGAAGATATAAGACTGGATTGTCCGGAATTTGAAGAGGTGGCGAGTTAGCCCCTACCCCACTTACAAGATTCCAGATTTACTTTTTACTCAGGTTCTCGGCCACCATCAACACAAAGTCCTTTCCCTTTACAAATCCCTTTCCCCACTCCGCATCGTACTTAGTGGCAATAGGCAGGTTGGCTACATCTGCTACCTTGGTTCCCTTCTTTAAAGCCGCGGCCACGGCATCACGTATTTCTGCCAGCCGGTCGCGAAAAGCCTTCACGTCTTTTTTGGTGGCGAGCTCTCCATGACCAGGAATAATCTTTGAGTTATCGTCCATCAACGCCAGCATCTTGTCCAGTGAGTCAATAAACCCATCAATGCCTCCTCCATTACTCACGTCTACATAAGGATAACCATACTGCACATACATATCTCCCATGTGAAACACATTAGCATTCCTAAATTTAACAATCACATCGCCATCGGTGTGCCCGTTGAAAAAATGGTGCAGTTCAAGATCCTCACCATTCCAGTGAAGGTTCATGCGATCAGGAAATGTGATAACAGGCCATGCCTCCTTATCCCGCGGTGGACTTACTGTCTCTCCCCGCTTCGATTCCTTCATCATGCGATCGCGCACATTGTCATGGGCCACAATGGTAATGCCCCACTTTGCAAAATTTTCGTTGCCTCCGGTATGGTCGCCATGGATATGCGTATTGATCAGCATCTTAATAGTGCCACCACCTTCATCCAGTACCGCTTGCGCAATTTTCCCTGACAAGGGCCCAAACTGATTGTCGATAATAAGGGCACCATCGGCTCCTTTGATAAAACCAATATTCCCTCCAGCACCCGTCATCATGTATATATTATCGGTGATTTTAACGGGTTTTATTTTTACAGCATCGAAATCCTGTTGTGCCTGTGCGGCAAAAACAATACAAAGTAGAAGAGCTGATAAACGCATATGGAGGTGTTTTTTGGTGATTACCAATTTACCATTTTTGGCTTTGAAATAATACACTGCGCAAGAATCAGGTTGAAAAACAACGCAAACAGGGGCAGCTTTGAACATCAAAAACAATAGCTTTATGATTGTGTCATCGCAAAACATCAATTATTACCGGATCGAGCAGGCCATTAAATACCTGGAAGAAAATTTCCAACGCCAGCCCGAATTGGACGAGGTTGCAGAAAAAGTGCACCTGAGCCCGTTTCATTTTCAACGGATCTTTTCGGAGTGGGCAGGCATCAGTCCCAAGCGATTTCTTCAATTTCTCACTGTAGACTATTTGAAACAAAAACTCCAAGAGAGTAAAAACCTCAGCGAGGCAGCAGAATCGGCCGGACTTTCCAGTCAGTCGAGGGTCTATGATTTATTTACTACGTTGGAGGCTGTCACTCCGCAAGAGTACAAAATGCAGGGAGCCGGTATTAACATTGAGTATGGGATACACGAAACCCCTTTTGGTCAATGTTTGATTGGTGTCACTGAGCGCGGTATTTGCTGGTTGTCTTTTATCTCTGACGAACCGAATGCTGAGGTTGAGCAGATGAAAACACACTGGCACAATTCCATCTTTCATCAAAATCAGACGTTCACAGACGGTATCATCCGATCGATTTTTAATAAAAGTAAAGAAGCCAAGCTGCATTTGTTTGTGAAAGGAACCAACTTCCAGATTAAAGTTTGGGATGCCCTATTGAAAATTCCAACAGGTAGTGTTACCACCTACCAGGGCATTGCTGAAAATGTAAACTCACCACGCGCCATGCAGGCGGTAGGTTCTGCAGTAGGTTCCAACCACATCGCCTACCTTATCCCCTGTCATAGGGTAATTCGTAAAGACGGTATTCTTGGTGAATACCGATGGAGCAGTACAAGAAAGAAAAGCATGATCGGATGGGAAATGGCTAAGCAGGCGGGTTAAAACAGAAGCGTGATAATAGTTGAACTAGCTCCATCTCCAAAATAAATTCACTTGTCCATTAGTACAATAGGTGGTACTTTTCATAAAACTAATTCACTATGCCACGCTTAGTATTCGCCCTAATTCTATTATTACTCATCAACCCGCTAATGGCCCAAAACCTGCGTTCCGGAGGAAAGCTCAAACCCGAACAGGCCATCATGGACATCCGTCACTATACCGTGGCTTTAAACGTAGACCCCGAAAAACAAAGCATCGATGGTTATACTGAAATTGATCTCATCTTATCAGAAAATACCTCCGTACTATTATTTGATTTTTGGCATGGACTAAAAGTAGAACAGGTATGGGTGAACGGAAAGAAAAAACCTTTTGAGCATGGAGATGACGATTTAATTAAAATCACGGATTCAAAGCCTTACGTGTCAGGAAGAATAAAAGTAAAAGTAGCTTATGGCGGCCAACCTGGAATTGCCGAAAGGCCACCATGGACAGGAGGCTTTCAGTGGAGCAAGGATGAGAATGGAAATCCATGGGTGTCGGTCACTTGCCAATCAGAAGGCGCCAAAATCTATTTCCCATGCAAAGATCATCCCAGTGACGAACCCAACGAAGGTGCCGAAATGATCATTACCGTTCCCAAAGGATTGACTGCCAATGCCCCTGGATTACTAAAAAAAGTTACACGCGGAAAAACTACAGACACCTGGCACTGGGAAACCAATTATACCATCAGCAACTACTGTATCCTTTTCAATATTGGCAAATACAAAAAGGTGACACGTCCTTACACAACTGTGGATGGTAACATCGTACCTATGGAGTTTTATGTGTTGGAAACCCACGCTGATCAGGGACCGCACCTATTGGAACGCCTCGAGCGTACCACACAAATTCTGGAGAAGTACTTTGGTGAATATCCATGGGCCAAGGAAAGAATTGGTATCGCTGAAACACCTCATTTGGGTATGGAACATCAAACCAACATTGCGTATGGTAATCAGTTCAAGTACACCAAAGTAGGAGGAGAAGATTTTGACTGGCTGCTCAACCATGAGTTTGGTCACGAATGGTGGGCCAACAAGGTGACCAACAAAGACTGGGCCCACATGTGGATACAAGAAGGCATTTGTAGTTTTGGCGATGCGTTGTACATCCGCGAATTGGAAGGAGAGGAATCATACCTGAAGCGCATGCGCAATACCGCCCGCAATACACAAAATGTTAAACCCATTGTTCAGGGTGAGGAGATAGATTCTGACGAAGCTTACCATGGCGATATTTATGGCAAAGGAGCCTTTTTCATGCATACACTTCGGTATGTATTAGGTGATGAAATTTTCTTTCCAACACTAAAAAAACTAGCCACAGATAATAAATATACTTATGACAATTTTGTGACCACGGATGATGTAGAACAACTATTCAGCAGTACCTCAGGCCAAAATTTAAAACCCTTGTTTGATTTTTATCTGCGCACAATTAATAAATTGGAAATAAGTGTGAGACAAGTTGAGGAGAACAAATTTGAAATCAGGCTGCTCAACTATGAAGGCATACTTCCTGTTGACATTCAAATTGATGATACTTCTAAACGAACTCAACTAAGTAAAAAAGCCATTATTATAAATAGTCAGGGGTGGCCTCAGATTGACCCCAGGGGCTATTACTTAAAACGGGTGATTCTGGAATAATGGCTCCATTCTAGTCTTTTTTAGACTTCTAATTTGGTTGCTTTTGTGATTTTGTCAAAACAAGCCTCCATTCTAATACGTTTCTAATGTCGGAGCGGTGTTTAGGACCGGAATACATTTAATTTTAATGGTTATTCTGCTCTGAATAAACTCTGTAAGTCTTAGCTTTTAATAAAGAAATATGAATGTCTTGGTGATCGAGGATGAAGTAAATGTAGCTGCCTTTATTAAGAAAGGTTTGGAAGAAGAAAACTACCAGGTGGAAACGGTACAGGATGGAATGTCCGTATTGGCGCTGCTGGGTGTTAAGCCAATCGATTTGATCATTTTGGATATCATATTGCCTGGCATCAACGGAATTGAGCTGTGTAAGAAGATAAGACAGAATGGATTTAAAGACGTTCCCGTTCTAATGCTTACTGCATTGAATTCCACTGATGATGTAGTGAAAGGCCTCAATGCCGGGGCGGATGATTACCTGGCTAAACCATTTAAATTTGCGGAGTTACTCGCAAGGATCAATGCCCTTACAAGGAGAATGAACCTCACCCAAAATCAGGAAGAGAACCTGCAAGTGGCTGATCTGAAATTAGACAGAAATGCCAAGGTGGCCATAAGAGCTGGGAAAGAAATCAAACTGACGTCTACTGAATACCGACTGCTGGAACATCTCATGATCAACAAGCGCAAAGTACTTTCAAGAAGTGATTTACTTGAAAATGTCTGGGACATCCGATTTGATGTGGGCACCAACGTACTGGATGTGTATGTCAATTATCTCCGTAACAAAATTGACAAAGGATTTGACACGAAACTGATACAAACAGTAATCGGAATGGGGTATGTTATCAAAGATGAAACATGAAAATCAGAAATAAAATAGCCCTGATTTACACCACAATTACTGCCACTCTGTTTCTTACCGTTTTTATTTCCATTTTCTATTTTGCCAATCAGTACAAGGAAAAAGAGTTTTATCAACGATTGAGGGAACGAGCCAATATTGCAGCTCAAACGCTACTGGAAGAAGATGAGGTAAACGCCAGTATCTACAATGAAATTCGAGACAAGCACCTGCAGGCATTGCCAGACGAGAGAGAACTGATCATTCCGGTTGAAGAGTTGAATGTCAAAAATAACCTTGATTATGCAACGGATCTTTCGCCCGAATTCATCGATGAAATTCTGAGAAATGGATATGCCGAGTCAGAAAATATTGATTTCTATAGTGTTGGAATTTTTTATGACGACAATCAGGGTGATTTCATCGTGGTGATATCTGCAACGGATAAGTATGGGGCAGCCAAATTGGATAATTTAAATAAAACAATGTTCGTGGCCTTTTTGGCAAGCTTGGGAGTAATTTTCATTGTAGGGATTTATTATTCTCACCAGGTATTGAAACCTATTTCCACGATTACCAAAGAGGTAAACAACATCAGGGCATCAAACCTTCATTTGCGATTGCCGGCAGTAGGCAAGAAGGACGAATTAGTTGAATTAGCGATCACCTTCAACAATATGCTTGACAGGCTCGAAACATCATTCGAAATACAAAGCAACTTCGTGAGTAATGCTTCTCATGAATTGAAAAATCCCTTAACAGTGATTTTGGGTGAAGCAGAAGTGGCTTTAAAGAAAGAAAGATCCTCCATGGAATACGTTCAGGCACTTAGCACCATTGAAAAAGAAGCACAACGTCTCGATTACCTGGTTGATAGTTTGCTGAGAATGGCACAAACCGAATATGATAACAAAGGATTGATCATTGAAGAAATTCGTATCGATGAATTGGTAATTGATGTCAAAGAGGACGCTATCAAACATTTTCCTAATAATAAAATTTCCCTAGACCTGGATGGCCTTCCGGAGGAAGAAGAACAAATAATCATTCAGGGCAACAGAAGCCTAATAAGGATGGTATTGAGCAACATTATCGGTAATGCATGCAAATTTTCAGAAAATAAAGAAGTAAAAATTAAATTAAGTGCTACTCAGCGTGATATTTCAATTGTCATAACCGATCAGGGTGTGGGGATACCTGATAATGAATTGAAAAACATTTACGAGCCATTTTTCAGAGCCTCTAATGTCCGAAGCTTCAAAGGATTTGGAATTGGGCTACCCATGGCACAGAAAATTATCCGAATCCATGGCGGTCAACTTGTCGTTCACTCTACGGAAGGAATTGGTACTATCGCCACGATTACCTTACCCAACGCACGACAGGCCGTCTCCATAGCGCGTTGAGCAATTCTAATCTCTTTCTAATTTGATTTTAAACTGGCTCTAAGGTGGCACCCGTATTATTGATGGTAGGCGCTGGATTTTTTTGGCCATAGAAAAGACCGTTCAGACAACAGATTTGAATTGAAAGCCAATGGCCATAGAAAAAAGTAAACAAACTACGCTGCTGGAATACACCAAAACAATTCTGAGGAAGGTGAGCTTTGATCGCTGGCTTTTATTAAAAGAATATGCCAAAGCGACTAAAAAACTAAATGAGGCTGAAAAAAAGGAGTTGCAAGACTGGATTAGACGAGAAAGGGAAAAATCAAATTATTTTCCATTAGCTCCCTTGCGTTAATAGCTGATTATTACAATGAAATTCTTATTGACCATGGTCTTAGTGACAATCATGTTTGTCCCCCTTTTTAGTCAACATCTCGAAAATGGAAATGATACATTATCTATTGCAACTCCACCTAAGGTATTGCACGCTGAGCCCCTTTACATTGATCTAATCCGAGACCTGGGAGCTAGAAAAGGCGAGAAGGAATGGAATATTGGAATGGGAATGACAGATCGTTTGAGATTTGACAGTTATGAATTTCTTATTGAATACGAATGGGCACCAATTGACAGGTTAGGCTTAGAAGTGGAATTGCCCGTTACCATTTTTGCGCCCACAGCATATGGTGCAAATGGCTCCGGCTCATCCTCTGATCAACCAATAAAGCCTTCCAATAGGATTGAAAGTCTGAAAATTGCATCTCAATATACTTTTTTTGTTTCAGAGCGATTGGGAACCTCATTGGCGTTGGGAGCAATAACAGAATTTGAATTTACCGACTTAAATATCATTAGGAATAACAAACCTTTTCAAGGGATCTTATACAATCCCTTTTTTGTAGCCGCTAAGAAATGGAAAAACAACTTACACACACTGATTTATACGGGGCCAAACATAAGAACACACTTCGATAGCAAAAACATTGATTTGTCTTACGAGTTCAACACCAACTTCCACTACATGATTCCTGGTACGCGCAATTTTGTAGGCGTGGAATTCAACAAGCATTTAGCTGAAAGAAATTTTGATATGGTGATCCGACCACAAATGAGATTGGGAATTAGTGAAGATTTAATGATAGGAATAGTCCCGGGCATTCCTGTATCAAAAGAAAAGGAACGCTTGAGTGTGTTCTTGAGACTAATATATGAACCAGGTCACCATAAAAGAACTAAGACAAATCAATGAATTCAATAACTCGAATTGTTAGAAAAATTGGCAACAACCTCCCTTCCAGTATTGTTGTTTTTCTTGTTGCTCTCCCATTGTGCCTTGGCATATCATTGGCTTCAGGAGTACCACTCTTCTCCGGTTTGATTGCCGGAATTGTTGGAGGTATTATTGTAGGTTCACTCAGTAAATCGCAACTCAGCGTAAGTGGTCCTGCAGCAGGACTCGTAGTAATTGTGCTCAATGCCGTAGCGTCTCTCGGTAGTTTTGAAGGATTTTTACTGGCCGTAGTATTAGCAGGTATTATTCAACTTATCCTTGGTTATTTGAAAGCAGGCATCATCGGTCTGTACTTTCCTTCCTCTGTAATCAGAGGGATGCTGGCGGCCATTGGACTAATTCTAATATTAAAGCAAATACCTCATTTGGTCGGGTTTGATTCAGACGCGTTTGGCGAAATGGAGTTTATTCAAAGTGACGGTAGCAATACTTTGTCGTATCTGGCCTCCACCATTGATCACTTTTACTTGGGTAGTGTGGTGGTGGGAGGTATTTCTTTAATACTGTTAATTCTTTGGGATCAACCAATTGTTAAGAGAAATCAATTGCTGAGAAAAATTCCAGCAGGTGTATTGGTGGTGGTGGTTGGTGTTGTCATTAACATTTTGTTTAACTCCCTTTATCCGTCATTGGCAATCGGAAGCAATCATCTTGTAAGCATTCCTATCATTTCCGGAATGGAGTCACTACAGTCCATCATCATCACTCCAGATTTTTCCTTCTTAATGAATCCTAATGTCTACATCACAGCAGTTACGCTGGCTATTGTAGCCAGCTTAGAAACCTTACTCAGCATTGAAGCCATAGACAAATTGGATCCACACAAAAGAAGAACACCTCAGAACACGGAGTTAAAAGCGCAAGGAGTTGGAAATATTGTATCTGGACTATTGGGTGGTTTGCCCATTACTGCTGTTATTGTGCGCGGTTCTGCCAACGTGGAGGCAGGTGCCCAATCAAAATTATCTGCCATCATGCATGGCATTTTTCTGCTATTGGCTGTAGCCTTTTTTCCAGTCTTAATGAATCAAATTCCATTGGCTTCATTGTCCGCCATACTCATCATGGTGGGACTTAAGCTAACAAAACCGGTACTTTACAAACAGCAGTTCAATATGGGACGACAGCAATTTGTTCCCTTCATCGCTACTGTCATCGCTATTCTCTTCACGGATCTCTTAATAGGAATTCTTGTCGGTATCACTATTGGGGTATTCTACATCCTAAAAGCCAATTATAAAGTGCCCTATCACTACGATGAGCAAAAACATTCAGAAAATGGCAATCAGGTGATTCGCATCCGGCTTAGCGAACACGTTTCTTTTCTCAACAAGGCCAGTTTGCAACTAACCCTGGAACACTTACCTAAGAACTGCGAGGTAATTCTGGATGGATCTTTGTCCAACGAAATTGACAACGATGCCTTGGAGGTGATTCACAATTTCAGTGATACCGCCAGTGAGAAGAATATTTCAGTGGAGCTTAAAAATATTCCTCAGCTAAAATACAATGGCGTTCATTGATTAAGACAACCCATTAAGAAATGAGAAAAATACTTATCCCCATTGATTTTACACCAAGTACACGTAAGGCAGCAGTATATGCCATGCGACTGTTCAGTAAAGAGCCTGTGCAATTTATACTGCTCAGTAGTTATAATCACATTGAGCACAACCCTACAGAACTCAAAATTTTAGCCTTAAGAGGCAAAATGAAAATAGACACTATAGATCTGCTGAAAGCAGAAGTGCGTGCACTTGAACATGAGCAAAAGCATGTGGACTCCTTTTTTGAAACTTGGGATGAGTTTGGGGAAATGGATGAAGTCATCAACAACCACGTTACAAAATTCTCGGTCGATTATATTTTCCTGGGCTTGCACGGAACAACTGGAAATCAAAAGCTAGCCGCCAAACTAAAAACTTCAGGTGCATTAGGAAGATTGAATTGTCCTGTAATTCTGGTTCCTGAAAGCTTCGATCATAGCAAACCCAGAAGAATCGTACTTGCGCTAGACTCTCAATCAATCATAGAGAAAGAAATCTACAGCCCACTACTGTCGCTGGCTAAGAAATTCAACTCAAGCTTTGTCGCGCTTTATGCCATCAATGGAAGCGTAACGCCAGAAGACAGACATCAGAAAATTGCATTGAGAAAAATACTGGGCACAAAACTGGATTCATTTATTTTTCTCCAATCCAAAAATGCAGTTGATAGTATTGATGGGTATCTTTATTTGCATTCAGTAGATTTACTGGCTGTCCCACATCGCAAAAGTTCACTTCTTAAAAGATACTTCAAGAAAAACATGCTGGATAAGTTGGTCTCCTTTACAGATGTGCCTCTATTAACGCTACAAAGGTAAGAGGGCAAAGCTTAGGCAATGCCTCAATAATTTTTAGCTTTTATCCTTGTTGTGTTTAAGCACCTTAGCTTCAACGTGAAATACTACCTCCTCGGCTATGTTGATGGCCAGGTCTCCAATGCGCTCAAGTTTGTTTACAACTGCCAATAGTCTGACAATTAACTTGGCTTGTTTAGGGTCGGCTTCGATCAATGCAGCCGCTGTTTTTGGTCCGCTTTTATTCTTTTTGTTGAGTATTTCGTCATCTTTAAATGTTTTGCGTGCCAATTCGGCATCATCATCTTTTAATGCTTTACCGAGGCAGGACAACATTGCAATAGAAGCCTCATACATTTTTTCAATACTAAACTTATCAAGATAAGCCTTGTCAAGTTTTTTGCCGCTCTTAGTAAGAAAAACTGCAATGTTTTTAGCGTTATCCCCTATCCTTTCCAGATCATTGGTAATTTTTAATACTGCCAGTACAAATCGAAGATCAGTGGCTACTGGATTATGAAGAGCGAGGATATTTTCACAGTCTTTGTCAATAGTTAGTTCCAGGTTATTGATTCTTTTCTCGTTGACAATAACATCCTCTGCTAGCGCCAAATTTCCAGAAAAAGTAGCTTCCTTACACAGCGACACCTGTTTAGAGACAAGACCCATCATCTCTAACAAATTTTCTTTCAGCGCCTGAAGTTCAATCTCTAAGTTTGACATAGTAAATAGTAATATTCTTAAATTGTTGTTATGCGAAATTACCCAAATCTTCCCGAAATGTAATTCTCTGTTTGTTTTTTGGTAGGATTGGTAAAAATTTCAGCAGTTTTCCCGAATTCAATCAGCTCTCCCATATAGAAGAATGCCGTTCTATCGCTCACACGTGAAGCTTGCTGCATATTGTGTGTAACGATGATGATTGTATAATGCTGTTTCAGTTCGTTAATCAGTTCTTCAATCTTTGCAGTAGATATAGGATCCAGCGCAGATGCAGGCTCATCCATCAATATTATAGAAGGTTCCACAGCAAGGGTACGTGCAATACACAACCTCTGCTGCTGTCCTCCTGAAAGTCCGAACGCTGATTTCTTTAACTGATCTTTTACTTCATTCCAAAGGGCTGCTTTTACGAGCGATTGCTCCACTATCTCCTCAATCTTCTTTTTATCTTTTTCACCATGTATGCGAAGGCCATAGGCTACGTTTTCAAAAATTGATTTTGGAAAGGGGTTTGGCTTTTGAAAAACCATACCAATCTTTTGCCTCAACTCCTCTACATTCACTTTCTTCTTATAAATATCATTTCCTTCTACAAAAATTTTTCCTTCCAGACGAAACGATTCGATATAGTCATTCATTCGGTTGAGTGTACGCAAGAAAGTTGACTTTCCACATCCTGATGGTCCAATAAAAGCAGTAACCGTGTTTTCTTTAATAGCAATGTTAATGCCTTTCAATACGTGATTATCACCGTAATAGGCATTTACATCTATGGCTTCTATGTGCTTCATTGCTTTCTTTTCAATTTTACCACGTAATTTTTTTCTGCCATTTATTGCGAAGGTACACAGCAATACCATTCATGATAAAGGTGATCAACAAAAGAATAATAATAGCAGCTGCTCCATTGACTAGGAACTCATGTTGTGGCCGGGATACCCAGTTAAAAATTTGCATGGGCAATACAGTGAATTCATCCATTGGACTTTTAGGGACAAAAGGGACATAGGCCAAAGCACCAATTACAATAAGTGGCGCAGTCTCTCCCATCGCCCTTGACAAGGATAAAATAATTCCTGTTAAAATTCCTCCACCTGCAGCTGGTAATATTTGATGCCATATGGTTTGCCATTTTGTAGCCCCCATAGCGTAGGATGCCTCCCTCAAAGTATTGGGGACCGCTTTCAGCGCTTCGCGTGTGGCTACTATTAATATGGGGAGAATCAATATGGCCAAAGTAAATGCCCCCGCGAGAAGGCTTGCCCCCAGATTCATCAATCTTCCGAAAACCTCTAATCCAAGTAACCCATAAATAATAGAAGGGACACCTGCCAGGTTGGCAATATTCACCTCCACCATAGCAGCTAGTCTGTTTTTCTTTCCATATTCTTCCAAATAAATTCCTGCGGCCACTCCAAGTGGTATGGCTATCATAGCTGTAAGTGCAAGTATCCAGGCTGTACCCGTCCAGGCAGTGAGTATACCCGATTTTTCGGCTTTGCGCGAAGGCAGACTAGTGAGAAAATCCCAATCGATACGCTGTAGCCCATCAACAAGAATGTTTCCAATAAAAATAGCCAACATCAATAAACCAAATAACGTGCAGCCAATGCCCACGTATTTGAAAGCTTTGTCTATTCTTCTATTTCGTTTTAGGTTACTCATACTTCTCCTGATACTTTTTCTTCACCCAATAACTCACATTGTTCAAGGCAAAGGTGAAAAGGAATAAGGTTATTCCTGCAGCATAAATCGTTTTGTATTCAATTGAACCATGTTGCACATCCCCTAAACTTACTTGTACGATATAAGCTGTAATTGTTTCAACCCCATCTCTAGGATCGAAAGTGAGGATTGGCTGCTGACCTGCAGCAATGGCCACCACCATGGTTTCTCCAATAGCCCTCGAAATTGCCAGTATCACCGAAACGATGATCCCTGAAGAAGCCGCAGGCACGGCAACCTTAAATGCAGTTTGAAAAGGTGTGGCACCCATACCAAAAGAAGCCTCGCGCAATGACTTGGGAAGTGCATGTAACGCATCTTCACTCAAAGAAGAAATCATGGGTATGATCATTATCCCCATCACGATACCTGCTGACAATGCATTGAAACTTCCCACACCAGGGATTATGCTTTGTAAAAAAGGTGTAACTACAGTGAGCGCAAAAAATCCGTACACTACGGTAGGGACTGCAGCCAACAGCTCAAGTGCAGGCTTTACTGTCTTTCTGAAGTTTTTATCTGCGTATTCACTCAGGTAAATGGCTATGGTAAGTCCAATAGGCAAAGCAGTTGCTATTGCAATTGCTGTGGTGAGGAAAGTGCCCATCAGCAAGGGCAAGATGCCATAGTGCTTCTGAGTAAATAAAGGTGTCCACTGTGTGTCTGTTAAAAAATCAAAAATTGAAACCTGCTGAAAGAAGGTAAAAGATTCACTGAAAAGCACAACAATGATACCTACAGTAGTAAGTATGGTGATCAGCCCGCTAAAAGCAAGCGCTCCTTCTATAATTCTTTCTCCTGGCTTTTTCAAACTACTTGAAGCTATGCCCAAAGGCTACGCAGTTGTTTACTTCTAGGTTATTGATTGATGGGAGTAATGAAACTTTTGAATGCATCCAATCCTTTCTGGTACTCCGCTTGAGGAAGTGGAATATAACCTACATCGGGAACAAGTGACGGAGCATTATTCAAATAAAAATTAACAAATGCTGCTACTTCTGGCCTTTTTGCTGCCACATCAGTCACGTATATAAATACTGGTCTGGATAAAGGAGCGTAGGTACCATCTTTCACGGTTTGTGCAGAAGGCTCAATAACACCACTACCACTGTCCACTCCTACCAGCTTTAACTTATCAATATTTTCTTCATAGTAAGCCAATCCAAAAAAACCTATAGAATTAATGTCTCCGGAAATTCCCTGAACCAAAACATTATCATCCTCGCTGGCGGTATAATCACCACGGCTTGAACCACTCTTACCTACTATTACTTCTGTGAAATAATCGTACGTACCGGAAGCGACTCCAGGACCATACAAGTTAAACTGCTCATCAGGCCACCCATCACGAATCTGACTCCATTTTGTGATAGTACCTTGTGCAGATGGCTCCCATATTTTTTTTAATTCCTCTACAGTAAAATGATCCACCCAAGTATTCTCTTTGTTGACCAAAACTGCCAACCCGTCATAGGCTATAGTCAATTCAAGAAACTTCACATTGTTTTCTGCACAAATAGCAGCTTCCTGCTGTTTTATGGGACGAGATGCATCATTGATATCCGTTTCACCACGACTGAATTTATTAAATCCACCACCAGTGCCTGATACGCCAACAGTCACCCTCACTTTTGGTTGACCCACTCTGAATTCCTCAGCGATGGCCTCAGTTATGGGATAAACCGTGCTAGAGCCATCAATTTTAACCTCCCCGTTTAATAAGTCTGCATTAGAACTGTTGTCTTTCGATCCACAAGACACAATGGATAGTGCTCCTGTGAGCAGATAAAAGAGTGTGGTTGATTTGAGGTTCATAAAATTAGCATTAAAATTTCCACAAAAGTACCTCAGTCAGGTGCTAGCTGCTGTCACCCAATGTTAAGCTTATGTTAAGCTATTGTTACCTCCATCTAGGTAAATACAGAAAATAATCACCAAATGGTAATACTTAGAAAAAGTAATAAAAACATTGAAAATGAGACTATCCAAAGTCGTAAGTAGCTTATTATCAACAATTTCAATTATAGGTTGGGCCTACTAATACTCAACCGTGAGCAATCAATTGAACCTGTAGCTGATCTTCTTAACATTGAGAGCTTCACGACTGAGTCTGCTGGTGACCAAGGTGTTTAGCCCGAAAACGATGACAAGCATTCTTTAGTTTTGCACACAAATTCTAAACTGATGGAATGTCCACTCCAAAATACACTTCGAGTAAAATGCTTGTCACAATCACATTAATATGCATAATTTAAGATATCTCTGCTCCGCTGCTTTGGTTTTGGTATCTTGGACGCTCCTTTTTGCACAAGCCGAAAATTCTACTGCGGAACAAAAGCCTGAGCCTCCAAAACAATGGTATCAGAATTTTAGCATTCGAGGTTACGCTCAAGTAAGGTATAACCGTTTACTGGAAACCAATCCTGATTTGAAGTGCGAGCAATGCGACCGTTCCTGGGGCGATAAAGGTGGTTTCTTTATTCGAAGAATGCGAATTATTTTTTCAGGCCAGATCAGCAAGAATGTATATTTCTATATTCAACCAGATTTTGCAAGTGCCCCAAGCTCTTCTTCACTCAACTTTGCCCAGCTAAGGGATGCCTATTTTGATGTGGGTGTTGATAAGGATAATGAATTCAGATTCAGAATTGGGCAAAGTAAAGTCCCCTTTGGCTTCGAAAATTTACAATCCAGCCAAAATCGCTTGCCTTTGGATCGCAACGATGGATTAAATAGTGCATTATCTAACGAACGAGACATTGGTGTGTTCTTTTATTGGGCCCCCAAAGAAATTCGGCAACGATTTTCTATGTTGGTGAGAGATGGATTCAAAGGTTCTGGAGACTATGGTGTATTTGCTTTCGGTGCTTTTAATGGACAAACTGCTAATAGACCTGACCTTAATGATGAACTCCATATTGTGGCCCGATTTTCATATCCATTTGTAATTGGTGATCAGATCATTGAACCAGGAATCCAGGCTTACACTGGGCAATTTGTTGTTAACACACTCAGTAACGGAGTAGGCACTTCTCCAAATGCAAGCTACCTTGATGAGCGTGCAGCCATTACAATGGTTCTTTATCCTCGTCCATTTGGCATTCAAGCAGAATATAATGTGGGAAGAGGTCCTGAGTTTAACAAAAATACAGGCATAGTTGAAGAGTCTGCATTGTCTGGAGGCTATGCAACATTGAATTATATGACAAAGATCAATAGCCAATTATTGTATCCTTTTGTGCGATACCAATATTACGATGGTGGTAAAAAGCATGAATTGGATGCTAGAAGTTATAATGTGCGTGAATTGGAAATCGGGCTGGAATGGCAGCCTACAGAGACTTTTGAACTGGTAACAATGTATACCATTTCTTCACGAAGGTTTGAAGATTATGCAAAACCCAATAACGATCAGTCTGGGAGTCTTTTAAGAATTCAGGCTCAACTAAACTTTAGATAATTCAAAATGTACCACACTTTTGATCTTAACTTTAACAATAAATCATAGTTAAATAAACTTCATGGCTTTTCCCGTACAAAAGCTTTTGAACCATCTGTTAATTTGATATTAAGCAAACTTAAAGAGCATGCCATATTCAAATAGAATTATCGCTTTATTCCTTTTCCTAGGTTTATTTACATCCCTTGTTGGTTTCAGTCAGGATGTAACAAAAAATAAATTCGGAAAAGGAATCAGAATAACTGCAGCTGATTCCTCCTTCTACTTAAAATTTGGACTTCGTTTTCAAACGTTATATGACGGAAGACTGAATTTGGAAAGTCAGGATTATAACGATAGATTTCTCACTAGAAGATATCGGTTGAAGTTTGATGGATGGGTATATAATCCAAAGATTGTGTATAAACTTGAGCTAGGTATTTCAAATCAGGATATTAGCGGAGGCGACATACCTCAAACAGGAGAAACATCACGCATCATTCTGGATGCAGTCCTAAAATATAATTTCGCGCCAAATTGGACACTTTGGTTTGGTCAAACCAAATTACCAGGAAATAGAGAACGAGTAATTTCATCACAGGCTCTGCAATTCGTTGATCGTAGTAATGTAAACTCTAGATTTAACATCGATCGGGATGCAGGTCTACAGCTGCACTACGAGGTGGACAAAGTAAAATTGATTGGTTCAATTTCTACAGGAGATGGTAGAAACATTATTACCAATCAGGTTGGTGGATATGATTACACCGTGCGGGGAGAATACCTGCCTTTTGGGGAATTTACTGATGGTGGTGATTATTTTAGTTCAGACCTTAGCAGAGAACCAAAACCTAAACTCTCTATTGGAGTCACCTACGATTACAACGACAGGGCAACAAGACAGCGCGGACAATTAGGGGATTTCCTCTCTGCACAACGCGATTTGGAATCAATTTTTATTGATGCATATTTTAAATACAATGGTATTTCATCCCTCGTTGAATATGCCAATAAAAAATCTCCAGATGGTGCTGTCATTTTAGATGGTGGTGGCAATTTTGTTGAGGCTTTTTACACTGGGTCCGGAATCAGCTGGCAAGCAGGCTATTTGTTCAAAAATAATTTTGAGATAGCTGGTCGCTATACACATGTATCACCGGAAAAAATAACATTAAGAAATGAAAACACACAGTATACACTTGGCTTTTCAAGGTATATTGTTGGTCACAACCTCAAAATTCAAAGTGATATCACACTAATACAAGAAGATACACGGGATGATCAGCTCATGACCAGGTTTCAAATAGAATTGGCCTTTTAACAAAAGTAAAAAACGCCTATTCTTCTCCCGTAATCAACGGTAGATGTGTAAATTGCTTGGCATAATGGCGAACCCTTCTGTTCGTTCTCCCGTAAATCAATCAGGTTAATATCTAACCATTATTAAACCAAAGGCCACGGTGAGAAGATTCATAAGATTTTTTTCTTTGAATTTGTGGGGCAACCTCCCTTCTGCCTGGCAACGTGCGCTGTCAAAGGGTTACGCGCAAGTTTACAATAAAAGTTACAGCAGATTAATTATTGGTCCTTACTGTAAATTTAATTACAAAGACCCTTCTTATCTCACTCAATTCAAGCCTGCCAGCGGTAAGAACACCTATCAAAACTTTCAGGATTTTTTCACACGGGTTTACAAAGAGCCATTGCAAATTTCCTGCAGTGCCGCCTGGCCATGCGAAGGACTGTTGTGTGAGTATGGAAAAGTGAGTGATACAAAACTTGTTACTGTTAAAGGTCAAAAACGACACCTGCGGAATGTTTTTGGTGAATTGGGAAATAGCATCCCGGATCACTACTACTTTTCTAATGTCTTTCTTCATAACAACAATTATCATCGCATCCACAGTCCTGTTAGTGGAACCATTACTCATATTGAACACATTCCAGGAGACCTGGTTGTTTTACGTCCATGGATTTATAAAAATGATCCTTCCTTGCCTGCTCTTCGCAATGAGCGCATCAATGTGGCCATCCAATCAAAAAATAATAAGCAATGGTTTCTATCAATAGTTGGTGGCCCCGCTGTAGGTACTATAGTAATGGCGCAAACGTTGGCTCATGGGTCAATGGTTAAAATTGGAGAAGAACTAGCCACATTTCTGCTCGGTTCCACCTGCTGTATTGCTTCTCCATTACCTATACAGCATGCTTCTGTTGGACAGCAAGTGACCGTTGGTAAACCTCTTTAATCCCCATCTGAATACTTATCTTCACCAATTGATGATCAAAAGGTGATTATTAGCTGATTTTTTACGTATTTGATTTACCTAAAATATTCAGAACCGATGAAAAAAATAACTCTCCTCAGCCTGTTTAGTGTCGCATTGCTTTTTGGTTGTCAACCCGAATATGACCTCATCATCAAAAACGGTACGGTCTACGATGGATCAGGAAATCCTCCTGTCCAATCAGATGTGGCAATTAATAATGATAAGATTGTGAAAATTGGTAATCTCACCAATGCCAAAGCAAAAAAGATAATTGATGCCTCCGGACTGGCTGTAGCACCAGGATTTATCGATTTACATGCTCACCTTGATCCGCTGCTGGAACTACCAGGAGCAGAGAGTGCTATACGACAAGGAGTGACTACTTCTTTGGGTGGTCCCGATGGATCCTCACCATGGCCAATAGGCAGTTACCTTGATAAAGCAGACAGCCTTGGCATGGGTATGAACGTAGCCTTTCTTGTAGGGCATAATACCATCCGAAGAAATATTATGAAGCTGGAAAACAGGGCCCCAACTGCAGAGGAGCTTGCTTCTATGGTAGCACAAGTAGAGCAAGGGATGAACGAAGGAGCCTTCGGAATTTCTACAGGGTTAAAATATTTGCCGGGTGCTTTTTCAACCGTAGATGAAGTGATCACCTTGTCAAAAGCAGCGTCCAAGCACAATGGTATCTATACCTCACACTTGCGAGAAGAAGGCATTGGATTGTTAGAAGCTGTTTATGAAGCCATCCAAATAGGCAGAGAAGCCAACATTCCCATCGTGCTTACTCATCACAAGGCAATAGGTACAAAAATGTGGGGAGGAAGCGTAAAAACCCTATCTATGGTAGACAGCGCCCGAAAAATAGGTATTGATGTTATGATGGATCAATATCCTTACAATGCCAGCTATACCGGAATTGGTGTACTTATTCCTTCATGGTCAATGGCCGGTGGCACTCCCGAATTTAAAAAGCGGATCAGTGATCCGGTTTTGAAAGACAGGATTAAAAAAGAAATTGTTCACAACATTCTTTATGATCGAGGTGGTGCAGATTTGAATCGAATTCAATTTGCATTGGTCAGCTGGAAAAAAGATTTAGAGGGCAGGACACTTAACGATTGGCTGATTGAAAGAAAAATGGAACCTACAATAGAAAATGGAGCAGAGTTGGTCATTGAAGCGCAACTCAATGGTGGTGCATCCTGTGTATACTTTGCCATGGACGATGCTGATGTAGAGCGTATTATGCAACATCCACAAACTATGATTGCTTCTGACGGCAGATTGGTGTCACCGGGAGATGGACACCCTCACCCTCGCTGGTATGGTACCTTCCCGCGTGTGCTTGGTGTATATGTCAGGGAGAAGAAAGTAATTCCGTTGGAAGTCGCCATTCAAAAAATGACCATGATGCCGGCAGATAGATTAGGTCTTGGTGACCGGGGTAGAATTAAAGAAAATACTTTTGCTGATGTGGTTGTATTCAATCCGGAAACTGTTGTAGACAAGGCCACTTTTCAAAACCCACACCAATATCCTGAAGGGATTGATTATGTGCTTGTCAATGGCGTATTAGCAGTAGAAAATGGCAAATACAAAGATGTTCGCTCGGGAAAAGTATTAAGACACGGCAAGTGATCGTGTCACCTGATTGATCCAATTTACTTAACTTTAGTTATTAAAAATATTTTTATGAAATCAGCTCAGGATAAGGGAGTAGAAGCGGTTAATCAGGAATTCAAGAAGTATGAACAGGTGAATAAAAACCAAACCTATCACCTTTCAGAAAAGGAGGGGAAGGAACAATTTGATGAGGAGTACGAAATCAAAACCTCCGATATGAGTTTGTACCTGCATGGCGGTGAGAAAGGGAAAAAAGAATTTGCAAGGCAGCTTGGTGAGGCCATGCGTGGGATTGGTTTTACTATTCTGTCGGGACATGGCATTGATCCTTCTCTTTACAAAGAAGCTGAAAAAAAGATTGCTGAGTTTTTTGAAACCACTACAAGGGAAGAGAGAATGAAGTTTCACGCGAAGCGTGTAGGGTCTGTCAATCAAGGTTATTTTCCTATGAAGGAAACTACAATTATTCATCCCGATCTGGTGGAGGGCTGGGTCTTCTGCAGGAGAGCTTTTAATATGGACAATGATCCCAACTATAAGGAGTCGGACTTCTGGCCACGTCCTGGGTACGAGCCTTTCTTCAGAAAAATTGTTTTGGAACACGAGAAGTTGATCTTGCCAATCATGCAGAGCATACTCACCTATCTAGGTTGCGACCCTACACTTTACGATAATAAATTAACGGGAACCAACTTTGGATTCAGGTTGAATTACTACCCGGCCATCAGTAAAGAAGATGATGAATCAGGAGCAGGCAGAATGTTGGGTCATGAAGATGTCGATTTGTTTACCATCCTTCCAGCTCAATCTGTAGATGGGTTGCAGGTTTTGAATAGGGAAAACATGAAGTGGATTAGATTGAAAGCACCAGAAGGTGCTATTATTCTCAATACGGGTGATTACATGCAACGCATCACCAACGACCTGCTACCGTCCACAACTCATCGTGTGAGTAAGCCTATCAACAAAAAAATGAACAATACCCCGCGAATAAGTTTACCTATGGCAGTCTATGTATGGGAGGATGAAATATTGGAAGTGTTGCCCAATACAGGTACACCTAAATATGACCCCATTCGCGCTGAAGAATTTCACACCAAAATTACCAGCAAGTATTATGGAGATGACTACTCGAAGCCGAAGAACAAGTAAATAATCCTGTGCTTTTTGTTTAGCGCTTCTCCAGTCTTTTCATCATAGCGGTGAGAGAATCTTTGGGTAAATACTTTTCTCCGATCATTACCGCTTCAATATTCATGGTGTTCCGTATGTCCTCCAAGGGATTAGCATTCAATAACACCAGGTCAGAAACAGCCCCGATTTTGATCACACCTGAATCATCTTTACCCAAATAGTCAGCCACGTTGATAGTTCCGGTCTGTAATGCTTCAAAAGGTGTCAACCCCGAATCAACCATGTATTTCAATTCTTGATGCGCTGAAAATCCCGGAACATTAAAAATCTGAGGTGCATCAGAACCCAACAAGATCCCCACGCCATTTTGTTGGCAATCATTAATCAATTTTCTGCGAAGTTGAATATATGCCAACACTTTTTCCTTATTGTATCTTTTATCTGATAGTAAACTCTTTTTTGCTTTGCCCCAATTCTCAAGAGTTTCATCTTTCATGTATTTCATCTCTGGTGCACTGAGGTGTACCTCTGCTTCAGCAGGAACCATCCACCGTTCTGCCAATGCCTGAGTGGGAACCATCCAAATATTTTTTTCATTTAATCCCTGAATGATTTCAGGAATACGGGTGGTATCTGCCATAGGTGAAGAATAGATCCCAAAAAGTCCATTGCCCTCTTCTCCAATTTCTTCGATGTTGGGCACCAATGCTTCCACAAATCCATCCATGTGGTCAATTGAAGAATAACCCGCATCAATGGCCCTTTTAATACCCACGTCAAAAGACACATGTCCTACGAATGGAATGCCCAGCTCGTTGGCAGTAGAAGTAATTGCGCTAAAAGTTTCTGGGGTTAAGCCAGGATGTAGTTTTAAATAATCATATCCAGCTGCCTTCTGATCCTTTACTTTTTGAATGCCTTCTTCAACTGTCTTTACCGTATTGCCGTTAAAAGACGGACCTGTAGTATAAAAATGGGGACCCAAAATTTCTCCATTGTTAATTTTTTCTCTTAACTCCAGGTGCTTTGGATGGCCCAACATACCCCGTATGGTTGTAACACCGTTAGCAAGAAAGAGAGACAACACTTCTTTCATGGGTTCCATATCCTCTATCGGTGGTACGTGTGCATGCATCTCCGCCAATCCCGGAATTAAGTATTTTCCACTTCCATTGACAACAATGGCATCGTCACTAAATGCCACCTGACCAGATGCGCCCATGGCCACAATTTTTCCCGACCTCACCACCACGTCCTGATTTTCCAATATCCCCTCCTGGTCCATGGTTATTACTTCAACGGCCTGAAAAACCAATTGTGGATCTTGTCCCTCTTTTGTATTGGGTTGGCATGAGAATAGATAAACTATACCGACAATTATTATGGCTGACCTCATAAGATGGTTGTGATTATGATTTGAAAATGTATCCCAAAGTAGCGATTAGCTATGGCAAATTGAAAAAAGCGAATTGTGTTAGCATCCTGATTATTACGTCATTATGTCCGGATTTCGCTCTTTATGAAGCAATTTTATGCCAAAATTTCTTGATTTTTATTGATTTCTTAGGTGGATTGTTATTTGATAAGGCTAGAGCAAATTGAAACACTATGAACTTCGATAAATTCACAATAAAATCTCAGGAAGCACTTCAAAAGTCTGCAGAGATTGCGCTTAGCAATCAGCATCAGGCCATAGAGCCTGCACACTTGTTGAAGGCGATTTTAGAGACAGATGAAAATGTTTCATCTTACTTACTCAAGAAACTTAATGTCGCCAAGACCATCCTAGATACCAAATTAGAGGAGATCATTGGCACATTCCCAAAAGTAACCGGACAACAGCCCCACCTTTCTTCTACTACCAATCAGGTTTTGCAGAATGCCGAAAAAGAGTTACAAGAATTAAAGGACGAATACGTATCCGTAGAGCATTTGCTGTTGGCTTTGTTAGCTACCAAAGACAAAGTAGCCTCTCTGATGAAGGATGTGGGCTTTGAAAAGTCGGCTTTGCTAAAAGCAATTAAAGAATTACGCGGTGGAAGTAAAGTCACTGACCAAAATGCCGAAACCAAATACAAGTCATTAGAACGCTATTCGAAAAACCTCAACGACCTGGCCAAAAAAGGAAAGATAGATCCTGTCATTGGTCGTGATGAAGAGATCAGAAGGGTGTTGCAGATTCTGTCAAGACGCACCAAAAACAATCCAATACTATTAGGTGAACCGGGTGTAGGTAAAACTGCAATCGTAGAGGGCATGGCCCAGCGCATTGTAGATGGAGATGTGCCCGAAAACCTGAAAGACAAAATTCTTGTATCCCTGGATATGGGATTGTTGGTGGCGGGCGCCAAATACAAAGGAGAATTTGAAGAACGATTGAAAGCCGTTATCAAGGAAGTAATAGATGCCAACGGACAAATCATTCTATTTATAGATGAGATTCATACCCTGGTAGGTGCTGGTGGAGGAGGAGAAGGCGCAATGGATGCTGCCAACTTATTGAAACCTGCTTTGGCCCGTGGCGAACTTCATGCCATCGGTGCAACTACCTTAAAAGAGTATCAAAAGTACATCGAAAAAGACAAAGCGCTTGAAAGAAGGTTTCAGGCGGTAATTGTGGATGAGCCTTCAGTAGAAGATTCTGTTTCCATTCTCAGAGGCATCAAAGACAAATACGAATTACACCACGGAGTAAGGATCAAAGATGATGCAGTAATTTCCGCGGTAGAGTTGTCTCACCGCTACATCTCTGATCGTTTTTTGCCAGACAAGGCCATTGACCTTATGGATGAAGCCGCGGCCAAACTGCGACTTGAAATGGATTCGATGCCGGAAGAACTGGATGAGTTGAACAGAAAGATCATGCAACTGGAAATTGAACGAGAAGCCATCCGCAGAGAGAAAGACAAGGAAAAGGAAAGTATACTTAATAAAGTAATTGCAGAAATGTCTGAATCGCGCAATGCGTTAAAGGCACGCTGGGAAAATGAAAAAGAAGTAGTACACGGCATTCAGCGCGAAAAAGAAAACATCGATAAACTAAAATTTGAAGCTGAAAAAGCTGAGAAAGCTGGTGATTACGGAACCGTTGCTGAGATTCGCTACGGCAAAATTACAGAAGCAGAACAACGGCTCAAGAACCTTCAGGAAAAAATGAAGGAATTGCAAGGTGAGCACTCTCTATTGAAAGAAGAGGTGGACAGTGAAGATATAGCAGAAGTAGTGGCTAAATGGACCGGAATTCCCGTTTCAAAAATGCTTCAAACTGAAAGAGAAAAATTACTTTCACTGGAGGAAGAGTTAGGCAAAAGAGTAGCTGGTCAGGAAGAAGCCATTCACGCGTTGAGTGATGCGGTGAGGAGAAGCCGCGCGGGCTTACAAGATCCCAAGCGTCCTATTGGTTCCTTTATTTTCATGGGAACAACAGGCGTTGGTAAAACAGAGCTTTCTAAAGCCCTGGCAGAATACCTGTTCAACGATGAAAATGCAATGGTACGCATCGATATGAGTGAGTACCAGGAAAGGCATTCGGTAAGCCGATTAATAGGCGCGCCTCCAGGATATGTGGGTTATGATGAAGGCGGACAATTGACTGAAGCCGTTCGTAGAAAACCTTACTCAGTAATACTGTTGGACGAAATTGAAAAAGCACATCCGGATGTATTCAACATTCTGTTGCAGGTGTTGGATGATGGAAGATTAACAGACAACAAAGGGCGTGTAGCCAATTTCAAGAATACCATCATCATCATGACAACCAATATTGGTTCACACATTATACAGGAACAATTTGGTGACATTACCGAAGAGAACTACTTCGAAGTACTGGAGGATACCAAGGAAAAGGTGGTTGACCTTTTGAAGAAATCAGTAAGGCCAGAATTCATCAACAGGATTGATGATATCATCATGTTCCGTCCATTAAGCCGAGGTGATCTTAGAAAGATCGTAAGCATTCAGTTTGATATCATTCGCAAACGATTGGAAGAAACAGGTATTAAAATTGATATATCTGAAGCAGCCCTGGATAGATTAGCCAAAATTGGATTCGATCCACAATACGGTGCAAGACCTCTAAAAAGAGTAATGCAACGAGAGATCCTCAATGAGTTGTCTAAGCAAATACTTGCAGGAACCATTCATAAAGATTCAGTGATCTATGTGGATATGAAAAATGATGTTGAGTTTGAATTCCAAAATTTGGAAGCTGTAGAAGAATTATAATTAACACTAGAAACAAAAGCCTCAGGGTAAACTACCTGGGGCTTTTTTATAACCCTTCCTCGATCTTAAATAACCGTTTCAGTTTTTGATGACCTTTGAGGTCCATGAGCAACACAAGATAATCACCTTCATCAATGGTAACAGAACCCTCAGGATTCTTTAGCATTTTTCTTTTTCCTTCTACCATCTTCACCAAACCAATCAAAACTACATTGCTTTCTTTTTTTAAGTCAAAAAAGGCCTTATCATAAAAAGCTCCTATAAAAGGATTTCCCAATTTAACCTGGACTTGCTTCATGTCATACTCATCATCCTCATGGGCGTAGGCCATTATCTCTTCACTAAACATTGCTACATCTGGCTCGAAGATATAACTCGCCAGAAGCTTGGATGAAATTTCATTTTTCGAAATCGCGTAAGTAACACCCGCGTGGTGGAAGGTGCTTTTTAAATTGCCATTGTCGAGGGTTACCACATAATTTAAATCCGCAAAATGCTTTTTTACATTGATGATATAAACTAGTTTTTCTGTATCGTCATTCAGATTTATAAATACAATTGATGCTTTTCGAATGTTTGATTTCTCCATCAAATCAAAATTGTTATAATCGGAAAACAAGGTGTAGGCCTGATCAGCGTCATAATATTCCCTGATAATATCGATATCATGTCGGTCTTTGGTAATAATGGCAACTTTTTTGCCAGCGGCAATCAGGTGGGCAATTACCGACTGACTGAAGTCATTCCATCCGATGATGACTACATGACCTTCAAAATTTGTTCCATTTAATCCCATGGCTCTGTTTTCTTTTAATGTGCTCATAATACTGGCGATCTGCCCGATGATAAAACCATATACCCCCAAACTTGAAAACAAAAACACAAATCCTAACATTTTGCCACCGGCAGTCACCGGGATCATGTCTCCATAACCTACTGTGGTAAGCGTAGCAATAGCATACCAAAGGCCGTCCTGTAGTGTAACAATATGAGTTCTTGGGTCTACCGACTCCAGTTTGAGTAGCCAAAAAACCAGGAAAGCATAAAATGAAATTATGCCAATAATGGTAAATATCGTCTTCCTGTAAATCGGCTGTTTCATAGTAAAAATGCGCACTTAAGTACGATAAAAGAATGTTGAAATAAAAATTCCTATTATAGTAGAACCACATACGAAAAAATTCGTACAAATAACTTGGAACAGAGATTCAGGAACAGTAAACTTGAATTACGAAATTATTCGTAGATAAATGAACTTAAAGAAATCAACGGTGAAACCCACTGAAAAAGAACTGGAAATACTTCATGTATTGTGGGAGAATGGCCCTTGCAGCGTAAAACAGGTGCATGAGTCCATGGGAGGTGATGAGAAGAACGGATACACTACGATACTCAAATTCTTACAAATCATGTTCGAAAAAGACATTGTCTCCCGGCAGAAAAGCGGGAAGCTACATGTATACAAAGCCATTGCTACCAAAGAGAATACCAAGCAGCAAGCGGTAGAAAAGATTATCAATACTGTCTTTAGTGGATCTGCCTCTCAATTGGTCATGAGCGCTTTAGGCAATGGCAATTCTTCCAAAGAGGAATTAAGAGAAATAAGAAAATACCTTGATGAACTGGATAAAGGTGAACAATGATAAATAACATTAATTTAGGTTGGACCCTGCTGCATTCTTTATGGCAGGCTGCGATCATTTTTGGGATGACCAAAATTGCTTTGTCGCTGATCGCAAAACATAAATCTACTCTGAGATATATGATCAACTGCTGTGCCTTACTGTTGATCGTAATGACCAGTTTATCTACCTTTTTATATCTAGTTTCATCGGGGACTTCCGTTGAAGCCATTTCACCTGCCTTGAGACCTACTTTCAATAGTTTACCGGCTGGCGAAGTTATCGCTATAGAATATCCAATATGGAATAACCTGATTCGAATTATAAATGATCAAATGGTGTGGGTGATTTATGCCTGGATGGCGGGCGTACTGATCTTCTCGATTCGATTTGCTGGGGGCATTGTATACATCCAATTTTTAAAAAGAAAGATAAGCGATGCAAGCAGTGAGTACCTGCAAATGGTCCAACATTTGTCTGACCAATTAAGACTCACTCAAAAAGTCAGGCTGGTAGAGTCCATTCAAATCTCCAAGCCTATTGTGCTGGGTTATATCAAGCCGATGATCATTTTACCTATCGGGCTCCTAACAGGATTACCCACTTCGCAAATTGAAACCATTTTATTACATGAACTGGCTCACATTAAAAGGCACGACTATTTAGTCAATCTTATCCAAGCTTTTATAGAGGTAATTTTATTCTTTAACCCATTTGTTTGGCTCCTTTCCGAAATGATAAGGAAGGAAAGAGAATACTGTTGTGACGATCTGGTTATAATGATGGGATCAAGTCGCACTGAATACATAAAGGCTTTGGCGCAATTGGAAGAAATAAATCAGTACCGCATCCCAACCCTTGCACTGGCATTAAATAATAATAAATATCAGGTGTTTAACAGGATAAAAAGAATTATGGAAACAACAGCAAATCAAAATCAAAGAAAAGCCAAGCCATACTTGCTGGTAGCATTGATGGCAATCGGATTGTTATGCGCTTCTTGGCTCACCATTGGTGAGGGTAATGACGACCATGGTTCACAACTAACTAACAACTCACATTTTATTTCATCCGACACCACGAGAAAAGAAAAAAACAAGGACGTGAGCAAAGATAAAAAATCTGCCAGCTACTCACGCAAGGTAATAACTACTTATGGCGAGGATGGAACACCTCATGAAGAGGTGATAGAAAATTTTGAAGGCGATGAAGAATTAAGGCCTATATTATCTAATCCGGGAAGTTTTAGTTTTGTAATGCCTGATATACCTTCAATACCTTCAATGCCAGGAATACCTAATATACCTCCTACACCAGCCATACCTCCTGTTCCCTATACAAAGGGTTTTAACTTCTCTTTTGATGGAGATACCATTCCCGGGAAGTACTTCTTTTCTGAGGAAGATGAAGACAGATGGGAAGCCTTTGGCCGTGAAATGGAAAAAAGATTTGAACACTTCGGAGAGGAGCATGAAGATTTTGGTAAAAAAATGGAAGAGTGGGGCAAAACATTTGGTGACGAATTTGCAGCCAGATTTGAAAGGGATTTTGAAGATAAAATGGAGGCTTGGGGACATCAATTTGATGACATGGATTTTAACCATGACTTCAACTTTAAATTAGATGAAGGGATGAAGAAGATGGAAAAGCATCTCGAAGGTGTGCACGAAAGGTTGAAAGAGCATGAAGCTGAACTGAAAAAGCTGGAGGGTCGTATGAAGGAGTTTGAGACTGCACTACAAGATCAACTCATTCAAGATGGTTACATTAAAAAGGGTGAGAAAATAGAATCGATGAACTGGAGCAATGGTAAACTTAAAGTAAACGGAGTTCAAATAAAGGACAAAGATGTGCCCAAGTATGAGGCACTAACAGATAAATATTTCAAAGGGAACAGAGGTTTTTATTACAAAAACTAATCTTCACCCTCACATTGTTGAAGGACTTTGGTAACCTCTGCTACCTCAATAAGTCCTTCATCATGTGTCCATGAATTATATATATATGTCGCGATTTCAGCAATCTCCAAATCCGTAAGGATAGGGACACCCGGCATGACCTGATTATACTGCTTGCCATTTACAATTAGTTCTCCGCTCTTTCCGTACTTTATCAGACAGATTACACTCGATAGATTGTTGGTCATGTAATCAGATTCATCTAAAGGAGGATAGAGCAACCCTAGCCCCTTACCTGATTTTTGATGACAATTGCTACAGTGGGTATTGTACAACTGTTCTCCCTGCACGAAATACTGTTGGTACTTAACCGAATCGCCAGAACTATTACCTGGCGAACAGCTTGCAATGGCCAATAAAAACAACAGCAGCAAAAACCTATTCATATTCTTTTCTAAGCCGCTTGATGTCAACCAATAAACGATTGACATCCTCTTCTTTAGTACCATCGTACTTTCCCCTCAACCTTTGCTGCTTATCAATAAGTAAAAACGCGCCACTGTGAATAAATCCATCTGGCTCTGACTTATCTTCCATGGCTGTAGCAAAATAACTTGTTTGAGCAATCTTATAAATAGAGTCCTTTGCTCCCGTCACAAAATGCCATCGATCGCTGGACACGCCCAGTTTTCTGGCAAAATCATGCAGCAAGGCCACCGTGTCGTACTCAGGATCGATCGTATGTGAAAGTAACTTGACATCAGGTAATTCTGCAGTGGACTCGTAAACGCGCAGCATTTGTGTTTTCATAATTGGACAAATGGTCCGACAAGAGGTAAAGAAAAAATCTGCAACATAGATTTGATCTTTAAAGGTATCGTTGGTGATAATGGCACTATCCTGATCAACAAATTGATACTTGGCAATATGATGGTACACCGTATCTCCATTTACTACCTCCCGCTGACCAAAAATAGGTAGTGGTTTTACTTTTTTTTCACACCCAGAAATAAGACCTACTACTATAACTAATAAAATTAACCTGCTCATGTAAAACACATTTTTAGTTTAACAAATATCCTCATTGAAAAGATACCACTTCAATTTCATTACCCACTTCTACCTCCTTATTACTTTCCATCGTCACTGCATTTTGACCAAAGTTTACTTTGCTTCCCACCTTTCTATACTTTGAAAGAGTTGCCAAAGGTTCTGTTCCTGGCTTACCTGTATCCTGATTAACTGTAGTAAGAACACACCTTGCACAAAGTTTCAATCCCTTGAAGTGGGCAGTTCCAACTGTAAATTCCTTCCATGTATCCTCTTCAAATGGTTTACCCCCGTCAAAAACAAAATTAGGGCGAAAACGATTCATCGGAACCGGATCTTTTAACCTGGTATTTAAATCATCCAATGAGGCTTGTCCGATAATCAGATAAGGATACCCATCAGCTAAACTAACCTGCTCATTATTTTTGGCATATTGGGTATCAACCCTTCTTTGATTTTCTTCAGGAAAGTAAACTAATTTGACTGTTTTATTCAGTTGGGCAGAAAACCAATTGTTAAAACTTTCGCCTAATTCACGGGCCTGTACAGTATCCTCCCAAATTGTTACCGCTTTCTGGTTTTCGGTATGAAGTGGTTCAAAAGGAATAATCAAAGATTTATTATTGTGAGTAATCAAAAAGCCTGAATCATGAAACGACAATTTGAAAAGCGCCAATTCAGGATAAACTCGTTGGGTAATAAATTGATTATTCTCATCCACAATCATGTACCTACGGTCGTAAAGCAATCCTTTACCCAACACAGTAGCCTTGTTAACGCGTATTCCCCCCAATGATTTAACCGGGTAAATCCAAATTTCAGTTAACTTCATAGCTTTTAGCTTTAAAAATTGCTCACAAACTTAACCATTGCTTGCAGCATCTCCAGTACAAAATGAATTTTTGCCAACTGTTTTACGTTGAACACTTAAATTTGCAATTATGGCTAAGGAGACCGCCCTATGGTATTTTGAAAGTGTGAACCTCTACAATGTTCTTTGTCCGCACAAAGTAAAAACAATGGCAGCGGATCACTCCTTTACCGAATTCAAAAAAGATGAGTTTATCTATTTTCCAAATGAGAGAGCTACCCATATCTACATGATTGTCAGTGGCAGGGTCAAAATTGGTCATTACCTTGATGATGGAAAAGAAGTGGTGAATGCCATCTTGGGTAGTGGAGAAATTTTCGGAGAATTGGCACTTGCCGGAGAAGAGCATCGCAAGGATTTTGCACAAGCAATGGACGCGGTCTCTATTTGTCCACTCAGTATTGATGAGCTAAAGGACATGATGAAAGAAGACAAGGAATTGAGCTTTAAGATATTGAAATTGGTGGGCCTGCGCCTCATGAAACTTGAACGTAAACTGGAGTTACTTGTATTTAAAGATGCAAGAACCAGGATAGTGGAATTTTTGAAAGATTCAGCATCCTGGAAAGGAAAAAAAGTAGGCTTTGAGACCATGATCCCTACCAAGCTCGCGCATAAAGATATTGCTTCACTAACGGGCACCTCTCGTCAAACCGTAACTACTGTGCTTAATGAACTCAAAGAGCAAAACCTTATTAATTTTGACAGAAGGAAAATACTAATTCGAGATCTTGATCTCTTAAAATAATTTTATTTTGGTGTTATTTATTTTTTGATCTTTAAAAGTAATTCTTGAGGAAGATCTTCCTCCACATCCACATCTGTCAACATTGGTAACTGTTGATACTTTAAACCCATCTCTTCAAAATCTTTGAGTGTTTCACTTGCTACAGAAGCTGTACTCCATTTCTTATCTCTGAAAATTTCTGGAACAAATTTTCTTAACCCCAGCAGGTAATACCCACCATCTTTGGCTGGACCAATAACAGCATCATTGATGCTTAATGCTTTAAATGCTTCTTCCAAAATATTCTGATTCAATTCAAAACAATCAGAGCCAATTACCGCTACAGCACTGTATCCTTCCTTAAAGCCAACTGCAACGGCATGTTCCAACTTTTCGCCTAGTGTGTCACCTACCTGGAGACTCTTTTTATAGTTAGTATTGTCCCAGCTGTCCTCCTTATCTATGAAGTGTGAGTAATAAACGACTTTATTTACCTGAAGCTTTTCGGTAATCGTCCTGGTGTGATTAACCAACTTCAAATAGATGGCAAGCGCATTGGCATCCCCTAAAGTGGCTGCCAGCCGGGTCTTCACTTTTCCTAATTCAGGATTTCTATAAAATATAATCAGAAGATTCTTAGCCACGTGTTAATGTACTTTTACGCCACGTTCCAGCCAGGAAGACCACCACCAGGAATAAGTGTGGACACTATCTGTTGGCTGATTTTTTCTATTTAGAAGCAGACGCCCTTCATTGGCCCATTGAAAAATTCCTCCATATAAATTTTTTACATTGGTAAATCCCATATCCAACAGCTTTTCACCAACTTTTTCACTTCTGTAACCTACCGTGCAATAAACAATTACTTCAGCATTACGATCTATGTATTGGACGTCTGAAGGAGCAAACTTTTTATAATCAATAAAAGTAGCCCCCGGAATGTGGCTTATTTGATATTCCTCCGGAGATCGGGTGTCCAGCAAAATAATTTTTCTGTTAGTTCTCATTTGAACCTGTACTTCTGAAGGCTTCACTTGCGGGACGGTATTGCTATACAGTGATTGCAATTTTTTGTCGTAGGCAGTTTGAGCTTTCAGAACAAAGCCCACTACAATCGAAAAAATCAGCGATATGTATATTTTTTTTGACATAGTATTTCATATACAAGATAACCAATAACAAACAGATACTCGAATGCCGTCAAGTAAAGGTTTTCTGTAAAACCATTAAGGTCATAACCCGCGTATGTGAGAAAAATAAGGGCGCTCCACAATACCATAAAGCGGAAACCTGTAAACAAAGAAAGCATCAATAATGTGGTAATGTACCACGGATGTAGCGTGGTAGTAAATAAGAAATAACAAAACATCACCCACATCATCACCTGCGGAACATCTGATACAACAGCTGGATAAGCATAAGAATTTCTTATTAATCGAAACTGCCCCTCCTTCTTCGCCAAAGTATAAGGCCAAATTGAAAAAGCAAGAATGGCTATTCCGGAAATCAGCCCCAACTTCCAGCCTACAGTTTGAATAATATTGTACCCTTTGGTCAGAAATCCATATTCGCGAACGAGGTAATAAATACTGGCATTGAATTCGAAACTCTTAAAATATAAGCCAATACTCTTTCCAAAACCATTGAGAATCTCACTGTTCAATAAAGGGATAAAAAGAAGAAGACAAGTGATAAACACTGAGGTATAAAAAAGAATGGATCTTTTCAAACCAAGTCGGATAAGAAACAGTGGCAAAAATATAAGAGGTAATAGCTTTGCGCCAACAGCCAATCCAAAACTTATACCTGCTGAAATTATTTTTGATTTATACAAAAGGTAAAGCGACAGTAAAAGAAATAGAATAACGAAGGCTTCAAAGTGTAGGTTTCCTGTCAGCTCCAAAATCACCAGAGGATTGAGTGCATAGACTAATATTTTTTTTGGGTGGAGATTAAATTCAATTAGCAATCTTTTAATGAGAAATAGACTTCCTATCTCAGCAGCCAGAACAAATATGCGGATAACCACTACACTCCCTAATATAGACTGCGGTGAAGCCAATGCCGATATCCAAAAGATGAACTGTGCCAAAGGAGGATAAATGGTGAAGTAAGCTTGGCTGTTTAATTGATCATAAAGCGCCTGATCAATCCCTGGAATACTCAAGCCAGATGATAAATAAAAATCAGGTAATTCTGAAAACGGGTGAATACCATTGGCCAACAAACGACCATCCCAAATAAATCTGTAAAAATCATCTGATAAGTTGGGTAAGGCCAACAACAAAACGAACCTGAAAAGAACTGCACCTAAAATCCAAAATTCAAGGGTCTCACTGGTAGCTACTTTTATTACAAAGACATAAATACCAAAGAGCAGAAAGTACAACGAAAAAAGCGCGACCGTTTCATGTCGATGCACACCATAGGCAATCACAAAATAGGCAAGCAGGGAAATAAAGAAGAGAAAATAAGATAGAGGCTTTTGCCTAAGCATTTATAGCTGGTTTCACAGAATAATAGAACACCGCCCCAAAACCCAGCATCAACATAAGGTGAAAAAATAACAACCCAACATCTTTTAAATAGACACCGGCTACAATTCCGAACAGAAAGTAGAGACAAAGAATCCCTTCCATAACTGTTACCGCATTCAGTTTTAACTTTATATAGTCATTCCCCTTCCACGAATCTCCCTTCAGAGCAACATTGAACTTTGGTGTTCGAATAAAGGGAGTTTTGCGTCCAAACAGTCCTTCCAGCACTGCTATACCATTGTGCAGGGAAAGCCCCATTGAAACCATCAAAAACTTGGGATACAATGAGATAAATGATTTTGATGGATTGGCACCATAAAATCGTTTTGTAGAAACCCAATAAAATAAAGTGATAGAAAGGAATCCAATAATAAATATTATTCCTAAATCAAAAATCCACTCCACCTCCGGATGGGCCTCCTTGATGTAGAGCATTGGTACACTTAGCACAGCTGCTATTAGCAAACAGACAAAAACAGAACTATTGAACAAGTGAAAAAACGCATGCGTTTTGTTTAACAATGAAATCTTTGAAAAAAGAACTTGTTTGAAATTCTTACGCGCTGTTTCTGCGCCTCCTTTATTCCACCGATATTGCTGCGATTTGATGGCATTCATCAAAATAGGAAGTTCACCGGGTGTCTCTACTTCCTCCAGGTATTTAAACTTCCACCCTTTTAATTGTGCGCGATAGCTTAGGTCAAGATCTTCAGTAAGGGTATCAAAATTCCAACCTCCTGCATCGGCTATACATTTTTTTCTCCATATACCACAAGTGCCATTGAAATTGATAAAACTTTTGGAGGCACTTCTTGCCGATTGCTCAATTGAAAAATGGGCATCCAATCCGAATGCCTGAAGCTGTGTAAGTACTGAGTAATTCTTGTTGATGTGTCCCCATCTGGTTTGCACTACACCTATCTGCGTGTTTATAAAATAAGGAATGGTTTTTTTTATAAAATCTGGTTGAGGCAGGAAATCCGCATCAAAGATGGCAATGAATTCTCCCTTGGCAAGATGATACCCCTCCTCCAAGGCACCCGCTTTAAATCCCTTTCTATTCTCACGGTGAATCAATTTGATATCTAACCCCAAAGGTCGGAGTGATTCCAACTTCTTTAAAATAATTTTTGTGGTTTCATCCGTTGAGTCATCCAGCACCTGAATTTCCAATTTTTCTTTAGGGTAGTCAAACTTACTTACCGCATCAATCAGTCGCTCTACAACATACTTTTCATTGAATACCGGAAGTTGGACTGTTACATGAGGTTCAAAGTCGTTGTTGAACAAAAGAGGTGCTTCCTTCTTTTTGCGTGATTGCAGGTATACCCAGGTTAGGTGAAGCTGCCCCATGCTAAACAGAAAAACGTAGCCAAGTGAAATTGAATAGACCGCAACAATAAACCACACCATCACAGATATTTAAAAATCGTATACAAAATTTTATATCCAGCCAGAATTGTTCCTTTTACTGTTCCAGAAATTTTAGAGAATCCAATCCGCTTTCGATAGCGCACAGGTACCTCCACACATCTCATTTTAAGCTTTGCCGCTTTTAACTGCATCTCTACCGTCCACCCATAAGTCTTGTCTTGCATATCGAGTGCCAAAAGTGACGAAAACCTGACCGCCCGAAAGGGACCTAAGTCCGTAAATTTAACCCCATAAAACCATTTCAACAGTCGGGTGGCTAACCAATTACCAAAAATTTGCTGTGGTGTCATCGAACCCTTTTCTTTTTGGCCCAATACACGCGATCCTATCACCAGATCTGCCTTCTCCTGAACAATAGGCTCTACCAATCTCATTAATTCTTCGGGATAATCAGAATGATCAGCATCCAAAAAAACAACGATGTCAGGTTTTGGTTTTGTGCTATTAAGGTAATTAATGCCTTTAAGGCAGGCACGGCCATAGCCAGACACTGGCTCTCTCAAAACCGTGGCTCCGCCCTCTCTGGCAACGCGCTCTGTATCATCCGTTGAGGCATTATTCACAACAACTATATCCCGAATCTGTTCCTTTGGAAGTTCATTCAAAACCTGACCCACGCCATTCTCTTCATTGAATGCCGGAATAATCACTGAAATAACTGTTGAATTAGACATTGGCGTGCAAAACTAACAAAGTAAGAGCGAGGGAATGATGTATGGCAAATAAATATACCCTGTTTAATACCACCAACATTAAATAATTCCTAAAGTGAAAAAATCATAACAGCGCCATCTGTGAGGATAATCAACCTTGCTGAACATGATTGTTTCCAGCCAATACAGGCTGACCAAACCTCCCCTTTTCATCTTTCACTTCCAGGTTCAACACACCTCGTGGACAAACAGATGAACAAACACCACAGCCTACACAAGATGATCGAATTATATTTTGGCCACGTTGTGCATACCATCTTACATCGATGCCCATTTCGCAATACGTTGAACAATTACCACAAGAAATGCACTGACCTCCATTAGTGGTAATTCTAAACCTGGACTTGAACCTTTGTACGAATCCTAAATAAGCAGCCAAGGGACAACCAAATCTACACCACACCCTATTGCCCATCAAAGGATAGAATCCCGTACCCACTACACCTGAAAAAATAGAGCCTATCATAAATCCATATGGTTTGCGCAAGTATGTGTATGTATCAAAACCAAAAATCGAGGAAGTGCCTGAAATGAAATTGTACAAAACCGCTCCAGTCATAATCACCGCAAATACCAGCACCGCATGAACCAACCACCTTTCTATCTTCCATGCTTTTAATGACTTATCTGAAAGGTGGCGAAATGGGTCACCCGCAGTTTCAGCCAAACCTCCGCACCCACATACCCAACTGCAATACCAACGCTTTCCAAAAAAATAAACGAACACTGGTACACCCACAACAAACAACGTAATACCCCAAACAAACATAAAAATACCAAGCCCCCCAGCAGACGTAAGCATATTGATGTGCCATGCATCAAAAAAATCATAATCGAGTGGCCACATGTTTTTAAAATCAAAGTAAGGTTGATTCAAGCGCACAAGAATTTCGGGAATCAGAAAAGCAAATGCCAGCTGGAAAAACATGACAGACAGTGTACGTATAATTTGATATTTGCTATGCCTGTATTTCAAAATCATCCTTACCCCCATCACCAATACGGCAAATGTGTACAAGAACCCATACAAAAACCACTGACTGGATTCTCCTTGTGGATAAATCCATTTTTTCAATGGTTCTACAAGAATTATCCAATTCATAATATAGGCATCGTAAAAATAGATAAGCACATAAAATCCTATTAGCAACGTACCAATCAGGATACCTATCCAGCCGCGATTATTTAACACGTTGTGGAATATTCCATCGTTTTTAATTCCAGCTGTTTCAAGAGAAGCCTTGGGCAGAATAAATAGCATTGCGCCTATCAAACCAACACCGAACACCAAAAAAAACAACAATCCTGTGTTATCTACTACCCATCCTGATGTTGATGCTTTGGTTAAACTTGAAGTGTAATCATCATAAATCACGCTATCCCATTGCTGTGCATTTCGAAACTGTTCGTTTACACGACTGATTGAATTGCTTACTGCTTGAGCAAAAGAATAGCTCGTTGAGTAAGGTTTATCAAACAACTCCTGCATAGTCGGTTCCAGGCTTTCCTGATGCTGCTTTTTAATTTTCTCAACAAAAATTTCCTTGGTGAGCTTATACTCAGACATGAAAAACAAGGATAAGAAAAGTCCAAATGAAAAAAGGAACAAAACAAGACCTATACTTCTTAATACTTTCATGATTTGAGTGTGCTTTTTATTTTCAATTCAGGCTTCGCTAAATCAATTGCAGTGATAATTTCAGTCTCGTGTCGATCAAAAAATTCAGGATCAAAATTAGCCTCATGCAGATTTTCAATTACAAATTGAATGGGCCTCTTCTCGCGCAGCCATTTGTCAAAAAGCTCATGCCTCAACCGGATACCAAACACATTTAATCCTAAAAACTGATGACTCCCCTTGTCCCAAACAAAATGGATGGCTTTTTTACCGCTATGGTGTTCCCAATAAAATTCTTCTTCGTTGGATTTCAATTCATTCCAGACATTACCATACGTTTGGTATTCTATGTCAAAAAATTTGGCAGAGTTAAACCATGGGCCCGGTTCATAGGGAGTGGGCGTACCGCAAATGGTTTGCGCAACTACTTCGCCCATCATGCGTCCGGTATACCAAACCTGTTCAATGTTTCTCCGGCCTGGCAAATCATAAGTACGTTCCACACAGTCTCCAAGCGCGTATACATCCTTTACATTGGTTTGTAAATACTCATTGACAAGCACACCTCGCTGCGTATCAATTCCGGATGACTTCAAAAAACCAATGTTGGGCGACACCCCAACTGTTAAGCCCACAAACTGGCATTCGATCTGCTCTCCTTGTTTAGTGACTACTCCCCTGACACGACCTTGGTTATCTCCCAATATATCTTGCAATTCCGTTCCTTCACGTAAATCAACATGATGTTCCCGAATATGTCTCGAAATCATTTGAGCCTCTTGCGAAGGAAGCACATTGCTCCAAAATGAATCTTCCCGTATCAAAAAGGTGACTTCAATTTTTCGCGATCTCAGCATTTCTGCCATCTCTACACCAATTAATCCACCCCCAACTATTACTGCCCGCTCTATTCCTTTCGTATTTTCTTCCATCTCCAATAAATCAGGATAGCTATAAAGGCCCTGCACTCCCTTGTAGTCCTGACCGGGCCAGCCAAACTTATTGGATTTTGAACCAGCCGCGATAATGAGGGTGTCATAACTCAATTTTCCCTTGCCGGTCAGGTATAATTTTTTCTCCACCACATCCACTTTTTCAACAAAGTCCTGGATCAAATCAATTCTATTCTTTTTCCAAAACCAGTCCTCGTACGGTTTTGTGTTTTTGTAATCCATATGACCCATATAGATGTACATAAGGGCAGTCCTGGAAAAAAAATGAGTTGTCTCTGACGAAATGATTGTAATACGATGGTTACTCCGCTTTCGGATATGTCGAGCTGCTGTTACTCCCGCAATACCATTTCCAATGATAATAATGTTTTTCATCTACTGTGGTGCAAGTTATTGGTAGTCCGCTCAGCAAACTGTCAATTTGAAGACAAAGGAAAGTAAAGCAATTTACAGGAATTCACATAGGTTTTTTGATAGCAATAGCCCTGTTAAACATATTATGCAAAACCAACCATCAATTGTAGAACATTATGCTCACAAACAGTGTTTATAAATCAGGCTGGTGAACGGATTATAAAAATCTGAAAGCCAGAGCTGATGTTGTGAAGTTGGTTGGTTAGTGTGGTGGTGCCGAGCCACGGTTCGGCATCATCTTTTTTGTGTCAAAAAAAGCATAGGTGTTTCTACCTTAATTATACTGCCTTATCTGGCTACAGTATATTTTTAAACTATTTAAGGACTTGTCCAATTTGTAGCGCTGCAAATAGTATTTTAGCTCTAAATTTAGGGTTTTGATTGGCGCTTGATTCCATGATTGCTTTAATGGTCGCGCTCAGTCTTAGTTAAGTTAAATTGCCATCCAGAAAATGAAATCATTTGTATTCGCCTCATTTTTATTTGTTTTTGCTTGTACTCTTGCTTCCTTTCAGCAAAACGATTTACTAAAAGCAAGTATGAATCGAGGTAAGGAAATATTCGCAGCCAATTGCGCCACATGCCACATGCAAAACGGAGAAGGAATCGATGGAGTTTATCCTCCTTTGGCAAAATCTGATTATCTCATGGCCGACAAAACACGCGCCATCAAACAGGTACTCGAAGGAGCTATTGGAACTATGATTGTGAACGATGTGAAATACAATGGTTTTATGACAGGATTTAATCTCAACGACCAGGAAGTGAGTGACGTGTTGAACTACATCATGAACTCATGGGGAAACACTGGAGAAATGGTTACACCAGCAGAAGTAAAAGCAGTAAGATGACTATACATGTTTTAACTGGCGATGCATTGCTTAGCAATTTTCCCGAAGGAAAACTGACAGGGGCCATTGCCATCAATAGAGAATGTCTGATAGAGGGGCCGGTAGCATTCACCAATTTGGAAGATTTCTGGCAAGAAAGGGAATCTTACCTGTTGGATGCATACCCTGAAAGCGACATCAGTTACCCGGATGATGTAGTATTTGAGTTTGAAAAATTAAAGGAGCTACAACAAGGTGACGAAGTCAATCTATGGTTTGAAAACGATCTGTTTTGTCAGATTAACCTTTGGTTTACTATATCCCTTTTACCCGAAAATGGTGTTGCAGTCTATCGCATTGTGCCAGTTATTGACAATCCTGAAGAGTTGTGGAATGGCTTTGGTCCGATGTCTTCCAATGAATTGATGGATTGTTTCAACAAAAGGATTTTGCTTACCCCAGAAGATTTGCAACTTGGTAAAAAACTATGGCAAGCTTATTCAACAGCCAACTTACAAGAACTTGAAAAATTAGCCGTTATTAAATCCAAAGCGTTTCCCTACCTGAAAGAAGTCTGCGATGCGCATATCCAAAGAACATCCACACAACCTGGTCGTCCGGAAAAAGCCCTGAAAGGAATTATAGACAATGGAACCACTTCCTTTGAAAGTGCTTTTGAACAATTCTCTGAGCAAGAGGGAATATATGGCTTTGGCGACATGCAGGTTAAGCGAATTTTTGATCAATTAATAAGGTAAACCTGTCTTCTTTTTCTATTGAAGAAGGTTAAATTGTAGCATGAAGCTACTTTATATCACTATTGCTTGCTGCTTTTTGGGCCTTTCTGCCTGTCAGCAACCTGAAAAATCCAATTCTCAATCAGTTGAAATTCAGGGCACCTCTCATTATCTGCCACCTTATTTTGAAGATAATGCCAGACTTGAGAAAATTACCAAGGCTTTTCCAGTGGCCGATAATATTTTCAAGGATTTTGCAACTCAAAATCACTATCCCTCCATTGCTTATGGCATTATCGCTGATGGGAAATTAATCCATTCAGGAATTGCTGGTAATTCTAATCTTGAAAAAAAGCAAGCGCCAACCACCAAAACCCTTTACAGGATTGCATCCATGTCGAAGAGCTTTACAGCCATGGCGATTTTAAAACTTCGCGATGAGGGGAAACTTCACCTGCAAGACCCTGCCCATCTCTATATTCCTGAGCTAAAAAATATCAAATACCTTACCTCGGATGCCCCTGCCATTACAATTCAGCAACTATTGACAATGTCTGCAGGATTTCCTGAAGACAATCCATGGGGTGATCGGCAGCTGGAGGATACTGATCAGGAATTGATTGACCTAATTAATTCAGGTATCTCGTTTTCCAATGCCCCCGGGCTTTCCTATGAATACAGCAATTTAGGATTTGCCCTTTTAGGCAACATTATTACCAGGGTATCAGGTATTTCTTATCAACAATACATTACTGATAACATCATGAAGCCATTAGGCATGAATGATAGCAAATGGGAATACACCGAAATACCCTCGGAGCAATTGGCGCTGGGTTATCATTGGGTGAACGAGCAATGGCAGGAAGAACCCATTCTCCACGATGGCGCATTTGGCGCCATGGGCGGATTGTTTTGTTCTATTGAAGACTTCAGCAAATACGTTGCCTTCCACCTTTCTGCATGGCCTCCCCGAAATGACCCTGAAAATGGTCCTGTAAAAAGAAGTACAATTAGGGAAATGCACCAGGTGTGGCGCATTAATGACAATTCACCTGGTACCAATCAATTTGGACCCTTTTCTTATGGTTATGCCTATGGCCTGGGGTGGCGAAGAGATGCAAGGGGAATCGTAAGAATTTCTCATAGCGGTGGATTGCCTGGTTACGGATCTGAGTGGCGAATACTTCCGGATTATGGAATAGGCATTGTTTCTTTTAGTAACAGAAGGTATGGATCTCCAGGATTTGCCAACGATCAGGTAATCGATACACTGATAACTCTGGCAGGACTAAAACCAAGAACACTTCCCCCATCTAAAATTCTTGAGCAGCGCAAAACAGAATTGATGAAACTATTCCCTGACTGGAGTGAATCGCCTGAATTGTTTGCCGATAATTTTTATTTGGACAAAACGCTTGTTCTGAGAAAAAGTGAAATCAATGCCATTTTTGAAAATGCCGGTGCAATTAAAGCAGTCGGGCCTATCACTCCATTCAATCAACTAAGGGGGATTTTTGAGATACAATGTGAAAAAAAGAAAGTAAGTGTATTTTTTACGCTTACACCGGAGAATAACCCTTTGATTCAGCAGCTAAATTTGAGAGTAATCGACTAACTTAGCATACTGTGAAGGACTTCAAAACAATTGTAAAAGAATACCAAAAGCTGGACCAAACAAAAAAGGCTGCACTTGCTACTGTAGTCAGGGTTCGTGGTTCATCTTATAGAAGTCCTGGTGCTCGCATGTTGATAACAGAAGATGGGAAGTGGGTGGGCTCAATTAGTGGAGGATGTCTTGAAGGTGATGCCTTAAGAAAAGCCCGTAAAGTAATGACCGACCAGATAGCCACCACTGTAACTTACGACACTACAGAGGAAAGCAATCAAAATCTTGGAATTGGACTTGGATGCAATGGGGTAATCGATGTATTGATTGAACCAATTAACTCCTCATCGCAAACAAACCCGGTTAAACTTTTTTCGGAATTTATCAACACAGATAAACCATTGTCAGTAGCTACTATTTTTTCAGAAAAGGGAGTGGCTGAGAAATTAATCATTTCTGAAGATGGACATGTATCCAGCAAATTTTCGAATGACTCACTCAATCAAATTGTAAAGGTGGATTTAGAAAAGACATTCAAAACCCATCGATCAGAGGTAAAAAAATATGATGATGATGTGGAAGTCTTTTTGGAGTTGATTCAGCCTACGCTCTCCGTAATCATATTTGGTGGTGGTTTTGATGCGAGGCCAGTCAGTCAGCTGGCAAAGTCTTTAGGCTGGGACGTAAATGTCACTGACGAATGTGTAGCTCACATTGCACCCATCTTCTTTCCTACAGCCGACAAACTTTCACTTTGTGACAGGAAGTTCATTGATCGTGATTTTAAAATTACTCCATATACTGCATGCGTTCTAATGTCTCACAACTATGAGTATGACCGGGATGTTTTAAAAAAATTGATTCAGTCCCCAGCACCTTACATAGGAATATTAGGCCCACGAAAACGCTTTGATAAAATG
>DDTF01000058.1 GCA_002345965.1 Flammeovirgaceae bacterium UBA2371
GTGCTATTTCTTATCCGTCTTGTCTGGAAAATCCGGAGGTGCTGGAACGGACCTAGGGTCTTTTTGAATGAGATCGAGTAAATGAGCTATGGCGGCATCCAGCTGAGCATCCTTACCCATAAAAGTGGCATGAGGCAAGTTGTCCACTTCGATGTCAGGCACCAATCCATGACCTTCGATCAGCCACTTGCGCTCAGGACCATACACACCCATCATCGGTGCGCGAGCAAGACCTCCATCCGACAATCGGTTTTGTGAACCCAACCATATTTCACCGCCCCATGTGCGTGTTCCAATCACCTTACCCAATCCCAGTCTCCTAAAGCCATCAGCAAATGCTTCGCCATCTGACGCAGTATGCTGATCTACTAACACTACCATATGTCCACGGAAGGCATACTGCATGTTCCAGGTGGGGTTGCCCACTCTCGGTTTAAAGTAGAACCACGCTTGGCGCATCAGTTTTTCCAAAATGAAACTATCGATGTTGCCTCCACGGTTACTCCTTGCGTCAATGATCAATCCTTGTCGATTGAATACCGGATAAAATTCCCTGTACCATTGTGAGATGTCACTGCTGCCCATGGCACGCAGGTGCACGTAACCGATTTTACTGCTTGCTTTTTTCTCTACATCCATCCTGCGGGTATACTCCCAATCGGAATAGCGTAGGCTGGATTCATCGTCTGTTGGTGTGATGATCACATCTCTACTGATGCCATTGCTGGTGATACCCATGCGCACTTGTTTCTTGGCTTGATTGCGAAGCATGGCGCCTATGTCTGTTTGCGAAAGAGCGGCAACGCCATTGATGTGCGTAATTACATCTCCGGTCCTGATGCCGAGATAAGGATCAGCAAGTGGAGAAATTTCATCCGGGTAATCCGGATCAGCCTGATAGATGTATTCGATCACATATCCTTTCTTGCTTTCATCACGGATAAGCCGAGCGCCCAACCCTGCTACCTCAACTTTGTCCGATCCTTCACGCAGGTCACCCCCGCGTACACTGGTATGGAGCGCCTCCAATTCGCCTACATAATGTCCAATGATGTCCGACAATTCATTTCTTGTGGTCACACGATCAACAAGTGGCAGGTACTTTTTGTAAGCTGCGTCCCAGTCTACACCATGCATGCCTGGATCGTAAAAGTAATCGCGCTCCATTCTCCATGCATCTTTAAAAATTTGTTTCCAGTCTTCACGTGGGTTAATAGAAAAAGTCCAGTCTTTCAGATTGACTTTAGACTCACCTATCTTGGAGATGGCACTTGTAGAGGCCTCTGTGATGTAATATTCCTTGTCTTTGTTAATAAGCAATTTTTTACCATTAGCAGATAGCTCAAAACGGTTCACCTCTTCCAAAATCGTCACTGGTTTTACATCGGTGTTTTTTATCGGTAAGGCCATCAGATGAGATTTCGCACCCAGACCGGTTTCTTCCGAAAGAAAGTACAATGCTTTTTCACTTACCGCCAGACCAGAATAGTTGCCCGCCTTGATCGGGACTTCCATGATTCGTTGTTGAATCCCTTCTGCATTAATAGTCACTACAACCTTCGCGTCACTTTTGGTTTCACCTTTATTGTTGTTCAGCTCATCGTCCGCTCTAAATGGCGAGCGTATATTTTTTTGCAATGGGATGTGATAGATTTTCATCTGCTTGTCAAAATAGGGTTCAGGCTGCCGGGGACCCCACGGACTGCCTACCAGCGATTGGAAATTTCTATCTGACAGAAAATAAATCCATTGACCATCAGCACTCCACTGTGGATTAGTGCTATTGGCCCGGTCCGTTGTTAGCGGAATACGGTTTCCTGTAGTTACGTCATAAAGGAAAAGCTGACTAAAAGTGTTTTCAGCATCTTGTCCAAAGGCAATCCAGCGACTGTCTGGAGACCAGGCGAAATCCCCAGCGCCTTCTCTGTTGGTGGAAATCACTTTTTGTTTTTTGGTATCCAGGCTGAGCAACCAAACGTCCATGTTCAAATCCAGATAGACGATCCATTTGCCATCGGGTGAGGGAGTAGCTTCAAATCGCAACGTCTTACCATCGTTGGTAAGCATTTGGTGTGATCCGGTTCCGGATGCTGGTATTTGTACAAATTCAAATTCTCCGGATTCGTCCGTCAGGCTGATTACCTCCTTTCCCGATGCGCTGAAAACAGCATCTCGGTAACGAACTCCCTCTTTGCGTGAAGCCTGCACCAACCGGCCATCCTTGGCAGGCACTACAAAGATTCGTCCACGAGCAGTAATCACCATCTTGTCGCCAGTGGGATCGAGGCGAACTGAAGTGATGTATTCTTTAGGATCCTTTACCCATTTTTCACGCAATTGATCAAAATCAGAGGTCAGGGTAATTGGAATTAAGCTGTCTTTTCCAGTTTCAAGGTCATGCAACCAGAGGTCTGCCCCCGAATGATAAACTATTTTTCCTTCGTGGATGGAGGCAGCGCGCACATCGTGGACCATTTGTTTGCTGTGTTGCTTTAAGTCTTTTCCATTTTCATCCATCGACCACACGTTCATAATGCTATCACGGTCGGTGATAAAATAAATTCTATTGCCCCACCACATCGGATGATGACTTTCTCCGCGGTATGCGTCCGACAATTCAATGGCCTCAGCTGTACCTTGCGTGTACTTCCAAATTTTTCTGGCCGTACCTCCTTTGTAGCGTTTGGTTACGTTGCGGTGATCGGAGGGACGCACAAAGAAAACAGTATTGCCACTGGCATTGAATGTACCTTCACTTGCCTGAGCCAAAGGGAGAGGCGCTTGTTTGCCAGAGGACTCAATGCGAACCAACTGCTGGGTGGGCAAGGTTGAGTAATGTTGGGTGGTGTAAACGATCTCCCCGGCTGGAGTCCATGTGGTGGCGATTGAAGCTTCATCTTCATAAGTCCACCGCTTGGGTATTCCTCCGTTTATGGGCATCGTATACACTTCTGGAAATCCTTCATAGTTGGCAGTGAAGGCAATGGTTTTACCATCGGGAGAAATGACAGGGTGAGTTTCCTCACCGGGATGGGTAGTCAGTCGCTTTGCTGAACCTCCACCTATACCAACAGACCAAAGATCACCCTCTGCAGCAAAGACAATAAGGTTTTTGTAAACAGTTGGATAACGGTAGTAACCTTTTACTTCTTGCGAATAGCCAGAAAAAGAGGAAAATACCACAGCGCCTATGGTGCCTAATAATATGAGCACGTATTGACGAGATTTCAGGATTTGAATCATGATTGTGTATTTTTTGAACAGTATAGAAAAATACACAATTAGGAAGAGACACCAAAAGCAAAAAGTAAGGCCTTCTTCTGAGTAGAATACGTCTAATCTAACCTTTAAATTGATTGGCCACCAGCTCTCCCAATGCGGGGCCATGTTTGAATCCATGCCCTGATCCACCGCCTAAAAACCACAGATTACCGGCTTCTGGGTGAGATTGAAATATGAAATTGCCATCTGGGGAGTTTTCATAAGGGCAAACTCGGCTCTCCACCACTGGGGCGTCTTTTAACCCCGGAAAGCGCATTTCGATAAACTTTCTGGCATTAGCCAAGACCTGCGGATTGGAAATGCGCTCGCCCAGGGTGGGATCAAATCTTTCTCCCCGTTGATCAACACCGATTTTGAACCCACGATTTGCATTGCCAGGTATTCCATAATAGAAATCCTTACCATCAACATCTACCCAGGCGGGTAACTGATCATATTGTAATGCATCTTCCTTGGGTACTCCAAAATAGAAAACCTCCTGTTTGGTACAGGTGATGATATTGCCCAGCACTTCAGGAAACAATTGTCCTAACCATGAACCGCAGGCAAACAAATAGGCATCTGCATGTAGAGACGAGCCATTGGATAATTTGATATTTTGAAGTTGCTGTGACCGAATGTCGCCTGGAGTAACGTAAGTCTGCACAAACTCACCACCTTCATTCAAAAATGCTTCCAGCACAGCTTGCGCACTTTCACGTGCTTTCAGATATCCGCCAAATGGATCCAGCCAGGCGTGGTGCAGGTTTTCGGTATGAACAGCTGGATAGCGTTTCTTTACTTCTTCCAGTGACAGGTATTCATAATTCATTTTGTGTTTTCGTGCAAATGGGATGGAGTCGTCCACCAATGGTGTTTTTTCATCGTAGCAAAACCAAATTACCCCAGTATTGAAAAATAGTTTTTTGTTCCATGCTTTTTGATTTTCCTTCCAAAGGGCCAGCGCTCTTACGTTCAGGTCAAAATAGAATTCATTGTCACCGTAAGTAGAGCGAATCACCCTCGTTTCGTCTCCAGAGCTGGACCGGGAATTGCCGGCACCCCAGGCATCCACCAGGGTCACTTTATACCCGGCTCGCAAGAGATAGAGTGCCGACCAGCCACCAAATGCTCCAGCCCCTACAACTACTACAGCGGCACCTTTTTCAAGGCCAATTTTCTCGTTTTTGATGTCTATGGGCTGTGGTGCAAAAGTTTTAGTGTCGGTTTTGGTCATGAATTAAGAAGATTTTGAGGGTTGTGATTCGAGTCATAAAACAATAATGAATGAAATCCGATCATTGCAGAGCGCCAAAAATATGAAGAAGAAATTCAATATGCCGTCCTTTTTGCTGGATTATGGGTCAATCTGGAACCCTTTGGCGGGTGCATTTCTGTCCAAGGTCATGTTGCCAGATGATAAGGATCATAAATTGAAAAAGGAAGCAAGGGTAGGTTTGTATAGTCAAAAAAGGACCCCAATGATTGAAAAAACCAAACTTGTTGAATATGGAGGGAAATTAGTTTCGCTCAATAAAAATGAGGTATTATTCCACGCAGGTGGAACTGCGGTGTTTTATCATCAATTGATAAAAGGATCTTTAAAAATGGTGACCAATAGTGCAGATGGTCAGGAATTTATACAGGGGATATTTTCCCCAGGTGATAGTTTTGGTGAACCACCCCTTTTTTGTGATTTTCCTTATCCGAGCACTGCGATTGCAATAGAAAACTCAGAAATTATTAGACTTTCAAAAGAGAATTTCCTTATTTTATTAAAGGAGAATTTCGATATCCATTTAAAGTTTGATCAGGTGCTTTGCAGCAGACTGAAATATAAATCGATGATTCTTTCAGATATTTCCTTTCATGATCCGGAGCACCGAATCATGAGCTTACTTCGCCACTTGAAGGGGGCAGGAGTAAGCAAAGGCCCAGGTTCAGGGATGATTCGCAATGCTACACCGTATGTGATTCCCTACACCAGACAGCAATTGGCAGACATGAGTGGACTCCGGGTAGAAACTGTAATTCGTACAGTTAAAAAAATGCAACAAAAGGGAAAACTAAAAATAATAGGAAGAAAAATAACCATCTAAAACATAACATTAACACTAACAATAAATGTATAAACTATGAGATTAATAGCAATTGCCGTAATAGGGTTCTTCTTTTACTCCTGTGCTCCAGATAAGCCCGTCAATCAGGAGGAGATTCCAGATCAGCCTGCCAGCACTAAGTCTGCAGTTGAAGATGTTATCAATGATCCGACTAAAGGTATTGGGGCAGTAAAATCGGTAACACTCAATTCTCCTCTTGAGCAGGATCGGGTTAAAAGAGGCCTTGCGATTTATGAAATGAAATGTTCTGCCTGTCACAAATTGGATGACAAACGTGTTGTGGGTCCCGGATGGAAAGATGTTACCAAAAATCGTAAGCCGGAATGGATCATGAACATGATTACCAACGTGGATGTGATGTTGGATAAAGATCCGGAAGCTCAGAAATTATTGGAATTGTGTTTGATGCGTATGCCCAACCAGAATATGTCAGTTGGTGATGCGCGTGACATCCTGGAGTTCATGCGTCAGAATGACGGTGAAAAATAATAAAGCCAAGCGAAAAACTAACCTAATACTTATATGAATAAATTAACAAAATCAATTTATACCCTTGCGATAGCAGCGGCACTTATGTCGTTGTACAATTGCAAGCCTCAGGGGCCGAAAGAGGCATTGGTAGGCAATGCTGCCGCCAAAGCCTATGTAGCACCAGGGCAATATGACGAATTCTACAACATTGTTTCTGGTGGTTTCAACGGTCAGATGGCAGTTTATGGAATTCCTTCAGGCAGGTTACTAAAAATACTTCCTGTCTTTTCAGTATTCCCCGAGAATGGTTATGGATACAGCGAAGAAACCAAACCGATGTTGAATACTTCTCATGGATTTGTGCCATGGGATGATTTGCATCACATTGCCCTGTCAACAACAAAAGGCGTACATGATGGTCGCTGGGCATTTGGTAATGGAAATAACACGCCACGCGTTGCGCGTGTTGACTTGTCTAATTTCCGTACGATGGAAATTCTTGAAATTCCAAACAGCGGAGGAAATCACTCTTCACCTTTTATTACAGAAAACTCTGAGTACCTCGTAGCAGGTACTAGATTCAGTGTGCCTATGGGTGAAAATAAAGATGTTCCTATCAATTCTTACAAGGAGAATTTTAAGGGATCCATCAGCTTTATAAAAATCAATCCTGAATCAGGACATATGAACATTGAATTCCAATTGAGAACGCCTGGATTCAACTATGATTTGAGCCGTGCAGGAAAAGGTCCTTCACATGGATGGTTTTTCTTTTCTACCTACAACACTGAACAAGCACATACGCTGTTAGAAGTAAATGCTTCTCAAAATGATAAAGATTTTATCATGGCGGTGAACTGGAAAAAAGCTGAAGAGTATCTTGCTGCAGGAAAAGGCAAGAAAGTAAAATCAAGATATGCGCACAACTTGTACGATGAGAGCACTCACTCTGCCACCAGCACTATGTTGGACGAGGTGACAGTACTTGACGTAACAGAATTGAAGGACATAGTTTATTTTATCCCTTGTCCGAAGTCACCACATGGTTGTGATGTGGATCCTTCAGGAGAATATATTGTAGGTAGCGGTAAATTGGCAGCAATGATGCCGGTATTCTCATTTACAAAACTTCAAAAAGCAATTGCGGATAAAGATTACGAAGGTGATTTTGAAGGCATTCCGGTAGTTCGTTACGAAGCAGCACTTCATGGTGAGGTTCAAAAGCCAGGCTTAGGACCTTTGCATACTGAATTTGACGATAAAGGAAACGCATACACTTCTATGTTTGTGTCTTCAGAAATCGTGAAGTGGAATGTGAAAACACTGGAAGTACTGGATCGCGTACCTACTTATTATTCAATTGGTCACTTGAGCGTACCAGGAGGTCCTACAGCAAAACCTTACGGAAAGTATGTGATTGCTTACAACAAGATTACTAAAGACCGTTACTTGCCTACTGGTCCGGAGTTGGCGCAGTCTGCCCAGATCTATGACATCTCAGGGGACAAAATGCAATTGATTTTGGACTTCCCTACAGTAGGAGAACCACACTACGCGGAAGCTTTGCCAGCCAGCTTGATTAAAGACAAGTCGTTGAAGATCTATAAATTGGAAGAAAATAAGCATCCGTATGCGGCCTTAGGTGAAGGAAAAGCAAAGGTAGAGCGCAAAGGCAATGAAGTACACGTTTATATGACCGCCATCAGGTCCCACTTAACTCCCGATAACATAGAAGGTGTAAGGGTGGGTGATGATGTATATTTCCACGTGACCAACCTTGAGCAAGATTGGGATGTACCACACGGTTTTGCCATTCGTGGTGCTACCAATGCGGAAATATTGATCATGCCTGGAGAAACACAAACACTGAAGTGGAAACCATTGGTGCCAGGAGTTGTACCTTTTTATTGCACAGATTTTTGTTCTGCACTACATCAGGAAATGTCCGGATATGTTAGAGTATCTCCTGCGGGTAGCAGTACACCATTGAAATTCTCAACAGGTGCGGAAGACTAATCTTCTTCACTCAGTGAGTAACCTGTTTTCTCATAGTTTACAGGTTTGAGATCGGGCCTGCCTCCCGACCTAGTCGGGAGGCGCCCTTCTTTTAATAACTAATCCAAAAAATGAAATCACTAAAACCGATATCAAGAATTGCGGTTGCGATTTGCGCACTGGCCCTCGTATCAGCTTATTTCTTGCCGCTTTGGCAGATTTTGATGTGGGCACCTCAATATCCTGAGGGGCTTGAAATGAAAATCTGGATCGATACCCTTTCAGGTGATGTAAGAACCATTAGTGCCCTCAATCATTACATTGGCATGAAGCACATTGAAGTAGAAATGTTCCCTGAGTTTGGTTACATGATTTACATTGTGGGCTTTATCATAGGCTTTGGTTTGTTAACTGCATTGATCAATAAACGCGTAATGCTTTTAAGTTATATCGCACTGTTCGTGGTAACAGGAATTGCTGCATTGGTTGATTTCTATCTATGGGGATACGATTATGGACACAATTTAAATCCTGAAGCGCCCATTATCATACCGGGCATGGCTTATCAACCGCCACTTATAGGTACTAAGGTGTTGCTTAACTTTACAGCCTTCTCCGGACCGGATATAGGAGGATGGATATTTATTGTCGTTGCCATTGTATTGATTGGAATTCTTTTCTATGAAATAAAATTAAATAAGAAGATAGTGGCGGTTTTACTTTTTCCTATTGCAGGGATGATGACCTCTTGCTCTACCGAGCCAGTTCCTCTGGAGTTTGGAAAAGACGCATGCTACTCTTGCAAGATGACCTTAATGGACAATAAATTTGGCGCGGAGCTGGTAACAAAAAAAGGGAAAGTTTTTAAATTCGATGACATCAATTGTTTATTGAATTATTACAATGCGCATGAAGAAGACCATGGCAACTATGCGCATAAACTCGTGATAGACTTTACACGACCTGGTACATTAATTGACGCCAGCAACTCTCATTATCTAAAAGCAGATCAGGTGAAGAGTCCCATGGCAAGTCAGATAGCGGCTTTCGAAGATTATGAGCTGATGAAAGAAAATAAAAAAAAGTGGAACGGTATTTATCTTTCCTGGGGTGAGGTAGTGACGGAGTTTAAATGAGATTATTACTAACCATACTATTTAGTACATTATTTTTTTCTTCAGAGGCTTTTACCTGGAAGGTACATCCTTCGAAGGATAATCAATCCATTCGCAAAGCAATTCAAAAGGCGAACAAAGGTGATACTATCCTGGTGCATGCTGGGCTTTATCAGGAAGGGAATATAAAAGTCGACAAGGAAGTGATCCTGATAGGAGTTGACTACCCTGTTGTGGATGGAGTGTTTAAGTATGAGGCATTTACGATTACTGCCAATAATGTTTCAATTCAAAATTTTAAAATTATTAATGTGGGGATCTCCAGCATGCATGATCTTGCAGCCATTGGAGGAGAAAATGTCAGTAATCTGTATCTGGCAAACAATATAATTGAGAGAGCATTTTTTGGAATTCATCTTGCCAATTGCAAGTCAAGTCTTATTGAGAATAACCAACTGACTGCTGCCGCGGTAGCGGAAAACACCACGGGTAACGGAATACACCTGTGGAAAAGCAACAAAATCACAGTGAGAGGCAATAAAGTAGATGGGCACCGGGATGGTATTTATTTTGAGTTTGTAACCAACTCATTAATTGAAGATAATATCAGCCAAAATAATCTGAGGTACGGTTTGCACTTTATGTTTTCACACGATGACGAATACAATAATAATTTATTCAAAAATAACGGATCAGGAATTGCGGTCATGTATTCACATGGAGTGACCATGCGTTATAATCGGTTTGAAGAAAACTGGGGATCATCTGTTTTCGGATTGTTACTAAAGGAAATCAGTGAAAGCACGATCGAAAACAATTTGTTTTTAAGAAACACTGTGGCTATCTACATGGAAGCTTGTAGCCGAAGCCAGTTTAGAAATAATGAGTTTAAGGAAAATGGCTGGGCCATTAAATTGCAGGCAAGTTGTGATGACAACTTATTTGAAAAGAACAATTTCATAGCCAACTCATTTGACATGGGCACCAATGGAAGCATGACTTTAAATACCATCAACTCAAATTATTGGGACAAATATGGAGGGTATGACTTGGATAAGGATGGAGTAGGAGATGTGCCTTTTCATCCGGTAAGTTTATATTCAATGATAGTTGAAAAAATGCCAACATCTGTGATGTTGTGGAGGAGCTTTTTGGTATTTCTGCTCGACCGGGCTGAAAAAGTAATACCAGTTGTAACTCCGGAAAATTTAAAAGATGATGCTCCAGTAATGAAATCCTATGATATCAGTAACTAATGTGAGTAAGCGTTTTGGTTCACTTGAAGTATTGAAAACCATCAATGCCAATTTTGAACTTGGACGATCGTATGCTTTAATCGGACCGAATGGATCTGGAAAGACAACTTTGATTAAATGCATCTTAGGAATGGTAATGGCCGATGAGGGTTCTATTGAGGTGGATGGCGAATCGGTGTTGGATCATTGGTCTTACCGCAGTAAAATCGGTTATATGCCCCAAATAGGCAGATATCCTGATAATATGACGATTGGTCAGTTGTTCAGTATGATTAAAGACCTTCGTTCCGATAGTAAAGTAGTCGATGAAGAATTGATTGAAGGCTTTGAGCTGGACAAGATGATGGATAAACGCATGCATACTTTGTCAGGAGGAACTCGGCAAAAGGTAAGTGCAGCTTTGGCGTTCCTGTTTGATCCCAAAGTACTCATTTTGGATGAGCCCACTGCAGGTCTTGATCCTTTGGCTGTGGAAGTGATTAAAGATAAAATACTGAAGGAAATGGAGAGGGATAAACTATTTATCATCACCTCTCATATTCTTAGCGATCTGGACGAATTATCTTCCTATGCACTTTACCTTGATAATGGATCACTTATTTATAACGATTCGATCGCATTACTAAAAGAAGAAACAGGTGAAATCAGGCTGGGCAAAGCCATTGCTACGATAATGAAAAGAAACAGAAAAAAAATAAAGGCATGATTAAGATAGCAAAGTATGTGCTGCTCGATATCCTAAGAAACAAGTTTGTTATTCTCTATACCTTCTTTTTGTTTCTTGTTACTCTTTCCATGTTCAGTCTGGAGGGTAACTCAGACAAGGCCATATTAAGTTTATTGAATATTATTTTGATGGTGGTACCGCTGGTGAGCATTATTTTTACCACCATCCATTTTTTCAACTCCTACGAGTTTATAGAGCTTTTGCTCTCGCAGCCCATTAATAGAAAATCTATATTCCTGAGTGAGTTCTCTGCTATATCCCTGGCGTTGTGCCTGGCCTATGTAGTGGGTGTAGGGCTTCCTGTAACATTGTTTAGTCAGGGTATGGACACAGTTTACCTGATTTTATCCGGTATGCTGCTTACTTTGGTTTTTGTTTCGCTGGCTTTCAGTGCATCAGTACTCACAAGGGATAAGGCAAAAGGAATTGGACTGGCACTCTTGTTTTGGTTTTACTTTACGCTCATTTATGATGGTTTTGTGTTGTACGTAATTTATGCGTTCACCGATTATCCTTTGGATAAAGTAACGCTGGCATTAGTGTCATTAAATCCAGTGGATCTTGCCCGAATAATTATTTTGTTAAAATTAGACATTAGCGCATTAATGGGTTACACGGGCGCTTTCTACAAACAATTTTTTGGCAGTAGCATGGGAATCATTTATTCCTTCTCATTGCTGATTGTTTGGGCAATTCTCCCATTGTTGATTGCGCTTAGAAAATTCCTTAAAAAGGATATTTAGAATTATTGATTCTAATCATAAAAAAGGAAAAATATAAGAAGGAACTTGGTTCCTGATAAATGTGATGAATGCGCATGACTAATGTCATTGCTCTTCACGTGTTTCAACTTCAAATTCGTATAATACAACCAAAACCCAACCCCAATGAGACTATTTCAATTTTTAATGATGGTTTTTGCAACCGTCTTATTTTCGTGCGGCTCAGGAGGCCAAACTGAGTCTTCGTCCGATGTTGCTACTACCCCTGTAGATGGTGGACAGGCAACGGTACAAGATGATGTTTCACAACAAAACATAGTGCAAGTTGCAGTAGGATCAAAAGACCATACAACTTTGGTTGCAGCATTAAAGGCAGCAGCCTATGTAGATGCATTGGCTAATGCAGGGCCATTTACCGTTTTTGCACCTACCAATGCTGCTTTTGATGCATTGCCTGCAGGCACCGTAGACAACCTTGTGAAACCAGAGAATCAGGCACAACTAAGGGACATTCTTGAGTACCATGTTTACATAGGAGTTATGAGAGAAAACATGATGCGCGAAGGGCAGAAGCTAAACCAGGCCAATATGAAGAATGTCGTGCTGGCGAAAAATGGAGATAAGTTCACTGTCAATGGTGCCAACATTGTGGCTGCAGTACCCTGCGCCAATGGAATTGTTTATGTGATCGATAAGGTATTGCTACCAGAATAATACCTGACTATTCCTGTGAGTAACGGCAACATAACGTGTTGCCGTTATTTTTTTTCCGGGAGGTGGCATCATATTCATTTTGATGGGTTTAATATTGCCGCTCTATTATTATGCTGGCATTTATACACAAGATTCCAATCCTGACTACACTTTTGTCTGTAGGATTTTTTACCATACTTTATAAGCACTGGGATTCGAAGGGAAGACCTCCTTATCTTTTTTGGTGGACTTTGGGTGTACTTACTTACGGATTAGGCACCTTAACTGAAAGTATAGTCGGTTTATTTGGATGGTGCGCACCTATTTTTAAGGCGTGGTATATACTTGGCGCTTTGTTGGGAGGCTTTCCATTGGCACAAGGCTCAGTTTACCTTATGTTCAGCAAGCGTACGGGTGATATCATGGGAGGTATCGTTGTTGCAATAATCTTGATTGCCTCCGTTTTAGTCCTTTTATCTCCCATCAACTATGACCTTGTAGAGCCTGCACGCCTGACAGGAGGTGTACTGTCCTGGAGCAAAGTGAGATTAATTACTCCATTCGTTAATATTTATGCATTTATCTTTTTGGTGGGAGGGGCATTTTATTCTGCCTATAGGTACAGTAAAGAGCGCATCTATAAAAATCGATTTTTAGGAAATTTGTTTATAGCGTTTGGAGGCTTACTGCCAGGTATTGGCGGATCATTTACCAAGTTCGGGTATACTGAAGTACTCTACGTCACCGAATTGTTAGGAATCATATTGATTTATTTGGGCTATACCACCATTAGACAGGACAAAACACTCTCTGTTTACGCTGTGCAAAATTGAAGGTTTTCATGCCAAATAGAAAGCACATCAATCAGCTCATTTTAGATGTTGCTGAGGCTTTTGATTGCGAATTGACGAAAAGATATTGGTAGGAGGAGTAGAACGGTCTGAACCCTAAATTTTATGCGGTACGTTTGATAAGACCCCTTCTCATCTCCTGAATGAGTTCATTGTCGTGGTCGGTAAAGCCGTTGCTTTCATTGTTTTGAGAGCCAATAAACTGTTCCAGGCTTTGGTACACCCTAATTCTGTATTTCCAGATGGTTTTAGCGCCTATGGCTTCTTTCAATGCACGGATATCAAGGTCCTTGTCTATCCAATACATATCATAATTGTTGGTTTCCATTGAATTACCAATATAACCGGGCATAAACTCCAAATCAGAGTGCTCCAATCGCCTGAGCACCTCCTCTTTAAAGCCATCTTCTCCTGTAATGTATATAGTTATCCAATTCATTTGTTTCCTTCCCAATTTTTCTTCTGCCCCCAGATGAAGCTCATTCTTTAAATTCTGAGTCAGCTGGTTAATGCCCAATTTTATATCTGTTATCGTTGACTTAACCTTCATGAATAAGAAAAAGCTTAATTCCAATGTACAAAGTTACTTCTAAGAGTCAGTATAAATACGTTTTCTGATCAATTAAGATTCACTGTTCCTCGATATTATTTTTAACAGTGAGGTAACCACTTTGTTTCAAAGAATTCTCACTTAGAAGCGTTTGTAATTTGATGCTCAAAAACTTTGCGCGCATTGGAGATATTGTGCAATGTAAGGTTGCGTTCCGATTCGGTTAGATAAGTCTGTTTGCCTGCTGATTCATACACTTTGTCGATCCATTTGACAAAGTAACTGGCGTCTTCCGCTGATTGTATGGGTTTATTGTTCACAAGCACATAAATAGCACCTGTAGTAGCGTAAGGATATATGTCCTGTATGTTTGTGTCAGCATTGTCGTTCCATGCCCTTAACAATATCCAGGCGCTGCGGTCAATGGTAATCGTTCCTTCCAAATCTGCAGATTGGCGATCTCCTTTTAAGGTAATACTTTTAATCACTTTGCCATTGCTCACTATTTCAAGGTGATCCATGGGTACAACTGATCGCATAAACCCTTTGTAAGAGATTTTGATTTTTTTACCCTCAGTCTTTATTTCAGAACCAATGCCATTTCCGTTAACCTCCAAGTTGAGGAGCGCACTATTGGTAGCAATGGTTCTTCCTTCTTTTAGACCTTTCAGCCAGGCAGTTTGTTTTTCTTGTGGGTCGGTAGGAACATCTTTAAGTTGAACATAGGTTCTGTTCATTCCTACAGGGCCACGTAATGAAGCGTAATTCGCCATTGCATCAGTACCTGCAGCCACATTGATTTTAAAGCCACAATTAAGCAGCTTGTACCATACTTCTGCACTCGGCCTGTGATAGCTAAACCCCAAGGCTTCATAATAATCTACTTTCCCCAGCGCGGCATCAATGGGCAGTGCATGTGTGATGCTTTCAGTGGAAGGATCAGGCACTTCATAAAATGGATGAACATAACCTACTAAGGCATTTTGTTCATGAGCGAGGTCTGCAACTACTGAATTGGAAGGATGCGGACTTTGTGCGGCAGTATTGGTGTAAGCAGAGTATCCTGGAATAAGATAATGATCATTTAATCCTAGCAAACCCATGTGACCCCAGTAGCTGGTATGGTATTCCTGACCATGAACTAGAAGAACATCTTTGTTGGAAGCAGCATCAGGCAGGGTTGAAAAATACTCCATGTCTGGAATGCGCTGTTCTTTATTGACAATGGTATTAAAAACAATGTCCAGATCTTCGGCCGAAGCTTGTGCAACCATTCGCTCTGGTGTATTGCGATAGAGTCCACCGTAATTCATGTGTACATGTACGTCAGCACTTTGCCATTGTTTTGACCAATCAGAGGGAAGTGAAAGACGAGTTGTAACTATAGTGTGGTCAAGACTGCCTGTTATCTCTAACTTTTGATTTTGAATAGTGTATTCCATACCCTTATACACCTTGATAGTGGTTGTGCCATTGGGAACTTCCAAAGTGGCAATTCCATCGGTATGAAAATAATGATTCTCAAAAGTCTGTTTGCTTCGATCAAAGGAATCGTCTGCACGCAACCAGGCATCATGTGGTGCATAGCTTCGGCCATCTGATCCAACAACTGATATTCTGGCTGCTGTTGATTGATGGTGTTCATCAACAATTCTAAGTGTAATTGTGGAGGTGGGTTTAAGGTAAGTCCTTCTTAGTATTTGGAGTGGATAAATTTTCCCGCCCAATACTTCCTGAATCCAAAGTGCAGTATTGCCATCTTTGTTGGAGATGAAAGCAATGCGGTTGGCATCTGGGGACCAACGTGGATTAGTGGCGTCAAACTTGCCGTATGTCATAGGATAAGGATCACCATTACCTTTGGTGGTCGTTACCCAGAGTTGATGCCATTGTCTGCCAAGGTATGATGCGTAAATCACTCGTTTTCCATCAGGCGACCAATCGGGCCGCGTACGCCATGATGTCTCTTCTTTTTGTAATAACGTTAGTTGATCAGGGGCATTTATCTCTGCTTTGTAAATAGAACCGGTTCCGTAAATGTTATCTGGATTGGAAATAAAAACCAATTGTTTTCCATCAGGCGACCAGGAAGGGCTCAGTTGATGGTCCCACTGGCTGTAATAATATCTTGGAATTTTAGTTTCACGTTCTGATGAGAATGGTCTGCTGACTAGCATACCATTTTTTAAATTACCAATCCAAATTCGGAAGTGTCCTGTGTCTTTGGTGGAAACATAGGCAATCTGAGATCCGTCAGGAGAAAATCTTGCATCCAAATTTACCTGCCCATTGGTAGTAAGGGGACTGACCCTACCGGTCCCGAGATCGAGTAGTTGCAACTCTAATGCATTGCCTGTATAGCGGGTAAATACGATCATACTTCCATCTGCAGACCAGTCGGGTTGGTAATCGTAACCAGGTCCGTTGGTCAATTGCGTTGCAGTAGTTTCAGTTACCCTTTGGCGCCAAAGTGAACCACCCATGCTGTATACCACCTCTTCTCCATCCGGATTCCACGTAACGGAGCTTGGGCCGGTGGTAAGTTGGGGGAGGTACATTTCGCGAAAGTAATAATCGTGCGGTACGTTGATTTGCTTCAGCACGGGCTCTCGCTGGGCGTAGGCAGCAACAAAAATAGACTGAAATATAATGAGGGCAAATAATCTTATAATTGGGACTTGCATAATAGCTGGAATATAAAATCAAGATAAATAACAAAACATCAATAAGCCAATGAGTTTAGATGCAGAACTAGGTAATTAAGATTATTCTACAGCAAGGTCATCCATGAATTGATTTGTTTGCCTAACGATTGCAAATCACTGCTCATTGTATCATTTGTGAAGTTTTAACTTATTGAATTCGACTCAGTTCTTTTTTTATTCCGTGATCAATTAAAAAATAACTGGCCTTGCCATCTGGTTCTCTTTCGATTTCAATTTGCCTGTCAGTTCTCCCCTTTACAAACACTTTGGTTGTTGATTCTGGTAAAAGGATTTGTTTATAACCCGATGAAAACCTTCGATAAAGGGTATCGCGCTTGAATTTCAAATTAATAATTGAGCCCCCGGATCGGTACTTTCCTGCAAAAGCGCTTAATGAAATCGAATCCACTTGTACCTCATGGTGTTGATAGGGCATTTGTACCGGCATACCAGAAAGGATTCGCGCAAGTGCCTGTTCAATGGCAGGGGCATTGCTATTGTTGTTGCTGAGCAGGATAATGGTTCTGTCTTTATCTACGTACCTGGATAGGTTGGTGCTGTACCCGGGCCATCCTCCACTGTGGCTGATGTATTTCCCGTTTTCGTTTTCTCCAACAAATACACCGTATCCATAATATTCATTAATTGTTGTATCGCTGAGTGCTTGCGGACTCAGCATTTCATCCGTGGTGGTTTTTGTTAATAAGGTGTGGTTCTTTACTGCCCTGTCCCATTTCAATAAATCGGAAGCAGTCGAATTCGTTATCCCGTCACCCTGAATGCCATCCATATAGTAGACGAATCGAAGTTGTTTCATCGAATCGGGTAATACAAAAGTGCTTAGACTGTCGCTCCACACAAAACCATAAGCATAGTTGTCAATTACTTCTCCACTCCTTCGGGTGTTATAAATCCGAGTGTGCCTCATGCCAAGGGGTTGATACACTTGATTGGCCATAAATTCTTTAAAGGATTGGCCTGATACTTTTTCAATTATAGAAGCAAGTAGCATGAAGGCAGTGTTGCTGTATTCCCATTTTTCTCCCGGTTGGAAAAGCACTGGTGGTTTTTCTTTAGCAAGCATTTTGATGACATCTCCATTAAACGCTATTTTATTATGATCCCATTTTTCATCCACCAGGTCTTCATAGGCAGGCAAACCGGAGGTATGGGTTAGCATATGTTTTAGCGTGATGTGCTTATAGGGTAGCTCGGGAAAAAACTTTTGCAACGTGTCTGTCAATTTTAGTTTGCCTTGTTCCATCAGCAGCAATATTCCAGTTGCCGTAAATTGTTTACTTACAGAAGCCAGTTCAAAAACAGAGCTATCATTGAGTGGACGTTGCTCATAGTAGTTGGCCATACCAAAGGACTTTTGATAGATAACCTCACCATTCTCAGCTAATAAAACATTGCCATTGAATTGAAAGTGTTGCTGCTGTCCTTTGAGATATTGATCAATGAGAGCGATCCTGTCATTATCATGTTTTTTGCTCTCGCATGAAAGAAATAGCAGAAGAGCTATGCATGCATATTTGTTCATGTAACTTAGAATTTATGGATTCAATATAAGAAAAATGTAAGCAAGGCTGTAAGCCATTATTAAATCAGAACTAGAAGTTTTTTAGAATTAAAGCGGCCGCTTATTTTCTCAGAATACCAGCCCCTTTCTGGCTCCGGTCATCAATGGTACAATTCTCTCCTCGTTAAAATGATTAAACGATTGGAAGAGGTGATTGTCTGGCCAGAGCACTTCTATGTTAAGTGCATTTACTCTATATATGATAGTGTAAAGTGTGCCAAATGATTTATCAAAGTTGGTGTTATAAAGCGGGGGATGCAAAAATCTTTTGAGCATGGTGGTTTCAGTCTCGAAAGGAGAAGCAATCATTTCATCAAGAAATCGCTTTCGCTCTATGGTCCCGGTTAGGGAGGCATAATCACCCCACTCAACTTCTACCTGGTGGTTGGTGGCCACAGGGGAGTTGACAATTACGGGAGTACGATCCGGTGACAAATAAACAGTTGAAAAGGTGCCGCTGGCATCCACCATTGTAACGTTGTATGCCATGTGTACAGGTATTCGATTCAAAATGGCAATTCCTTCCTCAACCGTTTTAGCGACCTCAAGAATGTACCTGATAATGATTGGGATGCCAAATCCTTCCCCTACTACTTTTCTTCCTCCAAAGGTAAGAGATGCTGCAAGTCCACTGGCATTCATCCCATCTAGCAATCCCCACGTGCAATCACTTACACCAATCACAGGTTGCAACCAGTTGGAATAGAACATGGTGCCTTCAAACATCTTAAAACTATAATCATAATTTCTGATGAGCGATGTGTCTCCTTTTGTCCAGGCAACTTGCGAACAGGCAGACATATAAGCAGGGGGGCAATACATGGTGAGGAACCTTCCCTCTAAATCGCCACCTCCTGCCAGTGCTACCAGTTGCTCATAGATCGGAATGAGTTCTGGCATATGGCGCTCAAACTCAGTAGTAGAGGTGAGATATCCTTTTCGCGCAAGGTAACCTTCTGATAAAAACCAGTTCCGATAATGAGGCCACGTCCGGTCAAAAAGTGCTTTCCACTTTTCGCCAGGATGATTCTCATGAATACAGCCAAAAGAAATAAGCATCCGGTCCCTACATCATTTTAAATCCACCAATCTCTGCTGTCTCTGGACGAGCTGCTTTGGTTGGCACAAAAGGTTCTGAGGCATAGGAGCGCTTTATGGCATTTATCCAGGCTTCAGCTCTAGGTCTTAATTTGAAATCATCCGTCATGAGTCGACCACGCATCACCAAAATTCCCATGTCAGCCCCTTCATAGAAATAGTCATTGCTTCTGCTGATTCTCAGAAAAAACGCCTCGTTCTCTTTTTCAACAGCTCTTCTGTGCGTGTCCATTCTGGAAAACTTAATTGTTCCATCTGGATTCATCACATAGATACCGGATCGAGGAGATTGAGTAATTATTCTAACTTCTTTTTCAGTGTATTTGATCACCAACTGGCCCCAAGAGTCAATGTTTTCTGGTTTAAACCACCGATTATTAATGGCGTTAACGCTTAATTTGTAAGGTTGATTCATCCACTCCATGAGATGAAACAGAAACAGTGGCATGTCGGACAAAGCAAACACGGCATGGTTGGTAATAGAACTTGCTCCTGTGATACGAGGATTAAGTTCTCCCAGGTACAATTGTTGATTATCCTGATCAATCAGAAAATCCAATTCGAAATATCCTTTATATCCTTCTTTTCTCAATTGATCACCAAATAGTTGCGTGTATTTTCTTGCCTTCCTTCTGATAGCAGGGGTAAATGCACCAGCATAGATTTCATTTCCGCACCAGCCTCCCTTATAGGGTGTAAGCGCTTTAAATCCTACCAGCTCGGTCATTAAGGGAGCAACAATAGTTCCGTGTTGAGTAACGCAGGCCTCGATAGCGGATCCTCTGCAGTTGATACGCTTCATGATCTTCACCTCTTTTTCTTTCACGATTTCATCTTCGTACTTCTCCCAATCTTTCTCATTGGCAATGAAGAAGGTTGTATGTCCAGAGTCACCGAACGGTGTTTGAATGACCAGGTCCGTTCCCAGCTTCTTCTTGCTTACTTCGTTCAGGTGTTGATAGCTTTTTACTTTTGATAAGACATAGGGTACACAGGGAACACCTGCCTTTTCAGCAATACGGTTGGTGTTCACCTTGTTGTCCATGAAGGTTCTCATTTTAGCAGAAGGAAAACATACCTCCAAGCCAAGTTGCTTTGATAACTTTTCTGTACGCTCATCAAACATCAGGAAAAGCGCCTTTCCCTTACCACCACGACTTTTTATGTAGTCTACCACCTCCTTGTGCTCCAACAGGTAATTGTTGATGTCCTCAATGCTTTGAAACTCTTCGTGAGGGAGTTCTTCTTTCGGAGAAAAAACATTGGGATGCTGTCCGTCAAAGCATTCGATGTAACAGATAAATTTAAAACCCTTTACCCATTCATCGGCACCTAGTAAGTTGAAGTTAGTGGCGCTGATAAAGTATATAGGAGTTTCGTTGCGGTAGAAAAACCGCCTGATGTCAGAGATGCCATTCAATACAGGAACAGAACTCTTACCTGCCTTAGCCTTACTTACGACTTTCTTTTTAGCTGTTTTCTTAACTGCTTTCTTTATTTTTTTTGGTTTACCTATTCCTTTTTTTGCTGCCTTGGCAGTAGATTTTTTAGTAGTTACTTTTTTCTTTTTCATAAGGCAGCATTTAATAGATAATAATCATTTATACTTTTCTAATATAAGATAATCTCGCTCTTCTTTGGTAGTTGCATCCCTGCTTTTTTTGGATTTTATCCAAAATACAATCCCCAAAATGCTTAACACAATAAGGATCAACCATTCCAATGGCCACACAAGTGCTGCAGGGCTGTTGGGTAATGTAATGGCAAGCAGTATTATGAGAGAGCCTATCACGGAGATATAGCCTGTAAGTGTGCCACCAGGGGTAATGAATGGACGTGGCTGATGAGGGAATGATTTACGGAGCTTGATGAAAGAAAGAGATACACCAAGGAATGCTACTGCAATACAAAAGGAACCAACATCTACAAATGCAACCATGGCGCCACGCCCCAATAAGCAAGCAATGAAAGTGATTACACCACAAAATAAAACTGCGTTGTAAGGGGTTTTATATTTTGGATGTGATTTTCCTAAAGAAGGGGCAATGATTCTTCCTCGCCCCATAGCAAAAAGCACGCGAGATCCGGCAAGAAAAAAACCATTCCAGCTGGTAAGCAGACCAATAAGAATGGCTACGAGAATTCCATCTACTACCCATTGGGATTGAAAAGCTATCTCGAATGATTTTGCCGTAAATAGTTCTTCATTCAGAAGTGATTGCCAGTTGCCCACCATGGAGGAGCTTATGATGAGTAAAATATAAAACAAAACAGCAGCTACAATGGAGATAATAATCAACAAACCAATAGTTCTATGAGTAATGGAAGCTTTGGCTTCTTCAGCACCTTGAGGAATTGTATCAAAGCCTACCAACCAAAAGGGGACAGTAGCAAAAACACCAATAATACCTCCAATGACACCCAATTCACCACTTTGTGCAAAATAGGGTTTTAGATTATTGATGTCACTTTTATAAAACCCAACCAAGACCACACATAAAACAATAAACAGGAAAGCAATCGTTAGATAAATTTGGAACCTCATGGAGCCCTGGACTCCCACGTAATTGATCCAGGTTATTAAGGATACAAACATTAGCGCCAGGAGGAGGTGAGTTCCATAAATTTGATCACCATTGATGCTATAGAGTGGCCACCGATCAATAGTTGGAAAAAGATAACTCGTGATTTTTCCAATAGAGATAGCTTCAAAGGCAGACACAGAGATATAGCCAAACGCCAGGAACCATCCCACCGTAAATGACTTTGAAGTATCATAGGCTTTGTAGGCATAGGCTACTTCACCACCTGATACTGGCAGCATCGCTGTCACTTCCGCATAACAAAGTCCTATGAATAGAATTAGCGTTCCGCCAATTGCAAAACCAATACTGGCCCCAATGGGTCCTGCAGTTTTTAACCATGGCCCCATAGCGGTTACCCATCCCACACCAATCATGGCGCCAAATGCAAGACAGAAAAATCCGATCTTGTTGATTCCTTTCTTAAGAGTAGCTCTTTGTGACGAGGTTTCGTTCATTTACCAGAAAGCATGGTTATTAAGCCTTAAGGAGTACATGGTAGTACTCATTAATGGGCTAATAATTATATAAACTAATTGGACTTTGGATTTATTGACTTGCGCTTTTTCTTACCGTTGCCCAACGCACCCATAGCACTCATTCCAGAAGCTGCACCCATCAGGGCGGTGCCAGATTGATGGCGATTCAGCGCGGCATCGGTAAATACCCGCAAGCCTAATTCAGGTCGGTAACCGTGTATCTCTTTTACATCTAAGGCCTGGAGAAAGTCCAAAATTTCCTTTGTCATTACCTGCCCTGGTACCAGGACGGGGAACCCAGGCGGATAGGGAATAATAAAAGCCGATGATACCAGTTGTCTGCCTTGTTCCATCAACCCATTGCAAGCAGAAAGTTTAACGTACTCACATTTGTTTTCCTGATAGGCAAGAAAGTAAGCTTCCCGCATTCGTCCTCCAGGAATACCGGCCACGGCCCGGAAGGAGTCATGGAAATAACTAAAGTCAGGTAGCGGTGGTGCCTGTTCTGTAAGTGAGTAAATTTTGTCTTGAAGAATTCTGTTTTCCTCAGGATTCAAAGAATCGAACTGGAGATCTATTTGATCTGCAATTTTTAGCAGCGAGCTGATCAGGTAACTTACCGAGCTTCGGGTAGTGCCGATGTTGGTCATGAACAGCACTGAATTTCGAGATGTTTTATTGATCTGAATATGGAATTGATCCATCAGGTATTTGTTCTTGAAGGTATCACCATCTACACCTGTGTTTCCTATGTGTAAATTTATTTTGGTGGGATCCAGAACAAACTCGTCTGATGTCCATGCATTCTCTAAGCGCTGCCATCCATGATCCGGGTGATAATATTCTGTTAGTCCTGACTGGCGATATTGATCAGGGATAATGTCTTTTATTGTTAAAATCTTGAAGTATTTTTTAAGCTTGGGATGATCATTGATTTTGGCCCTAAGCAGCATAGCCATTTCAATGCTCTTCTCTACGAGTTCGTATCCCTCAAAAGAGACTTGTCTTCGACCTACATCAAGTGAAGCCAAAATTTGATAGTTGGCAGAGGTGGAAGTGTGTGTCATGTAAGCCTCGTGAAACGAAGTTTCCGATTTACGCTCAAACTCTTCATCATAGATATGAATCATGGATCCTTGTCTGAATGAAGAGAGTGTTTTGTGTGTCGATTGAGTTGAGTAAACTCGGATTTTCACCAATTCAGGGTTTGGCATTTTAGGAGTAACGTCACCTCCTTTTTTCTTTAGTTCTGCAAGGTGTTTTTTGTACTCCTCCTTGTATTCGGGTGTTTTATATTTTTTGCAAAGTTTGTTGGCTACGTACATAGCTGTGCGCTGACGGAAAGTGTGCGTGAAGGCAGCAAAGCCAAACCAGGCCTCATCCCATAAGAAGATCATATCGGGTTTGATAGCGAGCACTTCTTCCATCACACGTTCCACGTTATAGACTAATCCATCAAAGGTGCAATTGGTAAGGATGAGCATTTTTACATGCTCCAATCTACCGCCTTTTTTTAGTACGTGCAGTCGCTCGGTAATTTCTGACAATGGTACCGCGCCATACATGGAATATTTTTGCAGTGGATAGGAGTCCAGATAGGTAACGTAGGCACCTGCCAATACCATTCCATAGTGATGCGACTTGTGGCAGTCCCTGTCGATGAGAACGACATCGCCTGGCTCAACCAGAGCCTGAAGAACAATTTTATTGGAAGTTGAAGTTCCGTTGGTGGCAAAGTAGGTCCTTTTCGAACCGAAGGCTTTGGATGCCAATTCCTGCGCTTTTTTTAAAGGCCCGGTTGGCTGCAAAAGGGAATCAAGGCCGCCTGTAGTAGACGAGGTCTCAGCCAAGAACAAGTTTCGTCCATAAAAATCTCCAAAGTCATCTATCCAATTGGATTTGAAGATGGAGTTACCCCGTGAAATGGGCATAGCATGAAAAACTCCCGTAGGTTTCTGACTGTACTCTTTCAGCGCAGTATAGAAAGGTGTCTCGTATCGATCTTTAATTCCCCTAATGATGGTAAGGTGAAGTTCCTGGCCATCTTCCTTTCTGTAAAAAATTCGTTTGAATATTTTCATTGCCGTGTCAGGCAAACTGTTGACGGCATTATCGGTCACGTAATAGATGTCCAGTTCAGGTCTGAGTTTGCGAATGGCCTGACCAAGCAATATACCTAGTTCGTATTCTGGAACGTTGTTGTAGTCCTCTTTTAAAAGGTGTTCAAGAAAAGGCTTTAATATGCCTTTTGCGTTCTTTGACTTAAAAGGAATTTCATATCTGATTACACACGCCTGTATGTTGGGGTTGGCCATTAACGCGATCAGTGTATCCTGATAGGATTTAGCGTAAACCAATTGATAAACGAAAACATCTTTAGGGTCTCGAACATCGTTTAATTTTTTTGAAATAGTATGTTCTCCCTTTGCAGTGAGGTTATCCACAAAGAGTACTTCAAAATATCTTCTTTTTATTTTAGGGTTTAATAATTCTTTATTGCCTTTTCCTTTCAGTAAGGTGGCAAATGAAAACATCTCCGCGTCATTGCGATAGTCTTCACTTACAAGTAAGCGCAATATTTCCTTAACCGAGTTTTTTAAAATTTGAAACTCATCATGTTTTAAAAAGTCACTGATGACATTAAGTGTGGCTACTCCTGGAAACGCAAAATATTGTTCTACCTCAAGCAAAGTTTTTAAAAGCTTTGTCATTTGCTCTTTGCCCTCTTCCTGCTCCTCCTTGCTTTGTTTGCGGGCAAGTACATAGGCTTTAAGTTTGAGGTCGGTCCACAACTCTGTTCTTAACTGACCTATATTATAAAAATGCCCTGTCAGCAGATTGGTCTTTCCACTTTTGCGATTCGATTCTTTCATAAATTTCTCCATTTACATCCAAGTGCAGCAATACCACCACCCGGACTAATACCATTAGTCCGAAGCAAAGCCAATGAACTACTGCGTTATAAGCTCTTTTGACGGCTTGTATAAAGCTAATTTCTTACAGAGTGATTAGCAATTAATTTTTTGAGTGAAGGGCAAGGCGATTGCCCTCCGTATCCATGAACAACGCGAAGTGACCTACCGCGTCATTGATAAGTGTTTTTTTCATAATAACTCGACCGCCTGCATCTTCTACTTTTTGCAGCACTAAGTTGAGGTCTTTGCCTCCATTAAGGTATAGCAAAGGACCAGTCGTGTTGGGTGTGCAGCCCTCACCGGCTACCACTGCACCACCGATACCTTTTTTGGCCGGGAAAAAGGCCATGGAGTAACCGTTAATTTCAGTTTTGTCCATGTTGATATTATAGATTTGATTGTAAAAGGAAACGGCACGTTCAAAATTGTACGCTGGAATTTCAAACCAATTGACGTAATGCTTAAGATTTAGTGGTTTTTCTTTCTTAACGTGTTTTACTGATGCTTTCATGGTTTCCTTCTTTAAGTTTATACTACTTTCATAACTTTAGTTTGCTCATCCAGTTTTGCAACACCGAAGGTTCTTCATTATTCGTTTGAAGGACTTCTGTGATTTGTTCAAAGCGCGTAGGTTTATGCAACTTACCTAATGTATTGAGGTAAGGTAGTTGTGCGCCATCGTGATAAATAGTAAATCGAATATTCCTATCTCTAAAGCTTTTAAGCGGTTGCCCCAGTCGGAGTACGCCCATTTCTCGGCTTCGTTTTACCCTGTCGATATCAATTTCAATAGGAATCAGCTCTTCACCGGTACTTGCCTGATGCAGTACCCTGCCATCAGGACCGCAAACTATAGATCGCCCGGTACCACCATCACCCAAACCATTGATATCAAAAATAAAACACTGATTGATGGCCGCAGTGGCCTGTACCAGTGACAATTCGATATCGCGATCAATGGTAGCAGTGAGGGTAGGGTGCAAGATTACATCCACACCATTTACCGCCAATGTTCTTGAGGTTTCAGGAAACCACATGTCATAGCAAATGGTTAATCCAAACTTGCCCACCTTAGGAACATCCCAGATAAGAAATTCATTGCCACCAGTTACACCCACCTCATATGGATAAAATGGGAACATTTTGTTGTATCGGCCTACTACTTCACCCTGTGGATTAATAACACTTGCTGTATTATAAACCACATCGTCTTTCTTTTGAAACATGGTGCCGGGGATCAACCAGATCCCGTATCGCTTTGCTATATCACAAAACTCTTTTTCTGTATCATTAGGAAACTCCATGGCATTGTATGTAAGCGGCCCGAGTGGACATAGCTCACTGAACATTACCATTTGTACCCAGGGATACACAGACATCATTACATCTATCTTATGCTTCATTACAGGCACATTGCTGTGACTGGCAGAAACATGCATTTGAATTCCTGCTATTGAGAAAGGTGTCATCTAGTTTGTAATCTTTAAAAGTTCTTCCTCTAATATATCAAGACCTTTGTTTAGCAATTCATCAGAAATCACCAATGGACTCAATACCCGTATCACATTTTTATTTGTTCCTGCACTTAACAGAATTAGGCCTCTTTTGAGGCATGCCTTGGTAAGCAGGGCAACGGTTTCAGAGTCCGGTGCTGACGGATCATTGTTTTCTACAAATTCTATTGCCTGCATGGCGCCTAACGATCGAATGTCGCCAATTGCCGAACATTTAGCTTTTAATTTATGAAATCGGTCGCCAACAATTTTACTGACTTCCTGAGCTCTTTTATTCAGGTCAATTTCTTCCATGTATTTAATGGTGGCGATTGCAGCTGCACAACAAACCGGGCTTCCGGTGTAAGTGCCCCCGATGGTAGCTACAGCAGCCGAATCCATCACTTCTTGTCTTCCAATGACAGCTCCGATCGGCAAGCCAGATCCCATGGATTTGGCCCAGGTAGAAATATCAGGGGTAACACCAAAATGCTGGTAGGCTGCCCACTTTCCTGTTCGGCAAAAGCCACTTTGTACTTCGTCAAAGATCAGCATGATACCAAACTCATCGCAGAATTCGCGAAGGCCTTCCAGGTATCTTTTAGGCACAATATTGAATCCGCCTTCGCCCTGCACAATTTCGATTATAACAGCGGCTACTGCATTTGGATCGACTACTGAATGGGTTGCATCGTGCAATTTTTGCAATTCTTGCTCTGCAAAATCATTTTCGGTCATTCCCTTTCCCTCGTGGTAATAATTGGGGAAAGGCAGACGGTACACCTCTGGAGCAAAAGGACCACAATCTATTTTGTAGTTTATTTTAGAAGTCAAGGTCATTGCCATCATAGAACGTCCATGGAAGGCTTCACTGAAGCAAATGACGGCAGACCTTTTAGTGGCTTGCCTGGCAATTTTAATGGCATTCTCAACAGACTCAGCGCCTGTATTGGTTAGCATCACTTTTGTTTTGTCTCCGTGAGGAAATAAGCTTACCAACTTTTCGCACAATTGCAGGTAGGGCTCATAAGTGGATACGTTGATACTACTATGTATGAGCTTGGCTGCCTGATCTTGTATTGCTTTTACTACTGGGGGCGGACAGTGTCCTGCATTGACTACGCCAATACCTCCTCCAAAATCAATTAGTTCATTTCCATTCGCATCAATGATGGTAGCACCATTGGCACTCACAGCTGAGGAGGGCACAAAAATACTTACACCATTGGCCACTACTGCTTTGCGTCTGTCAATGAGTTCTTTGGTTTTGTCAAAAGCCAGTTCTTTAGCTTTTGCACTGGTTGTTGCAGGTTGCATATTTTAATTATATGGTTTTGTAAAATACTTGTGGATAGCGATTCAAAATTGAAATGCTATTCAAAGGTATTTAATATTATTAATGGCCAGATATAATATTAAAGAGAGCCGGCAATCTTTTTGCCGATCATCATCATTTATGAATATAAATCAACAATGCCTCAGACAATGAGGCATTATGATCATCTAGATATACCCATAATTTCAATATGTTCTAATATAGTAAAAATTTGCCGTAAATCCCATTTTTGGAGGATAATTGGCTTTTTTCAAGGGTTCACGTAATTAGCCATATGTCCCAATTGATGATGATGGAGACAATGATTGCCAAAATCCAGATAACCACAATTACCTGATGTACCCACTCTTGTTTTATATTCTTGAGAGCAACATAAGACAACACAATAACAATGAGGACCTGGAGTAGGATCCCCTCAAGGCCAGCGGAGGAAATGGAAAGGTTTTCTACTCCGGAAATGATAGCGGTGAAAATTACCCCAACAAAAAATTTACGGAAGTTCGAAAAGTAAAACACCTTGTAGTCAAGGGCAGCAGTCTCATGCGATTGAAGTGGAAAGAGCAATCGGGCAAGTACAAAAAGATTGATAGGGTATAGGCTTATAAATAAAAATGTGGGGAGTCTCCAAACTTCATATAACCGCAGATCATAAATATTCCACCATTCCTGTATGTGCAGAAAAAATACGATCAACATCCACAGTGTGTGCGGCCAATATAGTTTTACCTGCTTCCATTGATGAATTATATCCGCCAGGCCGGTTACGATTTGGGCAATGCCTAACCCTAAGATGATGGAAATGAGTACGGTTACGTATTCAAAAGGACTAAGCATGGAGTAAGGTAAATATTCTATTTAAACTCATTCTAAATTGCGCATTTTCAAGGATAATCTATCAGAATGTTAAACAGAATTTATAAGGACTCCGGAAGTGTCGCAAAGTGTCCAAAATAATACCCCCAAGCTCAAAATTTAATTTGAAATAATGCATTACGAGTGTAGATTTGTGCCACTCCGAATAAAACCGGACACCATAAACAAATCACGATGACGCAACAAATCTCTGGTTTATTTAAGAATCTCGCTACGGCCCTATTAATCGTATTAAGTCTAACCTCGTTTGCACAAGAAATTTCTTCAGATCCAGCCATCATTGCTGAGGGAGAAGCACTCTTCAAAGCAAACTGCCAGGCATGTCACCGCGTAAAGCAAAAGCTCATTGGCCCTGCACTCGCTGGTGTCTATGACCGCGCTCCGTCCATGGATTGGATCAAGAACTTTGTGCGCAATTCATCTAAGGTGATTGCCAGCGGGGATGAGTATGCCAATAAAATATATGAGGAGAATGGCAAAACGCTGATGACCTCGTTCACCTCTTTTACTGATGACCAGATCATGGCGATCATGGCCTACACCAAGGCCGAAGCGGAGAAGCCTGAAGAAGTACCAGCAGTTGCTGCAGGTGGTGATAGCGGTACTGGATCAGGTGTACCCACTACCTACCTCAATGCAATTCTGGTTGGTATGGTTGTTATCCTTGTGCTACTGCTAGTGATCCTTGGACTCATTATCAATGCACTAAAGCGCTATCTGGATCAGAAGGACCTTAGTGAAGAGGACAAAGAGGTGGTGCACTCACCATTCTCAATAGGTTCTATCGTACAAAGCCCTGGGTTTATTTTTCTTGTGGTTTTTCTGGTAGCAAGCATCTCTTTCAAAACTGTAATTGACGGCTTGTTCACCATAGGTGTACAGCAAGGTTATGCGCCTAAGCAGCCCATTGCATTCTCCCATAAGATTCATGCTGGTCAGTATGAAATTGACTGTAAGTATTGCCACACAGGAGTGATGAAAGGCCGCAGTGCCAACATCCCTTCTCCTAATATATGTATGAATTGTCATACACAAATTCGCAAGGGTACCATTACCGGTGAATCTGAAATCGCCAAAATCGTAGCTGCTGTTGAAAACAACAAGCCGATTGAATGGGTAAGAATTCACAACTTACCGGATCTGGCGTACTTCAACCATGCGCAGCACGTGAATGTAGCGGGTGTTGAATGTCAGACTTGCCATGGACCTATTGAGGAAATGGACGTTGTGAAGCAGTATTCGCTGCTCACCATGGGCTGGTGTATTGATTGTCACCGCAAAACGTATGTAAATACCAAAGGCAATGCTTATTATGATAACTTGCTTGAACTCCACAACAACAAAGCAATGAAAGTGGAGGATATTGGAGGTTTAGAATGTGCAAAGTGTCACTATTAATATAATATAGACTCGATTTTTGGATTAGAATAAGTATGAACGAAACAAAAAAGACATACTGGAAAGGAATTCAACAACTCAAGAACGATCCAGCGTTTGTAAAGCATGCAGATAAGGAGTTCGTTGACCTTGGGGTTGAGGCAGATCCTCGTCATACACGCAGGGACTTTCTCAAGATGATGGGTTTCACAGTGGCAGCAGCCTCATTGGCAGCCTGCGAGGCGCCAATCAGAAAGGCAATTCCTTATGTGAATAAACCAGTTGATGTTGATCCAAGTATTCCAAATTACTACGCCTCAACTTATGTGAACGGAGGCGACTATTGCAGTATAGTTGTTAAAACACGTGAGGGTCGTCCGATCAAGATTGATGGAAACTCACTTTCATCCATTACACAAGGAGGGACCAACGCACAAGTGGAGGCCTCTGTAATGTCATTGTATGACAATTATCGCTTGCGTGGTCCTAAAAAAGGAAATGATAGTGCAAGCTGGGAAGACATAGATAAAGAAGTTACAGCAAAGCTGGCCGAAGTGGCGGCTGCCGGAGGACAGATCAGAATTGTGAGTAACACCATCCTGAGCCCCAGCACCAAAGCCACCATCGATCGTTTCAAAGCTAAGTATCCAACAGCAAGCCATGTTCAATATGATCAGGTGTCTTACTATGGCATGCTTAAGGCAAATGAGGCATCTTTTGGAAAGCAATTTATTCCTTCTTACGATTTCTCTAAGGCTAAACTGATTGTGAGTGTTGGTGCCGACTTTTTAGGCACATGGCTATCTCCAATTGAGTTTACAAAACAATATAGCACCACTCGCAAGATCAGCGAGAAGAACAGAAACATGTCTCGACATTATCAATTTGAGACCAACCTCACATTGACCGGTGCCAACGCAGATTACCGTACCATGATCAGGCCATCACAACAAGGTTTGGTTGTAGCGCAATTGTATAATCTGATAGCAGCAAAAGCAGGAAATACTACACTTTCAGCTGGTATTGATAAAGTTAGCAATCTGGAGAAGGCCGCAGATGAGTTGTGGTCTAATCGTGGTAATTCTTTAGTAGTATGTGGATCTAACGATAAAGACGTTCAGCTTCTGGTAAACGGCATCAATAGCATGCTGGGCAATTATGGATCAACTGTTTTGCCCAATAAAGCCTCCAATTTCCGTCAGGGTAATGACGAACAGATGGCAGCCTTTATTGCTGATGCAGAAGCCAGCAAAATAGGCGCAGTTATATTCTACAACTGTAACCCCGTATATGACCATCCGATGGGTACCAAACTGGGAGCAGCACTTAAGAATATGTCGCTTACTGTTTCAACTTCTTATACAGAAGATGAGACTTCTTCGCTTTCAGAATACAAAACTCCAGATCATCATTATCTGGAGTCATGGAATGATTTTGAACCCAAAGCCAATTCATACAGCCTTTCTCAACCTGCCATTACACCTATTTTTAAATCGCGTCAGGCACAGGAAAGTTTGATGATGTGGGCAGGAGAAAAAATTGACTATTTCTCTTTTGTTAAAAACAATTGGAAAAACTGGTACTATGGAAAGGCAGAATCTAGTATTCTTGGCTTCCAGGCCTTCTGGGATAAGTGTCTTTATGATGGCGTATTGGAATTAGGTTCACCTGACACTACCAGCTATTCATTTGCGGGGGATGTAAGTGCAGCGGCAGCTTCAATTGGAGCAAATTACAAAGCCAACAATACTGGTTTTGAAATTGCCATTTATGAATCTTACGGAGTTGGAAATGGTTCTCAGGCAAATAACCCGCTGTTGCAGGAATTGCCAGATCCTATCACCAAAGCAGTTTGGGATCACTATGCCACCATCTCACAAAAGGATGCAGCTGCACTAGGTGTTGACAATGACGCTGAAGGAAGAACACAACTGATCAATATCGTAGCAGGAGGAAAGACGATAAAACTTCCTGCATTGGTACAACCCGGACAAGCACCAGGAACAATTGGTGTTGCGCTGGGCTATGGTAGAACCAAAGTGGGTAAGGTAGCGGAGAACCTGGGACAAAACGTTTATCCAATGGTTGCCCTGCTTAACGGATCGCTCAACTATAATATCACTTCTGGAGTAACACCTACACCAACAGACGAAGCCTACCAACTGGCACAAACTCAAATTCATCAGACTTACATGGGCCGCAGCAATGTGATCCAGGAGTCTGTATTGAGCGAGTTTAAAAAAGACCCACAAGCTGGACGTGAGTTCACCAAGATATCCAAGTGGGAAGAAAAGGTGGATCCGGCAACAGTAAGTTTGTGGAAAGGACACGACTACAACAATCACCACTGGGGAATGGCCATTGACCTGAACTCATGTACAGGATGTGGAGCATGTATAGTGGCTTGTAATGTAGAGAACAACGTTGCGCTTGTAGGAAAGCAGGAAGTAATCAATCGCAGAGAGATGCATTGGTTGCGTATAGATCGCTACTATAGCAGTGACGCGACTGATATCAATAACTATGAGGCCCTGGAACACGCAGCTGAAAACCCTGAGGTGGTATTCCAGCCTATGTTGTGTCAGCACTGTAATAATGCACCTTGCGAGACAGTATGTCCGGTGGCAGCAACTACACACAGTACTGAAGGACTGAATCAAATGACTTACAACCGTTGTATTGGTACTCGTTATTGTGCCAACAACTGTCCTTATAAAGTGAGACGCTTCAACTGGTTTAAATATCATGACAACCAGCAATTCTATGAAGCAAATCCTTCGATGAACACCGACCTGGGCCGTATGGTATTGAACCCAGATGTGACAGTAAGGTCTAGAGGAGTGATGGAAAAGTGTTCATTCTGTGTTCAGCGTATACAGTCAGGTAAGCTGACAGCCAAGAAAGAGAAGAGAAAGTTGAAAGATGGTGAGGTGATTACAGCTTGTCAGGCATCGTGTACATCAGGAGCTATTGTATTTGGAGATATGAATGATTCAGAAAGCCAAATCAGTCAATTGCTTCAGATCACTCGTGACGAGAAGAGACCTAACAGTTCGGATAAGAACATTGGTAACCCTCGTGCTTACAGAGTATTGGAAGAGATTGGTGTAAAACCGAACATCTTCTATCTCACTAAGATTAAGAACAAAGATAAAACTAACGCATAACTACTTAACGGATAACGATTTTATGCAAGTAAGCTCATCATTAAGAGAATCTCTGATCACCGGTGGCAAAACGGCAAGTGACGTTTCGGAAGACATCAGCCGCCATGTAGAGAACAAGCCCACCCAACTTTGGTGGATGGCATTTGGTGTTTCTCTGGTTCTGCTGGGATTTGGTGTGTACACCATGTCGATGACCCTTTGGAATGGAATTGGTATGTGGGGCCTCAACAAAACAGTAGGTTGGGCCTGGGACATCACCAACTTCGTTTGGTGGGTTGGTATCGGTCACGCAGGTACCCTTATTTCTGCCATTTTGTTGCTGTTCCGTCAGAAGTGGAGAATGTCAATCAACCGTGCCGCTGAGGCGATGACAATTTTTGCCGTAATCTGTGCTGCTACCTTCCCATTGATTCACATGGGTCGTTTGTGGTTAGGTTTTTACTGGGCTTTACCGCTCCCGAACGCATTTGGTTCATTGTGGGTGAATTTCAACTCTCCACTACTCTGGGACGTATTTGCCATCTCAACTTACTTCACCGTGTCACTGGTATTCTGGTACATGGGGCTAATTCCTGACTTTGCAGTAATCCGCGACCGTGCCGTAAGAATGGGCAACAAGACAAGAGCTGCCGTCTATAATGCGCTAAGCTTTGGATGGCAAGGTGGAGCAAGAACATGGATGCGTTACGAATCTGTTGCTTTGATTTTGGCAGGTCTTTCTACACCACTTGTACTTTCCGTACACACGATTGTATCCATGGACTTTGCTACTTCGGTGGTACCAGGATGGCATACAACCATATTCCCTCCCTACTTTGTTGCGGGGGCGATCTTCTCGGGATTTGCGATGGTACTAACGCTGCTTTTGATCACCAGAAAAGTATTTAAACTGGAAGATTATATCACTATCTATCACGTGGAGTTGATGAACATCATCATCATTGTGACAGGGTCTATTGTTGGTATCGCTTATATCACAGAGTTCTTCATCGCCTGGTATGGACAAGTACCTGCTGAACAGTATGCCTTCATTAACCGCGCTTTTGGTCCTTACTGGTGGGCTTACTGGTCGATGATGACATGTAATGTGATTTCGCCTCAACTTTTCTGGATCAAGAAAATCAGAACAAGTCTGGTTGCAACCTTTATTCTATCAATCATTGTAAATATTGGAATGTGGTTTGAGCGTTTTGTAATTATTGTTACTTCACTGCACCGCGACTACCTTCCTTCAAGCTGGTCAATGTTTTATCCAACGATGTACGATATTGGAGAATATGTACTGACATTTGGATTCTTCTTTGCCGCATTCTTGCTCTTCGCCAAATTCTTCCCGGTAATCAATATGGCGGAGGTAAAAAGTATTTTGAAGTCATCATCTGAAAAAAAGCATTAATCAATCATGGAAAGCAATAAGAATTTTGTGTTGGGTGTGTTTGATGACGAGGATGTTCTCCTTCATGCCGTATCAAAAGTGAAAGACAAGGGAATTAAGATTCACGAAGTCTACTCACCATTTCCAGTACATGGTTTGGATGAAGCCCTCGGTTACAAAAAAACTCGATTACCCATTGCCGCCTTCCTATTTGGTATGACAGGAACAAGTCTTGCTCTGATAATGCAGATATGGATGCTGGGATACGACTGGCCCATGATTATTGGTGGAAAGAATTTTGTCTCTTTGCCTCCATTCATCCCTGTTACCTTTGAGTTGACTGTATTGTTGTCGGCTCTGGGTATGGTAGCCACGTTCATGATTGTAAGTGATATGAAACCTTACAAATGGCCGCAACAATTTGATCTAAGAAGTACAGATGATAAGCACATAATGGCCATTGACTTGGCAACCAATAAAATGAGCAAGCAAGACATTGGTGCTGTACTTAAAGACAGTGGAGCACAGGAGGTAAATGATAAGAATTTTTAAAATGCAGATGCGAAATATGCAATTACTAAAAACAATATTGATCGCAGCAGTAGGAGCGACCTTGTTGGCAGGATGTAAGGCTGGTGGTGATAACCCTGGCCGTGAATATGCAGCCAACATGTATCATTCGGTAGCTTACGAACCGCTTACTCAAGTTACTGACGAAAGCGCTGGTACCTGGGTGAATGCACTCAACAATGGCAGGGGTGAATATTTCAACTCCAATAAGTACAATCCTAACTGGATGAATATGAGAGAGCCTGCTCCTAATACCGTGAAGCGCAACGCGCAAGGATGGCTGCCTTATAGAATAGGTAAGGATAGTCTGGAATACGCATCGCTGACCCTCAAAAATCCGCTAGACAGTACAGCTGCCATCATAGCTGACGGAAAAGCATTGTACACAATGTATTGCACTCATTGTCATGGGGCCAAAGGGCTGGGTGATGGAAAGGTTGCAACGGGTGTTACGGTAGATGGTGTTGAAAAAGGAATGCTTGGTGGTGTTGCCAACCTGACAGGTGATGCCTATATCAATATTACTGAAGGCCACATCTTCCATGTGATTACCTGGGGTAAAGGATTAATGCAGCCCCATGGTTCTCAGGTAAGTCCTGAAGACAGATGGAAGATTGCCAAATACGTGAAGACTTTACAAAAGAAGTAATAAAGGAGTTTCAAATTTTTGAAAAAAAATAAATGGTAGCCGAAGAGAAATACGAATTCAAACCCGAAGCAAAAAAGAAAATTGCAATACTCGGTGCTGTAGGGATTGTGCTTTTTATACTTGGGGTGTTCATGGCCATGAACAGTGGTTCTGGTCATGGTGAAGAACATGCGTCTGTACAAAGTCTCACCAATCTTGTGGCAAGCAACGATCAGGGGGCAGCAGCGGAAGGCCATGAGGCTACCGCTGAAGAGCATCACGGAAGCCCGGTTTGGTTAAAGCGAGTGTACACATCGCTGTGGCAAAACAATGTTTTCTTCACAGGACTGGGTATCATTGGATTATTTTTTGTTGCCATTCAATACGCTTCCCAAGCAGGATGGTCTGTGCCTGTGAAAAGGATTCCCCTGGCCATGGGACATTGGATTCCTATTTCTGGAGTGTTGATGCTGGTATTATGGTTTGTAGTAAAGGCTGATGTTTTCCATTGGACACACCACGATTTGTACGTTGAAGGAGCGGGTTATGATGCCATACTTGACGGCAAGAGTGGTTATTTCTTCTGGCCATTAGAGGCAGGTGGATTTCCATTGTTTTTTGTGCTCAGGATGGTGATTTTCTTCGCACTTTGGTACCTCTTCTTTATCTGGATTAAAAAAGAAATGTTGGCAGAGGATGTAAATGGAGGAACGGCCCACTGGACCAAAGCCCGTTCATTGTCTGCTGTTTTCCTTGTAATTTTTGCAGTAAGCTCATCCATTGCAGCATGGGACTGGGTGATGAGTATAGATACACACTGGTTTAGTACCATGATGGGTTGGTATGTGTTTGCCAGCTGGTGGGTAACAGGTCTTGCGTTGATCACACTAGTAGCCGCCTATTTGAAAGAGGCTGGTCTGTTGAAAGCAATGAATGCCAACCATCTCCATGATCTGGGAAAATTTGTGTTTGCCTTTAGTATTTTCTGGACCTATATCTGGTTCAGTCAGTTCCTTTTAATTTACTATGCCAACATCCCTGAAGAGACTGTTTATTTTGTGACTAGAATTAACAACAGCCCTTATGGTTGGATATTTTATACCAACATAATATTAAACTTTGTCTTGCCATTTTTGTTGTTAATGACAAGAGATGCAAAGCGACATATCTCCATGCTGAAAGTGGTCTGTCCTATTGTAATTGTGGGTCACTGGTTTGACTTCTACAATATGGTTACGCCAGGTGTGATGCAGAAAGATGGTAGCCTTGGATTCATAGAAATTGGATTGGCGATGGTATTTATGGCAGCATTCTTATTTGTGATGTTGAATGCACTGTCAAAAGCACCTTTGGTAGCAAAGAATCATCCAATGATGGAAGAAGCTTTGAACCACCATATTTAGTGATGGAGAAGAAGATTTATAATGAAATTGTTTAACAAAATAGTATGATGAGTCTGATTATAGGTTTGGGCGTAGTACTCGTTCTGTTCATCCTCTACATGATTTTCAGAATTGGTAATCTGGTAGGGCTTGTAAAAGGTAAGAACGAAGAGGAGCATGCAGGGAATGATTTACATGGCTATCTGTTTATGGCTTTTGTGGTATTAGGCCTTGCGTTCTTTGGCTGGTACTCCTATGCTCATTTTGATAGTTACACATTGCCTGTGGCATCCGAACATGGGGAGTTAACTGACAGTTTGTTTTGGATCACGATGGGAATAACCATTGTGGCTTTTGGAGTGATCTCGATAGTGATGTTCTGGTTTACATACAGATACAGATACAATGCCAACAGGAAAGCAACTTTTTATCCGGATAGCCATAAACTTGAAATTGTCTGGACGGTAATCCCAGCTATTGTTTTGGCACTTTTGATTTTTAGAGGTTTGCGGGTTTGGAATGATATCACTTCACCTGCTTCGGAAGAAGCTGAAGTAGTAGAATTAATCGGTCAGCAGTTTGCGTGGACAGCCAGATATCCTGGCGTTAAAGATCAGCAATTAGGTGAAATCAATTATAAACTGATTGATGCTGTAAATGAATTTGGTCTTGACCTAACAGATAAAAATACTTTTGACGACTTCAAATCATTGGAGTTACATCTTCCAAAAGGAAAGGAGATTCTTCTTAAGATAAGAGCTAAAGATGTATTACACAGTGTTTTTCTGCCTCATTTCAGGGTGAAGATGGATGCTGTTCCAGGTATGTACACCAATTTCAAATTTGTAGCTACCAAATCGACAGAGGATATGAGGGCGGAAACAGGCAATCCTGATTTCAACTATGAAATGGCTTGTACTGAAATCTGTGGTAAAGGACATTTTTCTATGCGCTTTCTGGTAGTAGTACATGAGCCGGAAGATTTCGAAAAATGGAAAGCAGCCCAGGAACCATGGTTGAAACAGAACCCTGAATACCTGGCCAAGGTACCTTCAGCACTAAGGGAGGTTGCGATGATTAAATCGGGTATTCCAATAGAAAGTACTGCTGGCGCAAGCGCCACAACTCAAACTGTATCAATTAGTAATTAAAGACATCTCAAGAATGGCAACAGTAGATATACACAAGCAGGCAGATGTTCATCACCATGACGATCATGATCATGAGCATGGTCATGGTAATTTCTGGACAAATTATATTTTCAGTCAGGACCATAAAGTAATTGCAAAACAATTTCTTATTACGGGTATGTTCTGGGCGCTCATCGGAGGTACTATGTCAGTATTGTTCCGTTTGCAACTGGGCTTCCCAGATGCAGACTTGGGTTGGTTAAGACCATTTTTGGGTGAGTGGATTACGCCTCAAGGCAAGATAGACACAGAGTTTTATCTGGCATTGGTAACGATGCATGGTACCATCATGGTATTTTTTGTACTTACGGCTGGTTTAAGTGGAACCTTTAGTAATTTCCTTATTCCGTTACAGGTAGGTGCAAGAGACATGGCATCCGGATTTATGAACATGCTTTCCTACTGGTTCTTTTTCCTTTCCGGTGTTATCATGTTTATTTCTATTTTCTTATCAACCGGACCCGCTAGTGGTGGTTGGACCGTATATCCGCCTCTGAGTGCTTTGCCTCAGGCCATGTCTGGCTCTGGATTGGGTATGACGCTGTGGCTGGTAGCAATGGCTTTGTTCATAGTGAGTTCATTGTTGGGAGGTATCAACTACATTACCACCGTAATTAATCTTCGTACAAAGGGGATGTCGTTTTCAAGATTGCCGTTAACCATATGGGCGTTCTTCTTTACGGCAATCATTGGCTTGTTATCATTCCCGGTACTTTTTGCAGCAGCATTGTTGCTTATTTTTGACAGGAGCTTTGGTACGAGTTTTTACTTGTCAGACATTTATATCAATGGAGAAGCTTTACCCAATGAAGGAGGTAGCCCCATTTTATTCCAGCATTTGTTTTGGTTCCTCGGTCACCCGGAAGTGTACATAGTAATATTACCTTCACTGGGTATCACATCAGAGATTATAGCTACCAACTCAAGAAAGCCAATCTTTGGATACAAAGCTATGGTTGGATCCTTGTTGTTCATCACTATTCTTTCATTCGTGGTTTGGGCACATCATATGTTTGTAACAGGTATGAATCCATTCCTGGGTTCAATCTTTACGTTACTAACGCTGATTATTGCGGTGCCATCTGCCGTGAAAATTTTCAACTACGTGACAACACTGTGGAAGGGAAATATCATTTTTACTTCCGCCATGTTGTTCTCTATTGGTCTGGTGTCTTTCTTCCTGTCAGGAGGTATCACCGGCATCTTCCTTGGCAACTCAGCAGTAGATATTCAATTACATGATACTTATTTTGTGGTAGCTCACTTTCACCTTGTAATGGGGGCAGCGTCATTCTTTGGTATGTTGGCGGGTGTTTACCATTGGTTCCCTAAGATGTTTGGAAGGATGATGGATGAAAGACTGGGTAAGATTCACTTCTGGTTTAGCTTCGTAGGTGTTTACCTGGTATTTTTTCCTATGCATTACATTGGTATTGCAGGTTTCCCTCGCAGGTACTATTCCTGGACAAACTTTGAAACATTCAATTCATTTGCAGATTTGAATATGCTGGTGAGTGTAGCTGCGATACTTACGCTTTCTGCTCAATTCATTTTCATATTTAATTTCTTCTATAGCATGTTCAGAGGAAAGCAGGCTCCTGCTAATCCATGGAAGGCAAATTCTTTGGAGTGGACTACACCACGAAATCCTGGACATGGAAACTGGCCTGGCGAAATCCCAACTGTATACCGTTGGCCATATGACTATAGCAAGCCTGGAGCGAAAGATGATTATATTCCTCAGACAGTTCCGTACTCTGAAACACCAGAGTCCAATCTGCCACACGAAAATGATCTGATAAAACTAGAGATGGAAGACAATAATGCCATCGTAGTTGACAAGAAACACTAACATCGTTACTTTAAGTAATTGAGCCAAACAGCAATCAGGGGATTTTATAAGTTATGCTTATCTACCCTGATTGCTGTTTATTTTTTAATCCTGGTGGGAGGGGTGGTAAGAAGTACGGGATCAGGAATGGGTTGTCCTGATTGGCCAACCTGTTTTGGAAGCTGGGTTCCTCCTACTTCTGTGGATCAATTACCTCCTGATTATAAAGATGTGTATTCCGCTTATCGTCATGAGAAAAATGTAAAGTTTGCGAAGTACCTCACTTTCTTAGGGATGGATGACACCGCATCGCATTTGCTCAATGATGAACTGATTAAAGAAGAAGCGGACTTCAATGCCACAAAAACCTGGGTGGAATACGTGAACAGATTAGTGGGTGTAACCATTGGTCTCTTTATTATTGCTTTGTTCTGGCGCTCCATTCGACTTAGGCAAAGCAACCCCAAAATATTTTTGCTTTCGCTACTTACCCTTGTTGCAGTTATTTTTCAGGGTTGGTTTGGCTCCATCGTTGTCTCTACGAACCTCACTACCTGGACGATCACTGTCCATATGTTTATAGCACTGGCTATTGTCGCCATCCTATTTTATTTATTGAAACTGAGTCAACCTGACTCGGAGCACAGCGCCATAATGGGGCCTTCTGCACTTCGATGGACATTGATGGGTTGTATGGTGGTGCTTTTGATACAGATTTTTATGGGCACCAAAGTAAGGGAGGTGATTGATCAGATAGCAATGGCGCTTATACCTCGTAATCAGTGGATTGAGGAGGCTGGAGCCGTATTTTTGGTTCATCGTTCCTTTTCCTGGCTGGTACTGGCACTGCACTTGATTTTATTATACTTATTGCGAAAAACTAGCGGCAATAAAACTTTACCACTAGCCTTAATAATTTTAATTTTGGGCACCTTATTGACGGGTACAGGAATGGCTTATTTCAGCGTACCAGCCTTTCTTCAACCGCTTCATTTGGTACTGGCCACCATTACTTTTGGCCTTCAGTTGCATATGTATTTAAACCTAAACACTGACCCTAAATTGGTGTTTAATAAAGAGGAATGATTACAGGACAAGTACATGAAATAACCCATCTCTCTCTGCTCTTCGCTAAGGTGAAGTCATTGATTGAATTACTAAAGGTTAGGCTGTCTTTACTGGTGGCTTTTTCCTGTGCCTTTGGTTATGGACTGGCATCGAGAAGTGATATCAACTGGGGCATATTATTGATGGTAACGTTAGGTGGTTTCTTAATGTCTGGCGCTTCAGTTTGCATCAACCAGGTGCTGGAAAAAGACCTGGATAAATTGATGAAGCGAACCATGAATAGGCCTCTGCCTACCGGCAGGGTGTCCAGGCAAGAGGCTACGTTATTTGCAATTTTGGTTTTAGCACTAAGCACATGGATTCTTTGGATTTATACCAATCCCTTAACCGTTGTGCTATCTCTTGTTTCGATGGTGCTTTATAGTTTTGTGTATACACCCTTAAAGCGTGTAGGTCCAATAGCTGTTTTTGTGGGAGCTATTCCGGGGGCGTTGCCTCCGCTGTTGGGGTGGATTGCAGCCACAGGGCAAATTACACACGAGGCATTAATCATTTTTGGCATACAATTCATTTGGCAGTTTCCGCACTTTTGGGCCATTGCCTGGGTAGCGGATGAGGATTATCAAAAAGCGGGATTTAAGTTGTTGCCTTCCAGCGAGGGCAAGAGCATTAATACCATAATTCAAATTATGGTGTACACCATGTTTTTGATTCCACTGGGACTACTTCCTGCATTTTTCGGGATTACCGGGATTAATTCTGCCGTGATCGCTACACTGTGTGGTGTTGCTTTTTTTGCCCAAACGATTTCTTTGATGAAGACAGGAAGTCGTCAATCTGCCATGAGGATAATGTTTGGTTCCTTTTTGTATTTGCCTATCGTTCAGATCGCATTTTTGTTGGATAAAGTGAGTTAGATATGACAACTGAATTTAAAATAGTAGAAGAGCCAAAGAAACCTTTGGCCATGCATCCGAAAAAATTCGCTATGTGGCTTTTTGTAGCCAGCGTGGGAATGCTTTTTGCGGCCCTTACCTCAGCTTATATTGTGCGTCAGGCAGAAGGGAACTGGTTGTACTTTAATCTACCGGCAACATTATACTGGACTACAGCTGTAATACTAGTGAGCAGTGTGACCATGCAAATGGCTTACTGGGCGGCCAAAAATGATCAATTGGAGCGGGTGAAATCGCTGGTAGTGATTACTACCGGTTTGGGTGTTGTTTTTCTGGTGGGGCAATTGGTCGCATGGAAAGATCTGGTTGCTCAAAATGTGTACTTTGTGGGCAATCCTTCAGGTTCCTTCCTGTACGTATTGACAGGTCTTCACGGGCTCCATATTGTAAGTGCATTGGTTTACCTGATCATTGTATTGGTGTCCGCATATCGCTTTAAAATCCACTCTAAGAGCCTAGCGCAGATAGAAATGTGTACTACTTATTGGCATTTTTTGGGTGGACTTTGGCTATATTTGTTCATCTTCTTATTATTGAATCGATAATTTAAAATTGACTATGGCACACACTTCAGCCACCACGGTATCACCCGGAAGAAGCGTTTGGGACGGAGGGGTTTCACCTATGGGCGCAAGCTACGGAAAACTCATGATGTGGTTTTTCCTGCTCTCCGATGCATTCACTTTTTCGGCTTTGCTTATTACCTACGGACTAGTTCGCTCAGCGCATCAAGCCTACACAGGTACAGTAGAAGCCTTTACCTTTTCGACTGAGTACTGGCCCATACCTGAAAAAGTATTTGAAGCAGTGCCCTTCCTTCATGGAATAGAATTGCCACTTGTGTTTGTGGGTATCATGACTTTCATTTTGATCATGAGTAGCGTTACGATGGTATTGGCTGTAGAGGCTGGACATCGTATGGACAGAAAGGCTGTTGAAAAATGGATGTTATGGACTATCCTCGGGGGCATTACCTTCCTGGCTTGTCAGGCATGGGAATGGACTCACTTTATTGTGGGGACAGATACACCTACCTTGGTGAAGGACTTTGTAAACGGCCAATGGGTGACCAAAGAAGTGACTGGTGCCAGTCTTGCCATTAATCAATATGGGCCACAGGATTTTGCGGATTTCTTCTTCTTTATTACAGGTTTCCACGGTTTCCACGTGTTTAGCGGTGTGATGTTCAATTTTTTGATTTACTACAATACATTTACCGGTGTCTATGAAAGAAGAGGTCATTATGAAATGGTAGAAAAAGTTGGACTCTACTGGCACTTTGTAGATCTGGTTTGGGTATTTGTATTTACCTTCTTTTATCTTGTTTAGAAATTAAATTAATAGCAATAACATGGCTCACTCTGAAGAATCTCAGGTAACAGTACTTCCTCCCGATAAGGAAAAAATTAAAAAACTGTGGACTGTAGCAGGTATACTTGGTGCAATTACAGCAGTGGAGTTCGTGGTGGCATTCACCATGGGACACGGTAGCTTGAAAACAGCAATATTCGTGGCGCTTACTATTGTAAAGGCAGCTTACATCGTTGGAGAATTCATGCACCTCAGGTATGAAGTTAAAGTATTGCTCTGGTCTATACTTATTCCCATGATCTTCATTGTATGGATGCTGGTGGCATTTGTTTATGAGGGAATGAAATTTTCAGAGATTAATTTTTAGTCATTGAAAACACGAAAAGGAAGGCTAAGGTGAAGAACTTTAGCCTTCTTTTTTTGTTCTAATTCCAGTCTATGAAACTTAAATCGATTCTTCTCTTTCTCGCCTTATTATTACCTGTTTCCATCTTTTTGTTTTTGCATTTTTTTGGTAAAAATGAATTCGTGGTGCCGGTTTTCTATAAGGAGGAAGTGGCACTACCTGCTGACTGTAATCTAGATTATACATTCCCTTATAAAGTAAATTCAACTAAGTTGCCACTCAGTGAGATTAGTGTGGTACTGTTCTCCGCAGGTTTTACATCAACTGATTTGGACGAAGCATTGTTTCAGTTAGGCAGGTTGAATGATGAGTTTGGTGATAGGGCACCGGACTTATTCATAATAAAAGAAGCTTCGGATAGTTTATCTGGCGTGCAACATGCGCTGACGTTAGAAAAAGCGGATTACAAAAGAGAGCAGGAATGCGTATTCCTTGCGGGAACAAATCCGATCATTCTGGTGGATGATAACAAGCAAATCAGGGGGTTATATCAAGATGTTTCTTTAAAAGAAGTAGATCGCCTGATTCTGGAATTGAAGATTATTTACAAGCAATACTAATGAGTGAAACAAGAGACCCTTATAGAAAATTAATCATAGTACTTTCTGTGGTAATTCCGCTGGCTGTTGCTTTGCTATTCGGGGTCAAAATTGAGGGCTATGATTTCTCTTTTCTGCCACCCATTTACGCATCCATCAATGGGGTAACAGCCTTTCTTTTGATTGGCGCATTTTGGGCTATCAAAAACAAGAAAATTACACTACATGAAAGGCTTATGAAAACCTGTTTGGGCTTATCTGCTGCTTTTTTGGTGATGTATGTATTGTATCATATGACTTCAGACTCCACTACATTTGGAGGAGAGGGGCCCATAAAATATGTCTATTATTTTATCTTGATTACGCACATTTTGTTGTCAATTGCTGTTGTTCCATTAGTGCTGTTTACACTAAGCAGGGCATTGGCGGGCAATTTTGAAAAACATAGGGCATTGGCTAGATTTACTTTCCCAATTTGGCTCTACGTAGCGGTAACAGGAGTGGTCGTATATCTTATGATAAGTCCATATTATCAATAGTGAGATGAAAAAAGTGTTTGTTTTAATGTTTTTTTCTCTGGTGTTTGTAGTTGACACCTTTGCGCAGTGCGCAATGTGCCGTGCTACGCTAGAGAATAATGTTAGTAATGGAAACCCCGGGATAGCCGCGGGTATCAATTTTGGTATCATGTATTTGTTCTTTGCTCCGTATCTCGCTGTTGGTGCGGTAGCTTTCTTTTGGTATAAAACAACTAGGTCCAATGCACGAAAAGAGCTGGAAAGGCGCACTTTGCTCAGGTAAATGCCCCAAATGTCGAAAAGGGGATATCTTCAAAACCTCTTTGTTCGATTTGTCTGGTTTTTGGAAAATGAATAATAACTGCACGCAGTGCGGAGTTTCTTTCGAGCCGGAACCTGGTTTTTATTTTGGGGCCATGTTTGTGAGCTATGCCTTAAGTGTGGCTTTGTTTGCTACTATTGGAATAGCCCTCTATGTACTCGGTAATCCCGCAGATTGGGTTTACTTGCTGTCTATTGTGGGTGGGGCTATATTGTTTACTCCTTTCTCCTTCCGCTATTCAAGAATTCTGTTCTTGTACTTCTTCGGTGGCATCCATTATGACCCAGCTGCCGGGTAGTTAATCTTTCCCTGTTTCGTTAATTTTATTGATTCTCAATTCAATGAACTTTAACAGGGCGTTTATATTCTTTTTTATTGGGCTGGTCATTGTATTCGTTGGGTTACAACGGAATGGGGCCACGGAAGATCCTACTCAGGTATTGCTCAATGAGATCAGTTTCCGGATAACTCAAGAAATCAAAGCTTTGGATGTTGAGGCTGCTCAGCTGTTGCAACAACCGTCAATGGATTTAAGTACCGTTTCACATTCCTTTTTTGTAATGGATAGTTCCAGAGTAGTGCTTTGGAATAAGAATGAATTCTTGCCTGATTTGCGAACAGTACAAAGTGATTTTTCGATTCGATTGCTTCAGTGGCCTCGGGGAATATTTTTGTTGAAAAAATGGCCAGTCAATAGTGAGACATTTTTATTGGGAGTTATTCCTTTCCAAAATCGATACAAGATCAATAATCGCTATCTCATTTCAGGATGGAACAAAGAGATTTTCACAACACAGGATGTTGCGATTAGAGAAATAACTGGTGAGGGCTATCCTTTTATATGGCAAGGAAAAGAGATTTTTAAATTGGCCATTACCAGTAACGCCCCCCAGCGTACCGCTGTTGACTGGTGGAATTTGGCTATTATTTCATTTGGTATTCTGATTTTAATTACCGGTTGTTACCAAACAATTTCTGTTTTTCATCAAAGGCGTAAATTCGAAATTGCATTTGTCGGACTTTTGATATTTTTCATTGGGGGGAGAACCTTAATGTTACAATTGTTTTCTTCTCCGGATATCCCACTTTTTGATCCTTCTTATTTCGCATCTTCCAGTTACAATCGATCTGTTGGTGATTTGTTCCTCAACACCGTATGCATTACTGTTCCCATTGTTTATCTTTTTTATAATTTTCATCGCTTTAGCCTTATAAAAAAGATGCTAGCCTTTCATTTGGCGAAACGAAGTGCGATGGCTGTAGTGCTTATCCTGCTAGGCTATTTTTCTGTTCTGCTGCCTTTTCTATTTATTGAAACCATTTTTCACAACTCGTCCATTACACTGGACGTTACAAGAACGTTGTCTTTTGATGAGTTAAGAATATTTTCTTTTCTGTCTGTAATTATCGCTTGCATATGTGCCTTCATGCTGGTCCATGTATTTGCTCGGTTGGTACTTGGAATTATCAATAACCACAGGATCTATTTTCCAGGTTATTTGGCAATTGCTATTGCATTATTTTTATTGTACTCATTTGCGGTAGACCGGAATTACTTGCTTTCACTTTTGGTTGCTTCCGGATATTTATTGCTGATTTGGATTATAGAATTACCAAAAAATTTAAAGCGCACTACGTATGTCACTTTCATATATTTATTTGTAGCGATAGTAGCGTTCTCTTTGTTGGGTTCATTGTCGATTAAAAAATTTGTATTGGAGGATAAGGTGAATTCTCAATTCAGATTTGCAAATGCTTTTCTCACAGACCGAGATTATTTAGGGGAGTATCTATTAGGGGAGAGTATTCTAAGGATTTCAAATGACCCCTTTATTCAAACACGCTTGGGGAGTCCGTTTTTAAGTAAGGCTGTGGTCCGTCAGAAGGTAAAGCAGGTATATCTCAATGCTTATTTTGATAAATACGATATTCAAATTCATTTGTTCAATCCCAATGGCAACTCGTTTGATAACTCTACTTCTCTTGGTTTCATTGAATTGATCACCAACTTCCAGCAAAAAGCAACCAAGACCAATTATGAGGGATTGTATTTTTTGAAAAACTCAAGTGAAGAAGCTACCAAGCGGTACCTGGCAGTAATACCTGTTAATCGCTTTGGAATGGTTACCGGGTATGTGGTGTTGGACCTTTCACTAAAAAGAGTAATACCTCGTAATGTATTTCCTGAATTGTTACTGGATGATCGATTTATACAATATTTTAAAAATCGGGATTTTAGCTACGCTTTTTTTAATGAGAACCAAATCACCAGTAGCTTTGGAGACTTTAATTTTGAGAAAAATTTTGAGATTGATCAACTTGCCAATGCCAAACTATACAATGAAGGGATTTCTGATAACGGCTATATCCATGTAGGCGTAGAGGATGAACAAAAAACAGTGACGGTAGTATCGTCACCATCGTACTCCTTTTTTAATTTGATTACCAATTTTTCTTTTTTATTCATCATTGGTCTATTCATTATTTTAATTGGTTTGCTGGTTTATGGTGCCAACACCCTATATCAGCGAAGAGAACTAAACTACTCTGCCCGTATACAACTCTACGTTTACCTTGCATTTATACTTCCATTAGTAATGGTTAGTGCCACTACACTGGGGTTGATAAACCGCTCAGCGGAATCGCAACTAAAGGAAGAGTACGTTGAAAAATCAAAAACTATTGGTGAGCGGTTTGCGCCTCTTATAGATGCCTTTTTAAAGAATGGCAGTGCGCCTGTAAATGACATTGAAAACCAACTTATTGACCTGGCAAAATTGGCCAATGTTGACGCTTCAGTTTTCTCTGCATCAGGAGTACTGATGGCATCCAGCCAGCCCTTAATTTATGAAGACAGAATAATGTCTGTCTTAATTGATCATGATGCCCTGGTAGCCATTGCAGCGCATAATGAGCAATCTTACGTTGGTAACGAACAAATTGGGTCATTGAGTTATAATAGCTCCTACTATGGCATGCGCTCTCCTGAGTCCGGGGAGTTAATAGGAATATTGAGTTTACCTTTTTTTGAATCAGCTTATTCACTTGAGAAAACGCGAATCAGTGTAATGTCTAATATTATCAACATTTTTTGTGTTGTATTTATTCTATTCTCCATCCTTTCATTTTTCGCGGTTCGTTGGCTTACCTTTCCCTTGGAGTTCATCACCAGAACTTTACGAAGAACGACATTTACAGAATCCAACAAACCATTGGTATGGCACGCCAATGATGAAATCGGCTTGATGGTGAATGAGTATAACAAAATGGTGGAGAACCTGGAGCAGAGCAGAATTGAGATTTCAAGAATTCAAAAAGAATCGGCATGGCGAGAAATTGCCAAGCAGGTAGCACATGAAGTGAAGAATCCGCTTACGCCCATGAAACTTACGCTGCAGCAGATGGAACGGGCATTGCTGACGGATAGCTTGTCTAAGGATAAGACGGAGAAGTCTGTTCAAACCTTGCTGCAACAAGTTGAAATTCTAAATGACATTGCAGCATCATTCAGTGCTTTTGCAAGAATGCCCGCGCCTATTCTGCAAAAAGTAGAACTTACCTCACTGTTGAAGCGGGTAGTAGATTTGCACAGCGATTATCAGGAAGGAACAGTTAAGTTAATATTGCCTGATCAACCGGTTTATATAATGGGAGATGACCAGCTGTTGAGCAGGGTGTTTTCAAACATTATACTTAATGCATTGCAATCCGGTGAAGAAGGCAGCAAAATTGAGGTTATCATCCGGCTTTCGCTTACTTCAAAGTCTTGTATCATTAGTATCTCTGATAATGGAAAAGGGATTGACCCTGAACTAGGAGAGAAAATTTTCCTGCCACACTTCAGTACAAAAAAATCTGGGTCAGGGTTGGGTTTGGCCATTGCCAGACAGGGAATCGAACAAAATGGTGGTAGTATACGATTTGAAACACAAGCAGGTAAAGGAACGGTGTTTTACGTGGAAATTAAAATTGCTGATCGCTGAAATTGAAAGCTGCTAATTCTCTTTTTTCTTCAGACTTTGCATTACCTTATTGGTGAAAACAAAATTGTCCAATTCTTTTACACCAGAATATATAATTTCTTCTTTTGATCCTTCCCACAATTTATGTCCTTGAAACATAAAGAGAATTTTCTCGCCAATACCCATTACTGAATTCATATCGTGCGTCACTACAACAGTGGTGATATCAAATTCGTCTGTTATTTCTTTTATCAATTCGTCTATAAGAATTGAAGTTTGGGGATCCAGCCCGGAGTTGGGCTCATCACAAAACAGGTAATTGGGGTTGTTAACGATAGCTCTGGCGATGCCCACTCTTTTTTTCATGCCGCCTGAAATCTCTGAAGGCATTTTTGAATTCACATTTTCCAATCCTACTCTTTTCAAACAAAAATTGACCCGATCTAATTTTTCTGAAAGAGACATGTTGGTAAGAATATTAAGTGGAAACATCACATTTTGCTCCACAGATTTAGAGTCAAAGAGGGCTCCTCCCTGAAAGAGCATTCCTATTTCTCTTCGGATTTCAGCCTTCATTTCTTTGTCAGCATCTGTAAAATTTCTGCCATCATAGAAAACAGTACCTGTATCAGGGTGGATCAACCCGACAATGCATTTCAATAGTACGCTTTTACCTGTACCACTGGCTCCTATGATCAGATTCGTTTTACCTTTCTCAAACACACCACTGATGTTGTGAATAATTTGTTTATCCTCAAATGATTTAGAAATGTTTTGAATCTCGATCATAACAGTAGTTGAGCCAGTAAATAGTCTCCGATGAGAACTGCAATAACACTGGTGGTAACGGCTTCAGTGCTTGAAATGCCTACCTCCAGCGCTCCGCCTTTTGTGTAGTAACCCTTATAACATGAAATGGTCGAAATCATGAAGGCGAAAACAAAAGACTTTATCAAAGCGAAAGTGACCATGTAGGGGTTAAAGACAAAACGAATACCATAGATGTAATCCGTAGGGCTTATGATCCCCGTAAGCGACCCCACCAGGTAGCCACCCATCAATGCGCAAATTCCAGCCAGGATAACCAGCATAGGATACATGAGCAAGGAAGCTACTACTTTTGGAAGCACTAAATAGGAGGCAGAATTAATACCCATTACTTCAAGGGCATCAATCTGTTCTGTAATACGCATTGTCCCCAGCCCGCCCGCCATGCTACTACCCACTTTGCCAGCATAAATAATGGCAATGATGGTAGGGGCAAGTTCAAGGATGGTCATCTCTCTCACAACCTGGGAGATGATGAATTTAGGTATTAAGGGGCTCACCATGTTGTAGGCCGTTTGCACGGTGGTTACTGCCCCCATAAATGATGAAACCAGGGCGACCAGGAGGATGGAATTGACGCCTACTAAAATGGCCTCATCCATAATAAGCTTATAATAGGTTTTAAAGGATTCTCTTCGGACCACGAGTGACCCGAGGAACATCAAGTACTTGCCAAATTCCTTCATTTAAACCCAGTTATATAACTATCTTGCTCAAAGATAAAATAATTTATCTATGATCGTAGCCGCCTTTTTCAGCTTGTAAAAGGCGGGATTTTATGAGATTTTTTATTGAATAAAAGAATGGAATTGCCAACTAGCAAAATTGACCTACAGAATTGACCCCTCGCGTCAGTAATAATAAATCGAACAATGAATAAGTTAATTGTGGTGTCAGGTGGCACTAAAGGAATTGGCCGGGCCGTTATTGAAAAATTTGCTGCATCAGGTTTTGATGTCTTTACCTGCGCCAGAAACGAAAATGATTTGGTACAGCTAAAAATATCATTAGAGCAGAAGAACGATGTGACGTTGCACTATTTAGTTGCAGATTTGAGTCAACGTGCTGCAGTGGCTGATTTTTCAAAGGCCATATTGGACCTGAAACGTCCCGTGGAGATATTGGTAAATAATGCTGGTTATTTTGAGCCTGGTTTGATTACTGAAGAAAGAGAAGGAGCACTAGAAAAAATGATTGATACCAACGTTTATAGTGCCTACCATCTTACCCGGGCATTGGTTCCCAATATGAAGAAGGAGAAAACGGGCCATATTTTTTCTATTTGCTCGGTAGCAAGCCTTTTTGCCTATCCCAATGGGGGATCTTATTCCATTTCAAAATTTGCTTTGTTGGGCTTTACCAAGGTGCTCAGAGAAGAATTGAAGCGATTTGGAATCCGCGTAACGGCTGTTATAGCTGGTGCTGCCTATACTGCCAGTTGGGAGAAATCAGATTTGCCACGGGAGCGCTTTATGAAGGCCCAAGACGTTGCAGACGCTCTTTTTGGGGCGTATTCCCTTTCTCCTCAAGCGGTGATGGAGGAGCTCATTATAAGGCCTCAGCTGGGTGATATTTAGGCCACCTATTCCTGAACAATAAACCCGATTTGGGGTTAACTTTGCAAAAAGAATTGCCTGTGAAGCCTGAAATTGCTCAATTTCAAAAATACTGTAACTCCCTGGTTGCTTATAGCAGAAGAAAAACCCGGGTAGTCAATATTGGTGGGGTACCCATGGGAGGCGACAATCCTATCCGAATCCAGTCAATGACTACCATAGACACTATGGATACCAAGGGATCTGTCGAGCAAACCATTCGCATGGTAGAGGCGGGTTGCGAATACGTAAGAATAACAGCACCCAGTTTAAAAGAAGCACAGAATCTTCAGGAGATAAAAAAGGAGCTAAGGGCCAGGGGATATGACGTTCCGTTGATTGCAGATATTCATTTTACTCCCAATGCTGCTGAGCTGGCGGCTCGCATTGTTGAAAAGGTAAGGGTAAATCCGGGAAACTATGCCGACAAAAAAAGGTTTGAAACCATCGAATACACGGATGCGGCTTATCAGGCAGAATTGGATCGAATAAGAAAAAAATTTGCTCCTCTGGTGACCATTTGTAAGGAAAATGGTACAGCAATGCGGATTGGCACTAACCATGGTTCGCTTTCGGATCGTATCATGAGCAGATATGGGGATACACCGCTTGGCATGGTAGAGTCGGCATTGGAGTTTGTGAGGATATGTGAAGACATGGGTTACTACGAGATTGTGCTTTCTATGAAGGCAAGCAATCCGCAGGTGATGATTCAAGCCTACCGTATGCTGGTGCATAAACTGGATGAAGAAGGACTTCAGCCCTATCCATTGCATTTAGGTGTAACCGAAGCAGGAGATGGTGAAGATGGCAGGATTAAATCATCAGTGGGTATTGGTACATTGCTGGAAGATGGTTTGGGAGATACCATTAGGGTATCCCTTACCGAAGAGCCTGAAGCTGAAGTGCCAGTGGCCAAAATGCTTGCGGAGAGATACGTTAAGCGGATCGGTGATGTTATTCCGGAATATGACCATTATCCAATTGATCCTTTTGTTTACAACAAGCGAACAACGCATGAGGTATCCAATATTGGCGGTTCCAATGTACCAAGAGTAATTGCTGATTTATCGACAAAGGAAAAAATAACGGCTGCCTCTTTATATGCACTGGGTTATCAATATTCAGTACCATTGGATAAGTGGACCATCACAGACATGGCATGTGATTATGTATTGGCAGGAGACAAGGTCATTGATTTTGAAATTCCAGGGACACTCGGCATAATTTATAATCATGAAACTTGGCAAGAGCAAAAAGATAAAGCACGCACCTATCCCATTTTTGATGCAACCAACTATTTAGCTGATAGTCTGAAATCTACGTCTTTGAATTTTATTGAAGCGAAGATAAACGACTTGACGCCTCAACTGGTGCTGAAATTAAAAAATGACAAAACAGCTGTATTAGTCATCGATACCGATAATGGTCATGGGATGCCGGAGCAAAGGCGCTTGTTTGCCCTGCTGATGAATCAGGATTGTAGTATTCCTGTGATTATAAAAAGAAGCTATCAGGATTTATCACTGGATCAGCTGCAGCTTTATTCGGCCACCGACATGGGTGGGCTATTGATCGATGGACTTGGTGATGGGATATTCATCGATGCAAAAAACTGTGGTGGAGATAAGCGCATAAATGAAACAGCCTTCACCATTCTGCAGGCTACACGTACTCGTATTTCCAAGACTGAATACATTTCTTGTCCTTCATGCGGAAGAACCCTATTTGATCTTCAGGAAACTACAGCAATGATTCGCTCCCGTACGTTCCATTTGAAAGGAGTAAAAATCGGAATCATGGGTTGTATCGTTAATGGCCCTGGAGAAATGGCAGATGCTGACTATGGATATGTGGGCTCCGGTCCGGGAAGAATAACATTGTACAGAGGCAAAGAAGTGGTGAAGAAAAATGTGCCATCGGCAAGTGCTGTGGATGAATTAATCAACCTGATTAAGGAAGATGGAAATTGGGTTGAAATGGAATTGATAGAAAACAATTAACGATATGGAAAAAGAATCAGGAACGTCAACACCTAAAAAGAAATTGACTTTTAAGGAATTTTTTAGTTTAGGAGAAGTTGGAGGCTATTTTTTCCGCGGAAAAGATCCCAATCGGCCAAATAATATTAATTTGAAAATGATGCATGGTGTGAACAAGATCAGCATCGTCATTTTTTTGTTGGGGGTACTTTATATCATTCTTAGAAGATTACTATAGTGAATATCGAATCCTTTAGGAGCTTCTGCAGGAAAAAAAAGGGAGTGACTGAAGAGTTTCCCTTTGACAAAAATACACTGGTGTACAAGGTGATGGGCAAGATGTTTGTCCTGGCCGATTTGGATTTGTTTACCAGTATCAATTTGAAGTGCATTCCCGAAGTGGCTGTGGAGCTGAGAGAGCGGTATCCATCCGTGCAACCGGGCTACCACATGAACAAAAAGCACTGGATTACGGTAATTATGGATGGTTCCATCCCCGATCGTGAGATAAAAGCTTGGATTGACGAGTCCTATAATTTGGTAACAAAAACTTTAACCAAAAGCCAAAAATTAACACTTAAGTCGTTATAGCCTGGTAGTCAATTAGTTATAGATTGGTTACAATTACCGCCCACCCCGAATTACTTGAGGTTAATTCTTTATTTTTGTTGATTGCATAGGTCTAGGTTAATGAGAAGAATAGCACTTCTATGGGTTGGCTTTATTTTTCTGTTGGGTGCATGTACTCAGCGAATGACATGCCCTGCCTTTCAGAGTGCATATATTTATGATAAAGAAGCCTTAAGAAAGAAATTCAGCTATTTTCAGGAAGACTCTACCCCCAAAATACTCACGGCCAGCAAAAACAAGTACCTCATAGCCGTTCCGGAATCGTATCGAAAAAAAATGCGGAGTTTAAAAACGGTGGAGATGAAGCCGATTTACCCTGAAATACCGGACTCTCTCAAAATTGAAGAAGGCGCTGATTTGATAATGGCCGAACGTGATGTCATCGACAGTGCCACTGTACAACAAGGGTTGGATCGTTCAGATTCAGCTTATGCCATCACCAAAGCCAAAGAAAAATTCAATGTAGATCAGGACAACTACATGTGGTACTTCCGGGATCAACTTGTGCTTCCTGATGTGCGGGCAGCACTTGAACAAAAGAGTGGAAAGGATTTAGGTACTGCTAATTTAAAAGGTTCAAAAGAGAAGAAAGGATTTTTTAAGAACCTGTTTAGAAAAAAAGATAAATCCGATTCTTCTGCCGTAGATGGCCCACCATTGCCATCCGACTCGACCAAAGCCTCCACCAAGACAAAAAAGAAGAAGGCTCCTAAAGAGAAAAAGGTGAAAGCCAAGAAAGAAGAAAAGAAGGAAACACCCGCCAAGAAAGAAGAGGAGGATGACGGGTTTGACAGCTAATCGAACAAAGTGAGATTGCCGAATTGATCTGAAGGAGCAGAGGGTAACATGAGCGTGGACTCGTTGGCAGTTAGTATGCTGATTCTGTGTGATACAGTATAAGAATCAAGTTGTTGTGTGCTCTCGGTAGTTAATAGTTTCAATAGCTCATTTTCTGACGATTCTTCGTTGAGCCATATTTTCTCTGTTTCCTTATTAAGCAGCAAAGGCATGCGTTCGTTAACGGAACGTACTTGACTATTGGCTTTGGTGGTGATGACACTGAAGGTGTGGTGTGTTTCTTCATTTTCATCCTCGAACTCTTCCCACAAGGCGGCCATAGCCATCAATCCCTTATTTTTAAGAAAGAACCGATAAGGAACAGCTGCTTTTTTGCTGATCTTTTTCCAGCAATAGAATCCATCGATGGGGGCAATGCAACGAAAGCGCATCATCTTTTTCTTAAAGGCAGGTTTATCCTGTATGACTTCAGCCCTGATATTGATAAGTTTTTCACTTACATTTTTGTCTTTGGTCCATTGTGGGATAGCACCCCAATAAAAAAATGAAACTCCTTCAGGATTATGATGGGTAATGACGGGCAGCAAATGAGTAGGACCGGCATTATAATAAGACTTGTAGTGTTTGGGTACATCCACTGAAAAACGATCTGATAACTGCTGGGCAGAAGCTGATATGGAATAGCGCTCAAACATGAGAGGTGTTAATAAAATTCAGGGCTCTTAATTCTGACCAATATAGCCCATTTTGATTAAAAAGGGTAAAGCCCACGTGACCCCCAAATTTTGGATTTTCAAATTTGATGTTTGGATTTTTGAATAATGAAGGGTGATGATGGGTAGCATGATCCAGAAAAGGATCGTTTTGTGCATTGACGATAAGAGTAGGTATCTCAATGTGGTCAATAAAACGTATGGAACTACATGCCTCATAATATTCGAGCGCATTACCAAACTGGTGGAGGGGTGCTGTGTAGGCATCATCAAATTGTATCAATGTTCTGATTTTGTCGATACCACTGATCTCCAATTCAGGTTTCAATTTGGCTTTGTCTATTACTTTTTTCTTAAGGCTTCTCACGAATCGTTGCGAGTATAGGAAGTATTTTGAAATGGTCAGACAGCTTGCGTGTAAGTCGAGCGGTACAGAAAAGACCACACTATTAGAAATGGTGGGGTGGAGGTTACTGGATTGTTCACCCAGATATTTTAAAGTAAGATTTCCTCCTAAACTAAATCCAACCAGAGAAATAGACTGGTACTTTTTTGTATTTAAGGCATGCTGTACTACCACATCCAGATCATCGGTGGCGCCACTGTGATAAAACCGAAGTTGCCAATTCATCTCTTCGCTGCAGCCCCGGTAGTTCCAGGCAAGTACATCATAACCCATTTCGAAAAATGCTTTGGCCATTCCCTTGATGTAAGCCCTCTGTGTATTTCCTTCAAGTCCATGAGAGATAATGACCAGATTGGAAGCCTTTTGTTCCATCCAGTCCAAATCCAGAAAATCTTTATCGGGCGTATAAATCCTTTCACGCCTGTAGTTGACACCATCTACTTTTCTTAGTAAAGCCGGGTAAATGGTTTCAAGATGGTTGGTAAACAGAAGGCGTGGAGGCGTATAGGAGGATAATGGCGACATATTGTTTAGTTACGTCCACCCCATTTTGCCTTTTATAGAAGTAATATGAGCAAGGTGATGGTTGCCGTGCCAGGCATAAAGACCAATCATTCGTTCTAACGATTGGCTGGTTTTGGTTTCCGGGTGTATAAAAGTTTTTTTCAGATCTTCAGCAGTAAGGTGACGCATAATAGCCACCCATTTGGTATGAAGAGATTGAAGCAGTGCCAAAGAGATAGATGGATCAAGGTGCGTTTCAGCTGTTTCAGCCCATGCTTTTTCATCGTAGGCTTTAATCAGCGGACGCTCTTCAGTGAGGGTCCATTTCATACGGATATAGGCATTCATATGGCTGTCGGAGAGGTGATGAATGACTTGTCTGATGGTCCAGCCACCATCGCGATAAGGAGTATCCAGTTGTTGTGGTGATAAATTTTCTACGGCCTCATTTAGTTTATTGGGAAGTTGTTCAATCTGTAGAATAAATTCAGTTAGAGCCACAGGGGAGAAGTCTGCTGGGGCTTCGAAACGTCCTATGGGGAATTGGTCAGTTGTAATGTCATTCATCTTTAATGGCCTCTTTCATGTCTTCTTCGGAATAGTGCTTATGCAGTTTGACGGGTGCCGTTTTTTTCTTTCTCTTTTTTCTTACCCGGATATTGGTCAACTCGATGAGCATGGAAAAGGCTACTGCAAAATAGATGTATCCTTTAGGGATTACGTAGTGCAACGACTCAAGGAAGAGCATAAACCCTATCAGTATAAGAAACCCCAGTGCCAGCACTTCCATGGATGGGTGTTCTTTGATAAACCGACTAATGCGTCCAGAAAATATCATCATAACGATGATGGAAACGATCACTGCAATAATCATGATGCTCACGTGGTCAACCACACCGATGGCAGTAAGGATGGAGTCAAAAGAAAATATGATATCCAGCAGAATAATCTGTACGATGGTACCAGATATGGTTACTGCTGCTCTTTTAAAACCTTCTTCATCTTCGTCATCGCCTTCCATTTCATGATTAATTTCCATGGTACTTTTGGCAATAAGAAAAAGCCCACCAAATCCCAATATCAGATCGCGACCACTAAACGCCAAATCATGATCAATCACAAAGTTGGCTGGAATGCTGAAGAGGGGTTCCGTAAAGCTAATGATCCATGTGATTCCCAGTAAAAATAAAATGCGTACACCCATGGCCAGCATCAATCCGATGTTCCTGGCTTTCCTTCTCTGGCTTTCTTCCGGAAGTTTATTGGAAACAATGGAGATGAAAATGATATTGTCAATCCCCAGAATTATTTCCAGAAAACAGAGGGTAAGGAGGGCTATCCAGGTGTCAGCTCTGAGGAACAATTCCATGGGTCAAATTTTATTTTTTCGGAAAGGAAATTCATTTCCAAATTAAGCAAAGCATTGAATATTAGAAAAGAATGAACCAAAAGAAAAACAGCTTTTTAGACTCAGAAGTGCATTACTTAAAAGCTTAACATTCAACCATTTACATTTAGGTAAAGCTGGTGTTAACTTTTTAACTAGGCATAAAAAAAGCCCCTCTTGAAGGGGCTTTTCTATTATTGAATGAGCCGTTACTTGTTGTGCACAACCATTACTTTTTTGTACAAAATATCCCCTTTACCAGTTTCTACTTGTAGAAGATAAATACCACTCACCAAGCTTTGTGTATCAAGTGTTTTGCTCGATTCTCCCACAGGAATGTGAGTATCAAAAAGCACTTTACCTAATTGATCGGCCAGACGAACCGGAGTGGGCTCTTTTACAACGAATGGTAATTGAATGGATAACTCCTTATCAACGGGGTTAGGGAAGATGGAAATTTGGTCTGCAAAGTTCATTTCCGTATCCAAACCGGTTACCACTGTTGGGAGGTTGCCTGGATTGGCAAGCAACGTTGCCTGGAGTACATCACGGGTATTAATATCTTGTACAAATGCAACAACAGCCAATTGCTGAGGATCTACTGCACTGCTGACTTCCCAGGGAGTAGGTGTTACTTTGATAGTATTTCCAATTAGCATGGGTAATTGAAGTTCGGTACCCGCTGCATTGGGAAGTATTTTTCTCACTACAAAACCTTCCGTGCCAACCGTTTTTTCTATGATGGCTATGAATAGTGATATTCTTCCGCTAGTGATATCGTTTGTTGCTTCCACTGTTGCTTCTACCGCAAATTTATCGGGATCACTAGGTATGGAATTCACTTGAATTTTAAGGGGTGATGAAACTAATGATCTCAGACTGAAATATCCAGTCACCCAATTAGACAAGAAGTTTCCTTGACTTTGACCATCTAAGTAGCCTTTTGGTACCAGTGTTGAATTATTGGTAAGACCATAGAAGGCGGCACGCGCGTTAAGGTCTGATGGGTTTTGTTTATTGATATCATCAGCGGTTGGCAAACCAATATGGTATTGAAGTTTTACAAGTTCCGAGGCTGAACTGCTGCTATTGAAGTCGAGGAAATTTTGATTATTGGCTGCAGCACCGCCTACCGTATTGTTAGTAAAGTTTTCAACTAAAATGGTTCGGTTTCTCTCCTCAATTTTCACGTCATTGAATGCAAATCCATCTCTGGTAATGTTTGTTCTTGCTCGGCTGCCAAAGGCAACGCGGAATCGAACTTGTGATCTTTGTGATACTGGGATAAAATCAAGGCTATGTTTGCCCTTTGCCCATCCAATTTGATTAGTCCGAGCCCATGCCACAGTAGTCTGACCACCTGGTGCAGATGCTACTCCCTGGGCATTGAACCAATTTAATCCAGTTGAAATATCTCCTATGAATCCACCTACAGCTATCCAATTTTGACCTCCGTCAATAGAGTACTGCAATACGGCACCATCATCGTTATGCGTATCAGCCCAATGGGTGATTGAGATCACAGGTCTTTCAAAAGCAGACATATCAAAGCAAGGGCTATTCACATAGGATTGATCACTCTCCAGATAGACACCGGCAGGATTGGTGGCCCATGAAAGCTCTGAGGAGTTAATCTTGGCGCCTGATGGAATACCAAAACCCCAACTTGAATTACCATTTTTATCTTCAGGAACCCAAAACCCATTTTCTCCATTAAGACTTTTCATAAAGTAAGGTGCAGTGGGAGTTGGTGTGATGTTGGAAAGGATCGAGACTTCTCTTACCTGATCATCAGGACAAGCGCCTTGCGTTGGGCTTGTGCGTCCAATCATGGTAACATTCCGGGAGCCACCTGTCTGGTATTTGTGAATGGGATTTCCATAGGTACCGCTTGTTCTTCCTCCATTGTTATGCGCAGGTATGATAGTGGAAGAAGCATTGCCTGCAGGCACCACATCTCCATCCCCAAAGTTCCACTCCACGGTGGCAAGATTTACGCCATTGGTAGTGGTGGCTACAAATTCGGTATCCTCATTGAAACAAACTTTAGACACTGAAAAATCGGACACGGGCAAGGCACCCACAGTGACATATTGGGAAGCGGTTGAAGTACAAGTTTTTCCAAACTGCGGAGTGGCGGTTAGGGTTAAACTAACAAAATTGAAGCTGCTCTTCGCGTATTGATGCGTGGTGGACCCATACGTTCCTACCGGACCAGAAACAATAGTTTCATCACCAAAATTCCAGGTGACCTGGTCTGCATTTACATTATTGTTCGAAATAAAATCAATTACGTCTCCATCACATTTCTCCGGTACAGAAAAATCAGCAACGGGACTAGGGAGTAGTTTAACGTTGATTGTTTTTGAAGTAGTACATCCTGTTCCAGTAGTAACTACATAATTGAGTTGAAAATCACCACCATTAGGTGCACGATTAAATTCGTACGTGTCGCCATTGATCAGGGTTTGTATGTTGCCATCAATTTTAAAAGTACCATTGGGTGGATTCATGGTCAAAACCCGGGTACCTTCGTTGGCACAATAAATTTCCAGATCGCTTATTCCGGCAATGCTGGCTGGGATGACTGGAGCTACTGTAAATTGTTCTATTTGCACGTTGGTACAAGAGGTTTTTACCGGGTCATTGGTGGTAAATACGACTCTGAAGGTTGGGGTACTGAGTGGATCTGCGCCATTGAGTACTGCAAGGTCAAAAATATCGGATGGATCAAAGTTGTAATCTTTATTTGGGTGAGTCACAATGGAAACTGGTGGTAGTGATGGTTTTAGATAAAATATCTCATAACGACCAGATACATTGCTGCTGTTAAAGGCAACAGGTACGTCTTCGTAGCAAAAATCTTTCTTAGGTCCATAAGTAAATACTGCTGGTGGTAAAGGACGCACTTCATAAGTTCGCGTATCGGTATTGGCACAACCAATACCATCAGTATAGGTGACTACCACATTAAAACTTTGTGGTGTTGTCTGCGTTGAACCCAGTTCAACTTCCCTCTGAAGGTAAGCCTGGTTAGGGTTAAACCTTCCCAAGCCAGCAGCAGAATTGGTCACTCCCAAACCAGAAAATATAACATTGGAGGTTTCACTCGCGCGAAGATCAACTGGTGTTTCAGCATAACAGAATACAGATGAAGTTGGTGGCGTAGGTGCTATGTATGAAATATTTGGCAGTGGGTGCACGTTGATGGTTTGAACTTCTTCTCCTGTGCAAGCCTGCAATGTGCTGCCTTTTGTTCCTGGGTCGTATGTGTACTTGATCGAAAATGCTTTAATACCAGACCCGGCCGCACTGTTGTATGCTGTCTCTGGATTAAATGTGGCTTTGCCAGGGGAGGGTGCCGCATTTGTTATTCCTGGTAAGGCTCCAAATGGACTTGCATTGTAGCTCATGGTAAAGTTTCCTGCAGAGGGGAAATTCCCACTTAATACGATATTTGAATTTACATTGCAAAAGTTAGATGGATTGGCGAGTGCAGAAGCTAATCCTGTAAATTGGGCAATTGGATTTTTATTCACTGTAACAAATTGACCATTGTGATAAAAGCCAGATCTGAATCCTCCATCGTTGACATGAAAATAATTTCCTGTATCCCAGTTTGAATTGGTAACATCTACCCAATAGGTAGCATTGGGAGGAGCAGGTATGTACCCAGTTACGATGGCCCGGTATACATTGCTTCCTGATTTGACAATGTTGCCAATTGCATAGTATCCTCCAGGGTAGTAATCGGGTAAGATTTCAATAATATGATTCGGGTTGATAAATTCAACGTAAGTGGATGGATACATGTAATTACATGACGCACAATTAACATAGTCTGGATTTGTTCTCATTCCATACTTATTCAAAGTTCCGGCTCCAACTGAACTTGTATAGGTTAACCCTAACTTGACAATAGTGGGTGCTCCAGAGTTGCCACCATAATATCCTTCGTAGTAATTGCGAATCATTCCATTCCATCTCACTTTCATAAAATCATTCAAAAACTCCCAATTGGCGTCTGTAGTGCTTGGTGTTGGTTGGGGTGGGTTTATGCTTGGAATAAATGGAGGAATACCCGGTACGTAAGGCATGAAAACTTTGGCGCGATAAATCTCTGAGCCATATCGAATTCTGTCACCAATATTATAAGATTGATTGGGGTTGTAGTTAGGAAAGTATCCCAATCGTCCTGTACTATTCCATGAAGTAACACGGTTGTTCACACTGGTTTCAGCATTATTGTCCGCTTCCAAAATCACCCCATTCCCAGTTGGGTATTCGTTGCTGCAATACTGTGGGGCTACATTACCGAAAGTCAGGTTGTTGGTAAGGTTGAGAGTAGTTATTTGTTTGTTGGTTACGGTGCAGCCATTGGCATCTGTCACAGTATAGTAAATTGGGATCGCTCTCGGAATGGTAGGGTCATTCTGATATGCCACGGCAGGATCAAAAGAGTAGGCAGTTGGGGAGGTTTGTACAACTCCTTCGCCTGAGAACATTCCCCCAGCGGGAATAGCTGCCAAGGGTTGAGCTGCACCATTGGATGCAAAATTGGTGGAAGTAGGACTTGTTAAAGTAATCAGCACCTCATTATGTACATCAAGATCTTTGGTATCAGTTCCTATACACCCATTGGCATCTGTGATGGTTACCCTAAACTGCAGGCTTTGTATTGCCCCAGAGGTATTGGTTATTGTTATTTGAGGATTGGGTGTCGATGGTATTGCACCAGGAGTAATGGTTACAGGAGCACCAGTCAGTTCGGTCCATGTATACGTGTATGCACCAGGAACGGAGGGTGATTGCAAGGTGGGTGATCCTCCAAGCGTTATTTGTTGGTCCGAACAAAAGATTGATCCATCCGCACCTGCATCAGCAACAGGGGTTGGGTTTACGGTGAAAGTGACAGGGGTACCTGCACTCTCGCAGGTGGTGGTCTGTGTAACATATACTGTGAATGTGCCCGGTGTGGCCGTACTCAAGCCAAGTTGTGTTGCGGTTGGGTTGGCATTGTTGTTCGTGGCTCCACCAATCAGGGAGGTTAAGGCGGCATCGTTATACCATTTTAAGCTTGTTGTCCCTGAGCCAACTAAAACATTAACGCCTGTCAAACTTGCTCCCTGGCAAAGGGTAAAGGGGTTTGGGTTAGTTGTAATGGCACCTGGCGCAGCTGGACCTGGGCCAGAAGTAATTGTAGCGTGAGTTTTGTTGTCAGCTACCGAATTACCCACCAAAGTGGCGGTCCCACCTGTTCTCTTTAAATCTGTGGAGGCAGTTGTTCCATCTGAGCTTACTTTCAATCCACTTATCCGGATACGATCCAACTCATCATTAGAAGCATCCAGCGTATAGCTAAAGGTGATTGAACTGAATGTGATTGAATTGATGGTAACAGAAGTAATGTCATTACCAGCGATGGGCTCAAAAGTGACATTGCCCTGTCCAGCCTGGAATACAAACCCTGATGCCGGATTTAAGGTTAATGTTATTGAACCCGCAGTATTGAAATCATCTACTCCTGCTTCCTCCAACAGGATATCTCCGAGTGTTCTGGGCGTGGAGTTTTCACATACGTTCAAAGTAGCTGGAGGAGTTACTATTATACCCGTTGTGCTCCAATTCCATGTGGAGGTAGACGCGATGCCCGCAAAATCATTTCCAGCAGGATCATCTTCTATTACGCTATTTCCAATAAGCACATAATAACTGGTATTAGGTTTTAACGGCCATGCAGTGATGTCGATAGTTATTTGATTGCCAGAAGCAGTAATTTGCGCTGCATTCCTATTAATAGCTAGTACTTGTGCTCCGTTTTCAAATAATCTCACCCTATGGGAGTTATCTGAAGCAGCACCTCCAATTTTTTTAACAGGTTCATTAAAAGTAATGACAAGACTGGTTGTAGAAGTACTGGTGGTACCATTGTCAGGCGGATTAAAAGAGGTAACTGTTGGTGCAGTTAAATCTATGGGTGTACCATTATCTGTTGCCCCTGATGACCAGGTAGTCCCTCTTCTTACCCATATTTTAAAATTGTAGCCTGAACCATTAACAAGACCAGTTACCGTTTGGGGTGAGGTAGATCCCTTGTAAAGAAGTTTTGCTGTCGCGTCAAAATCAGGCGCGGGGGCAGTAGTGAAGTTTAAATTGGCACCAGTATAAGCGGATCCGTTCCCCGCTGGTGAACCACTAATAGCCCCCAAGGAAGTAAGTTTTCCTACAATAATCATTTCGTCAAAGCAGGTAGTAGGGTTTGTCCAACTTAAATCGATTTGGCTATCTCCTGGTGTATCACTGAATCCAGTCACGTTGGCAACTGTGGTCCTTGTCATGCCGCTGAAAGTATGTGAAGTGGAATAGGAGGTACCGTCCGCGTTAAAGACTAAAAAATTATAGGTTTTATTAGCCGTCAGGCCAGTTACATTAACCGAATTCCCGGAAGTACCACTAAATACACAAAATGCTGCAGCGTCATTTTCATATGGAGTTCCACTGCCAAATGCAGTATTTGCTGTATAAGTAGAAGCATTTACTGTAGGTGACCCTATTGTAATGGCACCGTTGTCATTGTTTTTAGCGAAAACTAATATTCTATTAACTGTAGTTGGATTTGTCCAACTTGCGGTTCCAGAATCTATACATGTTTGAGGGAAAGTACCTCCCATGGCTGGTTGAGGAACTGGTGTGGAGGTTATTTCCACCCCACTGGACCATTCAGCACTACCAGTGCCACCTCGCGCGTAAATTTTAAAGAAGTATTGAGTTCCATTGGTTAAACCTGTAATTGTCGTTGAAGTACCTGTCCCTTCGTAAACAACAAAACCTAATCCAAATGCTGTGCCGGATCCAAAAACAGAATTGGGGGTATAGGCAGATCCATTGCCTGTAGGAGCAGTTGCAATCGTTGCTGTACTGGCAACAATCATTATTTCGTCAAACGCTCCTGGGTTGATCCAAACTAGACCAACTGAAGCATTTCCAGGAGTTGCGGCAAATCCAGTTGGATTATTTGGTGGAGCTGCAAAAAGTAGTTGCTGACTACCCAGTAGAAATAAAAGAATGACAAAGGTAGATAACCTCATAGTGAATCTGTTTTAAAAGTACTTTGAACTTCTAATTTAATATCTCTCCATTTCTATCCGTCCTCATTAGAAATGCAGAACTCAGTCCGTTTATTGTCGTGCTGCCACTAATGAGATATCCTCCATCTGAGGTAACGCGCACTGAATTGGCTTCTTCATCCCCTAATCCTCCTTTTACCTTATTCCAAAGAACATCCCCAAATGGGCTGATACGAATTATCAAAATATCTTTTCCTCCATTGCCTCGCTCCAAAGTGGTGACCATACTTCCTACGAGAATATATCCGCCATCGGCCGTAACAGCAATTGAGTTACCCGTGTCTTGTGTTGAAGATTCTGTCTTTTCTAATATAGATTGTGGAGATGAGAGCACTGCATCAAAAAACTTTTCACTTCCATCCAAAATATTACCAGCTGGGTCTGTTCTCAGGAAGTACATATTTGAGTTTTGTCCCTGAGTATTTTTGTAAGTACCAACGATAGCAAAGCCAAGATCGGACCGGGTAATATCAGCAGCATTATAAAACTGATCTTCAGCTACTCCAAAGAAGTCACTGCTGACAAATGTAGAATTAGGGTCTACCGAAGGAACGGCTATGTAGGATCTAAAATTATTTTGAACTGATTTTTCAGCTGAACTTGCCCAAATAATTTTGCCAGAGGGGGCGACATAAGTTGACTTGGAGTTTTTATAGTCTCTATCAATAAGGCTATATTTTTGAGTCCAGATTGTGTCTAATGTTGTTGGATCATGTGCAGCCACAAATGTTTTAGCGGTTGAGGCTGGATCCTGAAAATTGCCTACGGTGATGATGTTACCACTTGCATCCAAGTTGAGGGCATCGCCATGAAAGTCAACTTTCAAGTTATTCTTATTATAAAAGTTGTTTTCAACAAGGATATCACCATCGAGATTCATTTTAATCAATCTAGATTTAGTTGTTATAACATCTAGTACCTGGGCGGCTTCTGTATCTACTTGAATACTATCTCCCAAAATCAAGTAACCATCCGCTATTACCTTAATGGCGCTGACGCTTGAATTGGGTATTATTTTCTCCCAAACAACGTTGCCAAATAAATCTGTACGGGTAATCACACTACTAAATTCTACCTCATTTTCAAGGTTGCCAGCAAGAATATAACCGTCTGCAAGCTGTTCGGCTGTTACTCCTTTGTAATTCACTGATTTTTCATAAAAATGGATAAATGTACTCCGCTCAGTGAGATCAACATCTTCCAGGTTATTGCAGCTATTGAATACGACAAGTGCTAATGAAAATATAATGCAATTCTTTAGTGCCATTTACTTCAAGATTAATTTCTTGGGTTTGAAAATGTTGTGTACATAACCAAGCGTAATAGTAAGTGCATTCAATTTGAAAATACCATCTACTGCTTGATAATTAAATACAAGTTCTTCGTTGCTGTAAGTTTTATTTTTATCTGTAGCATTAAGCAGTCCTTGGAAATACCTAACCTCTACAATTCCATATCCGCCACCCAACCGATATTTAATGCCTGCTCCAACCATCGCACTCAAATTTAGTTTTTCTCTATCAGCTGTGATTGAATAACTTTTTGCTTCAATGGGTGAAAAGCCGCTTCTCTTTCGTTCTGCATTCAAAGTTGCATTGACGAGATAATCAACAGATAATCCGCCCAATACGTAGGGGTTCAATTTATGGTCTATTAGGTGATATTGAACAGCCAGAGGCAATGAGACATAAGTCATTGTTTGATTGGCAACCAATTCAAAATCTCCTGTACCAGTAGTTACAATATTTGTATTCTGAAAAGCCTTCTGATGGAAATACAATTCAGGGTTCAAGGTTAATTTTTTTGTGAAGGGAATTTCTAATGCTATTCCTCCTGTGAAAGCGAATCGATTTTCATATTTCGCTGTACCTTCGTTGGCAAAATCTGAACTAGCAACGTTTGGTCTGCAAGTCACTGTACCTGCTTTAATGCCCACACGATATATGGGCGTAGTTCTAAAAGTTTTGTACAGGGCCACGAATTCGGCAGGGTCAATAGCTTCATTGATTTCAAAATAGTGGTCTGTCTGAAGCAGATTTAACATCGACTCATCCGCCTTCTCTGGTTCCTCCAGATAGATGTATGTTTGCGTCAGCAATTTGAGTGCCTCCACTTTTTCTTGTACCGTAAAACCATTCTTAATACACCCGTCTACCAATGAAGGTATCTCATGCAACCTTCCCTGCTCATAGGTAGACCTGGCAAGTCGCAAAGTCTGCGCGCAGGACGAGGTTTGTGCATACCCTTTTAATAGACAAAGAAAAAAAAGACCAAAGCCAAATAGCGTTCTTTTCATAGCATCATTTATTGTTCACAGGCAGATTAGCACATGTTTTTTCATAGGGCAAATCTTCTCCTACATAAGAATTCCACTCTTCCGTATTCATATTTCTCTCTGTGTATCCACAAAGCAGTGAAGACATGGTTTTAATTTTAGTGGGGTAAGCATGAATGGTTTGATCTACTTTGCCCACTACCGTCTCCTGCACACTGTGAATACCTGCCATCAATTGTTCATCATCAGGTGAAAAGGCCACGCTCCATACCCAATCGTGTTCGCTCAGCAGGGTAGGAGACTGGTTCAACTGCTTCATGTTCCACAAACGAATGGAGTAGTCCTTGCTGGCTGTGGCCATAAAATTACCTGCGTGATTGTACTTGATCTCTTCAATGGCCGATGTGTGCCCTGTTAATTCTCTAGTGATGATACCGTTGTTGGTAATCCAAACTCGCCCTCTTTCATTGCCTATAATAATAAGTTTGTTGTCTGGACTAAAAGTAACCGCAGTCAGTCGGGTATCTGGCATTTTATAAGAAGCTACCTGATAGTTGTTTTGTACATCCCACACATACAGGTTACCATTATCGCCTGCTCCTGCTATCTTTTTTCCATCCGAACTCATGCTTATGGCCACAATCTTTTCTTTAGAGGTGATTACTTCCTTTGCGGTTTTTAAATCCGAAAACTTAATGCTGTAACCAGCATTGTCGCGCGCATAAAAACCTTTACCATCTGGTGTGAAGGTGAGGTTCTCTACCGCCTGCCTGAATCCAGGAATGATAGTGGGTTTTGCGCTGGAATTTTTCAAGTCATATAACTCCACGTAATTATTGTTGGCGTCAGCAAAGTACAGCCCACCGGCCAGTAGTAATTTACCATCAGGGCTGATGTCCATGGCATAGACCTGATAACCACTGGTTTTTGTACGATCTGGTACGATCTCTCTGGCTTGCCAGCTTTCTCCGGCATAATTCCATTCAATAATTTTACCATCGCTGCCACCTGAATAAATGTGGTTGATGTTATTGCGCGTGACCAAAGCCCTTGCTGCTCCTTTTGTATGTGCTTCAAGACTTTTGGTAAGCGGATGTGGTTCTTTTTGGTTTTTCAACCCATAATACAATCCGCGATAGATGTCATTATCAAATTCGTAGCCCCCGTTGTTAGCATTGAAGTTGAATGCCTGTTGCGCAATTAATGCTTCCTGCTCGGGATCATTGCTGAGGTCGATGGACTTAATGGCCATTGATTTTGCAATGGCAAGGTATCGTCTGCGTCTTGCTTCTTCCTCCTGTCGTTTGGCCTCTGCTTCCGCTGTCCTCGCTTGCTGTTCATTTTTCTTGGCGAGTTGCTCATTCTCTTCCGCCTTGACTTTTTGCCTTTGTGCTTCGGCTTCAGCTGCTTCCGCCTGAAGCCTTCTTTGTTCTGCAGCTGCCCTTTGTATTGCTTCAGCCGCTTGAGCCGCAATGGCTGCTTCAGTAGCAGCTTCTGCTGCCTCTTTTTGTCTCACCGCTTCTTCTTTTTGCTTTTCTGCTTCGATTTGTGCCGCAGTAGCTCGCTCTGCGTTAGCTACCGCTAACGCCTCCTGTCGTTTCGCTTCTGTCTGTTGATAAATGGCGTAAACCAGAAACATTAGTGCCACCACCATCAGTGATCCAAATACAATGGCAGTAACCCGGGCGCGTTGCAACTTCCGCTTTTGCTCCAGCTCTTTAATGCGTTGCTCCGTCTCAAACTCTTTGCGTGAGTACTCGAGAAACACCATGGTGCGTTCGAAAGCAGGATGATAGCGCTGTCCCCAAACCAAAGTAGGTTTATGCTTGGCTTGCCAGTTGAGGGCAAGTTGTAAATCGGGGGGTCTCCACAGGCCTGCTTTGCCTACCTGGTACATGGCTGCTGCTTCAGCAAGGCGCAAATACATTTGCACTGCCTCGGCTTCATCATCAACCCAGTTCTTTAGGCGAATCCATATTCGCATCAAACTTTCATGCGAAATATCAATCATCGACTTAGGCCCAAGCTCCATTCCAAATGCAGGTGTAAGCAGTGACCTACCTGGTTCACGGAACTTCTCGATTACATCCGCAACGTCTTTTTCTGAGACATCGGCAATAGCCGCAATCTCGTTGAGTCGGGTAGGTCTTCTAATGCCAAAGTTCTCACCACGTTTTTCCGTGATGGCCTTAAACATAATTTCACAGATGCGTTTTTGGTCTTCGTCCAACTCTTCATAAGCCTCGTTGGCATGTTGTGACAAGGCTTCTGACATGGTACCGATCGCCTCATAATGTTTGAGGTCCAGTGGTTCTTTATCGTAATCGCGGTAGTTGGCCCAATAAGACCAGGTACGCATCAATGCATGTTGCAGAATGGGCAGCTGATCTGGATTGTCTCCCAGATCATTCAATAATTGTTGTACCAATCGCGATGAAATGTGTGCGCCTCCTACTGCCACCGGGCCTTCCACTGCCCTGCGCTTTTGATCGCGTGTCATTTGTGGAATGAGGTAGTGGCTATCGTTCAGTTTTCTGGTGAGTTCAGGGAACTGCGCACAGTCACCGATGAAATCAGATCGCATGGTGATACCAACGTAAATGGGAGCATCTTCATAGTTCACCGCCTCCATAAGCAAGTTGACAAATGCCAGTGTTTCGTCCACTGATCCAGGATCCGTGCTGTCTTTGAAGCGGAAAAGTTCTTCAAACTGGTCCACAAGGATAAGGTAGTTGGTATCTTTAGACCTGCGTGATTGTTGCACAGCTTCTACCAACCCCAGTGAGCTACTCCTGAGTAATGTAGAGACGATGGTTCTCTTTATTTTTTGATCTTCAATGTCTGCATCGTTGTAGTCATCTGCTGATTTGAGCAATGCTTCAGCCAGGTTGTCAATAGGACCTGCACCTGGTCTTGTCACTACCACTTCCCAATTGGGACTCACATCGGTAAGAAAACCTCCATAGAGAATAGGTAGCACACCACAGTACACAAAAGATGATTTACCACTTCCTGAAGGACCGATAACACCTACAAATCGATTCTTGGAAAGTTTGAGAAGTACCTCATCACTTTGGCCTTCGCGTCCGAAGAAGAGATGACTCTCTTCAATTTTGAAAGGACGAAGTCCTGGAAAAGGATTAACCGATCCTAATTTTACGCCTTCCTTTTCGTCAACTAACTGGCTCATGGTGCTTATGATTTAATGTCTGACAAAAATGATTTTAAAGATTCCAATGCTTTATTCTGATCACCGGAAATAAGGGTCAAGTTTTGACTTTTGAATGATTCAATATTTTTACTGGAAGCTTCAGATGAAATAATCGCTTTACCAAGAATGGGTTTTTTACGACCAAAACCGGGAGCTTTCAACAGGTCGAGTACTTTCATGCGCACCCACTGATCGTTTACCTTGTCTTTGAAAATGATGGCACCGTCAAGGTTGCGCAGATTGTCTATGTGATTTTTTCTCACTTCCAACAGGTCCCCTTCAAATACAGGTTCTACTACATGAAAACCATTTTTTTCGATCACCTCCCGATAGGGTTTTACTGCCTGCTCATCTACGCGGTCGTGTAGAAGATAAATAGATTTCCCATTGCTCTCCTGTTGGGTAACTCGCTCACTGGATTCCAGCAATTCCTCACGCATGATATTTTTAAAGTCTTCCAGAGGGTTTTGAAGAATTTCTGCGCCTTCCTGTGCTTCTACATCTCTCTTGATGGTATCGATGAAAGCTTTTTGACGATCGCTGGCATTCTTCAGATTTGGCGATATCCATATCAGCCTGGCAAAATCTTCATTGCGATTTTTTTTGGTGGCGCTCTGTTCTGCAGCCAATTGGTTTTGCAAGTCTACGATAGACCGATCCGATCCTTCCGGGATTTCTCCATAGGCGCTGCCCACCAGGTGTATGGAAAGACCGCACTCTTCGAGGTCTTTCTTCACCATTTTTTCCAATTCACTAAACTGATTAGGCAAAGTCTGCTTGGGCAACACAATGTAACCATGGCGCTGCAGCTCTCGCTTAATGATGTTTCGCTGCACGGATAAATCATGACCGGTTTCAGCGAGGTATATTGTTTTTCTCTTATAAATATTTTTGACTTCGGTGTTGGTTTCTCCTTCTCTTAAGAAAATCAATGTTTCATGAATGTCATAAGCCAGATCAACCATCTTCATCCAGTATTGCCTTTCTGCTTCCTCACTGAAAAAGTCTGCATACTCTTTCATAAGGCCGGTTTCGGCATCAAGTTGGTACATGTCGTATCCAATCAAGTCGCGTAGCCTGGGAGGTTGTTCAGTGCTGGATAGAGGTGATTTCATCACTTTAAATACGCGATTGGCTTTCGTGTTGGTGGTGGCTTTGTAGAAAGCTTCAACTGTGTCCAGACACCTGCCAGATTCAATGAATTCTTTTGAGAGTATCGCTACAAGCACTGCAGCGTTGTCCATGGTGGAGGCAGTCACTGAATCGAACTCTTCTTTCAAGACGATATTTGGCTTTTGACCCAATACCTGGAAAAGCATCAGCTCAAGAAACTTCTTGAACTGCGTAACCCAGCCCAAATCTTGTTTAGCGGACCCGTTATCTTTTTCTGCGAACGCAATAATTACATCAATATCTAAAGCCATCGGTAGACGTGTGGTTAATTTTACATTTGTGTGTGTTGTAATTCTTTCTTGGTACTGTTTTTAATCAAGCCTTGCACCAGTTCATGGTGGTTGGCCAATACAAAATAGAAATCGGATAAACTTATTCTGAAAATAACACTATTCGTTGTTGTGGTGACCTCAGCAATATGAGGTACTGGGCCATTGTGGAACAAGTCACCATAAGCAGATCCGCGAGGAAGAAGAATTTTCTCTCCGTTGGCCTGCTCCAATGTAATTTCTCCATGTGCCACAATCAATATCGGACTGGGTTCGCTGGCCTCAAAAACAACTTTGTCATTCGGCTTTAAGGTTACCGGTACTATCTTATCAGCAAGATCACTCAATAAATTTCCCTCAATACCCTTAAACATTTTGAGTTGCTTGATGAACATCACCATTTCTATGCCCAGGAAAAATCCATCATCGAGCCCATCCAGAAGTTGATTGTTTTCAATGGATGAATCAAGGAATTTCTTGTCCTTAAAGGGCAAGCGCTCTGCGATGGTTTCATACATGGCTTTGTCCTTGTTGTAGATTACCCACGCTGCTGTTTCCTGCAGAAGTTTATCCTGATTAAACATCTGTGCAATCAGTCCCCTGCTTACTCTAAAGTCAGCGATGTAAGCAGTAGCATGTATTGCGCAAAGTTTTGTCCAGCGATTGTTAAAATTAAAGTCACGGTTGAGGATATAGTTAATTACCTGAACGGGATTGTAATCCTCTCTTGGGAAGTGAATCTGGAGCTTTTCTAATTTCTCGTGAGTACTGTCATCATCCAGCAATGGTATTAATTTGGGCTTGAGGTCCTGATCAAGAAAAAGATCAAGCAGCTCAAGTGCGTATGCAGTTCCATCGGAAGATTCAGATTCAATGTTCTCTTTTACCAGCTGTACAGAGTTAGGATCGTACAACAAAGACAATAGCAAAGTAATCTGATCGTAATTGTCGCGAATTTCTTCTTTTAAAGCTTCTTTGAGAAACTTAAAATGGGGTTCGTCAGTAAGTTCTTCAAGTGCCGCCAGGTTCCACAGCGTCTTTCCCATCTCAACATCCAGCAGATCTTTAACGATTATGGCTTCCCTGCCGGTAGCCTGGTAATTCATGTATCGCAAAGAGTAGAGGATTTGCTTCACTATTCTTTTGTCGGGGTAATCGGCTTTTTCCCATAAGAGGGCTGTACCTTTGGGTCCGCCAATATGACCGATGATCTGAACGATTTTCAGCATCACCAAATCGCGTTGACCTGATTTGTGAAAGGCACTCTCTAAAGTTTCAAGGGCAGCTTCTCCAGCTTCCTTTAATGCTGAGGCAGCCATATGTGCATAGGAGGGCGAAGAAAGTAATTCTATTAATACATTCCAGGTCTCCTGTCTTTTGACTTTGCGAGCAGTAAGCAACGCTTCTTGCCTTACTTTCGGATCCGCATCGCGCAGCAGCTCCAGCAAAATGAAAATGGTCTTTTGACTTACCATCTTGCGCAACAACTTGGCTGCCAATACCCGATCGGTTTGCTTAACTGATTTACTCAGTTTCATCAGCTTTTCTACAGAGATGGACAAAAGGTCGCTGTCTTCTGCTTCACCTGCTGCGTGTTTGGCCAGGCTCTTGATCTCACTACCTATGTCCTGCCCAATGCCTAATTCTGATATCTTGTCTTTCGCGAATTGCCTTACCTGTTTCAGGTCACTATCTGCAAGCCGTATCACTGAGCTTTCAAATAATGCAGGTTCCAGTTTTTCCATCAGCTTCAATCCGTAGATCACTTTCTCTTCCACGCTGCCATTGACCTCACGTGAAAGCACACTGTCCATGGTATACTCCTTGACCATGTGCTTCTCCGCGTCTGACTTGTTGATTACCAATGATTTTTGGAGGGTGTCGCGATATCCCTTGTGCATCCTGCTTGTCACCCAATACCAAACCAGCAGAATTGGAATGGTAAACAGCGTAACTGACAAAAGATTGAATATTTCAAAAGAGTTGATAAGCACGATAAGTCCCCCCGCAATGGTGCTACCGATGCCCATTACCATACCTTCTATTTTGGTCTGTGCATCGATCTTTATGGACTTGTCCATGGGCACATAATAGAACTTGAACGTAGGGTCATCAATGGCATCCTTCATCGAATTGATGAATAGCTTACTCATCGCAATCATAATGAAGAAGAAAATGACAGAGTTGCCAACAGATTTATCGAAACCAAAGTAGGCGCCCAACGCCAGTGCTCCACCTGTAAAAATGAGCAGCAACAAAGGGTTGATTATTAAGGATACACGAAGACCATAGTCTTTGTTGATTTTATCTGTGGCAAACGTGGTAAACAGGAAGCTGAACACCACAATGGTAGCTTCAAAATAGCTTAGAAAATAAGGTAAGTCGTTGTCATTGAATTGATTGGTGGTAACGTTGAAGAAAGAGTAGTCAACGAAACGTAACGCCACCATGGATACGACAATAAATAACGACATGGACATGATGTATTTATTGCTGAAAAACTGCCCCGCAGAAAGTTTTACGTTTTCTGATTCCTTGATAGCGGTTGCTTTATCCTGTTTTAGGTATTGGTTGGTGAGGATGACATAAAGCACCAGATAACCAATAATGCTGAAAAGACCAATGGTAAAAAGGGATACGATATCTACACCAAAATTCAGTAGTAAAGGGATGGTAAAAAACGCAAGAATGGCTGCGATATCCATCCCCACATCCACACTTCCGATTACCCGCTTTACTTGTTTTAGGGTGAAAAGACGGTTAAAAGTTCCCCAAAATATGAGCAGGGATAGGTAAGTGAAGGGTAAAATAAGCGTAAAACCAAAATAGTACAGGTAGTTTTCGTTCTCGATATAGGAGTCAGCAAATTCAATAAAGGCAGTAAGACCGATGAGCACAACGAGGCTGCTTATGGCCAATGTGCTGAACCTGATCCGACCCTGGAAAAAATTATAGATACCAGTAGCCACAATCGAAAAGACACCAGAAACAACCAGCGCTATCGGAAGGTCCTCAGTCTCACTGAAATAAGTGAGGAACAACGTCTGAGAAGCAACAGTAACGGTTGCCAGGAACAAACCCATACAGAAGCTAATGGCGAGAAGTAAAAATACCCTTCCCGACTCACTAGGCTCCACATCGAGCATCTTGAGTATCTGAGATTTCATATAGGCGGTTTACTATTGAAGTCTACCAAACCTTGAAGTTGAAAATAATCAACGATATTTCCTATACTACAGCCAGCTCATTTACCATTCTATTACTTGCTGGTTTATAGTATTTTGCGCTTAAAGTGTGAAGTATTGGTAAAGTAAAATGCGGTAGAAATTATGGTAACTAACGATGTATAATATTTACATCTGGTTGCGTGGCAACAGGAGAGAACTATCACCATAGCTGAGAAATCTATACTCATTGTCAAGAGCGGATTGATAAATTTGATGCCAGTCAGACCCTGTGAAAGCGGCTACCAATAGCATTAGCGTGGATCCTGGTTGGTGAAAATTGGTGATCAGGCCATCGCAAACATTAAAACGATACCCTGGAACCATATATATAGAAGTATGGCCAACCAAAATCTGCTCATTATCCATTTCATCTAAAACAGCCAAGATAGCGGCTTCGCGAGAAGGTAAATGGCCTGACCGTTCCACATAAGGGTCATTTTGAGCAATAATAAATGGCTGGGCGCCTTGTGTTAAAAGTTTTACCCCATACCAATAGATGCTCTCCAGGGTACGCATAGAGGTAGTACCCACGGCAATAATTTTTCTGTTGGGGATGAGCAACGAATTCAGATTGGCCTTGCTCACAATGATTTGCTCCGAATGCATTGCATGGTCCAGGGCATTTTCCGTTTTAATGGGTTGAAATGTTCCGGCACTTACATGTAATGTTAAAAAATCGGTGAGAATTCCTTTTGCCTTTATTTTTTCCAACACCTCCTGGGTAAAATGAAGTCCAGCGGTAGGGGCGGCCACAGCCCCTTCATAATGGGAGTACACGGTTTGGTAACGATGTTTGTCTTCAGCATCCGCATCCCGATGCAAGTAAGGCGGTAGCGGTGTGTTGCCAAAGAGATTGACAATCTCAGCAAAACTTAGCTGCGCAGGTATCCAGCTGAAGTCTACCAATCCCGCTTTTGCGTCTGTCAGTTTTGCGTTGAGTTCGATGTCATTTTTCCGCAATTGTATAGTGGCTCCTTCCTTCCAACGTTTTAGATTACCAATAGTGCAGTGCCACTGCGTGTTTTCAGCTTGCTGCATGGCCAATTGCACGGGCTGGTTGTCATCTGCAGGTTGCAAAAGGAAGACCTCAATTTGAGCACCGGTTTCTTTCCGAAACAACAATCTTGCTGGAATGACTTTGGTGTCGTTAAAAAAAAGACTGCTGTTGGGAGGAAGCACATCAGGCAATTCAAAAAACTGGCGATGTTCTATTTTACCTCCCTTGTAAAAAAGCAACTTGGATTGATCCCTTTGTGCCAAAGGGTGCTTGGCAATCCGATCGTCAGGCAAGGGATAGGTAAAGTCGCTGCTTTTAATTTCTTTTTCCATAAAATGATCGTGCAAAGTTAGTATTTGTATTTACGCGGTAAGGCTTCCATATTAGCAAAATGGCCCTGCAAGCTTCATTTGTAAAAAACACCTTTCATTTCAACTTTCGGGCGAAGACCTCCAGGGGAGTAATGGCAGTACGTGATTCGTGGTTTATCAAAATTGAAGATGCCAACCACCCCGAAAATTTTGGTGTGGGAGAAGCAGGCCCACTTCTTGGGTTGAGCTTGGAATTGGACGATTCATTTGAGGGCAAGCTCACCCATTATATCCAATTATTTAATGATAGTCAGTTGACTTTGAGCCAGTTGAAGGGTTATGAGCTATCGCAAGTGGCTAGCGAGGTAACTGAACGGATACCGGATGTTTTACTTGCCCCTAGTGTTCTTTTTGCTTTTGAAACAGCCCTTCTGGATCTCATTCATGGTGGCAAGCGTATTATTTTTAAAAATAAATTTATCGAAGGCCAGCCCCTTCCCATCAATGGTTTGATTTGGATGAGTGGGATGGACATGATGCTTCAACAAATAGAGATCAAGATTCAGGATGGTTTCAATTGCATCAAAATGAAAGTGGGAGGGATCAATTTTGAGAAAGAGTGTGATATCCTGCAATACATCCGAAGGAAGTATTTTAAGATGGACATCACCCTCAGGCTTGATGCCAATGGTGCATTCAAGGAAGAGGAAGCCATGTACAAACTTGAAGAGCTTGCCAAGTACAACATCCATTCTATTGAACAACCGCTAAAAGCGGGCTCCGACCAACTAGCGGCTTTATGTAAGCAATCGCCTATTCCGATAGCCTTGGATGAAGAGTTAATTGGTGTGGTGGGGGAATCCAACAAGAGCGCCTTACTCAATCGCATTAAGCCCCAGTTTATCGTACTCAAACCTTCACTTCATGGGGGCTTGTCGGGTTGTCAACAATGGATAACAATAGCCCAATCGTTGAACATCGGCTGGTGGATGACATCAGCGCTCGAGTCCAGCGTAGGGCTCAATGCAATTGCTCAATTTACTGCCGAACACGATAATCTGATACCTCAAGGTCTGGGTACAGGTAAAATCTATGAAAACAATGTTGATTCGCCACTCCACGTAAAAAATGGTCAATTAGGCTATGACAAGACCTTAAACTGGGTTTTACCGGAATTCAACTAATATTTTTAGTTAAATGTTTGTGTTATTGCTAATATAGTTATTAATTAGCTAAAATTATTAGTCAACACGCTATGGATTCGAAATTGAAGCTTTCAAGCAAAAAATTGAAGTCAGGGAAATTTCAGGTGAATTTTTCCACCATTGGATTATCACAAGAATGCTATGGCTATATGCTGGCAGAGGCACAAACCTCAGTCAATGAGGTAATAGAAAAAATTAATCGTCATGTCTATGCCATGCAATCCTCAGATAGGTATTATCAACGCAATTTGTTCTCACTCAGTAAAAAGAAAGTCAGTTCAGGAAGTATCATGATTTTTAAACGATAAGTCTATGCCTGCCATCAACGAGAATATCAGATACATTAGAAAACAGTTGAAGCTAACTCAGGATCAGTTTGGTCAACAGTTGGGCATCAAGCGCTCATTGGTGGGAGCCTATGAGGAAGGGAGGGCTGAACCTCGGCTGGAACTCCTACATAAAATGGCGAGCATGGCCAATTTGTCGGTAGATGATCTCATCAGTAGCGATTTAAATACAACAGATGTTCCCCAACGTTCTCCGAAAGATTACATCCGGGGGAAAGAAGTGCTGGTAGTTTCCATGGATTCGGCAAGGAAAGATAATATAGAGTTGGTACCCCAAAAAGCAGCTGCCGGATATATGAATGGGTATGCAGATCCTGAATATGTGAAGGAGCTTCCCAAATTTAATTTACCTAATCTTTCCAATGGTACTTACCGCGCTTTTGAAATCAGCGGTGATTCCATGCTTCCCATTTTACCGGGCACCATCATCGTAGGGGAGTATATAGAGAATTTAAGTGATCTCAAAAACGGGAAGACGTACATCTTGGTAACCAGCAGAGAAGGCATAGTCTACAAGCGTGTATTCAATTACCTGAATGAAAACGGAAAACTTTTTTTGGTTTCAGACAACAGGCAGTACACACCTTTTCAGATTGATGGAGAAGACGTTCATGAAGCATGGGCTGCCAAAGCCTACATCAGTGTTCAATTTCCTGATGTAGAATCTCAAAAAGACATGTCGATTGAAAATCTGGCTGGAGTAGTGCTGGATTTACAAAAAGAAATATTGGATTTAAAATCCAAAAAGAAATAGCCTAGCGATTCTATCCCCGTCTGTTCCTATAGTTAGGAACTAGACGGGGAATAGATTAACAGTTTTTGCCCTATTGACCTTTCCTGTTGCTGTTTCCTGAAATGCCTTCACAAATTTAATCTCCTTAGGGATTTCGTATTTGGATATCATCACTTTTAACTCCTGTAAGAACTTTCCTTGAATCATGTCCGAAAAAGGATCGCCCTCTATCCATAAGCTGACTTTCTGGCCGAGGTTTTGATCGGGAATTCCAAAAATGAAGAACCGATTAGTTACACCCAGTTTACCAAAAATTTCTTCTAACTGAATTTCTATCTTCTCTGGTATAACCTTCACCCCGCCTGTGTTGATGATGTTGTCCCAGCGTCCTGACCATTTAAATTCACTTTCATTTATCAATTCAACAAGATCATTGGTAACGATATCATTGTCAAGGAAGGAGGTACTGATAACCAGACAACCTCGTTCATCCGTTCTTAGTGCAACTCCGGGGAGTGCCTTAAAAGAACCCGAGGCAAATGGACCATTTATTTTTTGTAAGGCAACATGGGAGATCGTCTCTGTCATACCGTAGGTGGCATACAACTGACATGTATAGTCCATCAACTTTGATTTTAACTGACTGTCGAGTGGTGCACCTCCTACAATGGCTATCCTGATTTGATTGAGCACGTGTTCGTTGGAGTTGATTACATGCTGCAATTGATAAGGCACCATGGCTACAAAATCAATTTGCTGACCTTGTTCCAAATTTTCAAATGGGTTAGCAGTGGGTTCAACTGCAATTATTTTCATTCCAACCACAAAACACCGTACCAACATCATTTGGCCAGCTATGTAATTGGTATCAAGACAGACAAGCGCTGTGTCATTTTGATTTAGCCCAAGCGCTGCTTGTGTCATTCTCGCACTGGCTATCATCTGGTCACGTGTGAAAGTGATCGACTTAGGTGCGCCAGTTGATCCAGAAGTGTGTAGTGTGAAACTACTATTACCCTTTAGCCAGTCGCGGCAAAAATGAAGTGTACTTTTTTCAAATGGAGTAGCTGGGTCAACGGATTCGTTTACAATTTGGTCAGGTGAAAACACATTACCATTAATAGTCAGCATTGGATGACCCATTGCTCCTTCGGGTTATGGGAATTTTGGGAATTTAGAGAAATCAGGTTCTCTTTTTTCCAAAAATGCATTCTTACCTTCTTTTGCTTCATCACTGAGGTAATAGAGCAATGTGGCGTTGCCTGCCAATTCCTGAATTCCTGCTTGACCGTCCAACTCAGCATTGAAGGCGCATTTAAGCATTCTGATTGCAAGCGGGCTTTTCTTCAATATTTTGCGAGCCCATGCTACATAGGTTTCTTCTAACTTGTCCAATGGCACTACCTTATTCACCAATCCCATCTCCAATGCTTCTGTGGCATCGTATTGATCACACAAGAACCAAATTTCTCTCGCTTTCTTTTGGCCGACTATCCTTGCAAGGTAAGAGGCACCAAAGCCGCCATCAAAACTTCCCACCTTGGGTCCGGTTTGTCCAAATCTTGCATTCTCAGCAGCAATGCTTAGATCACACACCACGTGAAGCACATGTCCGCCACCTATGGCCCATCCGGCAACGGCAGCAATCACAGGTTTTGAAATCGAACGAATTAATTTTTGAAGATCCAGTACATTGAGCCTGGGTACTTTGTCTCCACCTACATAACCACCATGACCGCGTACACTTTGATCACCCCCACTGCAGAATGCTTTACCTCCTTCTCCAGTCAATATAATAACGCCTATTTCAGGGTCTTCACGACAAATCATCACCGCATCTATCATCTCCTGAACTGTAAGTGGAGTGAAGGCGTTGTGCACTTCAGGTCGGTTGATACTGATTCGGGCAATGCCTTCGAACTGTTGGAAGAGTATTTCCTTATATTCTTTAATCGGTTTCCATGGATAATTAAGCGTCATAATTCTTTCTTATTTGTTTTTTAAAATTATCAAATACGATTTTGGCATCGTCTGCCTTTGTTTCAATCTCCAATATTTTTGTTCTGCCATCAAAATCGAAAAAATCCTTGAAGAGATTTTTCATCTTTCGAAGATTGTCAAGTTTCAAGTAAACAATTTCGTATTCCTGTGCAAGGCCGCGTGCGGATAGCTTTTGTTGCGTGATGAAATACTCGCTGGCTTCTGGCAATTGATTGGGGCCATCAATCATTGAAAAAATGGCACCTCCATGATTATTCAAAACAATAATTCTTAAATTGGGTAATTTATAATTGTGCCAGAATGCATTCCGGTCGTAAAAGAATGCCATGTCTCCGGTTATAAGAAACGTTGGCTTTTTTGAAAGCAGCGCGTGGCCTACCGCAGTGCTTGAGCTTCCGTCAATTCCACTGGTACCTCTATTGCAAAAAACTTCTACGTTTTTATGTTCTTCGGATAATCCAATAAAATTGGCATAACGAACAGACATACTATTGGCAAGGTGCAAATGGCAGGAAGAAGGCAAACTTTTTAGTATTTCATAAACAAGTGAAAATTCATTCAATTGCGGTGGTGAAAAGAAAGACTGTGTTGCCCGCACGGTCCGGTGTTCTTCTGCTTCCCACAATCGGAAGTAATTCTCCCTCTTTTGTCCTTCAAATCCCGTCTTGGAAACTACTTCTGTCAATTGTTGGAAAAAAACTTTCGGAGAAACACCCAGATGGGTAGTTAAAGACTGATAGGTGTCTGCAACCACACCCGCGTGCTGAATGTGCCAATGTGCAGTTGGTTTATATTTTCTTAAAAACAGTTTTAAGTTCTTTGAGAGAATTGACTTTCCGAAAGTGATCAACAACTCAGGTTGCAAGGCTTTTTGGACATCTGCTTTACTTTGTCCCAGCATGGAATCGGTATGGCTTACTCCATTGGACAGCAGATGCAAATTGGAGATTACGTCAGCAACTACCGGTATATGATGTTGCTTTGAAAATTTATCCAATAAAGTGGCCAGTTCAGTGTCAAGGGTATGTTGACCGCCTACAATCAATACTTTATTAAAAGTGCTAAGACTTGTCTTCAGCGTATCAAGGGTTTCTTCTGATAAAAGTTTTTCTTCAGTTGGCTGATCGATAATCCTTACGCTATCTGAAAACTTAATGTTTTCTCCCTGGCTGGGATACAAGGGTTCGCGTAAAGGTACATTGATATGTACGGGTCCCTTTGGAATTTGATTGGCAAGATTGATGGCTTCGTTAATGGTTCGGTTGATAAACCACAATGCATCAGCATGCTCATAATCCTGAGGTAGTTCAAAATATTTTTTTACATGATTGCCAAAAATATTTTGCTGCTGAATAGTCTGGCCATCCAGCTGATCAATCCATTCCTTGGGTCTGTCTGCAGTAAGAACCACAACGGGTATTTGTTGATAATAGGCTTCTGCTACCGCAGGAGCAAAATTATAAGCGGCAGAACCTGAGGTGCAAACCAAGGCAACAGGATTGTTAGTGGCCAGTGCCATTCCATTGGCAATGAATGCTGCGCTTCGTTCGTCACTAAATGTGTGTGTCTTTACTTTAGGGTGGTTGGTGAATGCACTAATCAGTGGTGCACAGCGAGAACCTGGACATAATACGGCTTGTTCAATGCCTTTCAGGGCACATATTTCTGCAATGTCGTATATGGGTTGTAGACGCACTTATTAAGATTGAATAACCTGTAGCAATGTTTTCATTTTCATTTCAGTTTCTTCCCATTCTTTTTGAGGGACAGAGTCAGCGGTGACCCCTGCGCCTGCATAAAGGAGGGCTTCATGGCCACACCATTGCATACAACGAAGATTAACAAAAAGTGAAATTTCGTTTTCGTAGTTGACAGGACCAAGATACCCACTGTAGAAACTTCTATCAAAATTTTCATGGGCTTCTAAAAATGCCAAAGAGGCTTCTCTGGGCATTCCACATACGGCAGATGTAGGGTGCAGGAGCTTTAACATCACGGAACCCAATTGCGGAAAATTAGTTGCATTCATGTCCACTTCATATTCTGTTTTGAGATGGAGCAGGTTGCCTGCCTTCCATGTCTTAGGACCCAATTCAACATATTCGCGCAATCGTATTTTTTTAAAACAATTAATTATGTACCTGCACACCAATGCCTGCTCTTCAATTTCTTTCTGTGTCCATGCTACTTGCTTTAAGTCAGCATCAGATTGTACCGCTTGCGTTCCTGCCACGGCTACTGTTTTGAAATGCATTTGATGGTCTACCGAAACTAAAAGTTCTGGTGAGGCACCGAGCCATGTGCCCACTTCGGGAATGGATACAAGCGAAACGAATGCATTGGGATACAATGCACATAGTTTGTTGAATGCTTCTATCAATTCGAACTGCTCGGGCAGCACTACTTTCTTGCAGCGAGAAGGAACAAGTTTTTCAAAATGTCCTGTATTGATCTGTTCAAGTGACTTATCGACCAGTTGAATGTAATCGCCTTTGTCCAAAGGAGAAAAGCCATTCAATTGGGATTGGTAGAACGCAAGAGGAGAATGATCAAGTTTACGTGGAACTTCGTCTTGATAAGAAGACTTAATAAAGTTATTGGAGATCATTTCTCCTTTTTCAAAAACACAGCTCTTGTTTGCTTTTAGAAAGTATTTTTGCTTTTTACTATCAAAGGGGGCAAAAACAAATCCAGTTCCAAGTTCCTCTATAGGTAACTCATCCAGTTGGGCTGGTCCTTCTGTGCATACAATGAGATGCTTTTTGGAGGAGTTGGGTAGCCTCCAAAGTCCAATGGCATTACCATCCGTAAGATTTTCTGAAAGTATGCCAGTTATTAATTCCTTTTCGGCACGTTGAATCTTTAATTCTCCAGTGACTTCAGTCATGAACACATTTATCTTTTGTCAATGATGGCAATTGTTATGCGGCTGATGCAAACCAATTCGTCCAATTCATTGGTGATTTTAATTTCCCAAACATGAGTTCTTTTTCCTACATGAATGGGGCGGGTGGTACCAATTACAATACCCTCTTTCATGGCCCTGATATGGTTGGCATTGATCTCCAAGCCAACACCATATTGTAAATTTTGATCTAAACAGAGGGTGGCGGCCACACTACCCAAAGTTTCTGCGAGCGCAACGGATGCTCCTCCATGTAACAATCCAAAGGGCTGATGTGTTCTGTGATCTACTGGCATTGAAGCAGAAATATAATCTTCTCCTACTTCGGTAAACTTTATTCCGAGGTGTTCTACAAGTGTTTTTCGAGACAATTGATTCAATTGGTCGATTGTAACGCCTTTCGAGGCAAATGAGAGTGTTTTCGTCTGTGGTGCCAATGGACTAATTCCTTATTTTTGCGCCCAAATTAGAGGAAAATTGACCAGTAAAAAAATATACTTGATCCGTCATGGGCAGACGGACTTCAACCTGAAAGGCATTGTACAGGGAAGCGGAATTGACTCTACGCTCAATGAAACGGGGGTGGCGCAGGCATTTTCGTTTTATGAAGCTTATAAAGACATTCATTTCGACAAGGTGTATACGTCAGTGCTTAAAAGGAGCCAGCAGTCGGTCGACTCTTTCATTCAAAAGGGGATAAACCACGAAGCACATGCAGGGCTTAATGAAATCAATTGGGGAAATAAGGAGGGGATGCGCATTACTCCCGAAGAGGATGATTATTATCGCTGGCTATTGAAACAGTGGCAGAACAATAAAACCGACCTGAGAATTGAAGGTGGTGAGAGCCCTGAAGATGTAGCGGCTCGACAGCGACCATTTTTGCACAAAATCTTAGAGCGTAAAGAGGAACAAACTATTTTGATATGCATGCACGGCCGTGCAATCAGGGTGCTACTTTGTCAATTACTAAATTATCCACTTAGCGCGATGGATATGTTTGAGCACAAAAATTTAGGATTGTACCTACTTCAATATTCAGGGTCTATGTGCAAAGTGGATCAATATAACAATGTAGATCACCTGCAAGGACTGAATTAGCAGTCAATCATTTAAATTATTCATTGAGTTGCTCCAAAGCTGACTTTGCTTTACCATCAATACTGTTTTTATAGGCATGATTCTTATAACTGAGCGCAAGTTCAAAGTATTTTTTGGCTTCGGGAATATTGTTGCTTGTTTTGGCGATATAACCAAGTTGTAATGCCGAGTTAGGAGCAAAATACCAGGGATTAGTCCCTGCTAATTTTACTGTTCGGGTATAGAATAGTTTTGCTGTAGGCAGATCTCCCATTTTATCGGCCAGCCGTGCCTTGCGATAATTGTATTCTACCCTTTCTTTCTCTGAAGTGAGACTGGATTCGTTAAAGGTTTTCATGATAGCCTTCGCCTCATCATAGTATCCGCCATCTGTATAAAGCCGGACCTTGAGGAGTTGAGGATTGGGAAATATATTCTCCTTTAATTGGGCATTGGCATAACGATCCGGTTCGGCTATATCCTTTCCTGTTTTCTTGGCAATTTCGAAATGCTTGAGGGCTTCTTCCTTTTTGTTTTGAAGCCAGTAACAAAGAGCAATCTTATAATAGCTGTCCTTCTTGAAATTGACGCTCTTGTAGTTGACAATAAACTTCCGGTAGGCTACAATGGCTGAATTGTACTCACCTTTCTGTAATAAAATTTCACCCCTGAGATAATCGATGTAATGCATGGGCAATCCTTCCTGGTGTTCATCCAGTGTTTTGATCAGTGCTAAAGCCCTTTCGCTTTGGGAGCTTTTCATCAGCATATTAACACCTAAAAAAAGCACCAACCGATTGTAAGGTTGTTCCTCCAGTGCCTTCAGTAATCCGTTGGTAGCCTCTTCGTGCTGCTGATTGATAAGTCCTTTAATGGTAAAGTAAAGAATAGTGGCTTCTGTGCTCAATGACGACTCAGATTTGCGCAAATCTTGTAACTGCTTTTGTCCGGTTGCTACAGAACCCTTCATCCCCAGCAGACTCATGAACCAGCTGTATTTGTCGGGTACGGATCCTACCATCACTTGAATGACACCACTGGTTTTTTTAACAGGAATAAAATCCGGGTATTTTTTCTGACACTCTTCTGCATAACCATAGGCGGTGCGAATGGCCCATACGGCATTTAAGTCTTGTCCCAGGTTCAGGAAATTGAATCCGCGCTGCAGGTTAAGTTCAGCTTTTAGAAATAAAGTTTCTGCTGACTCCTTTTGGCTATCCAGGTATTTGAATCGCGCTTTAAATTTGTTCTCTATTTCCTGAAACTTAACCTCATCTTCGGAGATGAGCACATCCAAAGTTTCGCAAAAGCTTTCTACGTATATTTTATGAAGCGGATTGGTTTTGGAACCCAAAGTTGCCAATGCGGAATAGGCATGGTCGGTTTCCAGGTTGAGTACGGCTTGATATGCTTTTTGTAATTCGGAATCAAATTTCCAGACATGGTCGCTGGCCAGGGAAGGGGTGATCAAAAACAAAAAAAGGCAGGCGATCTGGCCTGCCTTTTTTGGGTATAATATCGTTTTGCTATTAGCCAACCTTCTTCTTTCTTGGGGCAGCTTTTTTCTTTGGCTTTTTCTCTTCTTCCATTGACTCCATGTCCACATCAGCAAGAATTCGGCCAGAGTGTTCGTCAATAACAATCTTCTTCTTCTCCCTGATTTCAGCAATTTTTTGCGGAGGAATGATAATGTTGCAACCTTCTGCTGCACCTCTTACCACCCTTACTACTGCAAGTCCGTTAGACAAGCTGGTGCGAAGACGCTCATAATACTTGAGCAATTTGTCTTCGATCTTTTTTGTGGCTTTCTCCCGATCGGCCAAAAGACTGGCTTCTTCCTCCTGGCTCTCGTTCAGGATTTCTTCCAGTTCTTTCTTTTTGTTATTTAAATCCTCTTTGCGCTCGTTGATCAGCTTTTCGATAGCGCCAATCTCTTCTTTCTTCAACTCTATTTTATCCTTTGCCTCGTTGATGCGCTTTTCGCAAATCTGTACCTCCAACTCCTGAAGTTCTACTTCCTTGGTGATGGCATCATATTCGCGATTGTTCTTTACGTTCTTTTGCTGCTCATTGTACTTCTTGATCAGCTTTTCGGCCTCCTTAATTCCTTCCTTGTTCTTCTTGATGCACTCATCCAGGTCCTTTAATTCAACCTCAAAACGACCCATTCTGGTCCTGTAACCTTCCATCTCATCTTCCAAATCCTGAACTTCATCAGGAAGGTCACCCCTTAATTTCTTAAGCTGGTCAATCTTTGTGTCTATATATTGGAGTTTTACTAGGGCTTCGAGTTTTTGGGCAACTGTTTGATTTTCCATTACTTACAAATAACTTATTGGATTCGTGACCGATTTCGAAAAATAGACTGCAAAAGTAGTAAAATTTTCTTCCAAAACCTCTTTCAGTAAGTCTTTCGTAAACTGTTCGCTTTCAAAGTGGCCAACATCCGCGATAAGGATTTGGTCCTCGGCATCAAAAAATTCATGGTACTTGAAATCTGCTGATACAAAGACATCCGCCCCCTGGGCTTTGGCCGCAGGCAGCAAAAAACTACCCGCCCCACCACAAAGTGCTACTTTCTGAATTGAATTGTTGGAAGGGGTTGTATACCGGATGCAGTTCGTATTCATTACTTGCTTTAAACGCTTTAGAAAAGCCATTGGTTCCTCCGGGGTGGCAAGTGTACCGATCATACCAGATCCAACCTCCTGATTGTCATTGGATAGGGGTGTTAGGTAGTAGGCCACTTCTTCGTAAGGATGCGCCTTTCTCAATGCTGTCAATACTTTGTCCTTTAGATGGGTGGGAAGCAGCATTTCAATACGGATTTCTTCTATTTTCTCCAGTTCCCCTTTCTTGCCCACGTGGGGATTGGCATGTTCATTGGGTTGAAATGTACCTGTTCCAGTTATTCTAAAGCTGCAATTCCTGTAATTTCCAATGTTTCCAGCTCCAGCTTCATGAAGGGAATCCATCACGGGGTCAATGGCATCTTTAGGGACGAAGGTTACCAGTTTAGACAGTGTTTCGGATCTGGGAACAAGGACTTGCAAACCTGACAAACCGATTTTCTCGGCAATTCTTCTGTTCACACCCTGAATTACATTATCCAGATTGGTGTGAATGGCATAAATCGCGATGTCATGTTTAATGGCCTTAATGATGGTTCTTTCCACATAGCTTTTCCCTGTCAGCCGCTTTAATCCTTTAAATACGATGGGGTGGTGCGCCACAATGAGGTTACATTTTAGCGATATAGCTTCTTCAACCACTTTTTCTATGCAATCAAGGGTCACCAATATGCCAGTAACCTCCCAATGGGGATTGCCAGTAATTAAACCGCTGTTGTCGTAACCTTCCTGATAGGAAGCAGAGGCTAACCTTTCAAGATGAGAAGTAACGTCTTTTATCTTTATTGTTTCCATCGAATGCTTAGTTTTGGCAAAAATACGAAGATATAGGTCTCTAATGAGATGAGAGTGTTAAACGTGCTGTTGTTTCCAATTTCGGTAATCTTCAGGATTGCCACAGGTATAAGAAATCATCTTTACGAAATAGGACATAAGAAATCCTTTCAATTTGAGATTCCTGTTATCAATGTGGGTAATTTAAACATAGGGGGCTCAGGAAAAACACCAACGATTGAATACCTCATACGGTTGCTTAAAAAAGATTATGTTTTGGCAACGTTGAGTCGTGGTTATGGCAGGCGAACCCGCGGCCTTCGATTTGCTTCAGATTCGGACAATGCATCTACACTGGGTGACGAGCCCTATCAGTTTCATAGAAATTTCGGCAAGGAAGTAAAGGTCGTAGTTGGTGAAGACAGGGCATTCGCCATCCCCAATATTCTACAGGAATATCCGGACACGGCAGTTATTTTGTTGGATGATGCCTTTCAGCACCGAAGGGTAAGGCCACACTTAAATATCTTGCTTACCGACTATGAGAAACCCTTCTATCAGGATTTTCTGCTTCCTATGGGCCGGCTCCGTGAAGGGCGTATGGAGGCACAACGAGCGGATATCGTGGTGGTAACCAAATGCAGTGAAGTCTTGGATGACGATGTGCAAGCGGCAGTAGAGAAGGAGATAACGCGCTATTCCGGAAACAAACCGGTTTTCTTTTCATTCATCCGTTATGGAAGTCCCACTCCCTTTCAGCAAACCGACAACCCCATCAGCCACAGGGTGGTTTTGGTTTCTGGAATTGCTAAACCACAACCATTGGAGGATTATGTAAGCGCTCATTTTGAGTTGGTAAAACACTTCAAGTTTAAGGACCACCATCAGTATACAACCAAAGACATTAGCCTAATCAAGAATTTTATTAAAAGTCAGCAAAACGAGGTATCAGTTCTGACCACAGAGAAAGACATGGTAAGGCTATTGGGCACTAAATTCAGTGAAGTACTGAAAGATCTGAATTGTTATTTTCTGCCCATAGAAATGGATTTCGTCAAAAGCGGTGCGGAATTTGATTCATTGATCCGGGCTGCCATTGAAAAGGCAGCAGTTCAGGCAAATTCTGTGGATGAGTAATTTATCTTTGCACCTGTGTTTTTGAAACCGACCATCTTTTTATCCTTTCTCTTCTTTTTTTGTGCAACTGCCGTTGCCCAAAGGGGAGGCTCTAAAGTTGTGGATGACTCAACCAGAAATGTCTATGGTCCCAACACTACCAGATGGATTTCAGAGGAGGATCTGTTTTATGACAGAAAAAACTATCAAACAATTGACACTTCCATCATTAATTACCACCGCTGGACGTATGTGCAGCGATTCAACAATAAATACAAAGACCTTGGCAATATAGGTACGGCTCTTTACCCGGTGTTTCCTGTTGTAGACGGAAGCATAGGGGTATCAACAGGCTACCATGTTTATGATCCTTATTTTTTCACAGAGGAGCCTAAATATTTTGATACTAAATCTCCTTACACCCGCATGCGAATAATTTGGGGAGGCGATGGACGTGCCATGACCCGGATTGAATTTAGTCGAAGTATTAATAAGCGACTGAGTTTTGGGTTTAACTACAGACCCCTATTGGTAGACAAGCAAATTCAACGGGCGGGAAAGGGCGATCGCCAAACGACCAGTCATTACTATGATGCTTACACAACCTATAAAACAAGTAATGATAAATACCAGTTGTTGATTAACTACAGGCGGATTAGGCACAGTGTGGTGGAATTAGGAGGGATTACGGTGGTAGATGCGCCAGGTGACTCTACGTATGCATCCCTCTTTGATGAGAACAATTCTCCGATATTAACTGAGGCAAAAAGTGTTCACTTACAAAATCAGGTGCACTTGTTTCATCAATACCGGATTGGAAATGGATTTCAACTTTATCATCAATCCGACCTTGGAAAAAAAGTGAACACCTATGAGGATGACCTGACCATTGATCCGAGAACTTTTTATGACAACGAAATTAATGTGGATTCATTCCCTGATGTAGCCAACGACAGTACTCGTTTTTCTTTTTGGACAAATGAACTGGGATTAAAAGGGAAAATTGGCCGCGTGTTTTACAATGGCTATGTAAAAAGCAGGTCGTATAAGTTTAGATACAAATATTTAACAGCAGATACATTGGATATACCTTTGACTGATGACGAATATTATATCGGAGGTCGCCTTTCCTACGAGCATGATTCAGTTACCCACCTTACAGCATGGTTGGAGTATTTGGACGGTGGCAACTATCGCGCTCAGTTTACGCTGCAATCTCGATGGATTGATGCCAAAGCAGTGCAGTTGTTGTCAAGACCCTCTTTTATTCACAACGCTTACCGCGGTTCTTTTGATTTCTGGAACAATCGATTCAAAAACACGACAGCCACGCAACTGGAGGTTTTCGGAAAATTGAGCCTGGGAAGAATCTTTATTTCACCAGGATTTAAATACACTGATTATAGGGATTACATCTATTTTAAAGAAGGTGATTATGCCGGCACAACACAGAAGGTAATGCCAGTTCAGTCTTCAGGAAAACAAGAGTTGTTATCTCCGGAATTGAGAATGGATGTTCGTTTTTTAAGGAATTTGCACTTAAGACCTCAGGTGATATACTCTGCCTTTTTAACCAATGATGATGATGCATTGCGGGTGCCAGAGCTGTTTGTTAACACGCAATTGTCGTATGAGAACATGTTGTTCAATAACAACCTGCAAGTACAAATAGGGGTCGATTTTCATTGGAGGTCGAGTTACTATGACCTTGCGTACGATCCGGCCATGCAACAATACTATGTACAAGACCAGATTGCCTCACCGGCCTTTCCTCTGACTGACGTTTTTTTTAATGGGAAGATGAAACGGGGAAGATTCTTTTTCAAATACAATAACCTGGTTCAGGCATTCACTCAGTCTGGCTACCTGGCTACTCCAGTTTACCCCGGTCAGCGTAATATTCTGGACTTTGGATTTGAGCTTTTATTATTCGATTGATCATGGAGAAACACGTACTTGGATTGGTGTTACCCACAGATCCACGTTGGGTAAATATTGCTGAAAAAAACATTCAGGATATTCTTATCGATCATGCCTATTGTGAACAAAAAGCAGCTTCGTCTTGTATTTCTTTAATCATCCAATACCCTGAAATGGACAAGGTGGTGGAAACACTAACGCCTATTGTCGCAGAAGAATGGGGACACTTTGAACGGGTATTGGAAAAGCTCAAAAGTCGAGATATGGCTTTTGGTATGCCCCGCAAAGATGAGTATGTGGAACAACTACAAAAAGTGATTAAGAAGGGAGGCAGTAGGGTGGATCAATTGGTAGAAAAGCTGCTCATGAATGCATTAATTGAAGCGCGCAGTTGCGAACGATTCCGATTGCTATGGAAGGAGATTGATGATGCGGATCTGAGCAAGTTTTATTATGAGCTCATGGTGAGTGAGGCAGGGCACTACAAAACTTTTTTGGCCTTGGCCAAAGCATATAAAAATCCTGATTGGGTAGAGCAACGGTGGCGTGAACTTTTGGCTGCAGAAGCAGTTATAGTTTCTCAACTCGAAGTGCGTTCAGATCGTATGCACTGATCAAGTCTTCTGTTTTTTCTTTTTGGCTGCCGGGAATAAGATATTGTTCAGGATCAATCGGTAACCTGCTGATTGCGGGTGCAAGTTCAAATCGGTGGGCTCCTCTCCAACAGTATGCTGATAGTCTTCCGGATCGTGCCCTCCATAGTAAGTGTAAAAGCCTTTGCCCAGTACACCATGTAGATATTTCACTTCTCTGATGTCCCTGTTCTCACCCATGATTACAACATCCGGTTTTACCAAATGTTTTTTGAATCCGGTGGTCTGTCCGTAAAACCCTCTGATTACGCGTGTGTGATTTTGGGTGAGCATGGTGGGAATTGGATCCCACTTGGCTGAAAATTCAAAAAGATTAAAGTAGTCGTTATCCTGGCGCAAACCTCTTTCAGGAGCATTATTGTCAATATCCGAAAATTCATATTGATAAGGGTCCCTTGAAATGCGGAAATCTGTAAAGGCAAGTGTTTTTTCAAAATCTAGTTTTTCCTGAGCTTTAGGATCTGCAGGGTCGCCATCGTACATACGCTCACATATGTCGACACCTTCTGCTGAAAGAGCGATATCAAATGAATCGGTTGCCGAGCACATAGCAAAAAGAAAACCTCCTCCTGCCACAAATTCTTTAATACGTTTTGCTACCGCTAATTTGAGTTGAGAAACTTTATGGAAACCATTTTCACGAGCCATCTCCTCAGATTCCTTTTGAGCTTCAATGTACCAGGGCATGTTGGCATAGCTGCCATAAAATTTTCCGTATTGTCCGGTAAAATCTTCATGATGCAGGTGCAACCAGTCGTATTTTGGTAAATCGCCTTTCATCACCTCATTGTCAAAAATAATATCATAGGGAATCTCTGCATAAGTCAGCACCAGAGTTACCGCATCGTCCCAGGGTTGCTTGCTTTTAGGAGAATACACGGCAATCTTCGGGTATTTCTCCAACTTCATAAGGTCATAATTCACAGCAGGAGAAGCTATTTCTGTTATGATCCCATTGGCTTGTGCATCGGAGATAATTTCAAAACTCACTCCGCGGATCACCAACTCATTTTGGATGGCGGGTTGGTACTTGCACATAAAACTGCCTCCACGATAATTTAGTAGCCAGTCTACCTCAATATCGTTTTTCAAAATCCAGTAGGCGATTCCGTAAGCTTTAAGGTGGTTGGACTGCTTATTGTCCATCGGAATAAACACATAATTGGCGCTGACAAGCCTGCTGGCAGTCAAAAAGAACAACAAAATCAGTAACCTCAACGTAAATCCCTTCATTATGCTATACGAATGTAACAATTTTGGCCCTTAATAGTCTTATAGTACAACGATCAATGTCTACTTTTGATTTGTAATCTATAGTAATTCTGAATGAATCTGCTCGAAAATTTTAAGGAAGGTTTAAGATCTGTGCAAGCAAACCTTTTGAGGTCAGTATTGACAGCACTAATCGTTGCTATTGGTATCACCTCGTTGGTAGGAATTCTTACCGCAATTGACGGGATAGAGTATTCCGTTTCTGAGAGTCTGTCTTCTTTGGGTGTAAATACCTTTGATATTTATTCAAAGCGAAACCGTAACCGTAGTCAGCAGGGAATAAAAGAAGAAGTGGTTCGTCCTGTTTATTTGCAGGACATGGAAAAATTCATTCAGCGTTATCCTGTTCCTTCTTCTATCAGTTTATCGGCCAGCCTCACTCAGATTGCTGAAGTAAAACACAATTCCAATAAGACCAATCCCAACATTGGTGTGATGGGAGTGAACGAAGAGTACCTGGCCATCAAGGGGCTAAATATTGAAAAAGGAAGAAACTTTTCCTCCATTGAAATTCAGTATGGCAGCAAGGTGGTGGTGCTAGGCAGCAAAGTAGTGGAAGCCATTTTTGAAGATAACGAAGAGCCAATCAACGAAGAGGTATCCTTCAAAGGCACAAGGTTCAGGGTGATTGGTGTATTAAAAGAAAAAGGACAATTGTCAGAAGACAATTACGACAATATGGTTTTTGTTCCTGTGATCGTAGCCAATCAAATGGCAAGTGGGCGGGGACTGGACTATAATCTTACGGTGGGTATTAATGATGCATCCCAATTGGAACTGGCGATGGGAGAAGCGACAGGGCTCATGAGGTCGATTCGACAGGATAAAGTGGGTGATCCCAATTCGTTTGAAATGGAAAAAAGCGAGACACTGGCTGAAAACCTGGAGAGTATAACTGGTGCGCTTCGAATAGGCGGTTTTGGAGTTGGGTTTATCACGCTCCTTGGTGCCTCTATTGCATTGATGAATATCATGATGGTATCCGTTACCGAGCGTACGCGTGAAGTGGGCGTAAGAAAGGCGCTGGGTGCAACACCGCTTCGCATTCGTCAACAATTTGTAATTGAAGCCATTGTAGTGTGTATTTTGGGAGGCATTGCGGGAATTATTCTGGGAATTGCCATTGGTAATTTAATTTCAAGAGCTATCGGCATAGATAGTTTTGTGGTACCCTGGTTATGGATGTTGGTAGGTCTCATTATTTGTGTGGTAGTAGGACTTTTGTCAGGATATTATCCTGCCTATAAAGCTTCTAAATTAGATCCTATCGAATCGCTAAGATTTGAATAGGTGCTCGTTACATAATATTTCTGTATTCAATATGAAAAGTTTTCTAATTTGGGGATAAAATTATCCCAAGATGAAAGCTTTCATTTTAATTGCGCTTGCAACCTTTTTGGCATTGCCTTCTTTTTCGCAACGCCCGATTCAACCTTCCGATGTTTATAGATTAAAATCAGTCAGTGATCCGCAGCTTTCTCCGGATGGAAAGTGGATTGCTTATGTAGTTAGTTCGCCTGACTCTGCCAAAGACAAGTACGATTCGGACATTTGGATGGTAAGTTGGGATGGTAAAGAGAATATCAGACTAACCTCAAGCCCTGAGAGTGAAAGTTCACCAAGGTGGTCTCCAGATGGGAAATACTTAACCTTTTTGTCGTCAAGATATGATGCTAAATCCAGTCAGCTGTGGAAGATGGACCGTAGAGGTGGCGAGGCCGAAAAACTCACTAAACTAAAAGTGGACATCAGTAGTTACGAGTGGAGCCCAGACGCCAAAAAAATAGTTTTGGTCATTAAGGATCAAGACCCTTCGGAGGATGAAGACAAGAAGAAAACCAAGAAGCCAATAGCAATGGACCGCTATCACTTCAAGCAGGATGGACAAGGCTACCTCGAAAGAAAAAGAAATCACTTGTATGTATTTGATTTGGCAACCGAAAAATTGGATACGATAACAACGGGTGATTATGATAATGGAAATCCCGCATGGTCACCTGATTCCAGACAGCTGGCTTTTGTGAGTAACAGGACAACCGATGCAGACAGAAATGGTAATACCGATATTTGGATTGTAGACGCACAGCAAGGCGCGAAAGCGCGCCAGCTGACGAAATGGGTCGATTCAGATGATTCACCTTCATGGAGTCCAGATGGGAAATACATAGCTTACCTTAAATCGCGCACGCCAGAATATGATATTTATGATCAGCCTCAAATAGCAGTAGTAGCTGCCAGCGGAGGTGAACCAAAAATCATTTCTTCAAAAGTTGATAGAGACATGAATGCACCTCGATGGGCATTGGATGGAAAATCGATTTACACTACAATGGATGATGATCGCAGAACACACGTTGTTACGTTCGATGTATCAACATTGGAAATGAAAGCTATAACGACAGGGGACAGGGTGTTCACCTCACTGCAACGTGGACCTGACAATAAATGGGTAGCCATGGGCGGGGATGCACTCACGCCCTTTGAAGTGTATGGAATTGCGGGAAATGCGGTCAACAGATTAACACATGTGCATGACGAATTCCTTAAACCTTTAGCATTGGCATCTGTGGAAGCCTTCAATTCAAAAAGCAAGGATGGAACAAATGTTGGAAGTCTTCTGGTGTGGCCAGCAGGGGTACCTAAGAATACAAAATTACCGCTTATCTTATGGATACATGGTGGCCCAACCAGTCAGGATGATTTTTCATTTGACTTGATTTCTCAATTGCATGCGGCTAATGGCTATGCTGTTGCCAACGTCAACTACAGAGGCAGCAATGGAAGAGGGATGGACTATAGCAGGGCCATCTATGCAGACTGGGGGAATAAAGAAGTAGTCGATTTGCTGGGGGCGGTGGACCACCTAGTAAAAGAAGGTAAGGCAGATCCTGATCGATTGGGCGTGGGAGGATGGAGTTATGGTGGAATTTTAACGGACTACATCACAGCAGCTGACCCAAGATTTAAAGCTGCTGCCAGCGGAGCGGGAAGTGCACTATGGTTTTCACTCTATGGCACAGATCAATATACCAAACAATACGAAGCCGAGTTGGGCGTACCCTGGAAAACAGCGGACAAATGGATGAAACTGTCTTCACCTTTTTTCAATATTGAAAAAATAAAAACGCCAACACTTTACATGGTAGGTGAAAAGGACTTTAATGTTCCTCCCTTAGGAAGTGAGCAAATGTATCAGGCATTGAAATCTTTAGGCGTGCCTACGGAGTTTGTGGTTTACCCCAATCAGTTTCATGGCATTCGCACGCCTAGTTATCAGATTGACCGATACACCAGATACAAGGACTGGTACGCCAAATACCTGGATGGTTCCAAAATGAGCGGAACGATCAACACCAAAAAATAATAAAGCATGCGTACAGTTTATTCTTTTTCGATAATTCTTTTATTACTAGCTAATTCAATGTGTGCACAAACCTCTAAACAACCATTAAAATATCTTGCCTTGGGAGATTCATATACCATTGGTGAAAGTGTTTTGGAATCGGAAAGATGGCCGGTCCAATTGGCCGCATCATTAACGCAAAAGGGGATAGCGGTAGAAAAACCAAAAATCATTGCGGTTACCGGATGGCGTACTGATAATTTGAAAAACGGAATCAATATTGCTCAGCTAAAGGAGAAGTACGACCTGGTTTCTCTGTTGATTGGTGTCAACAATCAATACCAGGGAAAGTCACTGGAAGAATATGAAGTCGAATACGAAGACTTGCTGAAAACAGCAATTGAATTTGCTGCGGGAAATAAATCCCGTGTTTTCGTTGTCTCCATTCCGGATTATGGATTCACGCCCTTTGGTGAACCAAATCAAAAAAAGATAACCAAGGAATTAGATGAGTTCAATGCAGTAAACAAGCGCATTACCGAATCCTACGGAGTTGCTTATTACAACATTACTGACATCTCACGCAAGGGATTGGCTGACCCTGAATTGGTGGCAGAGGATCGATTGCATCCATCAGGAAAGCAGTACAAACTTTGGGTGGCCCGAATTCTTGAGGACTTTGTGATCAAGTGAAGTATTAGTTCAAATTAAATTTTTGTGGGACTTTGGGATAGTTGGACCTGCTGGCAAAAATTAATATTTGAATGAGTATTCCAATCCCCACTATTACAACCAGTTCGAATTGAGTAAGTAAGGTAGAGCCAGCGGCAATTTGTTTGGATTGTTCCTTAAGAAGTTGTCCTTCAGAAAGTTGAATTTTTGAAAGCTGGTTCAGATTCAATAAAACAACGTCAAAACTTTCTTGAAGCTTTAAGAGTGCTCCGGAAATTTTTTGGTTATCCTCCATACTAATAGCACTTAGATATTGATCCTCCATGGCATTCAGTGAGGATAGATTTTCTTTCAGGTGCCCAAAGTACATCGACTCGGTAGGTGTAAGTTTGGTTTTTTCAAAATCCGAAATGATTTTGGCAATGGCGTAATGATGCGCCTTGATTTGACCTTCTAATCCTTGCTGAGTGTCGGCATTGTAGCATGAAGAAATGGTAATTTTCTTTTGGTACAAATGATCAGACAATTGGAAAATATAACTTTCTGCAACCAATCGGTCATCATAGACAGATGCGAAAGAATGGTCCAGTGTAATCACATTGGATTTGTCCATCCAGTTTTTGGCAAATATCAATACCAGAACCAGCGTAGACCAGAATGCGATTTTAGTTTTTTGTTGAATAGTATGGGCCCATTTCATAGGTCGTGCAGATTAAGTAAACAAACTACTTCCTGCTACTAATTTAGGGATTGCATGGGTGCCTTCAAACTTAAATGGACAGGTGGGTTGCCTTATTTGTACTTGTCGTTGAGACCGATGCCCTTTTCAATCATTGGGATGATTTTAGCCAATCGGGAGGCTTTGGTTTCGGGCCTGACTGCCTCCGAAATATAATCGGCATAATCTCGTTGCTTACCCTTTGAAAGCGCTTTAAAGGATTGATGAAAGTCTGAATTCTTCTTAAAAAGGGCATTTAGCTCTTTGGGAACAGTAAGTGGTTTATTAGTTGCTGGTTTGATTACTTTTCCTTCTTTCAAATTGTGTACGGACGCCTTGACAAAAGACTTGATCAATTTTGCGTCTATTTCTTCAATATTGGAGAATCGCCATTGCCGAAGTGCTTTGGTTATTCCTTCCTGGGCGTTGATCAATTTTTTCTTTGGATCCTCAAGTAATGCTCCCTGATGAAACCAAATCCCGAAATAGGACTTGAAACCTGCAATGCCCACAACGTTTTTGCCTTCATAGGTGTAAATAGGAGCGCCCCACTTGATTTCTTCTTTCAATCCGGTACTTAGTAATATCTCCCTTAAGGTTACCAACTCCCGATTCCATTGCTTTTGGCTGGCTATGTACGCTTCAACTGTTTTATGGGATTGCATTACAATGGTTTTTAGGTATTACTAAAGTAAAAGGTTGTTTCGATAATGGCACGATTCAGCCTCCCTTATTCAAGCTGCAAAAGGTAATTTCCCTGAAGTGCCAGGTAGCTTAGCTTACTGATTTAGTACGCCTGAGAAGCGTTAGAATTGGTCCTTTAGCAACCGATTGGGATTATAGGGGAGCTTTTTCAAATAGCCTTTTTCCTAAAAGGCCACAAAATAACTCAAAAGTGGCACTTAAAAATAAATTCTGGACTTAGCTATTTTGGCAGTTTGCGTTTTGAGTACATTTGCCCCGTTTTTAACAAACACAAACTATGAAGAAAATTATGGCATTAGTTATCGTTGGCAGCTTTGCGTTGGCAATGGTGTCTTGCGATGGCGGTAAAAAGGCAGCAGAAGCAGCTGCTAAATTGAAAGCAGATTCAACCCGAGTGGCTGACTCTCTTGCTCAAGTACAGGCTGAAATGGAAGCAATTGCTACCGCTAAGGCAAAGGCAGTAGCGGATTCGATTGCAAAAGCGGATTCAGTTGCTCAAGCTGCAGCTAAACCAGCAAAGAAGAAATAATCATCTTGTTGCTGGAAAAGGAAAGAGTTGCCAAAAAGCAACTCTTTTTTTTATTTAGAATATCGGGGGTTGCGCTTTTATTATTCAATCGCTTCCCACCAACGACTATTGGGCTTCTCAGCGAGTTCAAGCACAATGGGTTCTCCAATACGCGGTGTAGCAATAGGTATACCCAGATCCAATGCTTTTTTAGTTACTCGCTCAATTGGATCTTTCCAGGTGTGTAAGGCCAACACAAAAGCTCCCCAATGGATAGGCATGAATAATTTGGCGTTCACATCAACTGCTGCCTGAGCGGTCTCTTCCGGCATCATGTGTATATTATCCCAGCGCTTGTCATATTGACCACACTCCATCATCGCAAAATCAAATGGTCCGTATTTTTCTCCAATGGTTTTAAAGTGAGGTCCATAACCACTATCACCACTAAAGTAAATGTTCTGTTTTGGCCCTTGAATCACCCATGAGCACCACAAGGTGGTGAACCGGTCGCCAAAACCTCTGCCGGAAAAGTGTCTCGCTGGAACACATTTAAAAATTAAGTCTTCATATTGAATTTCTTCCCACCAATTGAGCTCATGAATATATTCCACTGGGACCCCCCAGGCAGCAAGATGAGCTCCAACACCCAAAGGAGTATAGAATTGACCTACTTTATCTTTTAGCTGCAGAATTGATTCATAGTCGAGGTGATCGTAATGATCATGAGAAAAAATTACGGCATCTATTTTAGGAAGCTTTTTTATTTCAATCGGAAGTCCATCAGTGAATCTGTTTCTGCCCAGCCATGGATGGGGTGAAGGGGTAGCGCCAAACATAGGATCAATCAATAGGTTCATTCCCTGTATTTCCAATAAAAAAGCAGAGTGCCCAAACCATGTCAGTCGGGTTATGCTATCAGGTCTGTTGACAATTTCGAGTGAGTCGATGGATAACACCGGCAACGGATGTTTGGGTGTGTTGTGGGGCACACCGACAATATAATCTTTCATCACTGACATGAATGTGGAAAAATTCATGTCCATGGTAGTTGGGGTCTCGTTTACAAATAAGCCGTCTTTATACTGTGGAGATTGTTGATATAATGCTACCTGCTCTTTGCTGGGCTTTCCTCCAAACTGCGGACTGAATTGAATGAATAAAAACCCGATAAGTATTATCAGGCCAATCAGGCCAACTATAAAAAGTGTACTCATTTTTAGGAATAGCTTAAGGTATTTCAAAAACATGGTCGTCTGTAGTTAGACTCGGATTGGGCGTATTTTTATTTTAACAATGGTTCAATAATTTTTACCACTGTTCCGGCTACTATTTTGTGACCCTCTACATTCGGGTGAATGCCATCTGCTATATTTAGTTTTCCATCTCCCGCCACCCCTTCAAGTAAAAATGGGATGAGGGTTGCATTGTTTTTTTTGGCCATTTCCGGATAGATGTTCCTGAATTCAGAAGTGTACTCATTACCCAAATTGGGTGGGACCATCATACCGGCCAACACAATTTTTACTTCAGGGTTTTTTGATTTTACTTTATCGATGATGGCCTGTAAATTATTTCTGGTTTGCGCAAGGGGCAACCCCCTTAGGCCATCGTTTGCACCAAGTTCAAGCACAAAAACATCTATTGGCTGCCGGAGTATCCAATCAATGCGACTTAACCCACCGGCTGAAGTTTCCCCGCTTAAACCTGCGTTTACTACTTTCACGTCCAATCCCTTCTTCACCAGCGCAGCTTCTACATGGGCGGGAAAAGCGTCTTCGGGTGACAGACCATATCCGGCAGTAATGCTGTCTCCGAAGAATAGAATGGTTTTTGGTGCCAGATCCACTTTAAAAAGCAATACCAGTGCAATAATTAAGACTTTGTTAACGACCATCATATCAGTAAGTTGCTATCTTCAAAACGAAATAGATTGTATTAGGGTGTAACATTATTAACCAATAATCGATTTATTGGTTAGTAAGAATATAAAAACAATGCCAGAAACTGTACTTCAAGCCGAGAATCTTACCAAAATCTATAAATCAGGAAGCAAATCGCTGACTGTACTCGATGATGTGTCCTTTAGCGCTGAGCAAGGTACAAGCCTTTCCATAATTGGCCCTTCCGGAAGTGGAAAAACCACCTTATTGGGTTTGTGCGCAGGGTTGGACGTACCCACCAGTGGTACCATCTCATTGATGGGATTCAAGTTGAATAAAATGGATGAAGATGACCGGGCCTATGTGCGCAATCAGCACGTAGGTTTTGTGTTTCAGAATTTTCAACTTTTAACAACGCTTACCGCCCTTGAAAATGTGATGATACCCCTTGAATTGCGCGGTGAAAAGAATGTAGAACCCAAAGCAGCTGAATTGCTGGAGCGGGTTGGACTCCAGGAACGAATGCATCATTATCCGAGCCAACTCTCTGGTGGGGAGCAACAGCGGGTAGCCATGGCCAGGGCTTTTATCAATTCACCTAAGATCCTCTTCGCTGATGAGCCAACTGGTAACCTTGATGAAGAAAATGCTGATCACGTTACTAATTTGCTCTTTACACTGAATAGAGAAGAAAAGACAACATTGATACTGGTAACCCACAACCTGGAGTTGGCCAAGAAAACAGAGCGTGTACTTCAGATGAAGGGTGGAAGAATAGTGGAGGAAAAATCAATGAAGGTGTTGTCATGATTGATTACATCATCAAAATAAAACGCAAGGTTAAACCTATCTATGCCGATGCGTGGGTCTGGAAAATGGCGTGGCGTGATGCCCGACATAATTTTGGAAGACTCTTTCTATTTGTAGCCTCACTGATTACAGGTATTGCCGGGGTAGTAGCTATCGCATCTCTTAATTATTCACTTCAATCAGATCTGGATCGAAATGCCAAAGAACTGCTGGGTGCAGATATTGTGGTTGGTGCTAATCGACCATTTGAAAACGAAGTGCTGGCTGTATTGGATTCATCCAAATTGGAATACGCATCAGATGCAGAGATGGCGTCCATGGTATTGTTTATGAAAAACAAACAATCGCGCCTGGTACGGGTAATGGGTATTGAAGGGCCATATCCTTTTTATGGTGAAGTGGAGACTTTACCTCCCAATGCCTATTCAAAAATTAAGGAGGGAAGGTTCGTTATTCTGGATGAGACACTGGCTAGTCAATATGAGGTAAGTTCGGATGACACGGTTAAAATTGGCAACAGTTTTTTTAAGGTAGCAGGTGTTGTGCAAAAGATTCCCGGAGGTGGTGGTGTACTTTCTACTTTTACGCCTTCGGTTTACATCTCTATGCAGGAGTTGGATTCTACAGGTTTGATACAATATGGCAGCCGGGTTTCATACAAAAGATTTTTTAAGACCAACACGGATGAAGAAGCTGAACTGTTTGGTAAAAAGTGGAGGCCTACCTTGCGCAAATATGGCCATTGGTATGATACAGTGGAGGAGCGCAAAGAAGAGTTAGGCAATGGATTTCAATCAGTATATCGGTTTTTTACATTGTTGGCCTTTATGGCCTTGATATTGGGTTGCATTGGTGTAGCCAGTTCGGTTCATATTTATGCCCGCGAGAAACGAGATGAAGTGGCGGTGTTGAGGTGCATCGGTTCTTCAGGCTGGCAGGCTTTCAACATCTTCTTTATTCAGGTTTTTGTGCTGGGAATTATTGGCAGTGTGCTTGGAGCTGCACTGGGAATGGGTATTCAGCAATTAGTGCCTCTTGTTTTTCAGGGAGCAATCCCTATTGAACTTCAATTTGGGATTTCATGGAGAGCGCTGGCAGAAGGTTTGATGCTGGGGGCAATCGTATCAGTGCTTTTTACCGTTTTACCGTTGGTAGCTGTGCGCTTTGTGCCTCCTCTCTCCGTATTGCGTGCAGACTTTGAGCCTGGCCGTATCTTTTCAAAAACGAAATATGTGGTGATAGGTCTCGTTGTGCTATTCCCCATATTGGCAGCATGGTACCAGACTAAAAGTATTATTTACGGAATCGCTTTTTCTTTGGGACTGGCGGTTGCGCTGGGTTGTCTTTCTGTGGTGGCGCTTGGTTTACTTACACTGGTAAGGAAATTTTTCCCTAAAAAGTCTGCTTTTATTTTCAGGCATGCTTTGTCGAATTTGTTTCGCCCCAACAACCAAACCCAGATGCTGATGGTAAGCATTGGTTTGGGAGCGTTTATTATTGCAACGCTCAATGTAATTCAATACAGTCTGCTGGATCAGGTAGAGTTTACTGGAAATGAAAACCAATCCAACACCATTCTTTTTGACATACAGCCTGCTCAGAAAGACGGAGTGGTGGATTTAATAAAATCTTATGAGCTGCCAGTGAACCAGGTGGTGCCCATTGTCACTTGTAGAATAAGTGAATTGAAAGGAAGGCAAATAAACACCTATCAAAAAGATACTACTGACAACATACCCAACTGGGCGCTCACACGCGAGTACCGGGTAACGTACCGAGACAGCCTTCATATAGCTGAAGAAATGCTGGAAGGAGAAATCCATCACTTAAAGAGTGGTCAACGTGATTCAGTATGGGTTACTATTTCCGAAGGCATGCAGGAGTCATTGGACGTTAAGGTTGGAGATTCCCTTGTTTTTGATGTACAAGGAGTGCCTATACCTGCCAAAATAAGTGGAATAAGAAAAGTAGAGTGGCCCAAAGATCCCCCTAACTTTATTTTTGTTTTCCCTAATGGTGTTTTGGAATATGCTCCGCAGATTTGGGTGGCTGCCACCCGCGTAAATGATCAGGAAGCTGCTAATCGTTTTACTCAGGAACTGGTGATGACATTTCCTAATGTGTCACTGATAGACTTACGGTTGATATTAAGTACTGTCAATGAACTGTTCGATAAGATTGGTACGGTTGTACGATTCCTTGCCTTGTTCAGTATCATCACAGGACTAGTAGTTTTGGCAGGGGCAGTGATGAATAGCAAGTTCGTTCGTATTAAAGAAAATATCTTATTGAGAACTATTGGAGCAAGAACAAAGCAGATTACCCAAATCACACTTATAGAGTACGGTTACCTTGGGTTATTCTCAGCCATAACCGGGATTCTGTTATCCTTGATATCAGGATGGTTCCTTACCAAGTTCTTTTTTCAAGTAAACTTTTCCTTCAATGCTTTGGATCTTGCTTACTTAGGTATTGCAGTGATGATGCTCACCGTATTTATAGGCTGGATTAATTCACGGGAAGTCATAAACACGCCTCCCTTGCAGGTGCTTCGAAAAGAGAATTGATCAAAAAAAATCCCGTTTTTTCCGCTACCAAATAGTCTTTTATGGTATATAGAAGGAAGTTAACTTAGGTTTAAATTTCGGAATGTTAAATAGAGCTGTTTTTCTACTGGGGTTATGTTTATCTACTGATCTTTTGGGTGGCAATCCTGGATTTATAGAGAACAAAAACCAGTGGTCTTGTGGAATCGATTTTGTAGCCAGTATACCTGGAGGCCATATGGTGTTGAGGCCAGGGCAGTTCAGCTATTCATTTATTGATTACGAAAAAATTAATGGATTACATGATCAATCACATACAGCATTCAATGAGATTAATCCTAATGAAAGTTACTCGGAAGCGATAGCGGGAAGGACCGTGAATGTTAACTTTTTAAATAGTAATCCAGACGCTGTACCCAAGGCATCCAATCGATACAAGGCCTACTACAATTATTTTCTAGGCAGTGATCCAACTCGTTGGGCATCCAAAGTGTATGCCTATGAAGAAATTACCTATGCATCATTATATAATGGGATTGACCTTAAACTCTTTACCCGGGGTCACAATATTAAATATGATTTTGTGGTATCGCCAGGCGCTGATCCTGATCAAATAAAAATTGTCTATGCAGGGGCTCGTTCACTTTTGGTGAAAGAGGGTGATCTCATTGTTGATGGTGAATTTGCGGAAATCATGGAGAAGAAGCCCATCGCCTACCAGTGGGTGAATGGCACACAACGATTTATTGCTGTTGACTATGCGCTAGCGAATAACCAATTGTCTTTTTATTTTCCTGATGGATACGATCCTTGCTATGAGTTAACAATTGATCCATTGATTATTTTTTCTACTTACTCCGGCTTCACGGCCGACAATTGGGGAAGTACCGCTACGCCTGGTGAAAATGGTAAACTTTATAGTGCAGGGGTAACGAATGAGACCACGTTTGGAGGGGACTTCCCAGCCTTCAATGCCGAGTCTCAGGCCGGACCTTTTCAGGTGAACTATGGAGGAGCCTATGATGTAGCTATTTTTAAATATGATTCAGCCGGGCAAGAGATGTTATATGCTTCATTTTTGGGTGGTTCCGATTCTGAAAGCCCACACAGTCTAATAGTAAATGAGGCGGACGAGTTAATTGTATTGGGCACCACCAGTTCATTTAATTATCCAACTACCTCGGGAGTCATTGATCCAACTTTTAATGGAGGAGGCGGAGTGACTGATCATGTGGTGAGATACAACAATGGGTCAGATATTTTTGTAGCTAAAATTAGCAAGGATGGGAGCCAATTATTGGCAAGTACTTTCTTGGGTGGATCAAATCTTGATGGCTTGAATCCATCCAATAGCCCCCTGGTGGTAAATTACGGAGATCAATTACGGGGAGATATCATTACTGACCAGCAGGGAGATATTTTTATCAGCACGGTCACTTCCTCGGTTGATTTTCCTGTTCAGAATAGTTTTAATACTACACATGGTGCGGGTGGTACGGATGCAGTGGTCATGAAACTCTCTTCAGATTTGACTCAGATTCTTTGGGGAGCATTTCTTGGAGGCAGTGGTATGGATGCCTCACATACTATTAAATTTGATTCGCAGGGAAATATTTTGGTGGCAGGCGGTACTGCAAGTGCGAATTTTCCTGCAACGGTAGGGTCTTACCAACAAACTTTGAGTGGCAATGTGGATGGTTGGATAGCAAAATTAAAAGCTGACGGATCGGGCATCATTACCGCCACTTATACAGGAACATCGTCTTTTGATCAGGTTTATTTTTTGGATTTGAACAGCAATGATGAAGTGTATGTGTACGGACAAACCTCAGGACCTTTTCCCGTGACACCGGGTGTATACAACAATCCGGGAAGCGGTCAGTTTTTGCAGAAGCTCAGTAGTGACCTTACCACTTTAAAATTTTCAACGGTGTTCGGCTCCGGCATCGGCATTCCCAATATTTCACCTACTGCATTTTTGGTCAATGATTGTAATAATATTTACATGACAGGATGGGGAGGTGTTGTGAACCAAAATACCTTTCACTGGAATAGCAATACATTGGGTATGCCAGTTAGTGGAGATGCTTTTCAATCTACAACCAGTGGATCAGACTTCTATTTCATGGTGTTAACGGAGGATGCTACAGAATTCCTGTATGGCACCTACATGGGAGGCAGCTTGTCACGGACTCATGTGGATGGGGGTACAAGTCGATTTGACAAAAGCGGAATCGTATATCATGCAGTCTGTTCAGGTTGCGCAGCGTTCAATGCCCAAAATCAATCTTCATCTGATTTTCCCACCACTGCCAACGCCTGGAGTAGAAACAACAATAGTCAGAACTGCAACAATGCGGCTTTCAAATTTGATCTTTCTTCCCTTAGGGCACGAATAGTCACTAACTCCATCAAATTGGATCAGCCAGGAATCAAAAAAATTTGCTATCCGGATAAAATTGTTTTTCAAAATCGAAGCACCGGTGGACAGTTTTACGAATGGGATTTTGGTGATGGAACAAGCGAAGTTAAAGCCGATACAGTTGCTATTGTACACCAATATCAAAAGGATGGTAATTATTTGGTGAAATTAAGAGCAGTGGATCAGGGAACCTGCGTGGGAGAAGACTTTGATTATGTAAACATTACTGTAAACAAAGCTAAAGGATGGGTAGGTGAAGACCAGACCATTTGCTTTGGGGCCGAAGTACAACTGCAAGCTGGCGGTGGTAGTCACTACGAATGGACGCGCACAACAAAGGACAGTTTGGTGTCGCAAGCGGCACAACCCTTCTTTTCTCCAAAGGACACCACAAGGTATTTTGTAAGCGTAACGGATGTCAATAACTGTGTGGTAAATGACACTGTTAATGTGAATGTGGTTCCAAGAATTGAACTTCAATTTGAATTTGAAAAAGTGGCTAATTGTATGGACAGGGCTTCCATTAAACTGCTAAACAATACCGCAACGGATGAGGAACAGTTTTTTGATTTAGGTGATGATCGATTAACTACAGAACGTCAGGTAACGCATACGTATGAAGCCGATGGAAACTATCGGATCAGGTTGGTGGGAAAAAGAGAGTTTTGTGTTTTTGAAGAGTCTGTCGAATTACCTTTCTTTACCATTCGGGTGCCTAATGTGATCACCCCTGGAAATACAGACGCCAACTCTGCGGGTAAGAATGATACCTTCAGAATCATTTACGGTGATTCAGAGGATAGCCCGACCACAACGGAAGCAGGTATAAGGGTATCGCTGGTGGTGTACAACAGGTGGGGTAAATTGGCTTATCAGAACAAGAATTATGATGATTCCTGGGCTGGTGAGGGATTGGAAGCGGGTACTTATTATTATGAAGCAGAAATAGAAAACGAACCAACATGCAAAGGATGGATACAAATTATTCGATGAACAAAATTACGCAGCGCGGATTGCTGTTTGCGCTCACTTTCATTTTTGTGCTTTCTTGCGGGAAGAAATCGGAGTCAGCAGATCAAAAGGAGTCAACTCAAAAAGTGATTTCCGAAACCGTTGGATTAGATGCATTTCAACAAAAATTGAATGCGGCCGAAAATCCTATCCTTTTAGATGTGCGCACGCCTGCAGAAGTAGCTGATGGTTACATCGAAGGCGCTACTAACATTGATTTCAATGCTGCAGATTTTCAATCTAAAATTGAGTCATTGGATAAAGACGCTACCTATTTTGTCTATTGTGCAGTAGGAGGGAGAAGCCGCAAAACAGCGGATCTGATGAAGGACCTTCAATTTAAGGCAGTTTACGATCTTGCCGGAGGCTTTGATGGATGGCGAAAAAAAGGGTTGCCGATCGCACAACCTGCCAATTAAACTTAGATTTCATTTAAATAGTCAGCAAGGCACTGGAGGAAATCTTCGATGTCTTGCTTGTGAAGATCACCAAGAACGGATAGTCGGAAAGTAGCCGTTTTGGCTCCCTTTCCGGGGTAAATGGTAAATCCTCTTTCGAACAAATAATCGTGCATGCCTTCAAAAGAATACTTTGGGTGAGAAGGTTCTTTAATCGCCAATAAAATTTTGGATTGCTGATGATCAGGTAATAAAAACTCGAAACTAAGTTTTTTTAATCCATCATAAAGCGTTTGATAATTTTCCTGATACCGCTTCCATCTTCCCGATTCAGTTTCCAGAAAATATTCATCAATGGCCTGACGCAGTGCATAGGCTACCTGCACTGGTGGCGTGAATTGCATTTGTCCGGTTTTTTCAAATCCGGTATACTGACTATAAATGTCAAAGTAGAAAGATCGCTTGGTGTCCTTTATTTTTTCTAATAGACTCTTTTTGAATAGGACGAACACAAGTCCAGGCATACCCTGAATACACTTGTTGGAAGAAGAGATGAGGTATTCAGCATTCCATTCTTTTACATGAATAGGAATACCAGCATAAGAACTCATACAATCTACAATCACTTCAGCATGATAGCGATGTGCCAAATCACAAATTTCCTGAACGGGATTGAGCATCCCTGTTGTGGTCTCATGATGCACCACAGCGAGGTGACTGATGTCTTTGTTATTCGCTAAAAGGGTTTCAATTTTTTCTAAGTCCGGATAGTCGCCATACTCCATCTGATAACGTACTACCTCAATGTTGAATGTTTCCGCCAGCTTAACCATGCGCGTTCCATACGCCCCGTTTTCAACAACCAGTAATTTTTTTCCTCTGGGAACAGCGGAGGTAATGGCAGCCTCCAAACCCCCCGTACCACTTGCCGTGAACATAACGGCTACATGGGTCTCTTCTCCATGTACAACTTTTACAAGGTCATCTTTAATGCCATCCAGCAGCTGTCCAAAATCTTTTTCTCTTGGACAAATATCTTCCACCACCATGGCTTCTTTCACCGACTGCGTGGTAGTTGCCGGTCCCGGGTTCAGTAATATTTTTCTGGAAATATTTTTCATGTATTCAAAAACGGGGGTTGGACCAAACCCAATACACTTTTAAAGCATTAAAGGTTTGGAATACAAGTAATAAAATTCTTGCCAAAAGATAAGTTGTGAAAATTAAAAAAGTAGCGTTGGTATCTATGGGCATGATGAATTGCAAGATAACAATAGCCCCGGAAACGACCAGGTCGGGGAATCGCTCTATGCCGTCTACCAAATGCCCTTTCATTATCAACCCAACGTAAAGGCTGGCATACAAGGTAATCAGTATGAATAATTGCATGACATTGAAAGTGTGCCCAACCAGGGTAGCTAACACGATAGTTCCTGTTATGAAAAACCAAACACCACTACCGCGTGATGGTGTTCTTTTAAACGTTGTTATAAATGTGCCTGTAGCGCCAATGGCAGAAAGTGCAAATAAAATTTCTATTAATCGAAAAGAACCGTAGACAGGCATGGTGAAGAATTGATGTACAGGACCAAAAGCGGCAACACCAATCAATAACAGCATTAACAGTACAGCTTCCAATGATCCCAGTTTTTCAAAAGTTAACCATCCTGTTTTGAATTGTTCATAGAAAACGGACATGTGTGCCAGATAGGAGGTGGTAAGTACAACAGTAGTGAGCAATGGATGATTAATCTCAAATACCATAAAAGCGGTGTAGAGAATAATACCGTTATTAAAAGCATCTAGATAATGATCACAAAATTCACCCAGGGCTGAACCTGTTTTTGTTTTTTTGGCCTGCATCCCATCGAGATGATCCCCTACAAGGTATAGAAATAAGCATCCTGCAACGATCAGCCTACTCCATGAGGTGTGGTAATTCAGCGATACGAAAAAGCCTATATAAACAAAAAGATTGGAAAAGAGAGTAATGATATTAGCTGGAATGCCCCAAGGAACGTAGGGGAGAAGGGGAGCGACAAACCATTTTTTAAAATCAGGGGTGAGCAATGAAAAATCACGGCATCGATACGAATATTCCCTCATATTCTAAGTCAGGCAGCTAGTACTAACAATCCCGAAAGTTAACGACTTAATCACTCTAATATTAATTCCCGATAAATTAATCGTTATTTTTGCGACCGTTTACGCTTACCCTATCTGGAATGAAGAAAACCTCTCAATTAAAATCGCTGATTACCTCCAAAGACCTGACTTTTCTCATGGAGGCACACAATGGTTTATCTGCCAAGATTGTAGAAGAAGCTGGTTTTGCGGGCATTTGGGGTAGCGGCCTTTCTATTTCCGCTGCTTTGGGGGTTCGCGACAACAATGAAGCCTCCTGGACTCAGGTACTCGATGTGCTGGAGTTCATGAGCGATGCCGTTCGAATCCCTATCCTGCTGGATGGAGACACTGGATATGGCAATTTTAATAACATGCGCAGGTTAGTGCGCAAATTGGAACAACGCGATATCGCAGGGGTATGCATTGAAGACAAACTTTTCCCCAAAACCAATTCATTCATCGGTGGAGAGAGTCAGCCGCTGGCAGATATGGACGAGTTTTGCGGTAAGATCAAGGCAGCCAAAGACACACAAAGCGACAAAGATTTTATGGTCGTAGCCAGGCTGGAGGCTTTTATAGCTGGCTGGGGATTGGATGAAGCATTGCGCAGGGCAGAGGCTTATCACAAAGCTGGTGCTGATGCCATTCTGTGCCATAGCAAGAAGGCTGATTCTTCAGACATCGATGCATTTATGAAAGAGTGGGCCAATCGCGGTCCGGTTGTGATCGTACCTACCAAATATTACTCAGTACCCACCGAACATTTTCAGGACTTAGGTGTAAATACCATCATTTGGGCCAATCACAATATCAGAAGTGCCGTAAAGATAATGCAGGAGACTACCAAGCGGATTTTTGAAGACCAATCCCTTATCAATGTCGAGAGCAAAGTGGTAAGCGTAAGTGAAATATTCCGTTTGCAGGGTGCTGACGAACTCAAAGAAGCTGAAAAGAAATACCTGCCTACTTCTGGTAAAAAAGTTAATAACATCATTCTGGCAGCAAGCCAGGGATCTTTGGGGGAGCTTACCAAAGAAACACCTAAAACCTTGCTTGAAGTAAACGGCAAATCCTTGTTGTCAACACAGATTGATGAATTTAACCAGGTAGGCATTAAGGACATAACCGTTGTGCGTGGTTTTGCTAAAGACAAAATCAAACTTGGAAATATTCAGACAAGGGACAACGATATTTTTGCGGATACCAAAGAGTTGTACTCCTTGTATCTGGCCAAAGATCAAATCAAGGAGAATACAGTAGTAAGCTATGGGGATATCATTTTCAAAAAGTTTGTGTTGAACGAACTGTTGAATGACAATAACAATATCACAATCATTGTTGATGCTGATTGTGATTTGAAAGGAAAAGACAAGGATTTTGTACATGCATCTGAGCGTTATAATCGGGTAAATTATCAGGGAATAGCCAGTTTCAAACACATGTCCTCGGAGATGAAGCCTGAAGAAATATTTGGAGAATTTATCGGGTTATGGAAAGTCAATAAAAAGGGAAGTGAAATCGTGCGTACCGCATTAGAGACGCTTTCAAAATCATCGGATTTCAAAAAAATGACTTGTTCAGATTTGTTCAATGAAATAGCGAAGGAAAACACCATTGCTGTAAAGTACATCCGAGGTGCCTGGTTGGATGTAGATACGCTGGTTGATTTTCAAAATGCCGGTAAACTGCGTTTGTAATGATAGCAACACAACAATTTGGAAACGAACTGAAGAAGCTGGGATATGATTTCTATTCCGGTGTTCCTTGTTCATTCCTGAAATACTTAATCAACTATGCAATCAACGAGTGCGATTATGTGATGGCCGCCAATGAAGGTGATGCTGTAGCGATCGCATCGGGTGCCTATCTGGGGGGTAAAAAATCAGTGGTGCTGATGCAAAACTCGGGTCTTACCAATGCCACCTCGCCACTCACTTCTCTCAATTATACCTTTCAGCTTCCTGTTTTAGGGTTTGTGAGTTTAAGAGGTGAAGAGGGATTGGGAGACGAGCCGCAGCACGAGTTGATGGGACAGATTACAGAGAAGATGTTGAAGTTGATGAAGGTAAAGTGGGCCTATCTTTCTGATGATTTCGAGACCGCTAAAAAGCAGCTCAAGAAGGCGGACAAGCACATCGCCAAAAAAGAGACCTTCTTTTTTGTTGTGAAGAAAAACACTTTCGATGAAGTGAAATTGAAGGAGCAACAACTCAAGACGATACAGAATAAAGTCAAGACAAAGACCCCTACCAAATCTGAGCTCCCTACTCGAAGAGAGACATTAAAAACATTAACGGATCTATCAGACAATAATACTGTGCTGCTGGCGACCACCGGAAAAACAGGGCGAGAATTGTTTGAAGTGGCCGATAAACCGAACCATCTGTATATGGTGGGTTCAATGGGGTGCATCAGTTCGCTTGGATTAGGTCTCGCACTCTCCAGGCCCGATAAAAAAATTATAGTGATCGATGGAGATGGTGCTGCGATTATGCGCATGGGTTCATTCACAACCAACGCTTACTATCAACCACCCAACCTTCTTCACATTCTCTTGGATAACAACACCCATGACTCTACAGGAGGCCAGGCCACTGTTTCACATAATATTGATTTTGTTGATCAGGCCGCATCTGTTTGCTACCCAACGGCCATTCGCGTAGGCAGCCTTGATGAATTGACCAAAGTGGTGGTAAAATGGCAAATGAATGGCGGATTGACTTTTGTTTATTTGAAAATTGCCAAAGGCTCATCCAAAGACCTGGGCAGACCTACCATGAAACCTCATGAGGTAAAATCAAGATTAATGAAGTTCATTACCTCATGACCACTTCTGTGCACACCGCAGTGATATTGGCGGCTGGGCTGGGCAGCCGATTGGGAGATTTAAAAGAAAACAAACCAAAAGCCTTTGTGAAGGTTGGCGGCCAATCATTGATTGACCGGTCTGTTCAATCTCTGATAAAGAAGGGCATCACCAATATCATAATAGGTACAGGGTACCTGAGCGAACAATTTGATGCGCTCGCCAAAGATTATCCGCAAATCAAAACCTGCAGGAATAAAGACTATGATAAAACGGGAAGTATGTATACGCTATACCTGCTTCGGGAACTTATCACGGCTCCTTTCCTTTTGTTGGAAGGAGATTTGTTGTATGAACCAGCAGCGTTGAGCTATCTACTTGAAGATGAAACGGAGAATATCATTTTAGCCAGCGATGCGACCCACTCGGGAGACGAAGTTTTTATTCAATCCAATACTTCGGGGTTTTTGGAGCAGATGAATAAGGATAAGAATAAGTTAAGTAATATTTCTGGTGAACTGGTTGGGATCAGCAAATTGTCAAAAGAGACACTGACACAGATGTGTGAATTTGCGGAAACGCAATATGCACAAAACCAGTATGCCATTCACTATGAAGATACCATGGTAGGGGTTGCCAAGTCAGTGAATTTATTTGTTAAAGTGGTGAAGGATATGGCCTGGTGTGAAATCGATGATCCTTCTCACTTTCAAAGGGCTGTATCGGAAGTGTATCCCAAAATTTTGAAACGATCTTAAGTCACAATGAAGCAGAGGGTAAAAATTTTTGTTACTGGGTTTATTGCATGGATTATTTATTTCCTGATCGCCCGTGGTTTCTTTATGCTTTATCAATGGGATAGCACTGTTCAACTTGGTCTTACGGATACTTTCCTTGCGTTTACTCATGGTGTACGTATGGACATGGCAATGGCTGGATACCTATCCCTATTACCGGGTCTCATGCTTGCACTGCTTTTCTTTCTTAGTGGCAAAACCATTTGGAAAATTTGGTTTCCGTATCACGTTCTTTTAATGGCGCTAACCACATTTATTGTGGTATTGGATGCGGAACTTTATGTGCACTGGGGATTTCGCCTCGATGCAACACCGATTTTGTATTTTGGTAAAGAAGCCGCCAGTTCAGGGGATTTGTGGAAGTCAGTTTTATTGGTCTTATTATGGCTGCTGGCTACGGTTGGTTTGAGTTACCTCACCTATATTATTTTTAAACCCAAATTTGAAGCGCTACAAAAATCATCATGGGTTTCATTGCCGTCATTATTGGGTGCAACTATCCTTCTGATACTCCCAATACGAGGTAGTCTTGGAGTAGCGCCCATGAATACTGGATTTGTGTACTTTCACAATAGCAACCTGTATGCGAATCATGCGGCAGTGAATGTGGTGTGGAATTTTGGCTATGCCGTACAAAAAATGAATAAGCTTCGTTATCCAGATAATTTTTTTGATCGGGAACAGACGGATGCCTACTTCAGTGCCATGTTTCCTCCTTTTGACTCCACACAATACATATTGAACACGAAACGACCCAATGTTATTTTGATAGCATTGGAAAGTTACACATTCCGATTTATTGAACCGTTAGGTGGTTTGCCAAACATTACCCCCCGCATCAATGAATTGGTAAAAGAAGGGATTCTCTTCAATAACTTTTACTCCAGTGGCGATCGAACCGATAAGGGAATTGTATCTATCCTCAATGGATACCCGTCTCAGCCACAAACTTCAATCATCAAAGACCCAAAGAAAACAAAATCATTGCCCTACCTGAATCAATCTTTCAAGAAGGCCGGGTATCGTACTGAGTTTTCCTATGGATACAATATAGACTATTCCAATTTCAGGTCTTATTTAATCAATGCCGGATTTGATCACATTACCCATAGCATGGATTTTCCACAGGAGCTTAATACCAGCAAGTGGGGTGTACATGACCACTACGTGTTCGAAAGAGTATTTGAGGAGGCGGAAAAATGTAAGGAACCATTTTTTAAAGTAATGATGACGCAGAGTAGTCATGAACCGTTTGATGTACCAATGAAAACGGTTATTGAAGGAGAGGACGTGGTAAACAGATTTCTTAACTCAGCCAATTATACTGATAAATCGCTTGGGGAATTTATTGATAAGGCAAAGCAAACGGATTGGTGGAAAAACACCTTGATTGTAATCACCGCAGATCATGGTCACCCCAGCCCCGATAATCAAGGACTTCAAAATCCGAGACGATTTAAGATTCCAATGATCTGGTTAGGAGGTGCCCTGAGTGTAAGGGATACAGTTGTGAGCACACTAGGTTGTCATGCTGACATTGCCAATACTATTTTAGGCCAGGTAGACCTGAGAGACCGTTCGTTTTCATTTAGTCACGACCTCTTTGACAAATCTTATGTCAATCCTTTTGCTGTATTTGTCTATAACAATGGCTACGGTTTTAAAACGGATAGCACCTTAAGTGTTTTTGATACGATTGGTAAGACTTACATCAGTGAGGAGGGTAATCCATCACAATATGAAAAGGATCTGGGTAAGGCTTATATGCAAAAGCTCTATTGGGATTTTAATTCGCGCTGATTGTGTTCTTTCCATTTTACAAATAACCGGTGGGACATGAAGTATATAATAAGTCCAAGTGGAATTGACGCTACTGCCCACACACCCACACCCAATGAGAGGGCAAGTCCAACTTGTTTAAATTCACCCCAAAAGTTGTTTGAAAACCTGTTCATGAGTTCACTTAAAGCATAGGGCATAGGATTGACCCCAAACAAGAATGTGCCCAGCTTGATAAAGGGAATAATCAGAATAAGTTGTAGCGGGTACACAAAATAATGCACCAGTTGCAGCATCACAATATTGATCCTGAATATTGCGGCCACGGCAAAACAAAGAAAAGTTGTAACTCCCCATATAGGAAGTATGCCCACCACTACACCCAGTGCACAGGTAAGTGCCAGCTTTTCTGGTGAAGTGCCCTGTTTAAGGAACTCGACAAGCCGGCTCCATAGTCTTTTCCAAAGCGAACGCAATAAATTAAATATTAAATATACCCTACAGCCCAATATGATACATAGCCCACTGTCTCCTTGATCAGATGTTGCCACGTAAGCAGTGCCTCTACTTTTGGAATAAACAATACATCGAAAGTATAAGTGCGCGGTCGTGATAGAAAATCTGCACTAAATGAGTCGATGGGCCACCCAACTTTTCTAAAGCAACCTTCCGATCTGCGCATATGATAGCCCGAAGTGATCAGCAGGCATTCGCTGGGTAGTGCTTTACCCTCTAGTATTTTAGCAACTTCTTCCGCGGATTCATGTGTGTTTCTGGAATCGCTTTCAATAACAATGTCGGCAGGATTGACCCCCATCATCACCATGGCATCTGCCAAATCATTTGCTTCTCGTTCACCAATGTCAAGCAATCTGCCACTACCCCCGGAAACAAGAATTTTACGGATGAACCCCATTTTGTACAATTGTACCGTGTGGTAAACGCGATCTGCTCCCCGACTAAAATAAACACGATCATTGGGCTCCATACCTGCTTTAGCTACCCCACTTAAAAGAATGCCCCAGGTATATTTTTTCTTTATATCCTTGAAGGGAGTTGCCGGTACTTCCCAGGCAGCCATCAGTTCGTTGGCAATAAATTCATTAGAGAAAAGGAGTAGTAAGGCCAATCCTGAAGCAAAGCACCACTTCTTCCATTTACTTCTTCGGAGCAATACCGAAATCACAAGAAGTATTGTGACGATGACCAATGGCATCATCAGGTAATTAAGTGTTTTGGATAAAAAGAAGAACATGTAATTACATTCGCTTTGGAAGCGGATTTGAAATGTTACCTAATCCATCAACAATTTTTCTCAAGATTTCATAATACAGGGCAATACTAAGCAAAATAGTCATAGACCATATTACGCCTAAATTAAATTGGAGTGTATCAATATTTTGATTTAAAAAATGCTTCGAAGGCATGTAAAACTGAGCATTGAAATCCACCAGGTGCGCTGGATCAGGGTCTTTATAGATGGGAAATATTTTCTGCACCAGTCTATTTCCGCTTCTCACAATGCGGTGTTGCTCGGTGGTGTTTTTTACCAGTTCAGCGATGGCTTCATTTTGGTAGGTCTCTTTGAATTTTTCAAATTCCTTTTCACCCTCAGCTGTTTTGGTTGCGTTGCGGATGATTGCATCCCGTTTTTTGTCCGCAGCATTGTATCGGTTGACGTAGTACTTGCCCAATGTCTCTAAAAACTTCTTTGTGATTGGATAAAGACTTGAATCGTATTGATCGAGATAAAGGCGTTCAACCTCAGTAAAATTTTCTCGGCCTACCTCATCCAACTCACTATTAATTTCGTTTCTAAGCAAAGCCAGGTTATCGCTTACCTGCTTTCGAATGCCTTCTTCTTTACTTGTATAATGAATGTTTACAAAGTCCAGTTGAGATTCTAACGCGGGCAAATAATAAATTTTCTTATAATCCGATTCTGCCATGTGTTTGTCATACATATAGAATTTCTTTTCAAATTTATTTTCTTTGAATTGCGCTACCATGGCAGCCTCAAAAGCCCATCGCGATGCCATCATGTCGCCCACTACAGGAACGGTCTCGGTATTACCTATAATGGGATTGAGTTTGTCAAATTTTACGACTACACCACTCAGGATAAGCTGAGGTATTAGTAGGATGGGAATAAGGATATAGATGGTGATCGCTGAATTGAAAGCTGAGGAAATATTTAGTCCCAGGAGATTGGCAAAGCAGGAGGTGGTAAATAAAACAGCCCAATGAATGAATAGCATTCCCTTAATCTCCAATATGTAGTTACCCACCAGTACGAACAATAATGTTTGAAAGGCTGAAATGAGAAATAAAATCCCAATTTTAGAAACGATATAACTGCTCCGGCTCAAATGAAGGAAAGATTCTCTTTTAAGAATTTTTCTATCCCTTATGATTTCTTCTGCGCTCACGGTAAGCCCCATAAAGAGAGCCACAATGACGCTCATAAAAAAATAAGCAGGCATATTGGGGTTTTTACTAAATACATAATCCAATTTAAACGGATCATCAGCATTATAATACCTTACAATAAAGGCCAGGATAAAGGCGAGCAACGGTGCTTCAAGAATATTGATGAGCATGTATTGCCTGTTACTTAATTTGGAAAGCATATCCCTGAGTGAGAATAGTCTCACTTGTTTTAACCAGCCAGGAATATTCAATGAGCTATGCGGTACTTCCTTTGATGTAGCTACTTTTTCAATTTTGATATTCTCCTTGAATTTTTTCTCCCATTGTTCCGGTGAAAACTTTCTTTCACTGGTGAAATTGCCATACTCATTAATAACGCGGGTTTCAATGATGTTAAAAATCTGTTCTGGGTTTACATTGCCGCAAGAAATACACTCGCCCTGATCACTGTTAATAAGGTTGATGCTTCTTTTAAAATAAGTGACCGCATCCACAGGATTGCCATAATAGATTTGATAGCCTCCTGTATCCAATACTACCAGCTTATCAAACATTTTGAAGATATCTGAAGAGGGCTGATGAATAACTGCAAAAACCAGTTTGCCTTTGAGGGATAATTCCTTCAACAAGTCAATGATATTTTCGGAGTCCCTGGAGGATAGGCCAGAGGTTGGCTCGTCACAGAAAAGAACAGTGGGCTCTCGCAGAAGTTCAAGGCCAATGTTGAGTCTTTTTCTTTGACCACCGCTGATGGTTTTTCTAAGCGGTGAGCCTACCGTGAGGTCCTTGGTTTCAATAAGCCCCAGATCTTCAAGGGTATTCATCACCAATTTATAAATCTGTTTTTCTGAAAGCTGACTAAAACACAGCTTGGCTGCAAAATACAGGTTCTCGTATACAGTAAGATCCTCAATCAGCAAATCGTCTTGAGGTACAAATCCGATGACACCTTCTATGTCTTTTGAATTGCGATGGATATCAATTCCATTGATCAAAACCTGACCTGCTGATGGTTTTTCAGTTCCATTTAGCACGTGCAACAGGGTAGACTTTCCGGCACCACTGGCGCCCATCAGGGCAACGAGCTTTCCGGATTCTTCATAGACATTTACATTTCTTAAACCCAGTTTTCCGTTTTTAAACTGATAGGAGATGTTGCGCGCTTCAAAACTAAGCCGCTTGCCATCACCCAATTGTTTAAACTGCGCCAGCACATCTCCATAATAAATAGGAGTAATATTTTTCCACCGGATGGTACTGCCAGTTGCCAGTACATTGATGCTTCCTGATTTTTGAGGTACCCCATTGAGAAACACATCAGAATTTCCAATGTATTCAAAGAAGTAAGTGTCAGTGCTTTTAATGTGCAGCACTGCCACAAAGCCATTCAGTTCAGGACGATAAAGATGTTTACACTTGCCATAAGTTTTATCACTGCTGTCAACTACAAGGATGTCTTCGTCATCCATTTTTTCAGGAGACTTGGCAAGTAGAAATTTGGTGATCAATTCAATAATAGATTGATCAATATTCAGAGCAGCTCCAATTGATTTGGCAAGGTAGTCTTCTCTCGAGGAGATAGCACCATCTACCAAAACTACGCTCATCAACTCCACCATAATTACCATTTTTTGCTTTTGTGCTATCTCTTTGTTAATGGATTCGCACATAGAAGCAATGGTTTTTGCCTCTTCGCTGGGTGACATGTGGTCTGAGAGTTGATCAGAGTACTGATCAAATAATTTGAGTTTGCTCTCCACCGCATTCATGCTGAGGTGGTCAGCGAGGAAAGATTTGATATGATCTCGTTCCTGAGTGGTTACAAGGTCTTCTTTGGCAACCAATGCAAACAGTCGGATAATGGCCTTGAGAACGGGTTCACTCATAAAACGGTAATTTTTGAATCAGCTAAATATACTAAACGATGTAGTACTGAGGACAAAAAAAAAGGATTGGTTATGCCAATCCTTTTTTCTGTAATATTATCGGTACTATCCAGTGATCGATTTCCTGAGTTTCTCTACAATGGATGTAATCTCTGCCAGGTTCTTATCGGTTAATACCAGATCTGCCCTGTTGTTTTTGATCTGCTCTTCAATGTTTAACGCACGGTAGCTTGCCTTCAGTGCTGTTAAATCATTCACAATTCCGCCTACTGGCTCTGTTTGTTCAATACTGCCCAACATCTTTAACAACTCATCAACCGATTTTTCCTGCTCAAGGATAACACGCATCAATGGAGTAAGGATAAGGTTTCTTGAATCATCAGGAAGAATATTTTTAGGGTAGCTTTTGATTAGCCCTGTAGAAATGTAAAGACCTTCCACAAAACTACCTGTAAGGATCAAAGCTGCCAGCTTATTCCTGCTATCATCCTTCAAATAGGCGTCTGTTTTTTGGATAGATCGGTTAAGGATGATAGCCAATGAATCTTTGTTTCCAATATTGGATTCGAAGCTCTTTAATACACTCACGTCAAAGGAGCCAATTACTCCCAGATTGTCCGCTAGCCTTTTGCAGGCATTGAGATAATCAATGGCTTCCTGAGTTTTACCATAAGAACTCAGGTATCCAATGTCAGCAGCATAAACACCCAGATTAAGTGCCGCTTTGTCGCTGATAGTGCTGTACTGATCAGCCTTTTGTTTGCTGTTAATAAGACTTTGGTTGTATTCAGCACCCGTGGCCTCTAACAAATAGGGGATTTCAGAAGGTGAAGGGATATTATAAACCACATCCTGAATCTGCTCCTGAAGAGATTCTTCTGCTTTTTTAAATTCATCAGAATTGTTGTTCTCCTCTTTAGAGGATGACCCACAGGACCACAGTCCGAAGGTCAGTAAAACAAGCAGAGTAAGGGCGTTAAGGCGAGTGAATTTCATCTGTAATTTTTGGTTTAGAACCCAATTTTAACACATTTTTCATTAAGGGAAAATGGTATCGTGTAAAAGTTTGACCCTTTAAATGATAAACTGAAGATTATGGCAGGTGGCTGGTAAGTGAATAGTAGTGGGCCCTGCTGGGATCGAACCAGCGACCACCTGATTATGAGTCAGGTGCTCTAACCATCTGAGCTAAGGGCCCTTCNNCAGGCTGACATATGCCTACTGCACTTTTTGGGGAAGCTGCTCAAACCTCCCGATAGCTATCGGGAGAGCTAAGGGCCCTTCCCTTTGAAAGAGGGTGCAATTTTAAGGATTTGGCTGATGATTTCACAATCTAAACTCAAGGATTGTACTTTGCTAATAATCTTTCGGTCATTTCAGGGAAGGCTTTTAGGTTTTCGATGTACTTTTTGCTTTTCATCCTCTTGATATGTGCTTCAATACTTCGGGCCTGATTTATGGAATTACATTCGATGGTTATGAATAGATGCCAATCATTGGTGCTGGCTGTGAACTTGTTGGATCCATAGAAAGCTTGATTGTGTTTCTCCAGTCTTTCTTTTGTGGTCAATTGAGTAGATCCCACATAATACTTATTAAAAGATGGGCTATGTAGGATGTAACAGGCTGACATATGCCAACTGCACTTTTTGGGGAAGGTGCTCAAACCTCCCGATAGCTATCGGGAGAGCTAAGGGCCCTTCTCTTTGAAAGAGGGTGCAATTTTAAGGATTTGGCGGATGATTTCACAATCTAAACTCAAGGATTGTACTTTGCTAATAATCTTTCGGTCATTTCAGGGAAGGCTTTTAGGTTTTCGATGTACTTTTTGCTTTTCATCCTCTTGATATGTGCTTCAACACTTCGGGCCTGATTTATGGAATTACATTCGATGGTTATGAATAGATGCCAATCATTAGTGCTGGCTGTGAACTTGTTGGATCCATAGAAAGCTTGATTGTGTTTCTCCAGCCTTTCCTTTGTGGTCAATTGAGTAGATCCCACATAATACTTATTCAAAGATGGGCTATGTAGGATGTAACAGGCTGACATATGCCTACTGCACTTTTTGGGGAAGCTGCTCAAACCTCCCGATAGCTATCGGGAGAGCTAAGGGCCCTTCCCTTTGAAAGAGGGTGCAATTTTAAGGATTTGGCGGATGATTTCACAATCTAAACTCAAGGATTGTACTTTGCTAATAATCTTTCGGTCATTTCAGGGAAGGCTTTTAGGTTTTCGATGTACTTTTTGCTTTTCATCCTCTTGATATGTGCTTCAATACTTCGGGCCTGATTTATGGAATTGAATTCGGTTAGTTCCCGATAAGTATGCCATTTTTTCAATAAAATTTTTCAGCCTTGGCGGTGTATTAATACCTTACTTGCCTTAGAATAGCCTTGGATACTGAATTCAGGGAACATAATTGGGCAGTTTTAGATTAGCGGATCTCAGTCAATATACCATCTACCACGGATTTATTCTTTCCTTTTCCCTTGCCATCTTGCCTGTCTATTCCGATGGTTATGGTTAAATTCATCTTGCTGCTTCTCCTCCTCGCACCGGTTTCCGTCTATGCTCAAGAAATCCCGCGACATCCTAATCAAATAGTTGATGGAGCAAAACAGGGTTTGTGGACAGTTTTGGTTGACAAGGATTGGAAACCGGTCACTTCACTCGTTCAGGCAACCTATTATAGAATCATTGAATATCATCAAGGGAAGCCAAAAGGTACTGTCCGCGATTATTTTAGAGATGGTAGGTTGCAATGGCAAGGGCAATTACTGAGTGAAAACCCGGATGTAAATGATGGTCTCTGTATTTGGTACAATGCCGATGGAAGTAAGAAAGAAGAGTTTACCTATAAGAATGGAATCAAAGATGGAGCGGCAGTTTATTATTGGCAAGGAAAAAAATATTCAGAAGGAACATTTTCAAATGATAAGCTCAATACTGATTGGGTATATTACGGAAACGATTACACCAGCTACTATAAAACTGCCTTACAAAGTAGCTCGAAGGGTGAATTTGAAAAGGCAGTAGCAAACTTCTTAAAAGCAAAGCCATTGGCCACGCAGGAGCATGGAAGTGCTTCTTCGCAGTATATCAATGTGGTGTGGAACCTTACGTTTGCTTACCAGAGTTGGGATAAGCCCACTGAAATGATTTCCTCCTGGCGAGAAACAATGAGGGCTTGCAACCAAAGTAAAAGAGTGGACGATCGGGTAATCGCTCAATATACAGAAGGTCTTGCCTCGTGGTTGAATAAAAAAGATTTGAAGAAAGAGGCTAATGAATTGTTTCTTTTCGCGGCCCGTATAAGAGAGACTAAAAGTATTGATGAAAATTTTCAACTCTACTGGGATTGGAAATTCATCTTAGATAATAAAAGAAGTCTTGGGCAATATGATTCTATCCATTTCCTATATGAGAAGATTACAGCCGCAGTACCACTTGCCGATAACGGTAATGCAGGCGCACTTCGTGACTGGGTAGCCTTTGTGATTAGTAGAAACCAGTCGGAGCGGTACCCTGATTTAGAAAAAAGATGCGAAGCATTTTTACGGACAAAAGAAGATCAACGAGATGGTGCTTTTGCAGAAGTAGCTATTGCTTATGGTAGGCTGCTTGCGGAGGCGGGACAAACGGAGCGGGCATTAAAAAGTCTAGCGGAGGCAAGAACTATCTATCAAAAAAGCAATGAAACTTTTACAGGATGGATGCGCACCATGCGCTATATGCTGGAGACCTATAACAAGTCCAAGAAGATTGATCCATCAGCAAGAGAAATTCTTGTAGTATTTGAAGCCAATAATGAGAAGATCCATGACCAGTGGGAAACTTACGCCTCCAACCTGGAAACGATTGCGACTACCTATACTTTAATGAAGGAGTACGACAAAGCAGAGGAACTGGTGGTGAAGATGATGTACATCATGGAGCGAAATTCGGGGAAGAATACAAATGACTATAAAAACCTAGAAGTAGTGTTACGCGCTTTGGTGGAGCAGACAGGCCATACTGAAAAGTTAAATGGTTCGGCTTTACTGTCTGCAGCCGATGAGCAAAGGGTATTAAAAACTTTGGGAGTAGAAGAGGGAGATATCGAAAAACTGGGAGCATACTTGGCTGCCAACGACTACCTCAATGCAATTAAAGTGTTTGAGAAGAGCGCATCGGTTATTGGCAACTTTTATAGGTCAAGAAATGAGTATAGCGCCTATGTATTGATGAATCTCGGTATGGCACACAGCTATCGGGAGATAGGTAATCTGGCTCGCTCTTTCCAAATGCTGAACGAGGCACATGCTATCAGTAAACAAAACTTAAAACCTGAAGATGATGCAAATATCATCGTACTAATGAGTATGGGGGAGTTTTACCAACTTAATGGGTCCCCAAAAGACGCCTCTAACTATTATTCGGAAGCCCTTGTCGTACTCGATGAATCGCGTACCGAAGAAAACAAAAAGGCGAATGATGAAATGTATTACAACATCGCTTCACGGTTGGCTAGTACCTATGCCACCATGGGGTATTACAGCGATGCTGAAGAAATTTATTTTGATGTGCTCGATTATAAAGCGAAAGCGAATGGTGTGAACAGTGAATTATATGCGATTCAGAAAACAGCTTTGGCTTCGCTCTATTATCAGATGCAACTGTTTTCTCTGGCCGAAAAGATGTACCTGGAGGCTGAGCAAATACTAAGTTTAAAAGGAAACGACTATCCAGCCTATATTGATTTGCTCAATCGGATGGCGGTAAATTATCAAGTGCGAGGTAACTACCAAAAAGCTGAAGTTATTTTTAATGGGCTGAAGGAAGTGTATGCGCGGACCCTGGGCAAACAAAGTGCGAGTTATGAAAACGTATTGGGTAACCTTGGTCTGATGTATTACCATCAGGGAAATTTTGACAAGGCTAAAGCTACGTATGATGAATCGAATGAGCGGTTACTTACCCGCATCGATAATTTCTTTTCGTCCTTATCAGAAGAGGATAAAACTAATTTTTACAATTCCGTCAAAGTTCATTTTAATACCTATTACGCCTTTGTAGTTGCAAATGCTTCTGAGCATCCACAAGAGTTGGGTAATATGTATTCGCAGGCCTTGCTTACGAAGGGATTATTGTTTCGTTCAAGCAATAGGATGAGGCAATCTATTCTGGCAAGTAATGATGAACAGCTCAAAGCAGACTATGCACAGTGGCAAGCCAATAAAGAAAAATTGGTAAAAGCATATCAGATGAGCGATGGTGAGAAAAAAAATTCAGGCATCGATGTAGATAAGTTGGAGAATGAAGCCATACAGCTTGAGCGTGCTTTATCTAAAAAATCGCAACAGTTTGGCGAGTTGTTAACAGCGCGGCCTACCTGGAGGGAGGTGCAACAGCAATTGAGAGAAGGTGAGGCAGCTGTAGAGATTATTCGGGTTTGGGAATCGAAACCTGATTATGAGTTTCAATATATTGGAAAAGGGTTGACCTACGATACACTTGGAGAGCAAGGTTTTGCCAGGGTGGCAGAATTGCTTTCAGATAGAACTCCGGCAGCAAAAGCAGGCGTTGCTGAGCGTGATGTGATGTTGGCTATCAATGGAAAATCAACCAAAGGACTAACATTAAAACAAATTGGCGCGTTGTTGGCTGTTGACCCCGCAGTAATTAAGCTGAAGAAAGAAGCAACAAAGGCAACTACGTACGAGGTAAAACTCTATGCTGACTCAGTGTTTAAAAGAATATACGTGCGTCAAACTGTGTATGCGGCTTTGGTAATCACCAAAGAAACAGTGGATCATCCCAAACTGGTTCGGCTTCACAATGGAGAGCAATTGGAAGGGCGCTACCTGAAGTATTATCGTAACGCCATCCAATCTAAATTAAGTGATGAACTATCATACGATCAATTTTGGAAACCTATTCAACTGGCATGTGGCAACGCTAAAACTGTTTATGTTTCCCCTGATGGTGTTTACAACATGATTAACATTAATACACTGTTTAATCCGCAAACGGAGAAATACGTTATTGATGAGCAAGCCATACAATTAGTAGCCAACACCAGCGACTTACTAGTGCCCGCGCCTGTTAGCCGAGCTGGAGCAGCCCTGCTCATTGGATTCCCTGACTATAACCAACAAACAGAAACAACTACAAGTAATGAAACTACCAACTATTCCCTGCTAAAGAGTGATACGACACAACGCTTTATGAATGGAAGTACGGTAACTGAACTTCCAGGAACACAAATTGAAATTAATAGCATAGAAGCCATTCTGAAAACACAAAAAGTAGACGTGGAGAAGTGGTTGTTCAGCAAGGCAACAGAAGAAAACATCAAGAAAATTCATTCGCCTAAAATTCTTCACATTGCCACACACGGATTTTTTATGAGTGAAGGGGTGGGAGAAGGGGATCGGTCGTGGGCAGGGATGGATATCGCAGCCTTCAATAAGAATCCGTTATTCCGTTCCGGATTACTATTGGCGGGCGCTGGAAAATCTATTGCCACAGGAAAAGCACTAGCCTCAGGTGAGGATGGAATATTCACTGCCTATGAAGCGATGAACCTGGATTTACAAAACACAGATCTTGTGGTGATGTCTGCTTGCGAGACAGGCTTGGGTACTGTTGAAAGTGGAGAGGGCGTTTATGGATTACCCCGTGCATTTCGTTCGGCCGGTGCTCACAGTGTATTAATGTCACTCTGGAAGGTTGATGATAGGGCTACACAGGAATTGATGACTGAATTTTATAAGAAATGGCAACAAAGTAATAAACAAGTCACGTTTCGTCAGGCGCAACAACTAATCCGTCAGAAGTTTGATCATCCCTTTTATTGGGGTGCTTTTGTCATGATCGGTGATTAACTTATTGTTAGATGTCTAATTGATAGCTCTTTTACGAGGATTGATCTTGGAAACAGTTTTTTTTGATCATTCCGGGATAATTGATCAAGTGTTTTGAATTGCTAAGTTACCTAAGGGCCTGGAATAGAAGTGGTGAATAATTGAATGATTTTCGTAACTATGTCGTTTTAATTTTTAATGGTCAAAAAGTGACAGGCAGAGATTTTAAAAATATCATTTTCGATTTAGGAGGGGTAATCATTAATTTGGATGAAAGGAAGACGGTAGAGAGATTCGCCCAGGTTTCAAACCTACCTCTGGCCAAAGTTCAGCAACACATTTTAAGTTTTGATAGGTACAAGCATTTTGAGAAAGGGCTCATATCAGCAGAGGAATTCAGAGAAGCATTGAGGAGTGAATGGAAGGTGAGCGCTTCTGATGATGTAATTGATGAATGCATGAATGCCATGTTGCTGGATATCCCACAGGAGGGAATTAGTCTTTTAGAATCGCTGCAGAATTCTTCAAGACTTTTCCTTTTGAGTAATACAAATCATATTCACTACACTTGTTTCAATAAAATTCTTAAAGAGACCACCGGAGAAGATAAATTGGATATCTTTTTTGAAAAGGCTTATTATTCACATATGGTGAAAATGAGAAAGCCGGACCGGGAGATTTTTCAACTGGTACTTTCTGAAAATAATTTGAATGCAAGCGAAACATTATTCCTTGACGACAACCTTGCCAATCTGGAGGGCGCTCATTCAGTGGGAATAAACACCTTCCACATAAAACACCCTTCACAACTTTTTGAGATTTTCAAATGAGAATTACTGCCAAACAAGCGCTCATACATACTTCACTTTTTGTAGTAACATTTATCACCACCTCATTGGCAGGGTCAGAATGGACTTATGGAAAATCCGTGTTCATGCCTGGATTTGGCTGGGAGGATTTTTACAATGGAATGTCATATTCGATACCTTTCCTTCTTATTTTAGGAGTGCATGAATTCGGCCATTATTTTACGGCCATTCACTACAAGGTAAAAACCAGTTTGCCCTACTTTATCCCTTTGCCACCTTTCCCATTTATGATCGGTACGATGGGTGCACTTATCCGCCTGAAAAGCAAGGTGCATTCAAAGCAGCACCATTTTGATATTGGCATTGCAGGACCGCTCTCAGGATTTGTTGTTGCTGTGGGTGTGTTATGGTACGGGTTTACCCATTTGCCACCGCCAGAATATATATTTCAGTTCCACCCTGAATATGAACAGTACGGCCTCGCATATGCCAATTTTGTTTATCAGCCCGAGTACCTGGCACAAAATGCAGGTGCGGATGTAACAATTGGAAAAAACCTGCTTTTCTTGTTTTTCGAGAAATTCATTGCAGATCCTGCCCGTGTTCCCAACATGCATGAAATTATCCATTACCCTTTCCTTTTTGCGGGGTTTTTGTCATTGGTATTTACAAGTATAAACCTACTGCCCATAGGCCAATTGGATGGTGGACACGTGGTTTATGGTCTCTTGGGGTTTGCAGGTCACAAAAAGGTAGCATCTGTCACTTTTGTGCTTTTTTTGTTTTACGCGGGCTTAGGATATGTCACTCCGGCTGAACCAGCCGATGTACTGATTTGGGAAATTCCCTTCTTTATTGGGTTCCTTTATTTTTGCCTTACGGGTCTGGGATTGGCATGGAAGGATACGCTTTTATATGCAGTGTCCATGTTTGCTGTGCAATATTTATTGGTCAATCTTTTTCCAGGTATACAAGGTTATCCGGGTTGGTTACTTTTTGTGTTTATAATCGGTCGATTTATAGGCGTACAACATCCGCCTTCTGAAATTGAAGAACCACTGAGTGCAGAGCGGATAGCTTTGGGATGGTTCGCCTTATTCGTTTTTATTATCTGTTTTGCGCCAGATCCACTGGCCATCGAGATGACAGGTGTTAGTCAACCTTGAGGCGATGAGCGGTTACTCCATGGCCAGTATGTAGCTGTAGGATGTACAGCCCTGGAGCTGCATTGATCAGTTGAATCAATTGACCTTCCTGGGTTGGTTCGGAAGTATAATTGACAAGCCGACCTGTTATATCATAGATACGAATGGCTTTTACTTTTCCCGCAACAGTGAATTGACCCCTTGAAGGGTTTGGGTAAAAAGCAATGTCATTTTTTTCCTCGGAGGGAAGGCCGGTAATCACACCATCTCCTTTACCAAAGACTGGCCTGATCATCAGGCTTCCTTTAAGGTTGACATTCTGTTCCCAGGCACCATTGATATTGAAAAATATTTTATCCCCTGAATCTGTATTTTTATCCAGGCCTACAGCAAGGACAGTTGAAGACGATTGCTTCCAGCCTACATAGAATTCATCTTTTACACCAACCAATCTAGACAGTGGCAATCGCCAAAAGTTATTTTTTGAATTTTGTTGAACACTGACAATTTCACGATGAAGAGATGCGCCCGGATCACCCGTTAGATTTTTTAATATTTGAATTTCTATCGTATTAGTTTCGTCTGTATCAAATTTCGGGAAATATAAATCAAGCGCAACGAGGGTGTCGGGATTGGAGGTTTTCATATCGAAATAGTAAGCCAGCAATGCTCCCGGCTGATTGAGTGCGGCACCGTACTCAGCTGTACCATCATCATAAGCGTAGTAATTATCCAGAATGTATTCAACCTGGGTGGTGTCATTGTGTCTGAAATCAATCGGAGCATATTTGATGCTATTGTAGTCGCCAAGTGGCGTAGCAATAGAGGGCTCAATATTGTCACCCGAGTTGATCCATAGCTTGAGTTTTATGCGAGCCGCTGAGTCAATCATCACCAAATCAGATATATCTGGGGGTGTTTGAATGGAAGTCTTTCTAAACTCCAATGGTTGCAAAGGGTTGCCTATGGATGTGGCCAGATCAAGTTGATGCGTATAAATAGTTTCAGTGCCGTTGCGATAAACAAACACGGAGTCTTCAGAGTCATAGTTGATAGGTTGTACATCACTCTGATTGGTGTTGCCTGGTATAAACTCCAGATTATGCAGGGTAAGTATAGGGGAAGTCAGATGGGCTGCAGGGTCTTCCATAAAATGATCAAAGGGCATCGCATAATAACCATTGAGCATGGAAGCCATTGGAATGGAGATGGTTCTATCCGGATAACTGGTGTCGCTGCTGTTTCTTCCCTTGTTCACATACACATAATCTACATTCCATGTATCGTAAGGTCCGGAGAGCCTTCCAAAGCTTTGGATTTTAAATTGAAATTGGTTGTGATAGTATTGATCTCCGGAGATGGGAATCAATGTTTGTGTAAAAACAGTAGGATCAAGGCTTCCATTGTTTTCAATGGTGCGTACTGTTATCCATGCTCCGGTAGAGTTTTTGAAAAGCACCTGCAGCTGATCGCCCGGATCCGGAGCTTCACCATTGCCCTTGTATTGGTAGTAGAAACTGAGAAAGACACCTGTTCTTTGGGCAGGTGTAATTAGATCCAATGCGAGCTGTCGTGAGGTGAGTTGGTCGGCAACACCCTTTGCCAGTGGATCATTTGTAACATAAGGATTTCCGGATGCATCCAGGCCATCAAAAGTGATTACACCCAGAGAAGGAGGATTGATACCCATGCCGAAATTTAATGTGACGGTACTTCCGCTTTCCCACAGCGTGTCATGGGGTACGTCTAATGAATTGGAAAATGAAAAATCATCCCAGAACGGGAGCGGCATGGGAGTAAGCTCCTGGGTGCGGGCACTTGATCTATTTTTTTTTGTATTGTTTTCTCTGGGTAATGGCACGAGTGTGAATTGTGCATACACCATCTGAGTGGATATCACAAAGAGAAATACCAACCAACATCCAATATTAATTTTCATCCGAATCGGGCTCTTCTTCCTGATTATCTGGCTCTTTATATCCTGGTGGTGCGAGCCATATATCAATTGGATCACCTACTCGCACTTGTTCGTTTACTTCGGGGAACTGCTTATAAACGACAGGATTGGTACCTGTAGTATCGATGCCGGCAGGGATTTCAATATTTCCAAGGTGCAAGTTCCAGCCCTGCAATTTAAATAGAGCTGTCTCATAGCTATCGCCAATTAAACTGCCTAATCTGAAATCTGATCGGCCATAACCATCTCCAACCACCAAATCAATGGTAGCTCCTTTTGGAACACGTGTACCTGCTTTAATGGGCTTGCCCATGTACCGCATTTCCTTGACGAGGTTAAGAAAAGGGCTGGATTGCAGGATGATATGTCCTCTCCTTAGTTCGTTGCTCTTAAGCACAACTTCCGCATTGATGCGTGAGCGATCCACAAGCTCGGGCATGGGCACAGTAGGAGGGGTAACGCGGTTCAGTGTGATGTATATTTTTCTATTCTCCTTCACATTGGCACCTGGTTTGGGAAACTGCTGCAAAACAGTCAATGGAGGATAATCTTCTGAGTAGGAGGAATCACTGATTTCATAGCGCAAATCGTGACCTGATAAAAATTCATCTATTTTATCCATTTCCATGCCTTCCAAATCAGGAACGGTAATGGTTTCACCATGATTGGTGCTATTGGGCAAAAAGATGTAAAAATAAAACAAGGAAAGAAATGCCACTAAACCCACTGCAATGGAAAGGTTGACTATTAAAGACCCTAGGGTATTGGATTGAAATCTGAATTGCATAAGTTAAAACTTCAGGGATGATTGAAATTCCTTTTCTGTCCTTTGAGAATTCTTATATCGCTCCAATCCCAATGTTATCAACCTGGAAATAAGCTCAGTAAAAGAAACACCTCGCTCTTTCCACATCATGGGATACATGCTGGAGTTGGTAAAACCGGGAATAGTATTGATTTCGTTCACGTAGACTTTTCCGCTTTCGCTGAGAAATAAATCCACGCGGGAGAAATCCTCACACTGAAGTTGTTGGTAAGCTTTTATAGAAACCGATCGAATGGTATCACTTATCGCATTATCCAATTGTGCCGGCACTTCAATCTTTACAGCTTCACCATCCACATACTTGGCGTCAAAAGTGTAAAATTCATAATTGGAGCTAATAATAATTTCTCCCGGAAGAGATGCTTCTGGTGGCTGATTACCCAAAATGGCACATTCAATTTCCCTACCTTTCACATATTCTTCCAACAACACACAATCATCGTACTTGAATGAGTCTTGTAGGGCCAGATCAAAGTCTTCCTTACTCTTTACTTTGGAAACACCTACCGAAGATCCCAGATTGGCGGCTTTCACCATAAAGGGCAATCCCAGCTTTTTCTTCACTTCATCAAAATGGATTGCATCGCGCTGGTCGTGACGGAAGAAAAGAAAATCGGTGACGGGTATACCAGCCTGCTGCATCAATTGCTTGGCCACCAGCTTGCTCATGGAAACCGATGAGCCAAGAACGCCAGTACCCACCATGGGAATGCTCATGGCTTTGAGTAGTCCCTGGATACTGCCGTCTTCACCGTCAGTGCCATGAAGAACAGGAAAGGCCACATCCAAAGAGAATAAATTTCCCTTTTCGTCTTCGAAGCGAGGATTTTCAGCATCTAAATGCAGTTTTAACTTGCTCCCTTTTTCAATTTCTTTACTCACCGATGGGGTTAAGTACCAAACTCCTTTGGTGGAAATCCCTATGCACAGGGTTTCATACAGGTGCTTGTCTATATAGGATTCAATATTGCGAGCTGAGTTGATGGAAACACCGTGTTCTACCGATCGACCGCCATAAAGAATACCCACTTTTAATTTCGTCATGCACACTAATTTACAACCTCAAATATGCCCAGTATTTACCTGATTTCCACTAAAAAAATAGGGCAATATGGAAAATTCGGCTAACGGGTAATAAAGACTTTAGTTGACTCAATTCGGTTGGCAACCTGAAGCCTCAAAATATAAATACCAGCTCGCTGATTACTCATATCAATGGTGTAGGTCTGGTTCAGGTTGTCGGCAAGCAGGTTGTCCAACACCACCTGGCCCATGGTATTGTAAATCTGAAGTCGTGAAGTTTCCTTCTCTGTCAGATTAAAGGTTATTTTAATTTGATCAAAGGAGGTGGTGTACACACTGTACAGGTCTGTAGTCTCTGGTGGGGACGGATTGTCATCATTAAATAATTCAATATCATCGAGATACAAGTTATTGCCATTGTCATTGATGGCAACAAATGCCAGCCGTACATTTTGTTCTCCGGTAAGGCTGTTGAGATTGATAAATTGTTCTCGCCAGTCCGGATCGCTTACAGGTATCCAGGCCGCAGTGCTGCTGCCCGATGAAAATTGATTCCCCGATTGATCAAAGTGAGTTTGTGTAAAGGTATTCCCTCCATCTATGGAAGAAAGCAGCTTCAAGCGTTCTGTCCCTTTTGGACTTAATGCATAACTCACATCAAAAAACAGACTGGCTTTGATGCTTTTGGAAAAATCCAGAACCGGACTCACCAACCAGGCCTCATCTGTTTTCGAAGTATTGCTGAACGCACGATACACGAGTGACGTCCCTTTGTTGGTAGTAGTTAATTCCCAATTGAGCATTTGCCCCTGGCTTACAATCGTCCATTGGTCCTGAAAGGATACGTTGAAATTTTGTCTGACAGGAATGGTTTCGTTGAAAAGGTTAACAACCACTTTTCTTGTTAAGGAATTGTTGGAGGGTGCTTCATCTACCGAACCATTAGGCTCAAGAAGTGTAAATGTAATTTCATTGGTGCCGTTGTTTAAAACAATAGGATCAAGGGTTAACTCCAGGTCTTCTCCTGTTTGAAGCGTTAAATTAGTGAATGGTTTAGTGCCAGTGACAATCCCGTTTATCTTGGTTTCCACTTTTACTTCCGTAATAGGAATGCTCCCTTCATTTCTCATACGGATCACAGGTGTAAGGTTATTTTTGTTCACCACAGGAGACGGGCTTTTAATTTCTTTGAGCGCTGCATCGGTAAGATCTCCTGCGAAAACAAAAACATTGTCGAGGAAGAGATTATTGCCATTTCCGTTTTGACCTACAAACACCACCTGCAAATTTCCCGACCCTATAAATGGATTGAGTGAAATGGTTTCCGTTTTCCATTGCGAAGCGCTGGAGGGCGTAAAGGCATTGGCGGTGGTGGTAGAGGTAGCCAGTGCCGAACCAAACTTGTTAAATACTTCTATCCCTGCGCTCAGGTCCGGGTTACAATCATTGACAATCAACACTTTTAATCCGTCAATTAAAGTGCTGCTGGGAAAATTGGCGTGAGAATAGTCAAATCTTAACAGTGCTGCGGTAGCACCATCCAGATTCACAACAGGAGTTAACAGTCGATCTACCACACCTTTTTCTTCATAATCATAAAAATTGATGTACATGGCTTTATTACCCGTTACTCCATTCGGAGCGGATACATTGGTCCAGGTGGTGCGCTGGTCTGGATTTTGAATAACCCAATCAGCGGGTGTCGTATCAAAAAACTCAAAAAATGGGATGCTGGCAACAACAGGAACTTCGCTGATATGTGTTATGATGTTGTCAGAGGCTTTCCCATCGGCAACACCATTGGTCAGCAGAATTTCAAAACTTATTGTAGTGGAACTGGGGGAAGGTAAATTGATTGCATTAAAGTTGATGCTGGCAATATCAAGTGGATTTAAACTGAGCGCTACATCCTTTACCTCTTGTACAACGCCATTTACTTTAAATTGAATTCTTGCAGTGTTGATTGCATTGGTACCATAGTTCCTCACTTCAAGGCTGGGCGCGATCGTGCCCCCGCAGGAAGTAGTGCCCGGATTCAGGATTTCCCTCAATCCAAGATCATTGGCCACGGGTGCAGGATCCTGAGATCCCAGGGATGTGGTGAGGCTCGCCCTTCTGGGACTGTTTTGTAGAATAATTTCCATCCTGCTTACCTGACCCTTCGTAAACAAATTCATGCAGGCGTCATTGGTGTAGTCCAGGTAGTTTTGAAACATTTTGTTGTTGGAGCAACTTACCTGAGGGTGACTGGGGCAACCTGTTGTTTCACTCGACTGAGGTGGAGTATCACTTACATAATCAGTGCCGCTGCAACTGCTCACATCTCCCCAAATGTGCCTCAGACCAAAAAAGTGACCGATCTCATGGGTAGCGGTTCTGCCTTTGTTAAACTGGGGCTCCAGATCAAAAGGACCATCATCAATGGACCCCACATCTCTGTAGTTGAGCACAACCCCATCCGTCAGCGGGTCTGAGGAGGAATTTTCCAAACCAGGCAACCCAGACTCCGGAAATTGTGCGTAACCGATAAAATTGGAAGGGTCCTGGAAGTTGATGACCCAGATGTTTAGATAATCTTGCGAAGGCCAGTAGCTCAGCGACTTGAATTCCAGATTGTCGGCCAGGGTCCAGCCTGTTTTTGTTCCTTGTACACGCTCTATACCAGTGGTAGCAAGTCCTTCCGGGTCTTGTTTGGCTAAAACAAATTCAATATCGAGATTACCTGCTACAGAAAGAAATTCCGGAGGGGTCTGTCCTGCATCTGTATTGAGCCTTCTAAAATCCTTGTTCAGCACATTGATTTGAGAAATAAGCTGGGCATCGGGAATATTGGTGCCTGTTCCTGGCGCTTCTCCATTATGTATAACATGAAACACAACAGGGATCACATAAGTAGCTGCTCTGGAACCCTCAGTGTCAAAGCTTTTTATCCGTGGCGCTACATGTTGTTTGCTGATCCAGTTTTCAAATTGAATGTCCTGAATAGAATATTGCGGATTGTGTTGCTTTTGATATTCTACCGTGGCACAACGTTGCTGCCCGCTGGCCTGAAAGACCGAACCAATTCCCAATAAAAAAACATAAAGAAATTTTCTCACAATACTGAAATTGTTCGGTTAAATAGCCATTAGAGCTTATGAAGGCATAAACGTTTAACGCTAATTTATCTAAAACTATGTCTTAATGGGCTAAAAAGAAAAGCTGTAACCTAGGCGGGGGTCATATTCACAACTTCAATGGTACCGATTTCCGGTACTGACTTTTTGATGGCTTCTTCCACGCCTGCCTTAAAAGTCATGGTAGACATGGGGCAGCTTCCACAATTGCCAACAAATTCCAGTTTCAATTTCTTGTCCTTGGTAATTTCAAGCACGCGCACGTTGCCTCCATCCATGATCAGGTAGGGGCGAATGTTATCCAGGGCAGCTTCCACCCGTACACCCAAATCGTCTTTTTTTATTTTTGCGCTACTCATTATGCATTCATTTCTACCTTCTTGGTCTGAGCAAAGTTAGCATTTCTTATGGCAATCTGTCTTGCCATAGATTCAGCCAATTCTTTAAAGGCTTCAGCCGTCACTCCTTCTTTCATCACTGCCGGTAACCCACTGTCTCCGCTTTCGCGTATCGACTGTACCAAAGGTATCTGACCTAGCAGGGGAACGCCATACTTCTCAGATAAGTTCTTGCCGCCATCTTTACCAAAGATATAGTATTTGTTGTCGGGTAATTCTTCGGGAGTGAAATAGGCCATATTTTCTACAATCCCTAATACAGGTACATTGATCTGCGGTTGTTTAAACATGGCCAAACCTCTGGTGGCATCCGCAAGGGCTACTTTCTGAGGGGTGGTTACAATAATGGCACCGGTTACTGGCACAGTTTGTACTAAAGTGAGGTGGATGTCGCTGGTACCTGGGGGCATGTCAATAAATAAATAATCCAGCTCCCCCCAGTCTGCATCACTGATAAATTGCTTTAAGGCTGAACTGGCCATGGGGCCTCGCCACACTACCGGGCTGTCGGGAGGTGTGAGAAAACCGATGGACAGCAACTTCACCCCATACTGTTCCAGGGGTTGTATAATATTTTTACCGTTGACCACCTTTACTTCGGGTTGCTCATGCTCGCAGTTGAACATCACCGGCACTGAGGGTCCGTAAATGTCGGCATCAATGAGACCTACTTTGGCCCCCATACTGGCCAGGGCTACGGCCAGGTTGGCGGTAACAGTCGATTTGCCAACACCTCCTTTTCCGGAGGCGATGGCAATAATATTTTTAACACCGGTGAGCACAGGTGTATTGTCCCTGGTGGAAGTAACTGAAGAGCTCATCGTAATGTCCAATTCCATGTCTTCTCCAATCACCTTTCTTACGGCCTGCTCGCAATCCTTGCGGATCATTTCCTTCAAAGGACAGGCAGGAGTGGTTAGCATCACGGTAAAAGCGACCTTTTCAGGGCTTACCGATATGCCCTGTACCATATTCAGGGTGATTAAATCTTTGTGAAGATCCGGGTCTTGAACCGTAGATAGTGCTGCAATGATGTCTTTTTCTGAATATTTCATCCTCATCGATTAATTCGTTGCAATTTAGGTCTAAACACCCAAGTCTGTAGTCCTATTTTTATGCTTTTTTGCCTTTTCAACTCATTTTTATGCCTGTGCTGGGGTAACTTTAGTTTAGTTGATATCCAAACACGCAAAGCATAAAAAAGTATCTTTGTGGCCTCAATTTTTTCAATTTGATCCTTCGTGAGACCATAGATGAGGTTAAAAACAGACTGGACATCGTAGATGTCATCAGCGACTTCATCACGCTCAAGAAATCTGGCCATAATTACAAGGGATTGAGCCCGTTTACCAACGAGAAAACACCTTCCTTCTTCGTTGTTCCAGGCAAAGGCATATTTAAGGACTTCAGCAGCGGCAAAGGGGGCGATGCTTTTACCTTTCTGATGGAACATGAAGGGATGAGCTATGTAGAGGCCATCCGGTTTCTGGCAAAAAAATACGGTGTTGAAATCAAGGAGACGGTAGCCTCAGAACAAGAGTCAGCCCAGCAGAGTGAACGCGAAGGGCTTTATATTCTCATGAACTACGCTCGGGAGTATTATCATGACATCTTACTAAAACATGAAGAAGGCCAAAGCATAGGGCTGAGCTATTTCCGCGAGCGTGGTTTTAATGATAAAACCATTGAAAAGTTTGAGCTGGGATATGCCCTCAACGGTTGGGAAAATTTTAGTACCGAAGCGATTCGCAAAGGCTACAGCAAAGAACTATTAGAGAAAACGGGGCTTGTAGTAAAAAAAGAGGATGGAAGCTCCTATGACCGCTTTCGCGGAAGGGTAATATTTCCAGTGCACAACATTTCTGGTAAGGTGATCGCCTTTGGCGCACGCATGTTGGGCAAAGAAAAAAACCAGCCCAAATACATCAACTCACCTGAAACAGAAATCTATCACAAGGGCAATGTGCTCTATGGATTGTTTCAGGCAAAAAATGACATCCGCCAAAACGACAATTGTTACCTGGTAGAGGGTTATACAGACGTCATCTCGCTGCATCAGGCTGGTGTGTACAATGTGGTGTCATCTTCTGGCACTGCACTTACGGAAGAACAGATTAAGCTGATCCGCAGGTTTAGCGAAAATGTAACGGTATTATTTGATGGCGATGCGGCTGGTATAAAGGCGGCCTTGAGAGGTATTGACTTGATCTTAAAAGGTGGGCTCAACGTCCGTGTGGTACTTTTTCCAGATGGTGAAGATCCGGACAGTTATTCACGCAAGTTGGGTACTTCCGATTTTCAGAAATTCCTGAAAGAGAACAGAAAAGACTTTATATCTTTTAAGGCGGACCTGTATGCCTCTGAAGCCGGAAGCGATCCCATCCGCAAGGCAGAGTCCATAAAAGAAATAGTAACGAGCATCGCCTTGATTCCCGATCCGGTGAAGCGATCCGTTTATATCCAGGAGACCAGCAACTTGCTGAGAATCAGCGAGAGCGTTTTGTTGACAGAGCTGAATAAAATTCTGATCAATGAGCGGAAAAAATCTGAAAAGGAAAGACAAAGGGATGCTGAGAATATTCCGATACCAACAGAACCGGTTTCTGACATCACCTCTCCTTCAAAAATTGACCCGGAGAGTATGGTGCAATATCAGGAGCGTGAAACAATTCGTCTGTTGCTGAACTACTCGGATGAAAGCCTGGAAGATCAGAAGCTCTCCGATTTTTTGTTTCATGAACTGGAAGATGTGGTTTTTGGCAACCCGATTTTTAGTGAAATCTTCGAGGGCCTCAAAGCCGGATGGGAAAAAAATGAGCCAAGAAACAGTCATTACTTTTTAAGAGAAGGGAATGAAGATGTAAAAAGGGTGGTGACTGATTTGGTCGCGCAGCGCTATGACATCAGCGCACATTGGGGAGACAAATATCATATTCACATACCACGCGAGGGTGAGGTGTTGAATGAAATGGCTTATTCCAATGTGCTGCGATTGAAGTTGCGCATCATACAGAAAATGCTGGACGAGAATAAACACAAATTAAAAGCGGCAGAAGAAAGGGGAAATGAGACTGAGGTAGATGATATTTTACAAACACAAATTGGTTTGGATCAGGCCAAAAAAGAGTTGTCTGCTTTGCTCGGAATAGTTATTGCGCGGTAGGAACAGTCCTATGGCTTTTGTTGTTGTATGCATGAACAAGTAAGAAATAATGAATAAAATCAAGTTGGACAGTATAGAGGAGGCCATTGAAGACATTAAAAATGGCAAGGTGATCATTGTGGTGGATGATGAAGATCGCGAAAATGAAGGCGATTTTGTCTGTGCGGCCGAAAGCGTGACCCCTCAAATCATCAATTTTATGGCCACCCATGGTCGTGGATTAATATGTGCCCCCCTGAGTGAAGACAGGTGCGAGGAGTTGGGTCTCGAACTGATGGTGGGAAGAAATACGGCTGCCTTTGAAACACCCTTTACGGTTTCTGTCGACCTGATTGGCCATGGTTGCAGCACAGGCATCTCTGCACACGATAGGTTCAAAACCATCAAGGCATTGGCCGACCCTGAAACTAAACCTGAGGAGCTGGGTAAACCAGGACACATTTTTCCGCTCAAAGCAAAGAAAGAAGGGGTGTTAAGAAGAGCCGGCCATACCGAAGCGGCCATCGACCTGGCAAGGCTCGCTGGATTCAGACCGGCAGGCGTACTGGTTGAAATAATGAATGAAGATGGTACCATGGCGAGGCTGCCAGACCTGGTGGAGGTAGCCAAACGTTTTGGCTTGAAGCTCGTATCTATCAAAGACCTGATTGCCTATAGGATGGAGAAAGAGTCTCAGATCAAACGGGAGGCCGAAGTAAACATGCCTACAGAATACGGTGACTTTAAATTGGTGGCTTACGAACAGGTAAATACCAACGAGGTACACATGGCGTTAATTAAAGGTGAATGGAAAAAAGATGAACCTGTGCTGGTGAGAGTACACTCGTCCTGTGTCACAGGCGATATTTTTGGATCGTGCCGTTGCGACTGTGGCACACAATTGCACAACGCCATGAGGATGGTGGAAAAGGAAGGGAAAGGGGTAGTGCTGTACATGAAGCAGGAAGGTCGCGGCATTGGACTATTGAATAAGTTAAAGGCATACAAATTGCAGGAAGAAGGTTTGGATACTGTGGAAGCGAACATCAAACTTGGATTCGACATGGACAACCGGGACTATGGAATAGGCGCTCAAATATTGCACGACCTGGGTGTTTCCAAAATAAAACTCATCACCAACAATCCTAAAAAAAGGGTGGGGCTGATGGGTTACGGTTTGGAAATCGTTGACAACGTACCGATCGAAATCGTTCCAAATCCTCACAACCAGAAATACCTGATGACAAAACGGGATAAACTAGGGCACAGCATTTTAAAAGATTGATGAGGATTCTTTTGTTCATATCTTTTTTCTGCACCGCTCATTTTAATAGCTGGGCACAGGAATTCCCCTTTGAATACTGGCATGAAGGAAAAGTGGTGCTGGAAAATGGTGATACGCTGAGAGGGAATATTAAGTACGATATGCAGACAGATCTCGTGCAGGTACAGGTAGGCGAGAGGCTTGAGACTTATACGGCCAGAAAATTATTGTTTTTGGAGATCTACGATAAAACGGCAAGAAGGTATCGGAGAATGTATTCGCTGCCCTATAATACATCTGGAGAATACAAGGCGCCAGTAATTTTTGAGTTGTTGGAAGAGGGCAAAATCACTTTGTTGTGCCGCGAGGCAGTAGAATACCGCACGTATTCTTCTTCCTTCTATTACTACGGCAGCTACACCCGACTTACATTGATCTACAAATATTTCTTATTGAAAGAAGATGGGAATATTGTTCAATTCTCGGGCAAACGTAGTGATTGGCTGGACCTGATGAACAAAAGAAAAGACGAAGTGCAGAAATATGCAAAAGCAAACCGACTTGATTTTGATGATAAATATGATCTAAGCCGTATCATTGCATATTATAATTCTTTGTTTCCCCGTTAGAACCGTTGCTTACCATGCAAAAACCACTGATTCTTGTTTCCAATGATGATGGAATTACTTCCAAAGGTATTCGCACGCTGGTAGAAGTAATGCAGGAGTTAGGTGATGTGATTGTCGTTGCGCCTGACAGCCCTCAGTCAGGAATGGGTCATGCCATTACAGTAGGCGACACTTTGCGTCTCGAAGAGAATTTTATTTTTGATGGTGTAAAAGCCTACGAGTGTTCAGGCACTCCGGCCGATTGCGTAAAGCTGGCACGACATTTTGTATTAAGAGATCAACGGCAACCCAGCATAGTGGTTAGCGGGATTAATCACGGCAGCAATACATCTATCAGTGTATTGTACTCGGGTACCATGTCTGCAGCCATAGAGGGGGCTATAGAAGGAACTCCAGCCATAGGATTTTCACTTTGTGATTATGGCACCCACATAGACTTCTCCCACACACGCGAATACATAAAAAAAATTACATCACAGGTACTGCAAAAGGGACTTCCCAAAGGTGTTGCCCTGAATGTCAACTTTCCTCCCAAGCGAAACGAAAACCTGAAAGGTATTCGCATCTGCCGGCAATCCAATGCAAAATGGGTAGAGGAATTTGTAGAGCGTTATGACCCCAATGGTAGACGGTATTTCTGGATGACAGGTAATTTTGTCAACTTCGACAAAGGTGAGGACAACGATGAATGGGCCATTGCCAATAATTACGTATCAGTAGTGCCATGCGAGTTTGACCTAACTGCCCATCACTCCATACCAGTACTCAATGATGATTGGGATATATTGAGATAAGCAGGTTTATCTCATTTTCAATAGATCAAAAAGACTTGCTGCTATTGATTTACCCTTCAGCATCAAACAGGGTCAACGTCAAAAATAATTTTACCAGACCTGAATTGTTTTTCAGAAAGTACGTGATCCGAAATCTCTGAAAGGCGCTGTTTTATTTCTTTGAGCTTACCGCCATCCCTCGGTATTTTGATGAGTATACTCATGAGAAATTCATTCCTTATTTTACCAACAAGTGGTTCTCCCGGGCCCAATATGGCGGGTCCTCTCAATTGGTTCCTTATCGCCTGTCCGAGTGATGTGGCAATGTCTTTGCAACGCATCCGGTCAGTATGTTTAATTGTAATTTCAATCAACCTGGAAAAGGGAGGATAAAAATGAGCCTTGCGGTCTTCTAATTCAGTTTGAATGTATCCAGGTATATCATGTTGCAAAACATAATGAAATAACGTTTGCTTTGGGTCAGCAGTTTGAATAATCACATTCCCCTTTTTCTCTCTGCGTCCTGACCTTCCGCTTACCTGTATGATCAATTGAAATGCTCGTTCGTGCGCACGAAAGTCAGGAAAATGCATCATCCTGTCCGCATCAAACACACCCACCAAACTTACACGGTCAAAATCAAGGCCCTTTGTTACCATCTGGGTGCCTACCAAAACATCTGTTTCTCCCTGCTGGAAACTTTCAATGATAGATTCATAACTGCTCCTTGTGCGCGTAGTGTCCCAATCCATACGCTGTATGCGGGCCTCAGGAAAAATCAATTTCAGCTCTTCCTCCAGCTTTTCGGTACCGTAGCCTTTGGTTAAGATTCGTTTGGAGGTGCAGGTGGGACAAGCGGAGGGAAGAGATTCCCGATACCCACAGTAATGACAGACCATCTCGTGCCGGTATTGATGATAGGTGAGGCTGACGGAGCAATTGATGCACTTGGGTATCCAGTTACAATCTTCACACTGAACCATCGGGGCATATCCTCTCCGGTTTTGAAAAAGAATGACCTGCTCCTTGTTTTTTAATGCATCAGCAATACCCTTCAGCAATACGGAAGAAAACTCACCTTTGTTGGACTTGCGTTGGCGCTCAATGGCCATATCCGCAAAAGTGATTTCAGGAAGGTTGGCTTCTCCAAAGCGCTCCATCAAACTCACCAGCTTGAATTTTCCTTGCGTGCAGTGATAAAAACTTTCAGCAGATGGCGTGGCGCTACCCAAAATTACCTTGGCATGATGAATGTTGGCCATTACCAGTGCAATGTCCCGGGCCTGGTAACGGGGGGCAGGATCATGTTGCTTGTAGGAGCTGTCATGTTCTTCATCCACAATCACCAATCCAAGGTTGTCAAAAGGTAGAAACACGGACGAGCGTACGCCCACCACAAATTGAAATTTCCCGGACAAGATGCCATTCCAAACCTCTACCCGTTCGTTGTCCGAGAATTTGGAATGATACACACCCATTTCAGCGCCAAAGATTTTTTTCAACCTCTGAACAATTTGCGTGGTAAGGGCAATTTCAGGAATAAGCAGCAAAGCCTGACTTCCTCCCTCCAAGGCACGCTTTATCAAATCGATGTAGATTTCTGTTTTGCCGCTGCCGGTAACGCCATGCAACAATACCACGTCACTTGCATCAAAATGATTGAGAATGGTATTGCGCGCCTCTTCTTGTTTTTCGCTTAGTAGTAGGGGAGTTGTTTCTTTGGGAGTTTCAAAGCCAAATCGGGGTACAATAGTTTCATACTCCTCAAAGATTTTATTTTTAATCAGCGTGTTAAGGGAAGAAGCCGATTCCCCCTCACTGAGATCCGCTTTGGCAACGCCCTGGGCATTCAGGGCTACATCGGTAAAAACAGGAACTGACTGCAGGTATTTGAGTAACAGAGATTCCTGTTTGGGTTTACTGACCATTTCCTCAAACAACTTTTCGAGTGCTTTCTTCACCGTATAAGTTTTGGTGAGTCGAATGCGTTTCTCTGTTTTGGGTTTGAATTTTTCTTTTACCTTTTCAAAAAGGATAATGGCTTCCTTGGATGCCAGTGATTTTAAAAGACTGTATAAATTTCTTGTGCCTAAGAATTTAGCTACATCTGTATAGCTGAGGGTGTCACTTCGCAGACGATTGATGAGCATCCGTTCCTTTTCAGAAAAATCAAAACTGGTTTCCTCCCAATGAAAAGAGGGATGCAACTGCACCATGCTTTCACTGCTGAGCTTCAGTCCGGAGGGCAGTGCTGCATTGATCACCTCTCCGGGTGTGCACATGTAGTAATCAGCCATCCATTGATAGAGACTAAACTGCCTCGGACCGATAACTTCGTTTTCATCTATAATTTCAAGAATGTATTTGGCTTCATAATCGGTAGGTGGTTGTTGATGGAGGTTTGCAATAATCCCCGTGAGTATTTTTTTCTGACCAAATTGCACGATCACACGCTGTCCGGTTTTTACAATTTCGTTGAGTGCGGCAGGTATACGGTAGGTAAATAATTTAGGAATAGGTACAGGAAGGATAATCTCCGCAAAAAAGGTGTGGGTGTCAAATTCGGCTTCTTCCTTTGTCATAATCAACTATTGGCAAGGTAACAGGTCAAAGTGAAATATCCTTGGGTTGAATAAACTCAGAAAGCTTCCATGGGCGGATATTTAAATAAATTCATCGAATGGAATTGACAAGTTATTGTTCTTTCACGTTCACTGCGATGGGTCTTTTTTTTATTCGTCCAACTTGGTACATTGTTGAATGACCTCCAGACGACAATTCATAAAAAGGGGTATCGCAAGTGGACTCCTGGCCTTACCCTTTACCGAGATACCGGCATTATCTTATGAGGAACAGTTGAAGCTTGCCGCTTCTGATGAGGAGTTATTTGAATTGGTAAGGAAGCAACTCCATGTTCCCTTAGACAGAATTTATTTGAATACTGGTAGCCTTGGGCCTAGCCCGATAGCAGTCACCGATGCAGTCGCCAACAGGATGAAACAGTTGGAGATGAATCCTGCCATCGAAAATTGGGGAGAGCTGGGAAATGAAATGGAAGGAGTGAGAGAGAAAGTGGCAGTTTTGATCAGGGCAAACAAAGAGGATATTGTGCTCACCAGAAATACAACAGAAGGATTAAGCTTGATCAGCCAATCGCTTAAATTAAAAAAAGGGGAGGAGATACTGACCACAACGCACGAACATGGTGGAGGAGAGGTAGGCCTGGAATACATGGCGGCAAAACAAGGGGCAGTAATTAAAAAAATACAAATACCCACTCCAGCCAATTCAAAAGAAGAAGTGATCGAAACAGTGGTGGCCAGCATTACTTCCAAAACTAAAGTGGTAATGCTCAGTCATGTCAATACCCTGACAGGATTGCGCATGCCATTCGAAGAAATAGCAAAAATCACCAAACCAAAAGGCATCATTTTAATTGCAGACGGAGCGCAGGCTCCGGGCCTCATTGATATTGACGTGAAAGCAATGGGGGTAGATGCCTATGCCGCCAGCGGACATAAATGGATGATGGGACCGAAGGAAACCGGATTTGTTTATTGGAGCAAGTCGCTTCAGGAAAAAATAAGTCCTGTATTTACTTCTTCCGGATTCAGCAGTTACTCGGCATCTTCAGGAACCAGAAACGTGGCCGTAATTGCCGGACTGGGTGTTGCCATCGATTGGCTCAACCTGATAGGTATACACCAAATTGAAAAACGTTGCCTGGAAATTCGAAATCACTGCCTCTCGCGGCTAAAGGAGTTGAAAGGCATCACCATCATCAGCCCGGAAGTTGATTCATTGTCCACGGGTATAGTCAGCTTTGTATTGGAAAAAGGGGAGAATAAAACCGTTGCCTCTGAACTGGGAAAACAAAACATTATTGTAAAGGTTTTACCCAAATACAATGGCATACGAATCTCATGCCACATGTTTGTTTCAAAAGCTGATATTGATCAATTCATCAACGCATTATCTGCGCTGATATAGTCTTCCATCAAGACTAACAACAGCCACCACCATCATAAAAATAAGTGGAGTCTGAAATAAAAATGTCGCTTCCTGTCTTTTGAAGGGCACCAGCAGTTTTGTCGCAAACAGCCAACGGTTGATTGGGCATAAGCACATGGCCATTCTTGTCATCAAAGTATTCTTCGTTGCCAAAATAGATTGCGGTTTTACCTGTGAACACGCATGGTCCATCAGTAGGCATAGGATCCTTAATGGCGCACACTTCAACACTTTCTATGTAAATAATTTTGTCGGTATTGTAGTGCGCTGGATCCAGTATGCGATAAGGTCGTTTGGCGCGGATCTCCACAGTGCCAAAGCCCACCTCAGTGATCATATTGATATAATCTTTTAATGGCATTGCACCACTCAGACACAAAGCCCTCAATTGCTCATCTTCTTTCAATGCCTGCGGCATTTCAGATTCACACACAGGATCAGACAATACCAATCTTCCGTGTGGTTTAAGCACACGATACATTTCGCTTAGGGCTTTCTTAAGATCCGACTGGGTGAAAATATTAAACAAACAATTTTGTGCCGCCACATCTATACTGCTATCTTCTATGGGCAGGTCCAGTGCGTTGCCTTTTTTCAATTCAATAAAAGAAGATTTAAACCATGGATTCAGTGCTTCCGCTTCTTTGAAATTTTGACGGCTTGCTGCCAGCATTTCATCTACCACATCTACACCTATCACCCCGCCTTCTTTTCTGTTGAAGTAGGCAAATTGAAGTAATTCCATTCCACCTCCAACACCTACATACAACACCCTGGGTTCATTCACCAAATCCCTGGCGTTGGCAGTGCTGCCACAACCATAATTCATGTCCAGCATTCGCTTGGGTATGGCAAGACCTGGAAGTTGCCAAATTGGAGTGGTGGTGCAGCAAAGTCCTTTTTGCGGATGCTCTGCGGCTTGTTTGTAAACATTATGAGTGGTTTCGAGATAAGTCTCCATGGATCAATCGTTTTCAATTGGGGGTAAGATACCCAAGAAAGCGAAAATCAATTATCAACTGGATGACAACTGAACAAAAAAATACGAGGTAGTAGTAACGGGTAACTTCGAAATTAACTAGGCTACATTGGAAGACAACTCTGCAATGACTACCTCCTTAAGTTCACGGTGACCACAGAATGAACACTTGTAATGTTTATGAAGTAGTCCCTTTTCATTTTGTGTGGGAGACTTCATGATTTCCTCAAGGTCGATCTTTAGGGTATAGTAACCGCAATCGGCACATTCTTCAGTGTGCAAATAGTCGAAGTATTTTTCAATTTTCTTGTGTCCGGTTTTTTCATCAATCCACACATCGTAGTCTACGGAATGAACGGCACTCTCTTCCTCTGCAATCATGGTGTCATCGAGGTGGGCATCTTCCTCTTCCTCACTCAATTTGCGCATCTTATTTCCTTGAGGAGAAATGCGTGGCTTGTTCCTGATCCGATCCAATCGCTTCATCAGGTAGCGTGGATAATACACATTAATGGTGCTGTTGGTGAACAAATAAGCGAGGATACCCAATATACCCGTGGAAACAGCGCGTACATAAATGAGCCAGACATACCGCGAGGCAACAAGCTCTGTGGCAATGGAGTTAAGGAAAATGCATCCTGCGATGACCACGGAAAGAAAGGCAAACCAGAAGTAGCGAATCTCATGCGTACTTACATAATCATACTTTTCCTTGGGGTCCTTGATCTGTGCTATTTTGATTTCATAAAAAAGGAAGATGATCAGGCCGATGCCCAAAAAAATCTCGCTTCCGATAACCATGTAGCGATCCCATGCTGCTAAATAGGCTGTTTTTTCCATGGCTGATTGGGTTAGTAACTATGCTAAATATAAAAATTAATAGCGGCTCGTCAAACTCTTTAAAAGAGTTGTTTTTTAATCTGCAAAGTCACTTTTTTATGTTGAAATCCGTTAAGGTCTTGGAATTTGCTTTAGTGCCTCGTCTACGCTGTGTACAGGTAATTGGCACGTTTTATTGAAGCATACAAATAAGGTGACTTCCTTTCCTGGTGGATTTACTTTTCCGTCTATCAAAGGCAAATCACTTTGGGTTTCAGCGCCCATCAGTATGCTGTAAGGCAGATAATTGCTTCTGACTTGCTTCGCGATCTTGTGCACTTGGGAACCTACTATTACAATTTCAGCCATGGGTGATATCATCTCTGCATACAATATGGCCCAGTGCGACATGTAGGAAGGTTCGCTAACTGTTAACCTGCTGATGGAGGCAATCATATTTTGAGCCTGAGTTTGATACCCTTCTTGATCAAGCAATATACCCAGATGGTAAAGATTGCGGGCCATTACACCATTGGAAGAAGGAATGACATTGTCAAAGAGTTCTTTCTTTCGGGCGATGAGTTGTTCCGCATTGTTGCCTGAAAAGTGGAAGTACCCTTCCTGCTCATCATAAAAATGCTTTTGGGTGTAAACTGTCCATTGCTCTGCTTTCGCCAGCCAGCTTTCATCAAATGTAGCTTGATACAAGGAGAGGTAAGCCTGGATAAGAAATGCATAATCCTCCAGAAAACCTTCAATGGGTGATCGCTTTCCTTTATAGGATCTGAAAACCTTGTCACTGATCAGGTGTTTTTCCAGAAAACGAATGTTATTGATAGCGAGTTGTAAAAAACCTTCGTCACCAAATGCACCATAAGCGTCCAGTAACCCTTGTATGGTCATGGCGTTCCATCCGGTAAGGATTTTGTCATCCAGTCCGGGTCTGATTCTTTGGTCTCGTACGGTCAGCAACTTCTTCTTCGCTGCATTTAAAGTCTCGTGCAGTTGCTGTCGGGTCAGCTGATGTTCTTTGATAAAATCTTCTTCCCATTTTTCAATAAACAATATGTTGTTTCCGTGTTCCCAGTTTCCACTATCGGTCACCGTGTAATAATCGGACAGCCAGTCTGGATGGCCTTGCAGCGACTGATCAAAATCTTTTTTGCTCCACACATAAAACTTTCCTTCTTCCCCTTCGCTGTCGGCATCAAGGGCTGAGTAAAATCCTCCATCTTGGCCAGTCATTTCCCGTGTCAGCCAATCTACGGTTTCATACACCACGCGTTTATAAAAATCATCTTTGGTAATGGTGTAAGCTTCCGAGTAAAGACTCAGCAGCTGTGCATTGTCGTACAGCATCTTCTCAAAGTGGGGGGCAAACCATTTGCCGTCCACCGAATACCTGGCAAAGCCACCACCCACCTGATCGTAAAGTCCGCCCATGGCCATCTTCTTCAAGGTGAGCTCCACCATATCAAGGGCCTGCTGATGGTTGGTTTTGGCATAATACCGCAATAGAAAAAGCCATTGTGTGGGCATCACAAACTTGGGCGCCTTGTCCATGCCTCCCCATTTGGTATCAAACTTGGCGTGAAGCGTTTGGTACATGGTGTCGAGACCCTGAATTTGGAAGTCAGGATTTTCACTTGGATTCCTGAACCGATCCAAATCACTTTTCGCTAATTTTCGGGCAAGCTCGTCTGCAGAGTTGTTGATGTCTTCGCGTTTCTCACGGTATACTTTTGAAATCTGCAATAACAATTGCGACCAGTTGGCGGGAGGAAAGTAAGTGCCGCCATAAAAAGGTTTTTGATCAGGTGTGATAAATACATTCAATGGCCACCCGCCATTGATGCCCATGGCCTGCACGGCATCCATGTAAATTTGGTCAATGTCCGGACGCTCTTCACGGTCTACCTTGATGCAAACAAAGTGTTCGTTCATGATGGCAGCGATGTCTTCGTTTTCAAAAGACTCGTGCTCCATCACATGGCACCAGTGACAGGAGGAATAACCAATGCTTACCAGCACAGGTTTGTTTTCTTTCTTTGCCTTGGTCAAAGCCTCTTCACCCCACTCGTACCATTCCACCGGATTGTAGGCGTGTTGCAGCAGATAAGGGCTGGTGGCATTGATCAGTCGATTGGGTTTTTTATCATCATTTTGCATGCTGCATCCGGAGTTTAGTAGGATAATGATTAATGCTGTTTTGAAAATGTTCATTGCCTGGCTATATCAACGCTTAATCTGATTTCGAACCTGACTCATTTCTTTATCAACATTGACGGTTCGTTTAAGTTCTTCCAGCTTTGATAATAAATTCGATAAAAACTTTTGATGGAGGGCGGAAGTGGGGTGGTAGGGCCTGTGTGCCATCGCATGTAGGATTTCGTCCCATTGTTTGACAAACTTGGCAGTGTCTTGAGTGAAGTAACGTTTACTGAAAATTTTCCAGATGTAATCTATGGCTTCAGAGGAAGGGTGAAGCAAATCCCTGTCATAGAAACGATAGTCGCGCAGGTCGTCCAGTACAATTTCGTAAGCAGGAAAATACTCAACATTGGCATACAGCTCACTGAGGGTATGGCAGGAAAGCCGCAGGATAGACTTGCTCACGGCATTGAGTTCAAGGGTATCCTTGATGTGCCGCACCGGACTTAGGGTGAGGATAATCCTGATGTTGGGATTGATGGCAGTTAAGCTTTTGTGAAAAATTTCAAACGACTCCAATATCTTTTTCTGGGTGAGCAACTGCTTGTTGAAATTTTGAATGGGTACTTTGTGACAGTTGGATACGATCTCACCATTGTCTTTTCGTTCATACACCCATGAAGTTCCATAGGTAATTAGCAAAACAGTTGAGGATTGAATATAATCATGACTCTTCCCTATGGCAGTGGTCAGGTGATGCTGCAAGGTCTTGGGATCAAGCGCTGAAAAGGAAGAATGGAAATCGTAATTAAAAAAAGTATCATTGAGTTCTCCAAAGGTAGCCTGATCGGGCAATTCATTGTTGATGGCATACTGTAGTGCCTTGTGGATAGAGATGGGGTTGTAAGCTGTTCCAAATGGATTGACCAATACATCAAACTTGTACTTCTGCAGTAAGCCACCGAGGTTGTCAGCAAAACAGGAACCAACGGTTAAACACCTGTCGCGCAACCCAATGTGAAATGAAGAAGGTGTGGCGGAGAGAACAGTGCGAAAATTATCCATAAGGTAAAGTTATTCTTATCAATGCTTTTCCGGTCAGCCAGAACGGTTAATTTTAGGGTTCTCAATATGAATTGTGGGAATTAAGATAAAATAAGAATACAGAATGGCCATTAAAAAATTTGCTTCCTGGAATGTAAACGGTATAAGGGCTACCATCAAGAAGGATTTTGTCAAAGACATGCGTGAATTGGGGGCAGATATTTTATGCCTTCAGGAAACCAAGGCGTCAGCCGAAGAAGCAAAGGCCACACTGGAGATCATGGACGAATACAAGATCTACACCAACTCCTCCAAAGCAAGAAAGGGGTATTCCGGCACGGCCATACTCACCAAGGAAGAACCTGTACAGGTGACCTACGACCTGGGCCTCGAAGAACATGACCAGGAGGGAAGGGTGATCACGGCAGAATTCAATCAGTTTTTCATCACTACGGTTTATACGCCCAACTCAGGTGCAGATCTGGGCAGGTTGGACTATCGCGAAACATGGGACAAGGCTTTCCTTGACTATATTTTGTGGCTCAACAAAAGAAAGCCTGTATTGGTGTGTGGCGATCTCAATGTGGCCCACCATGAAATTGACATCGCCCGTGCCAAGGAAAATTACAACAAGTCCGCGGGCTACACCCAAAGAGAGATCGATGGTTTTCAACGTTTTGTCGATGCAGGATTTGTCGACACGTTCCGCCACTTTCATCCCAAAGAAGAAAAGTATACCTATTGGAATTACGTCACCAACGGAAGAGCCAAAAATGTGGGATGGCGCATCGACTACTTTATGGTAAGCGAAAAAATTCTGCCTGCCGTCAAAGGCGCAGCCATCCACAACGAATACCATGGATCAGATCATTGTCCGGTCAGTTTGGAGATTGCCTTATAGCCGGATGCCAATGTGAATCCCTGCTTTTGGTAAAACGCCTTGAAATTCTGGATCTGAATAATTGTAGGTTGTATTTAAGGAATATTCGGGATCATAGTTTAAAGGTGGTGGGCCGTATCTTTCTCCAATAACATCAGACCATTGGAAACCACCCCCAACATAAGCGTCAAGAGTGACTACTTCCCATAATACGCTTTGTAGACCGATGGTAAAACCTGTACCCCAATTGCCAATACTTACACGTCTGTTAAATGGGGCAACAAAATAACCTCCTGTTGTTGGGTCAACATAAGAATACAAATAGAATTGATCTCCGCTAAACGCATTCCCTTGAACATAACCTGATAGATAGATCCCTTGATGATAACCTTTTCCATTTCTGTTTTGGTAGGAGGCCAAAGGTTTTAAGTAGGTTCTGTATTGAAACTCTCCACCCAAGCCATCATATCCTGCCGGAAATTGTAGTTCATTACTTTTTTCTTTCCGAAACGTTAAGTAGAGCGAGTAACTTTTGTTAAATCCACTGTTAAAACGCTCAACCCCTATTTTTAGTGACTTTACAGCAAATTGCTGGGGTGCTATTTTTAAAACGTTTCTTTTTAGGTCAGAATCGTCAGGATTTTGACTAAAGGAAAGAACTGGAACTAAAAGAAGAAGAAGCGCAGTTGGAGTTTTCATAGGTTAAATTTTAGGGAAAACGTGGAGGTATTCCCTAATAGTATTAACCTGGCTTTTATTTTTTTTTTGAGTTTTTTTCTATGGAATTCGCTCAATTTCAGCACCCAGCTTCTTTAACCTGCCTTCAATATCCTGATAGCCGCGATCAATCTGGTCGATGTTGGAAATCACACTTTCACCTTGTGCCGACAAGGCAGCAATAAGCAACGCCACCCCGGCACGAATGTCAGGCGAAGACATATTGATGCCCCTCAAAGGTTGCTTGCGATCCAAACCAATAACAGTTGCCCTGTGTGGATCACACAGAATAATCTGCGCTCCCATATCAATCAGCTTATCCACAAAAAATAACCGGCTCTCAAACATCTTCTGGTGGATGAGCACCGTGCCTTTGGCCTGCGTGCAGATCACCAGTATCACACTGAGCAGGTCAGGGGTCAACCCCGGCCAGGGGGCATCGGCAATGTTAAGGATAGAACCATCGATGTAGGTTTCAATTTCGTATTGTGCCTGAGCAGGCACATGAATATCATCGCCCTGTATCTCCACCTTAATACCCAATCTTCTGAAGGTTTCTGGAATTAAACCCAGCATATCCACCCTGCAGTGCTTGATGGTAATGTCAGATTGTGTCATGGCTGCTAACCCTATGAAACTCCCGATCTCAATCATGTCTGGCAGCAGGGTGTGATCTGTACCATTCAGTTTGTCCACGCCTTCAATGGTAAGCAGGTTTGATCCTACACCGGAAATTTTTGCGCCCATACGATTCAGCATGGCGCACAACTGCTGCAAGTAAGGTTCGCAGGCAGCATTGTAAATGGTGGTGGTGCCTTTGGCAAGAACAGCCGCCATCAGGATGTTAGCCGTTCCGGTAACGGATGCTTCGTCCAGCAGCATGTAGGTGCCTTTCAGGTGCGTGGCATCAATCTGAAAAAGATTTTCGTTGGCATCGTAATTGAATTGGGCGCCCAAATTCTGAAATCCCAGGAAGTGGGTATCCAATCTCCTGCGTCCGATTTTATCACCACCGGGTTTGGGTATGCTTGCTTTTCCATAACGCGCCAGAATAGGTCCCAACAGCATGATGGAGCCGCGCAGCGCTGCGGCTTTCTTTTTGTAGTCTTCGGTTTTTAGAAAATCAACATTCACCTTGCCGGCACTGAACCGGTAAGTGTCATCAGCCAGCTTTTCTACACGTGCGCCAAGGTCTTTGACCAGCTCAATGAGCTTATTGACATCGAGAATATTGGGGATGTTGGAAATGGTTACCGGTTCACTCGTCAGCAGGGTGGCACAAATAACCTGCAGGGCTTCGTTTTTCGCACCCTGAGGAATTATTTCTCCCTTCAGCGATTGACCTCCGCGAATCCTGAATGAACTCATTGATCTCTTCTGCGGTGATGTTTTTTACCGTGCCCGCCTCTTCTTTCGTTGCGCGGCCTCTCGTTTGGATTGCGCTGCTTTTTCTTTTCGCGATAAAGCTTCTCAAATAAATTTTCTTCCCTCACCTTACTCAGATCAAGGGTAAGCTGCCCATCGGACATTTTTTCAATGTCTTTGATGATCACGGAGTCATCGATGGTTTCCTTGTTCCAGTTGCCATGGAAAGTCTTCATTAACTTACCCAGGTAGATCACGGCTTCTTCTTTTTCCTTAGGGTCTTCCTTAGCCAGGGCTTCCACAATTAACTTCTCAATATTTTTTCCGTAGTGCCTGTAGCGAACCCTGCTTTGTGGGTAGGTCATCCGTTGTGGCTTCTTGAATACGGTTTCAGGATCTGGAATAGGGTAAGGATTGTTTACATCTAAGTTAAAATCGGCAATGATGTACAAGTCGTCCCAAATGCGCTGAGGATTTTCAAAGGCTTCTTTTACAGAAGGCGCCAGTTGCTTGATTAATTCTATCAGCGTGGTGGCGAGTTCGGTGCGCTTGTCTTTATCAGGCACTGTCCTGATGTAGTTGACAAGTTTCTGAACATTACGACCGTACTCCTTTAATTTGATGTGCTCTCGCTGGGTGTTGTATTCTGCAATCATGCTTACTTTTTCAATTCTACTCCTAAAACTAAACTATTTTATTGATTTCTTGTGGGCAATTTGGGTTCTTACTCAGGTGCATGCCGTTCTTATGGGAGAACCCTTATTGGCGCAATGCCTTCAATTCTCGTGTATTTTGAGCTTAGCAAAGCTAAGTAATAAAGTCTTCTCTCCAAAATCATTAAAATTGATCTTCGCCTTGCGGTTGGCTCCCGTTTCGTCCATGGCAGTCACCACGCCAAATCCGAATTTGGGATGCTCCACTTTCATCCCTTCCTTCAATCCACTGGTATCACTGGGTGCAAAGTCGGCCGAAGGCTTGTAGGAAGTCTTCACCACAGGCTGCGATCTTACAGTCTTTTTAATGCCGCTGATAAAACTCTTGGCATAGTTGGGGTTGGGAGCGGACTCGAGCCCACCCACGCGGGCACTTACCTTGATGTAGCGCGCATCGATGTCATCGAGAAAGCGGCTGGGCTCACAATTCTTGAGTCGCCCAAACCGATAGCGGGTGAGGGCATACGACAAAAACAGTTTTTTCTGCGAGCGCGTAATGGCCACATAAAACAACCTTCTTTCTTCTTCCAGTTCGGAGCGCGTAGTAAGCATCATTTGGGAAGGAAATAAATCTTCCTCCATCCCTACGATGTAGACGTACTTGAACTCGAGGCCCTTGGCCATGTGAATGGTCATCAGGGTTACTTTTTCGGGATCGTTGTCCTTGTCATCATCCTGGCTGGTAACAAGCGAAACCTCCTGTAAAAAGGCAGCCAGACTTTTGTCCTCCTTCTCGGGATCGTCTACATATTCCTTAATGGCGTTGAGCAGCTCTTGAACGTTTTCATAACGGTTCAGCCCTTCTACAGTTTTGTCTTCATACAGCTCGCGCAATAGCCCTGATGATTTGGCGATCTCCGCAGCGGCTTCGTAGGCATCCCTGGTTTCTATTTCAATAGTGAATCTTTTAATCTGATTCACAAAGTTTTCAATGATGTTGGCAGGCCGCCCGCCTAAAAAACTATTGGCATTTTGTAAAACCTCCCAGATGGAAATGGCATGGTCGTTGGCCGCTACGATTACTTTATCTATTGTCGAACTTCCAATGCCTCGCTTAGGAAGATTGATGATTCTTCTGAATGAGGCTTCGTCTTGCTGATTGAGTGAGAACCGCAGGTAGGCGAGTAGGTCCTTGATTTCTTTGCGCTGGTAAAAACTCAACCCGCCAATGATTTTGTACTTGATGTTCATGCGCCTGAGCGATTCCTCGAGCGCACGCGACTGGCTGTTGGTGCGGTACAATATCACAAAGTCACTGAACTTCAGCTGGTGCTGCATCTTCTCTTCAAAAATGGAGGTGGCTACCAGCTTGCCTTCCTCATTGTCCGATACGGCTTTGATCAATCCGATCAGGTTCCCTTCTTCATTCGAAGTCCACACCTTCTTGGGAAGTTGTGCCTTGTTTTTGGCGATCACGGAGTTGGCCGCATCTACAATCGTTTTGGTACTCCGATAGTTTTGCTCCAGTTTGATGATCTTCAGATCGGCATAATCCTTTTCAAAATTTAAAATATTGGAAATGTCGGCTCCGCGAAAAGCATAAATGCTCTGTGCATCATCACCCACCACACAAATATTTTGGGTGACGGCCGCCAGCTTCCGGATGATTTGATATTGACAAAGGTTGGTATCCTGAAACTCATCCACTAAAAAGTAACGCAGGCGATGCTGGTATTTATTCAATACCTCCAGGTGCTCCTTGAAGAGTCTGTCGGTATTGAAAAGCAGGTCGTCAAAATCCATGGCGCCCGACTTGAAACACCGCAAGGCATAGTTGCGATAAATGTTCCCTATCTCTGGCCTCATATTGCTGGTGTCGTCAGCCACAAGAATAGGGTTGCTGAGATATTCCTGCCAGGAAATAAGTCTGTTCTTGGCAGCACTGATCCTGTTGTAAACTACGTTGGCTTTATATTGGGTTTCATCCAACCCCATTTCCTTGACAATCGATTTGATGAGCGACTTGGAATCGTCCGTGTCGTAGATGGTAAAACTATTGGGGTAGCCCAGGTGATGCGCTTCTGACCTCAGTATGCGGGCAAAAACGGAGTGAAAAGTACCCATCCAGATGTTGCGGGCATCCGATCCTATTACGCCTTCAATCCGATGACGCATTTCCTTGGCGGCCTTGTTGGTGAAGGTGAGCGCCATGATACTGAACGGATCCACTCCCTTGCTGTCTATAAGATGTGCAATTCGATAGGTGAGTACCCGGGTCTTTCCTGATCCTGCCCCTGCGATGATCATACAAGGACCTTCTGTATTAATTGTTGCCTCTAATTGAGGCTCATTCAGCGTTTTTAAGTAATCCATTCCACTAATCAATCCGCAATATAGACCCGATCGAGCGGGGCTTGCAAATTCATATCCACATTACTGACGTTATTCAACACACATTTTTTTCTTCAGGTTCAATGAATGATTAACCTTATGATTACGATGTAGCTGGTTTGCTTATACTTAGGATGATGATCCTTTTTTTGATTAAACTTTTCTTCGTTTTCCATTTTTATTAAAACAACATAACTTTGGTAAAACTCCTGCAGTTGAAGGATAACGGACCTCCGCACGTAACAAAAATAATTGACGATGGATTTGCCATAACTACGGCAGAACCTTGGGTGCGGCACAAGGTGGAATTGGTACGCCAGTACATCACCGCTTTTGTTACCGCTTTGGCCAGCCAGGTAGATGAAGTGGTGATAGTGGATTTATATGCCAGAAACGGACTCTATTGTCTGGGAACACGAAAGGATACTTTCCCGGGAATTCCACTCATGGCACTCCAGCTAGACCTTCCCATTTCCAAATTTGTTTTTTGTGAAAGTGATGAAGAACTGCTGCGCGCCCTAAAAATCAGAGCCAATAAGTATTTCAGATCCAAAAACATTGTGCTTCTGAAGGGTAAACCTGAAGAGTTGATAGATAAAATAAAAATGTATGTGCCGGAGTCTCGCAAAAATCATAAAGTGGCAACACTCTGCATAGCCGATGCATTTGGACTGGAGCCGGGGCTTGATACCATGCGCCAACTAAGTGAACATGATTTTAGTTTTCTCGTGCCATTGACTTTCCACCTGGGAAAAAAAATAAACCATCAGTTTTATTTAAATCAGGACAAGGACAAAATCAAACACCTGCTGGGATATGAAACTACCGCGGAAGGGTTGGGGTGGAAGCCGGAAAGTAACACCTTATTTTACAGGCAGCTGATACAGCGGTGGGAACAAAAGGTGGAAGAAATCGGTTTGAATGCCGCAGTGTCTACCCATAAGCTGGATTCAGGCCTGATGGAGATGTCTACTTACAGTATCTGTTTGTTTTCCAGGAAATATTCGGCCAAAGCCATCCAGTTGGATGCACTGGCAGGGAGTCATATTCAATTCGCATTATTTAACCATAATTAATGATGATTAAAGTAGGGGAGGTGCTGGTTTCGGACGACATCAAAGAGGTGGAGTTTGTTTGCAATCTGGAGAAGTGTAAAGGAGCCTGCTGCGTGGAAGGTGAACTGGGTGCTCCGTTGGAGGATGACGAACTTCCCATCATGGAGGCCATTCAGGATGAAATCAAACCATACCTGACCAAAGAAGGACTCAAGGCCATCAAACGACAGGGACCTTATTTACTGGATGAAGATGGCGACTACTCCACACCCACCATCGCGGGCAAGGAATGTGCCTATGCCAGCTATGACGAGAAGGGCGTGCTGAAGTGCGGAATAGAACAAGCTTACCTGGATGGCAAAACCCAATTCAGAAAGCCGATCTCCTGCCATCTGTATCCCATCAGGATTATTAAAAAGAAAGACTTTGAGGCCATCAACTACCACAAATGGAGCATTTGCTCGGCAGCATGCACGCTGGGGCAGGCTTTGGGTGTGCCTGTTTATAAATTTTTAAAGGAGCCCCTCATCCGCAGGTATGGCGAGGCGTGGTACAAGGAGTTGGTGAAACACATCGAAAGTGAACAACCGGTTTCAGGAAAAAAGAAGCAAAAAAAAAGGTGATCACTTTCGTGTCACCTTTTGAATAAAAGCTATTAAGACTATTCTGCTACTACGTTCACAGTGATCTCGTGCTTCACTTCTTTGTGAAGATCAAGGGTCACGGTATAGCTTCCCAGTTGCTTGGGCGCTTCTTTCATGATCACCTTCTTGCGGTCAACATCAAAACCTTTCGATTTCAACATTTCAGCAATCTGGATCACGGTGATGGCACCAAATATTTTTCCACTTTCACCGGCTTTAGTGCCGATTTCAATGGTCAAATCACCAATCTTCTCAGCAAGTGCCTGGGCATCTTGTATCAGTTTCTCTGCTTTGTGAGCCGCCTGACGAATGTTCTCCTGAATCATTCTTTTGTTCGACTCGTTGGCAATAATGGCCGATCCGTTGGGGATCAGGTAATTTCTGCCATAACCAGACTTCACTTTTACGATATCGTTTTTGTAGCCTAGTCCTTGAATGTCCTGTTTAAGAATTATTTCCATTTGTATTTCAAGTTTCGGTTATTTTAAAGAATCTCCAACGTAAGGAAGAAACGCCATGTGACGTGCTCTCTTTACGGCCTGTGATACCCGCTTCTGGAATTTCCAGCTGGTACCTGTTAATCTGCGGGGCAACAGCTTGCCTTGCTCGTTAACAAACTTCATAAGGAAGTCAGGATCTTTGTAATCAATGTACTTGATTCCGTTCTTCTTAAAGCGGCAGTATTTAGGTTTAATCTCTGCCCGCTTGATGGGTTCGTTCATTAATGTCATGCTGGTAGCTCCTCCTTGGCTGCGCGTTTTTCTTTGTTTTTCTTAAATTCTCCTTTGCGTCTGCGGGCATTGTAAGTTACCGCGTGCTTGTCCAGCGCTGTTGTCAAAAAGCGCATTACCGATTCATCCCTTCTGTACTCTGTCTCCAAAGTATTGATCAATTGGGTATCTGCCGTAAATTCGATAAGGTTGTAAAAACCGGTAGACTTCTTTTGAATTGGATAAGCCAATTTCTTAAGTCCCCACTGCTCTACATTGATCACATCCGCTTTCGCGTCTGTCAACACCTTTACGAACTTATCGACAGTATCCTTTGCCTGGTCTACAGACAAAACGGGATTCAAAATGAATACTGTCTCGTAATTTTTCATTGTTATTGATAAGTTTTTAAAAATGAGGTGCAAAGATAAGGAAAGGAGCCTTTTTCACAAAGCCGTGGTAGAATCAAATAAAAACCCCAAAACGGGTTGGTTTTGGGGTTTTTGAGGGCGATAGCCTTAATAATCGCTATTTCACCTTGAACTCCACCTGCCCCATTCGGTATCCATCGGTAAAAATGTCTACCGTATAGTTGCCTGACGCATATTCAGAGCCTTTTTCGTATAAAAAGCTCAGCTTTTGGCGGGTATTGTCAAATAAGATCTCCTGGGCAACGGTATAAAACTCTTCCTTGCCGTCCAGCATAAAGGTGCCGGAGCCTTTGGCCACGTCAAAAATCACCTGACCGTTTTCATCCGTTACACGGATCATGATTTTTTTGCCTTCAATAGGGGCTACCTTGTTTTCCGCAATATTGAACTCCACTTTCAGGGTTTCCAGTTGTTTGCTCCTGAATGGAGAGGTGCGCTCTTTCCCGCGGCCGGTAAGGGAAACTACGGCAATGTTTTCGGCTTTCAGCTGCGAAGCAATGGCCACCTTGGTAGCCAACTCGTCTTTGTTTTTCGACAGGCGATTGATGGAGTCGCTGAGCACATTTTGCGTACTCTTCAGGTTTCTGTTTTCAGAGTAGAGTTCTTTGTTCAGCGATTTCAATTTCTCCAACTCCTCGTCTTTCAAACGAAGCAATTGCTCATAGCCCTCAACACGGTCCTTTAGTTCCTTGATGTTGCGGCTGGTTCTGCTGCGGGTTCGCTTTAGTTCAGCATCAACCTCCGCCTTGGCTTTTTCTAATTCAGTGATGTCTCCGCCTAACTTTTCGATCTCAGTGATTTTTTGGTTCAGCTCAATCTGAATGTCGTTAAGTCGCTGCATGGTGGAAGCAAGATCCTCTTCAGTGGTAGCCAGTTGTTGGTTGACTTCCGCCTTATCCTGATAATCCAGGTATATCTTGATACTTTGTATAATCACAATGATGGACAGCAATGCAATGATGATGGCTGTCTTATTACTTGCTTTCTTGGGTTCAACAGGGGGTGTCGCCTCGCTCATAGTTTCTTTTCGTTTTCGGATCGTAAAAATAGAGGTTATTTCCCGGACTATCAGAGGGATAGAATAAAATGTTGTTTGTTCAGTGCCGGGTCAAAGAAAAGAATACCACAGCGGTACAGGTCTATGCTGCCATAGACCAGCTCGTGCCGCGAGAGGATTTTCCACGCTTTTTCCATTTCTTCCGACCAATGGATATCATCCAGCACCATGATACTTTTTTCGTTAAAACGCCTTACCAGCAGGTTAAAGTAACGGAGCGTAGGCTCATAACGGTGATTGGCATCCAACAGCGCAAAATTTATTTTGTCAGTGCGTTGTAAAAATTCAGGCAAAGTACTGTCAATGTTTCCTTCTATAAGCTGGATGTTGGCCGTATCAAGCAGCTCAAAATGGGTAAGGGCGATGTTGGTCAGGGCACTGCTTCCTTCAAAAGTAAATACCTTTGATTCCTTTTTTTGCGCCAGGTACAGGGTGTTGATGCCCATACTGGTGCCCAGCTCCACAATGTACCGGGCGTCATTGTATTGGAGGATGTGCTGATACAACAAGGAGAGGGCAGGTGGACTCAGGCTTTTCTTCGCGATGTCAGCAATTGTCCTTTTGCTGCTCACCTGTTGTGATCCTGCACCCAAATCATGGATTTCAATTTCATCATTGTTGCGCAGCAAGGAAGCCCTGATCTTTTCTACGGCAGCGTTGGGCATTCCCTTTCTGCTGGGTTGGATTACGTTTTGATAGAAATCAAAAAAGAAAGGGGAGTGGATAGAGTGTTCATCCACCTTGAGCAGCCAATGGGATAAATACGATCTGATAGCTTGTAGTGTCAAAGTGTAGTCTAAGGCCTGTGCCGGTAAGGACAGGGGCTAGTTCAAACGCAAAGGGGTGATCATGTGAAATTCAGGAACGGTAACCTCAAAGCGAATACCGTCTACTATTCGTTCCATCAGGTAGGTGCCTACCATTTTCCCGATGCCGGATTTTAAATTACAGCCGGAAACATAATGGTGCATTTGATTGGGCTCCAGGATGGGCTGCTGACCCACCACGCCTTCACCATCTACCTCCCTGGGATTAAATCCTGCATCAAAAATCTGCCAGTGCCTTCTCAAAAGCTGAATGGTAAATTCACTCTGATTCTCAATGGTGATCTTATACGTAAACACATAATGGTATTGACTGGGACTGGAGTACGAGGGCTGATACTCCGTTTCCACACTTACTTTTATACCTTGCGTGATTTCAGTAACCATTTCGGTCAAAAATATCAATTTTTTCTATTTTACTACCTTTTACAAAAGGTCATTAACCAAAAAATAGTTGCATGGGCGTGGAAGTTAATATTGACCCTTCTTGGAAGATACGACTGGACGAGGAATTTGAAAAGCCTTATTTTCAGCAACTTACAGCATTTGTGAAGTCAGAATACACCTCGCAAACGGTATTTCCGCCTGGAAAAGAAATCTTCAGGGCCTTCGATAAATGCAGTTTTGAGGAGGTTAAAGTGGTCATCATCGGGCAGGATCCCTACCACGGCTCGGGGCAGGCCAATGGTCTGTGCTTTTCGGTGCGGGAAGGCGTCCGTATTCCGCCTTCGCTGATGAACATTTACAAAGAAATTAAAAATGACCTGGGTAAAGCACCGCCCGCTTCAGGTGAACTGGAACGCTGGGCGAAACAAGGGGTACTGCTGCTCAATGCCACGCTTACGGTTCGTGCCGCCTCCCCGGGGTCACACCAGAAAAAAGGATGGGAAATTTTTACGGATGCGGTGATCAAAAAAATTTCTGACGAAAAGGAAAATGTGGTCTTCATCCTGTGGGGCGCCTACGCGCAAAAGAAAGGGGAAGTAATCGACCGTGGCAAACACCACGTAATCAGTTCTCCCCATCCATCACCATTTTCAGCTGACAGGGGCTTTTTTGGAAGTAAACCCTTCAGTAAGACCAATGCTTACCTCAGGAGCAAGGGCATAAAGGAGATCGACTGGTAACCGTTGTCCCTAATCAATCATTTTAAAGAATCTCCTCCAGCGTATTCTGTCAAAGAAGCTGCCGTACTTATCCAGCGACAACCAGATGAAAAAGGCTTTGCCTACAATGTGATCTTCAGGCACAAATCCCCAGAACCTGGAGTCCAGCGAGTTGTGTCTGTTGTCTCCCATCATGAAGTAATAATTTTGATTGAAAGTGTATTGCTTCACTTCTTTACCATCAATAGTGAGGGTGCTGTCGGTCAATACCACATTGTCATTGTGATCGTAGAGACGAATGGTGTTGCCGTAAAAGGCCAGTGTAGAATCGTTGATGTGGATGGTCATTCCTTTTTTAGGTATTGTTAAAGGACCGTAATCATCCGCGTTCCATTTGCTGTATTTCGAACTTGGGAAAATCCTGGGATCAGCGCCATTGCTCATCCGGTAATCCTCACTCACCGAGATGATATAGGGCAGCTGCTTGAGCTCTTCCACCTTGGCCTTGGTGAGAAACATCTGATAAACTGCTTTGCCTTCCTCAGGTCGGCCCAAAAAAGTAAAGTCTTCGGGATCGATACTGAGTTTCTCCAGGTTGCGATCGTTAATCTCATCTTTGGCAGTAACCAGGTAACTGAATTCCATATCAGGTGGATTGGGCAACGGCTCTCCGTTTACAATCACCTGCCTGTTTACAATTTTTAATACATCTCCAGGGATACCTACACTGCGTTTGATGTAATTGGTTTTAAGATCAACCGGATATACTTTTCCTTCATTGAGTTCTTTGGGGGGCACATTAAATACCACCACATCGCTGCGATGCACTTTGCTGATGCCGGGCAAACGGTACTGTGGCAATTGAACCCAATCGGTATAGGAGGGCAAATCGGTAAACCAGATTTTCTGATGCGTCAGCGGAACCTGCAGTGGTGTTTTGGGTGTACGCGTGCCATAATGAAACTTGCTGACGAACAGGAAGTCTCCCACCAGCAATGAGTTTTCCATAGAAGGAGTAGGGATGGTGTAAGCCTCCATGATGAGCCAGCGGATAAGGGTAGCGGCAACTACTGCGAAGGCAATGGCCTCGGTCCACTCTGATACGGCCGATTTTTTTTCTTCTTTCAACTCGCTCAGCTTGCCGAGATAAACAACGTCTTTTTGAAAACCGATATAAGGAATGTAAACAGGGCCGATAAAAATAATGAGAAACTGGCTCATCAGTGAATTTTTACCAAAACACCTCAGCAAATCAAACAGTAAAACATAAAATGCGAAAATGTTCAGGATAGGAATGAAGAGATACAACACCCACCATTTTGGTTTCCCAACGATCATGATCAACCAGTATTCACTGTAGATGGGAATCAGGGATTTCCAAGCAGCCACGTTGGCTTTTTCAAATAACTTCCAGTATCCGATAGTAACGCCTATTCTGAAGATAAGCAGTGTAATAAGTATAGCAGTCACAGTGTCTTAGAGGGTTAAAGCTTGCAAAGAAAAGTATTTTTAATGGTAATTGTTAAAGTTTTAAGAAATCACCCATGTGGAGTACGCCCTTTTTGTCTTTTATCCACTCAGCAACCTGCAATGCACCCATGGCGAAGCCCTCTCTGGAGTGGGCCTCATGTTTGATTTCTATGTCGTCAATGGCGCTCTTGTACTTTACAACGTGCGTTCCGGGGGCAGGGTTTTCACGATAGGAGTAAATGGGCAGTTGATGAGGATCATCGGGTTTTTGATTCACCCAACTGTTCTTTCTTTCTACTTGGGCAAGAATGCCCTCAGCGAGGGTGATGGCTGTGCCGCTGGGGGCATCTTTTTTCTGCGTATGGTGTATCTCGTCAATAGCGATGTCATAATGGGGATAGCCATTCATCATACCGGCCAGCAATTCGTTGAGCTTAAAAAAGATGTTCACGCCCAGACTAAAATTGGAAGCATAAAAAAAGGTGCCGTTGCGCTCCTTGCAATAAGCTTCTGCCTCGCTGCGCTTTTCCAGCCATCCGGTTGTTCCGCACACCACCGGCACCTGTGCATCAAAGCATGCTTTCAGATTGTCAACCACCGCGTTGGGCTGCGAAAACTCAATGGCGACATCCGCATTTTTAAGGTCAGTCTTGGCGCCTGAGTCGGTGGCACTGATTCGAGCTACAATCTCATGATTTCTGCTGAGGGCAATGGCTTCTATGGCTTTGCCCATTTTGCCATATCCGATTAATGCAATCTTCATTTTCTGAATATTTTTTCCGCTGATATCAGCGCTAAAATTTGAATTTCAAAGCCAGCCCTGCACTCTGCCCGTTCAGGGGATTGCTTTCCACCATGGGCTCCAGCCTTACCTGCAACTGCGGATTGAGATCAAATTCTTTCAGATGAGCATCCACGTGGGCGTCCACCAATTGAAGGATGTACCAGAATCCGGTCACGATGGTAAAGAAGTCCCGTTCTCTTTTAGAATTATCCACAATTCTTCGAAGCTGAGCTTCATTAAAACCGGAAGGGGCAGGGGAACCATCATTCAGCAATCCGAACAATTCTCCCTTGTAGGTGACGTACCGATCCTGATAGAAAGAAATGAAAAACACACCAGTAGCAAACCCGCCATACACCAGCGGCACCTTCCAGTATTTTTTGTTATAAAATTGACCCGACCCGGGAAGTATGGCCGAGTACAGCAATGCCTTGCGTGGATTGAAACGATCGGCATAGGTCTCCAGCGTAATCACGCGCTTGCCGCGATCAAGCCGCAATGAATCTGACGGTATTGTTCTTAAAGTGTCCTGCCCAAACACAGTCAGTGTGTTGAGGGTCAGGCACACGAAAAAAATCAATCGCATCATGATTTACACTTTGAGAATTTCCAGAATGCGGTTGAGGTCCTCAATAGATAAAAATGGAATTTTGATCTCTCCCTTTTTGCCATCACTTTTTACATTCACTTTCGTGCCAAAGTGCGTGGATAGGGTAGACTGAAGCTGTTTTATTTCTCTGGATGGCCCAGTGCCCTCTGGAGCAGAGGCTTTGGAGCCCGATCCCTTGGAAGGAGACATCATCTGCCTTACCAGCTCTTCTACCTTGCGCACCGACAAATCTTCGGCAATGGTTTTTTTAAAGATATAAAGTTGGGTGTCGGGGTTGTCTACGTTGATGATGGCTCTCGCGTGGCCCATGGATATTTTATTGTCGCGCAGGGCAATTTGTATGTCCGGTGGCAACTTCAGCAGACGCAGGTAGTTGGTAACGGTTGATCGGTTCTTTCCCACGCGATCTCCCAGCTCTTCCTGCTTCAGGTTGATTTCAGAGATCAGGCGCTGGTAACTGACAGCAATCTCTATAGGATTAAGATTTTCCCTCTGAATGTTTTCGATCAAAGCCATTTCTAGCATTTGCTGATCATCGGCAGACCTTACATAGGCAGGCACAGCCTTCAGGCCCGCGAGTTTGGAAGCCTGAAAACGTCTCTCACCGGAAATCAGCTGATACTGATTGTGGGAAAGTTTTCTTACGGTAATCGGTTGTATGATGCCGTGTACCTTGATGGAGTCTGCCAGTTCTTTCAGGGCCACCTCATCAAAGTGCTGACGGGGCTGAAAAGGATTGACTTGTATTTCGGCAATCAGAATTTCATTCACACCTGAGGTGACAGGAGGAGGTGCTGCGCCTTCTTCCAGTTTGTCGGTGTCAGGTGTATCGCTGAGCAAAGCGCTAAGTCCTCGTCCCAATGCATTTCTCTTCTTACTCATTTTGATAAACCGTTTTTGTTGAGAATCTCGTGCGCCAGATTTAAATAACTCACTGCACCTTTGCTTTCGGCATCATGTACAATCACAGGCAAACCAAAGCTGGGAGACTCACTCAACTTCACATTGCGGGGAATGATGGTGTTAAAAGCAATATTTTTGAAATGGGTCTTCACCTCTTGCACCACCTGGTTGCCAAGGGAAGTACGGCTGTCATACAAGGTCAACAGGATGCCTTCAATTTCCAGTTTGGGATTGAGACGGGTTTGAATGATTTTGATGGTGTTCAGGAGTTTGCCCAATCCTTCAAGGGCAAAATATTCACATTGCACAGGAATGATCACCGAATCTGCAGCAGTAAGCGAGTTGATGGTAATCAAACCCAGACTGGGTGAACAATCTATAATAATAAAGTCGTAATCGTTTCTGATGGTCTCCAATGTATCGCGCATGCGCTCTTCCCTGCGTTCAATGTTCACCATCTCCACCTCTGCACCTACCAGATCAATGTGGGAAGGGAGGATGTGCAAAAATTTCAAATCATTCTGGGCAATGGCACTGCGCGCGTCCACACCGTCTACCATGCATTCGTAAATGCCGGCTTTGATGGTTTTGGGATCCAAACCAAGTCCGGAGGTAGAGTTGGCTTGCGGGTCGGCATCCACCAGCAGTGTTTTATACTCCAGCACAGCAAGACTTGCAGCCAGGTTAATGGCGGAGGTGGTCTTGCCCACGCCCCCTTTTTGATTTGCTATGGCGATAATTTTTCCCATTCGTACAGTTGCCGTAAACGTAGATAAAAAAAGCCCCTGTCACTTTTGGTTGGACAGGGGCTACAAATATAAGGTTATCCGGCTATTTCGTATAAAGTATCTGATTTCATATCCCACCCATTCCGTTTCAAACTATTCGAATCCCCCGTCACGCTGAGCGCAATCATTTGTTGCGGCCACTCAAGAGTCTCATCACCCGCAACTGTCGCGTGTTGTGGGTAGGAGGCGCAAAGGTCATGTGTGCCTTGCGTTAGTTGCCGTCATTCTGAGCGTAAGCGNNAAGAATCTGCGTAAGCGCGTGTCCGCCCAAATCCCGATAGCTATCGGGAGGCGGAAAGAATCTGCGTAAGTGTGTGTCCGCCCAATCCCGATAGCTATCGGGAGGCGGAAAGAGTCTCACCTCCCCAACTTACTTCTTCCCCTTCTTCCTCGCCTCTTCACTGGCCTTCATGGCCTCTTGAAGCTTGGTCATGAACTTGGACTTCTTCCCGTCACCGGCCAAAATCATCTTCTTGTGCTCCTCCATCACCGCTTTGATCTTGTCTTCATCCACAAACCGTTTGATTATAGCCTGCTGCGCAAACGTCACCAGGTTGGAAACGAAATAATAAAAACTCAAACCAGCTGAGAACGAATTCAAGACAAACATGAAAATGATGGGCATGAAATACGACATCGTCTTCATGGGCCCGGTCACAGAACTGATCTGATTGTTTTGCCAGGTGTATATTATAGTAGAGGCGGTCATCAGCAATACAAACAAACTCACGTGCGATCCGTAGAATGGAATGGTAAACGGCAAATTCACAATAGAGTCATAAGTAGACAAGTCTTCTGCCCATAGAAAACTGGCTTGCCTTAGCTCAATGCTCACTGGGAAGAAATAAAACATGGCAAACAAAATAGGCATCTGCAGCAACAACGGAATACACCCGCTGAACGGATTGACCCCCGCCTGCTGGTAGAGCTTCATCTGTTCCTGCTGGATCTTGGTCATGTCATCACCGTACTTCTCTTTCAACAAGTCTTGCTCGGGCTTCAGCAACTTCATCTTGGCCATGCCCAGGTACGACTTGTACGACAGGGGAGAAAGAATCAGCTTCACGATAAGCACCAGTATGATGATGATGATACCATAGCTGCTGATGTAGCCTTCCAGAAACTTGAAAATGGGGATGATAAGGTACTTGTTCACCCACACAATAGGGGGCCATCCAATGTTCAGGTTTTTGGAAAAACCTTCCGTCACTTCTCCCAGGATATTGTATTTGTTGGGCCCAAAGAAATAATTGAAATGAGCGCCAGAGGTCACATCCTGCCGGGGTATAAACAACCGCATGGAGGCATCTTTTACGATGGCAGAATCGGAAGGCACGGAGGTGCTTACTTCTCCGCCAGAAAAAGAACGATCGGCAATAATGGCGCTGATAAAAAACTTTTGTTTTATGGAAACCCATTTCAGGGGGTCAATCAACATTTCGGTTTCAGTGTCCGTAGAGGCTTCAGAAAGGTCATCAAAACCATCATTCACCCTGTACCAGTTAACGGTGGATTTTCTTCTGCTGTCCTCCAGGTCTTTCTCTTGTACGGGTATTTTGTCATTCCATTTATAAGTGAGCACATCTCCGGCAAGGTTGGTAAGGCCCACAGCCTCAATTCGGTAACCGATTTTATAACCGGAGGAGGGAATAGAGTAGGTGTGTTTTACATACGAGCCGGACCCCAATTGTGCGGTGTAAATCACGAGGGTGGAGTCACCTTTTTTTTGCGTTTCTCCGTTGTAGTAGAGTTTGAACAAATCTACCTCTCTGCCTTCGTACAGGGCCAGCAGGGAAAAGGTGTTCGTTTCGGGCGTTACCAGGTAAAGGGGTTCCTGATAGTAGGTCTTGAATTTTTTGAGTTGCACTTCTTTGAAAATTCCTCCCTTGCTGCTCAGCGTCACGGCCAGCTCGTTGTTTTCTACGGTAGTGGTCCTTTCAGTGCCGTTGACAAAATGGGACAGGCCGCCATACTGCTGTTGAAGTAGGCTGTCGTTGGGCACCACCACAGGAGCGGTGGTTCCTTCAGGAGCCACCTCGGTCATGGAAGAGTCTACAGCCGTCACCTCGCTGGACTCGCCCGTAGGCGGAGGGGGGGTGGGTGAGAAGTAGTTAAAGTACAGAAGGAGCAGAACGGCAATTAATGTCAGACCGATGGCGGAATTTCTATCCATGATGGGTGCTTAAGAGTTCTTGTGATTAATAGATGCTTCAACAAATTTAACAAACAGGGGATGTGGGTTGAGTACGGTGCTCTTCAGCTCCGGGTGATATTGCACTCCGATAAACCAGGGGTGATCTTTCAGCTCCACTACCTCCACCAGGCCAAGGTCCGGGTTCATGCCCACGGCCTTGAGGCCCGCCTCTTCCATGGAGTCGAGGTACTTGTTATTGAATTCATAGCGGTGGCGATGGCGCTCATGAATCAGGCTTTCACCATAGGTGGCATAGGCCTTCGTTCCCTTTTTCAATTTGCAGCTGTAGGAACCCAGTCGCATGGTGCCGCCTTTGTCGGTAATCTTTTTCTGCTCGGCCATCAAATCGATAACCGGGTGTTTGGTTTTGGGATCCAGCTCCGTAGTGCTGGCGTTCAGCTTCAATACGTTCCTGGCAAATTCCACCACAGCGCACTGCATGCCGAGGCAAATCCCTAGGAAGGGAATTTTGTTTTCACGCACATATTGAATGGCGGCAATTTTCCCTTCGAGGCCGCGCTCTCCGAAGCCGGGCGCTACCAGCACCCCGTCCAGGGGCGACAGGATAGAAGCCACCGTCTCTTCAGAGATGTCTTCGCTGCTGATCCAATGCAGGTTCACCTTGCAGTCGTTGTAGGCTCCGGCATGGATAAAAGCCTCGGCTATGGATTTATAAGCATCGGGGAGGGATACATATTTACCCACCAGCCCGATGTTTACTTCGTCAATAGGGTTTTTCAGTTTGCCCAGGAATGTTTTCCATTGCTCCAGGTCGGGTTCGTTTTTATGGGGCACCTTCAGCTTGGACAGCACGCGTTCGTCCAGCTTTTCTTTTTTCATGAGCAGGGGCACATCGTAGATGGTCTCCGCATCTATGGCTTCAATCACGGAGTTGAGGTGCACGTTGCAGAACAGGGCTACCTTTTTTCTGATCTCTGGCGGCAGCGCCATCTCACAGCGGCAAACGAGAATGTCCGGTTGTATCCCCGCCTCCAGCAGCTGTTTTACGGAGTGCTGGGTGGGTTTGGTTTTTAATTCCTTGGCGGCTTTAAGATAGGGGATGAGCGTGAGGTGGATAACGATGGCGTTGTTGGCGCCAAGGTCCCACTTGACCTGCCTTACGGCCTCCACAAAGGGCAGCGACTCGATGTCGCCTATGGAGCCGCCTATCTCGGTGATTACAAAATCGTACTGCCCGCTTTCTCCCAGCAGATAGATGTTTCTTTTGATCTCATCGGTGATGTGGGGTACCACCTGCACGGTTTTTCCCAGGTACTCGCCTTTGCGCTCCTTGGTGATCACATTATTATAGATGCGTCCCGTGGTGATGTTATTGGCCTGGCTGGTGGGGATGTTGAGAAAACGCTCATAATGGCCCAGGTCCAGGTCGGTTTCCGCTCCGTCATCGGTCACGTAGCACTCCCCATGTTCATAGGGGTTGAGGGTCCCGGGGTCTATATTAATATAGGGGTCAAACTTCTGGATGGTGACAGAAAAGCCGCGGGCTTGCAATAGCTTGCCCAAAGAGGCAGAAATGATACCCTTACCCAGAGAAGATGTTACCCCACCGGTTACAAAAATGTACTTAGCAGACGACATGAAATCAAAGATTAGCGCTTAGACCAGGCCGGTTGCGGAGATCCAGGGGTTAGCCTTTTTCACCGGAGTCCGGCCTGCCAACCAAAGCCTTGGCGCAGGTTGGAAATTCCGCGGGCAAAGGTAGGGGATTTGAAGGTTTTACAAACCCGACCTTTCAAATTATTTCATTTTTGAGGATTTTGGTGCTAAGTTTGGGCTGTACGTGTTTTCACCGAAGTTGGTTACACTGGTTTTACTTTTAGTATATAAGGTTTGATAATAAGCATCCTACTCCTCCTATGAACCAACGTAAGTGGCGCACCCTCTATAGATCTTTAGTACTCACCGTATTCGCTTTGGGTTTTGTGGTTGGGGAGGTGTGGGGGCAGACTGCGACAGTAGTAAACAATGGCGCTGATCCACGACATGAGACTTTGAGTCAAAATGTTATTTCGGTACTTTTTGATAATAACCTAACAGGCTCAACGATAACCGGTCAGTGGAGTGTTCGAGTAGGTGCGACAGTTCTTGCACCAGCCAATATCCTGTCAGCGACTATCAGTGGTAATCGAGTCAATATACAATTTAATGCCTCGGCCGTGCCAGGCCATTTGGCTGGAGAAATATTTGTAAAACCGGGTGAAGCATTGGCGGTGAGTTTCACCAATACGGGCAATACACTTACAACGTCTGGCAGTGGGAATCCTGCCAATTCATTTGGATTTATTTCTTCAAAAAATAATTACGCAAATCCGGCGTTCCCTCCAGCTGCTCCAGCTTGCAATGATTTAGTTTTTTTTAACCTAACTGATTACGGTACACCTGATGTTTGTGCTCCAGTTGTTATGAACTTTAGACAAGTTGCATACAAATTAAGCCTACGGTTTCGTAATAGTACTAGTTTTTCAACATATCAATTATTTTATAATGCCGTTTGGGGAGATGCAACTGTAAACAACTTAGTACCATCAGTTTCAGATTTGTCTGGAGTTCCTAATCCAAGTTTTATAAATAATTCGGATCCGGCCTTTCTTGGTAACCCAGCAATTATTTTAACGGCCAGACCTACCAAAAACTATCCAGCTACTACAACTCCAGCACCAGATATCTGTAGCTGGGACGCTCGATTTACACCGTTTTTTAATGGATTAGCAAACTGTAGTGCAATAGCACAGGCCTCCACGTTTGCCTCATATGATACTGATAATGCAAATTCAGGAACTTTAAATATGCCATTTAATCCTCCTGCTGTTGGAGAGACTACTGACAGAGTTTGTCTCGGGACTAATGTGAATATGAGATTTTCCGATCAGACATTATTGAACTGTAGACTGGCTGTTGAGAGTGGTGTACCAAATGAGGCAAGAAGGTTTATTAGAATTGTGTATGGAAGTCGAAATCTGGCAACAAATATTCCAGACATCAGGGTTGGAGGTGTTCAGGTAACTAGCAACAATGCAGCGGGCACTCATCTCTTCCCTAATAATCCTCTCTATGGTAATCAGCCGGGTTATTTCCCAACTGGTATTGGAGGGGTTGGAGTTCCAGATGCCAACGGTGTAATTGAGCTTGCTTCCCCAGTTTTGGCATCGACACTAACGACATACATGCGATACATAACAACTTCGTTTGCTAACAATCAAGCTGTAAATGATCAGTTTTTTGTTAAGCTGGAATATTGGGATGTATGTAATCCTTATAAAGATCCAGCTGGGTTATTGCCATCACCATTTTCACCACCAGTATCAATAGAAAACTTCGTACAAATAATCACCAAACCAGCAGCGTTAACAACTGCAGGTCTTTCATTGTGTTATAATTCTTCAACCACTCAGAATTTCACTGCCACTGGCGGGGTTGCTGGTAGGACTGCAGTTAACTGGTACAAAGATCTAGCTAGCGTGGCCACAGGTACCAGGATGACTAATGCGAATGGAGCCAATAGTCTCACATTCCCAACTAGTTCTTATACCGTTGCTAACGGAGCAATTGGTGCTCCATTTACTACAAATAATGCCAATGGTAAATATTATTCGGTATGGGCAACTCAGGTTGTAGGTGCCACTAATGCATGTGAGAGTGATCCGGTTGAAATTGTAATCTTTCAACAACCTAGGATTGACATAGCTCCAGACATACCTTCTGCACCCTCAGGATCAACATCGGTGTGTAATGGAGATGCGGTAGTTTATACTACTTCAGCACCTAATACGAAGACTATTCCAGCAACAACGGCAACAAACGGTGCCGCCATAAACCTTCCTACTGAAAATTTGTGGAGTCATGGTTTTGGAGCTGGTGTGAGTCTGACGCCAACTATTGGCAATTCAACAACGGTCACTTATAGTATAGCCCCTGAACCAAATCCTTCGGCTACTAATAATGTCAGTGTAAGGAGGAGGTATATTACCTCTACAAATGTGCCTGTGGTAAGTCCGTTACCCGCTCCATTTACATTACCAACTTACAATATAAATCCACAAGCATGTCTTAATAATAATGTAAACACTTCGGTGACAGTTTTTGGAACAAGTAACGGAGGTACAATTACAGGAAGCCCAACCATCTGTGCTGGTAGTTCAACAGGAAACATGACCTTATCGGGTCACAGAGGTTCTGTCTTACAATGGGAGCGGAGTTTTAACGCTGGAGCCTTTGTCGCTATTGCAGGGACGGGTGGTTTGACAACATTTAGTGAAGTGCCTCCAAATGGAGCAGGTACTTATAAATATAGAGCATTGGTACAAAATCAAAACGCAGGGGGTCCATGTGCTTCGGTGACAACGATTGTAGCAAATCAGAATACTGTTACAGTTAATCCAATACCCACGAAACCAACAATTACTCCATCAGGTCCAACGACCTTCTGCTTTGGAAGTAGCGTTACATTAACCTCAAGCAATGTTGGCGGATTGGCAGCTTCTTATCGTTGGTATAGAGATGGTGTTTTTACCGGGACAACTGCAAATAACATCGTTTTAAATTCTGTTGCGCAAAGTGGTGACTATACAGTTGAGGTAGTTGGAGTAGCCCCTTCCAATTGTACTAGCCCTGCTTCTGATCCTACTACGGTAACGATAAACCCACTTCCAACAGCGCCCAACCCGACAGGGGGTGGTGCGGTTTGTGCGGGAAACCCTGCTCCAGACATCGTGTGGACAGGCCTTACAGGTACACCTCCTTTTAACATTACATACACCATTTCGGGTGTGCCAACTGGTCCGGTTGTTGAACCCACCACCACGTTCACAATTTCAAATCCTGTTACCCCCGGGGTGTATCAAATGACGGTGCTAACAGATGCCAACGGTTGTTCTGCAACAGTATTAGGCGGATCAGCCAGCGTCACCATCGGGGGTGCGGCACCGGGATTCGACAGGGCGGTTAATCTGATACCCACCATCACCTGTGACAACGGGGCGTCCACCACCGACCCGCAACTGGATTTTAGCCTGGATCTGGCTTCCACGGCTGCCGGCAATTACATCCTCACGTACAGAATCAACGGGGGTGGCAACCTGACGAAAAATTTCACGGTCAACCTGGGTAACGGAGATCCTTCACCGGCCATCACGTTTTCAGAAGTCGCCCTCAACGCAGTGGCAACCCATACCATCAGGGTGGTTTCTGTTCAAACACCAGCCGGGTGTCTTTCACTTCTCAATACAGACTTGAGCTTCACCGTACGGGCATTACCATCAATAACCACCCAACCGGTTGCGGCTGCTATTTGCGATGGAGGTACCACCTCTTTCACAGTTGCCTCCACCGGTACCGACCGTGGTTTCCAATGGCAGGAACAGGTAGGGGGTGCAGGTCCTTTTAATAACATTGCCGATGGTGGGGTTTACTCCGGGGCAACCACCGCTACTTTAACACTAACCGGTGCACCACTGGCAATGCACAGCAATCGCTACAGGGTGGTGGTAAGTGCCTACAACCCGCCAAGTACACCTCCCATTTGTACGGTAACGAGCAACGCAGCTACGCTCACGGTCAACGCCTTTGCCAACATCACAGGGCAACCTGCGGATGTCACGCGTTGCAGCGGTCAGAATGCCTCTTTTACAGTCACAGCCACTGGTCCGGGCGGGCCCCTCTACCAGTGGGAACAAGATCCTGATGGTGCCGGTCCCATACCTTTTGCAGCCCTGGCCAACGGTACAGTCGGTGGGGTCACCTATGCGGGGGTCACCACAGCAACACTTAGCCTCACCGGGGTAACCACTACACTTAACGGAAGCCTATACCGTGTGCGTACTCGAACAACGGGCACTTGCGACCTCTACAGCAGCAATGCCACACTCACAGTCAACCCGTTGCCCACAGTCAACAACCTGACACCCACCCTATGCGAAGACCAGCCGGGTGGAAGTGGTGTAGCATCCAACATTGACCTGGCCGCACTCTACGATGCTGCAGTAATGGGTGGTACTCCTCCCAATACTTCGGTGCAATACTTTAGCAATGCTGCACGCACAGCCGGATTTTTGATTACAACACCTGTCAACATCTTTAACGGTCAGACCATCTTCACCAGGGTAACCAACAGCGCCACCACTTGTATCAATGATGGTACCTTGATTTTTACGGTAAGACCTCTGCCGGGCAAAGCCAATCAGGTAGTTCAGGTCTGTGAGGATAACCCTCCCGGCTCCCTGGTGGCCTCTGGCATCAACCTGCAAACCTACGAGGTGGCCATAGCAGGGGGCTCCATGGTCAACCGCGATGTGGAATGGTACGAAGACATCACGCTGACGACATTGATTCCTCCCGGTGCTGCAGCGGGGGCAGAGCAGAACTACAGCATCAACGCAACCAAAACCATTCATGCCAAAGTCATTGACACGGCCAGCCCCACCACACCACCTTGTTACTCGCAGGCGCAACTGACCCTCGATTACCAGGCACGGCCTAACAACAACCAGATCACAGATGGTATCGGTCAGGTACTGGGACCAACGTATACGGTATGTGCCAGCTCCAACCTGGTACTCCTGCAAATCAATCCGGGGCTCAACCCTGGTTCTACATACACCTGGACGGTGCCACCTCCATCTTATGCAGGTGAATTTGAGCTGCTGACTGGAACAACAGGATTTTTTATCATTCTGCGTTTTCCAAACCCAATACCGGGCGCGGGTACACTCTATCCAACAGGTGTTCCCATCAGTGTAAAAGAAACGTTGGGAACAGCCTTGTGCGATGGCAACACCATCAACACGCGAATTATTGTGGAGGGGTCTCCCCCCAAGCCAATCATAGCTGGACCTGGCTCTGTCTGCTCTGGAGCCAACGGCTTGGTATACAGCGTAACAAATCCTGTAGCCGGATCCTATGCATGGTCCCTGCCTCCGGGAGCTACAATTACCTCATTACCGGTAACGGCCAGCTCCATTACAGTGCAAATGAGTACTTTCAGCGGAAATGTTACGGTAACGCACGCCAGCGGAACAGGTTGTACTTCCCCTGCGGCAGATCCTTATGGAGTAACAGTGGTCAGCAGACCTACCATTACCTCACCTGCTTCACTGACCATATGCAGTGGAACAGATCTTGCAATCGCCCACACCTTAACATCCAGCATTGCCTCCACAACCTACAACTGGGATGTAATCAACATAACAGGTTTCGTTACGGGTACTTTCTTGGGTGACGCGGCAACTGGGGTAACTGCCATTAGCAGAACGTTAAACAACACTTCAGGAGTAACGGCCAGTGTTACATTTAGGGTTATTCCAATCGGCCCCGGCCCGGATAATTGTCAGGGCAATCCACAGAACTTTGTGGTCACCATCGACCCGGAACCAGTTATCGTTGGGGGTCAAAGTGCATCTGTGTGTAGCGGTGACCCGGCCAATTATAAAATACTATTGACTCCTGCAGGCCTGCCAGGCCTAACTAAATTTCAATGGCCTGCACCCGCCATGCCAGCAGGGCTTTCTGGCGGAACAGCCAACCCAACAGCCGGGGGAGAGCCTCAGGCCAACGCCATTCACATAGCAGATGCACTGATCAACGCTACCAATGCGCCATTGTCGGCAGTCTACACAATTACGCCAATGAATGGAACATGCCCCGGAGCCCCTGTGGATGTAACCATCGTGGTCAATCCAAAGCCTGCGATCCCGGCACAGACAGCCAACATTTGCAGTGGTGGTACATTCAACATTACTCCGATCAATGGCAATCCTACAGCAGCAACCATTGTACCTGCCGGAACAACCTATACATGGACAGCGCCAACGGTTACTCCGACTGCAGGTAGTCTTACTGGGGCGGGCGCGCAGGCAACAGGCCAGCCTTCTATCAGCCAGACACTTACCAACACCACCAACGTGGTGCAAACGGCAACCTATACCGTCACACCCAGATCTGGAGCAGCAGGCGCATGCGTGGGTCCAACATTCCAGGTAATGGTACAAGTGGATCCCAGACCTGAGATACCTGCTTTATCAACAACAATTTGCAGTGGAGGAACATTCAACGTAACGCCTGCCAATGGTAATCCTACAGCAGCAACCATTGTACCTGCCGGAACAACGTATACATGGACAGCCCCTACGATTAGCCCTACTCCCGGTAGTGTTACTGGTGGCAGCGCACAGCCCGTGGGCCAGATATCCATCAGTCAAACCTTAACGAATACGACCAACATTCCGCAAACGGCAACGTACACGGTCACACCTACTTCTGGCGCTTCTGGTGCCTGTGTAGGTGCAACGTTCCAGGTGAATGTTCAGGTGGATCCAAAGCCTGAAATCCCCAATCAGGCAGCCACCATATGCAGTGGAGGCACATTTACAGTCACTCCGGTAAATGGCAATCCATCTGCAGCTACAATTGTACCTGGTGGAACAACCTATACATGGACTGCACCTACGGTAAGCCCCAACCCAGGAAGTCTTACAGGTGCAGGGGCACAGCCCGTGGGTCAGCCATCGATCAGCCAAACACTAACCAATACCACCAACGTAGTTCAAACAGCTACCTACACGGTAACTCCAACCTCTGGCGCTTCTGGTGCCTGCGTGGGGGCCACCTTCCAGGTGACTGTTCAGGTGGATCCAAAACCGGAAATACCGGCACAGTCTCAAACGATATGCAGCGGAGGTACATTTAATATTGCCCCGGCCAATGGCAACCCAACAGCCGCTACCATTGTACCGGCCGGTACAACCTATACATGGACAGCGCCAACGGTAAGCCCGACACCGGGTAGCTTGTCAGGGGCCAGTGGCCAGGGTGCGGCTCAGCCTTCAATCAGTCAAACGCTGACCAACACGACCAACGTGGTGCAAACAGCTACATATACAGTTACTCCTACTTCGGGGGCGTCAGGGGCATGCGTTGGCGCAACTTTCCAGGTTACGGTACAAGTAGATCCTAAACCTGAAATACCAAATCAATCAGCAACAATTTGCAGTGGAGGTACTTTTACAATAAGTCCAACCAATGGAAATCCTACTGCCGCTACCATTGTGCCTGCATCTACAACCTATACCTGGACAGCTCCTTCTGTACTTCCTACTCCGGGTAGTTTAACAGGTGCGGTGGCCCAACCGGTGGGTCAGCCTTCCATAAGCCAAACCTTAACCAACACTACCAATGTTGTTCAGACAGCCACCTACACGGTCACACCTACATCTGGGGCATCTGGCAATTGCGTGGGAGCTACTTTCCAGGTGACCGTTCAGGTAGATCCAAAACCAGAGATACCTGCTCAGTCAGCGACCATTTGTAGTGGAGGTACATTTACCATTACTCCAACCAACGGCAATCCTACTGCGGCTACCATTGTTCCCGCATCAACCACTTACACTTGGACGATGCCTACCGTAAGTCCTACCCCTGGAAGTTTGTTGGGCGTTGGCGCACAGGGTGCCGGCCAGCCATCCATAAGCCAAACCTTAACCAACACCACCAATGTGGTGCAAACGGCCACCTACACGGTTACACCTACTTCGGGTGCATCGGGCGCTTGTGTGGGAGCCGCATTCCAGGTCACAGTACAGGTTGATCCCAAACCGGAAATTCCTGCTCAATCGACTACAATTTGTAGTGGCAATACATTCACGATTACACCCGTAAACGGAAGCCCTACGGCCGCGACCATTGTACCTGCCGGAACTACGTATACATGGACAGCTCCATCAATAAGCCCTACACCTGGAAGCCTTACAGGAGCTGGACCGCAGGCAGTGGGTCAACCTTCTATTAGCCAGACTTTAACCAACACGACCAACATCGTACAAACAGCAACCTATACGGTAACACCTACATCTGGTGCTTCCGGATCATGCGTGGGCGCTACCTTCCAGGTAACAGTTCAGGTAGATCCTAAGCCGGAAATCCCGGCTCAGTCTGCAACAATTTGCAGCGGTGGAACCTTTACAATTGCCCCTTCCAATGGCAATCCAACGCCCGCAACCATTGTACCTGGTGGAACCACCTACACATGGACGGCACCTACGGTGAGTCCTACTCCGGGTAGCCTTACTGGTGCCAGTGCTCAGCCTGTAGGTCAGTTCTCAATAAGCCAGACGCTGACCAATACCACCAACGTAACACAGACAGCCACCTATACGGTCACACCTACATCTGGTGCCGTAGGTTCTTGCGTGGGCGCAGCATTTACCGTTACCGTTACCGTGAATCCAAAGCCGGAAATTCCGGCACAAACAGCAACAATCTGTAGTGGAGATATCTTTACAGTAACGCCTTCTAATGGTAATCCTACTGCTGCAACAATAGTGCCCGCAGGTACTACCTATACGTGGACAGCCCCGACAATCAGCCCAACGGCCGGAAGCTTGCTGGGTGCCACCGCACAGGGTGTGGGGCAACCCAACATCAGCCAGATGTTAACCAATACCACCAACATTCAGCAAACAGCTACTTACACAGTTACCCCAACTTCTGGAGCTGCTGGTTCATGTGTAGGGGCAACATTTACGGTTTCCGTTACGGTAAACCCAAAACCGGAAATCCCGGATCAGTCTGCCACAATTTGTAGTGGAAGCACCTTCACGGTAGCACCCGCCAATGGCAATCCGACAGCCGCCACCATTGTGCCGGCAGGAACAACGTATACATGGCCTGCACCAACGGTATCTCCAACAGCGGGCAGCTTGCTGGGTGCAAGCGCACAGTCAGCGCAGGCTTCCATCAGTCAAACACTCACCAATACCACCAATGTAACCCAGACAGCAACGTACACCGTTACGCCAACTTCGGGTGCTTCAGGCTCATGTCCTGGCGCTCCGTTTACGGTTACGGTAACAGTAAATCCCAAACCGGTTATACCGGCACAAAGTACTACCATATGCAGTGGCGACATCTTTAATGTCACACCAGCAGATGGAATTCCTACTGCGGCAACCATTGTGCCGGCAGGAACAACTTATACATGGACTGTACCTACAGTAAGTCCAACGGCTGGAAGTTTGATTGGGGCAAGCGCGCAAGGTGTAGGCCAGCCTTCAATCAGTCAGATGCTGACCAATACTACCAACGTGGTGCAAACGGCAACCTATACGGTCACACCTACTTCAGGGGCAGCTGGCTCATGTGTGGGCTCAACTTTCCAGGTAACAGTTACAGTCAATCCAAAACCTGAAATCCAAAACCAGACTACCACCGCTTGCAGCGGCAGTCCGTTTACAGTTAGTCCTGCAAATGGCGTCCCTGGTCCTTCTATGATCGTGCCCGCGGGTACAACCTACAGTTGGGGTGCCCCGGCAGTCACTGGCGGTATTACGGGCGGTAGTGCGCAGGCAGGTCAGCCTAATATCAGTCAGACCTTGACCAACCCAACCAATACAGTGCAAACTGCAACCTATACAGTTACCCCTACTTCAGGGGCTGCCGGCTCGTGTGTAGGCGCAACATTCCAGGTAACAGTTACGGTAAACCCTACCCCGGTTATCCCGAATCAAACAGCAACCATCTGCAGTGGTACAGCATTTAATGTGAGTCCTACAAATGGAGTTCCTTCTGCAGCCACAATAGTACCGGCAGGTACAACCTACAGTTGGGCTGCCCCGGTGGTTACAGGTGGCATCACAGGAGGAAGTGCACAAACGGGTCAGGCTGCGATCAGTCAGACCTTGACCAATCCGACCAACTCGGTGCAAACAGCAACGTATACAGTGACGCCTACCTCAGGTGCGGCAGGCGCCTGTGTGGGGGCCAACTTCCAGGTGGTGGTTACGGTAAACCCTACTCCGGTAATTCCGGCACAAACGGCAACCACCTGCAGTGGCTCAGCCTTTACAGTAAGTCCTTCCAATGGTAATCCAACAGCCGCTACAATTGTACCAGCAGGCACAACCTACAGTTGGGCAGCACCCGTGGTTACAGGTGGCATCACAGGAGGAAGCGCACAAACAGGTCAGGCCAACATCAGTCAGACATTAACCAATCCAACCAACACGGTACAGACAGCAACTTATACTGTGACACCAACTTCAGGTGCCGCAGGCTCATGCGTGGGAGCTAACTTCCAGGTTACAGTCACGGTAAACCCTACACCTGTCATCCCGGATCAGGCAGCTACAATCTGTAGTGGCGCTGCATTTACAATAAGTCCTGTAAACGCAGCTCCGGTTACAATAGTACCTGCAGGTACTACCTACAGTTGGGCAGCACCAGTAGTAACAGGGGGTATCACAGGGGGTAGCGCTCAGTCAGGTCAGACAAACATCAGTCAGACGTTAACAAATCCTACCAACACCGTCCAAACGGCAACCTATACAGTAACACCAACATCAGGTGCTTCAGGTACTTGTGTGGGCGCTGATTTTCAGGTCACAGTTACGGTAAACCCTACTCCGGTAATCCCAGCGCAAACAGCAACGATCTGCAGCGGCACAGCATTCACAGTGAACCCCGTAAACGCAGCACCAACTACCATCGTACCAGCGGGCACAACCTATACATGGACTGCGCCAGCAGTAACAGGTGGAATCACAGGGGGCAGCGCACAACCAGTGGGCCAGCCCAACATCAGTCAGACCCTGACCAATCCAACCAATACGGTGCAGACAGCCACCTATACTGTTACACCTACATCAGGTGCTGCCGGCTCTTGTGTGGGGGCTACCTTCCAGATCACAGTTACGGTAAACCCTACTCCGGTTATTCCGGATCAGACGGCAACGATATGCAGTGGCGCGGCCTTCACAATAAGTCCCGTAAACGCAGCACCAACTACCATCGTGCCAGCTAGCACAACCTATACCTGGACAGCTCCAGTGGTAACAGGTGGCATCACAGGCGGCAGCGCACAACCAGTAGGTCAGCCCATCATCAGTCAAACCCTGACCAATCCGACCAACACGGTTCAAACCGCAACATATACAGTAACACCAACTTCAGGCGCAGCAGGCACTTGCGTAGGAGCTACCTTCCAAATCACAGTTACGGTAAACCCTACTCCGGTAATCCCAAATCAAACAGCAACGATATGTAGTGGAACGGCCTTTACAGTGAATCCGATAAATGGGAATCCTACCGCAGCCACGATAGTGCCGGCAGCAACAACGTACAGTTGGGCAGCACCTGTGGTTACAGGGGGTATCACAGGAGGCAGCGCACAAACAGGTCAGGCCAGCATCAGCCAGACCTTGACCAATCCAACCAATACCACACAGACGGCAACGTATACAGTAACCCCTACATCCGGGGCAGCGGGTGCCTGTGTGGGAGCAACATTCCAGGTAACAGTTACGGTAAATCCTACTCCGGTGATCCCGGCCCAAACGGCAACAATTTGCAGTGGCACAGCTTTCACAATAAGTCCGGTGAACGCAGCACCCACAACCATTGTGCCTGCAGGCACCACCTATACTTGGACGGCACCCGTAGTAACAGGGGGCATCACAGGGGGTAGTGCACAACCAGTAGGCCAGCCCAACATCAGCCAGACGTTAACGAATCCAACCAACACGCCTCAATCGGCAACGTATACAGTCACACCTACATCAGGCGCTGCTGGTTCATGCGTGGGAGCTACCTTCCAGATCACAGTTACGGTAAACCCTACTCCGGTAATTCCGGCACAATCAGCCACCGTTTGCAGTGACGAAACATTTAACATTACTCCAGCCAACGGTGGGGCAACAATTGTCCCTGCAGGTACCACCTACAGTTGGCCGGCACCAGTGGTTACTGGGGGTATGACAGGCGGAAGCGCACAGACAGGCCAGCCTTCCATCAGCCAAACATTAACAAACCTTTCAGGTGGATTGCAAACGGCTACATACACAGTAACACCAACCTCAGGCGCTGCCGGAGCATGTGTGGGTGCAAGTTTCTCAGTAGTCATTTCCGTTAACCCGGAACCTGTAGCACAGGCACTTTCTACCATTGAAAGATGCAGTGGTCAAAACATTAACTTCAATATCCAGGACATCATCAACAATGTGCCTCCATTTGCAGGTGGAAATTCAGTAACCAGCAAATTCAAATACTCAGTAGTGGCAGATTTCCCGTTGGATGTTTCACCTGCCGTATTCCCTGGCACATTTGATCGGGTAACAGCAACCAATGCACCTATCAATCAAACATTTTCGAATCTGTCCAATCATGATGTAAAACTCACATTTACCATCACACCGATTAGCGATCCTCAAAATTGTGAGGGTACACCATTTGTGCTGGAGGTGATCTACCATCCTGAACCGGTGGGATCGAATTTTTCTGATCCGGTCTGCAGTACAACACTCAACCATAATATACAGTCACAGATTACCAACCCTGCACCTGGTCTTCCAAGTATATTCACCTACACCGTTTCTTCAGACAATGGGGGTGTACCAGCCGGACCAGATAGGGTAGTGGCAAGCAGTGCACCAATTACCGATACCTACACCAATGGCACCGGAAGCCCTGCCAACATCACCTACACAATTACTCCATACAATGCGGCCAACCCGACTTGTAGCGGAACGCCCTTCACGTACACGGTGAATGTTAGTCCCAACCCGACTGGAGTAAGCGGAACTGACCCGGTAAGGTGCTCGGATGAGGCTTTTACCATCGATCCGCAAAACTACATAGTGCCTGCAGTGACAAGTACCTTTGTATGGACCGCCACGTACGATGCGCCTATGTCTGGTCCGGCAGGGGGTACTGGTATGATATCAGGTTCATTGCACAATGAAACCAATGGTCAGTTGTTCGCCCATTATACAGTCACTCCCAAAGCTGGAAGCTGTACAGGCGCACCGTTTACCATTGATCTTCCTATAAATCCTGAGCCGGTCATGGAACCGACCTTGGCCACACCACCTGCCGTGTGTAGCACCAACGCGTCCAGCACCACAGCAATAGGAGTAATCCTCAATACCAATGGCGCTTCGATAGCAGCAGACAATTATACCATTACCCTGAAGAGCATTGAACCAGGTTTGGTGGCATTGCCTGGAAACCTGGCCTTACCTGCCAATGTGTTGGCCAATTCGCCCGCAGCAGGTCAGTCAAATGCTATTGCCAACGACACGTACCGCAACACAACTTCTGCTCAGCTAAAGGTAGTGTACACAGTAGTACCTCAGTCAGCAAATGGCTGCGATGGAAATGCATTTGACATAACAGTTTCTATAAACCCTGAACCGGTACTTGCCAACCCGGGATGGCCAAATGTGTGCAGCTCAAATACTGCTGTTAATAATCCGGTAAACATTGTGTTGGGCACCAACGGCACCTCAGCGGCTGCAGTCAATTACCAATTAGTAGACAGACAGTACAGCACAGGGGGTCCATTTGCGCCTGCCCTGCCTCCGAACTTTACGCCTAACCCTGCCAATGCCGTGATCATGGCGGCACCGGGCAGCATCAACCTGATCAAGAACGACCGCTTCAACAACACGTCTGCAGTGCCTGTAACAGTGCGTTATACCATCCAGGCTTTCAGTTCCCAAAATTGCGTCAGCGAGCCGTTGAATTATGAGGTTACGATTGACCCTGAACCAACAATGATTCCGAACTCAGCTACATTGTGTAGTGATGTAGCCTCTGGCATCATTGTAGGTCCGGCAGTAGGCTCACCTGTCACCACACAATTTGAATTGAAAACAATAGCCAAGTCCGGAGCGCTGGTTGCAGGAGGTAGCAATGTGGGCTTGGGTACTTACCCCGCCAACCTCGCAGCTGGTCAGTCAGATTTTCTTGCCAATGATGTGTTTACCAATACAACGGCAGGTCCTTTAACGGTAACGTATACCATCATCCCTATCGCATCGGGATGCCGTGGTGTCGAACAGACAGTTGTATTTACCGTAGATCCTGCACCAGCCATGGCCACCAACTTAAATAAAGCAACGTGCTATAATTCAGATGCTGAAATAATTTTAGCTACATCTGGAGCCAGCGCACCAGTAAGCAGCTTTGATATCACCAACGTGGTATTTGCCGGTGGCCCTGGTGATATCGTGCAAACGAATGGTAACACTGGCGCACGATTGGCAGTAACTGCCAATGAGATTCGATTCGATCGCTTCCAGAATACAACCAATAACCCTCTTACCGTTACGTACACTGTACGCGGCAATGGGGTCGCTCCAACATTCTGTAAAGGACCTGCACTGGATATCGTACTTACAGTGGAGCCTCAGATTATTGCTGCACCGGTGAATAACAGCGCAAGTATTTGTAGCAGCACGCCAACTAATATTGACCTGCTTTCACCGACTACACCAACCTCAGGTAACATTACATTTAACTACACGGTGACTGCTCCTCCTGGTGTAACCGGATATGTGCCATCCCTGAATAACCTGCCGTTGGGATATAAGATTACCGACAACCTGGTGAACAACAACAACAACGCGGTTATCGTAACCTATGCCATCACACCGGTAGCAAATGGCGCGAAAAATGGAGCTGGGTGCATTGGAATTCCTGTCAATGTAAATGTGAGCGTAGAGCCTAAACCGAAATTGACAGCAAGTCCGTTGGTACAAACCATTTGTGAATCCGATGGCGTCAACTCATCGCCTACCAATATCTTATTGACAACACCAACAAATCCTTCTGTGGGTTCGATGGAGTTCAATGTGATCAGCCGCGTAGCTACGGGGGGTGCCGCATTGCTGTCGCCAGTTAAAAATACTTACCTCAATGGTGAATCCATTACAGACGAATGGAGCAACCCTACACTCACAGACCAGACAGTAACCTACACCCTCCGCCCTCAGGTCAACGGTGGATTGGCTTGTCCTGGCGATGATGTAACAGTTAATGTGACCATCAAGCCAAGACCAGTGATCAGTGCAGTGGCCAACCAAACCTTGTGTAGCGGAGAGTACAGAAATATTCCGCTGACGATGGACATCGCAGGTACTTTTGCAACATGGACCGTAGTGGCGCCTCCTACCATCACAGGTGCGCTCAATGGCGGTGGCAATAGCATGGACCTGACCCTGTTCAACAGCGGCTTCAACGTAGAGACAGTCACTTATACAGTTACACCTAAATTCAACAACTGTAATGGTATTCCGATTACGTTCAATGTCACAGTCAACCCGACTCCAAACATTACAGGTATTCCTGCCACCACACCTACAGTGTGTAACGGAGACGTACTCAACATTCCTTTGGGAAGCAACGTACCGGGTACCACCTTCGACCTGGCAGTGACGGATGTATTCAACCTGGAGGCGCCTGGATTCTTCGACAGAACCGGGGTAACAGGAATCAATCAGCTGGTGAATAACCCTACCGGATTCCAGGCCATCCTGATTTATCAGATCACTCCGATAAGTCCTGCCGGCTGCGTGGGAATTCCAAAGATCTTGAATGTCAATGTGGGATCCATCATTCCTAACGTTACGCCTGACCAAACCGAAATATGCAGTGGCGGTCGGATCCAGATGACCAACTCTTCACTGGGTGCAACCTCTCATCGTTGGTTCTACAGGGTACAGGGTACTACCACGGAATTGGATGTGCGCACCACGCCATTTGTGAATTACCAGTTGAACAACACTTCTACGACAAACCCTATCGTCTACGAGATTGTGTATCAACCGTCCAATGGCTTGTGTACAGTTCCGGATGTGGTTACGCCAATCACGGTATACAGAAACGTGGTGGCTGGCTTCAACGAAGGCACAGTACCTCCGATCATTGCAGGAACTTCTACAGTAAACTTTACCAACACGTCTAACCCGATTGACACACAGTTCAGGTACGAGTGGAACTTCGGCTCGGCTTCATCTCCTGCAACCTTTACGGGTGCCACACCTCCACCGGTGGTGTACAGCCAGCAAGGTCAGCATGTGGTCACCTTAAAGGCGATCAACATCGCAGCGGAAACAGCAGGCAAGGCTTGCGAAAACACCTTCACGAAAACGATTTTTGTACCGATACTGCCGTTGGTGGCCGACTTCACCCTCGATCCGCCTGCAGCATGTTTCCCTGCCACAGTAAAAGTGATTGCCAATCCATCTACTGGTGATATCAACGAGTGGCGTGTGGTCAATTCCAATGGAGTACAGGTGGCAGTATCAGGCGAAAACTTACCTGAGTTCTTTATCAGCACGCCAGGCTTGTTTACGGTTCAGCTCACAACAAAGGATTCATTCACAGGTCAGGTGGAATTTGCAACCAAGCAATTTGAAATCTACAGCAACCCTGTAGCATCCTTCCAGGCACGACCTACCACCGTGTTTGTGCCGGATACAGAAATGTCTACGTTCAACTTCAGTACGGGAGCAAACTTCTACTCATGGGATTTCGGTGATGGCGAAACTTCAGACGAAAGAGAACCGAAACACATCTATAAAATAGAAGGGGTCTACGACATCGTAATGGTGGCGGGCTTTGAACACGATGATGGCGTAGTGTGTACGGATACACTAACACAAAAGGTGGCAGCCAAGCAGGGTGGACAAACCAAAGTGCCGAACGCATTTACACCTAACCCTGGTGGTCCTTCCGGAGGCGTTACAGGTGGTGGCGGAGGAGGAACCTTCAACGATGTGTTCCTGCCTATTGTAAAAGGGGTGGAAGAATTCAACATGCAGATATTCGATCGTTGGGGTAACCTGATATTCGAGAGCAACAACGCCAACGTGGGATGGGATGGCTACGACAGAAATGGAAATATTCTTCCTTCAGGTGTGTATGTTTACAAACTGACGTTGCGCTTGTCAGATGGACAGCGAACCACTCAGATAGGAGACATTACAATGATTCGATAAAAATTGTAAATTAGACGGATGAACAAGAGAATTGGTATTTGGATTTTTGCTCTGTTGATAGGAGTTTCTGCATCTGCGCAGGATCCCCAGTTCTCTCAGTTCTATCAGGCACCACTGTACCTCAATCCGGGCTTTACAGGCATCACACCACAGCAACGTTTTGTGGTCAACCACCGCATTCAGTGGCCAAACCTTCCCCAGGCTTTCGCCACCTATGCAGCCAGCTACGATATTTTTGTGGATGAACTGAGAAGTGGATTTGGTATCATGATGACAACAGACAAGATGGGGTCCGCAGGATGGAGAACATCTACGTTCGGATTGTTATACAGCTACAAGGTACGCCTGAATGACAACCTGGTATTTTCTCCGGGCCTCTATTTTGGATATGGAATCAATGGTTTGGATCGTACCAAACTCCGACTGGGCGATGGTCTGGAATTCAACGGCCAGTCACTGGATCCTGATCTGAACAGGTTGGGCAATCAGCAGTATTTTGATTTTGGATCAGGCTTTCTGTTTTATACAAAATCACTGTGGCTGGGTGGTGCCTTTCAGCACATGAACACACCCAACCTCTCTATCCTGAACAGCACAAGCAGGCTGCCAATGAAAACGACCATCCATGGTGGCGGTAGAATTTCCCTCTATCATGGCTTTAGAACCAGTTCAAAAGTATCCTACATTACACCTTCATTCATTTACCGAAAGCAAGGGCCCATCAGCCAGTTGGACTTTGGTTTGAATTACCACATCGATCCCGTTTCAATCGGGGTGTGGTACAGGGGAAAACCTTTTGAAACCAACGTAATAGGTACGGTCAACCAGGACGCACTTATTTTCGTGATGGGTATTTATCTGGCCAATTTTAATGTGGGCTACAGCTACGACTTCTCGGTGTCGGAATTGTCTACCACTTCGGGAGGGGCCCATGAGCTTTCCATTGTTTATGAATTTGTGGCCAAACCCATTTCCAGGGGGGTGAAGAAGAGAAACCGCCTGATACCGTGTCCTACCTTCAACCGCAAACCGAATTTCTGGAATTAAGCAGGGGCCTCTGACCGGTACAATGTCCCAATCATCCCATTAACCCGTGTGAAAACCCACTCAGCAGTGGATTTCATCCATTAACCGAGGAAACTGGTATCGACCTGTTTTTAACGGGTTCCTTTTCCAATTTTACATGAATTAAGGTTGTCTATAAGTGTGCTTTGATCGGTATTTTTTCTGATCGATTGAAGATGAACGTTGCCAATAAAGGGTTCAAACTGACCCTGTTGTTTTGTTTCCTTTTAATAAAGGGCTGGTCCCAATGTGGTGGGATCATGGAGCCGGGCTTTGCCTTCCTCACAAGCAGTCGCGGATGTGCCCCCTTTACGGTAAATATTCAAACTTTATACCTGTCCTCCGTACCGGGCACACAATATTTCGTGGACTGGGGTGACGGTACTCCGGAAGAAACCTACACACAAGTGGCCCCAGGGGGCGTTAACATCACGCACCTCTATCCCAACTCTCCGGTCAACTGCGGTTATGATGTAATCATTGATGCTTCCAATGCCTGCAACCCCCGGGGCAGCGTGGTGCCCATTCTCACACAGGTAGTCGTGTGGACCAATGATGTCGTATCTGTCAATCCGGGTGTCTTCCGCGTATGCCAGGGTTATGCAGCGGATGTGTTGTTCACCGACAACAGTACTTGGAACTGCTTTCCGCGCGCCACACGTGAAAACAACGAACCCAGATGGATTCAGTGGATCTATGGAACAGGCGCGCCCGCCATTCGCATCCCAGGAGTAGGAGTCAATGCAGTAGTGCCCGGAGCTTTTCCCTACCTCGACCCGGCTCCCGCCAAAAACCCCATCTACCCGGTGTTGGCGCCCGGTCAGGTCAGCCTGCCCATCAACGTGCCGGCCACAGCTCCTGCAGACATCGGCAAGGAATTTGAAATTACACTCAAGAACTGGAACCAGTGCAATCCCTACGACAACAACTTACTGGATGGAAATCCCTTCAACCCGGTGGGAGGGGATGTGGTCAATGGCGACAACCCTGCCCAGGTGATCAGGGGCAGGGTGGTAATCGTAGAGGCACCCAAACCGGATTTCCTTACCCGCCTGGGTGGCCCCGGTGGCCCCATACAAAATGTATTTTGCGTGGGCGACAACATTTATTTTGACGATGAAACCCCACCTATTGGTGGAGCAACTTTTCAATACACCTGGCAATTCTTCGATAACAACACAGGTGCTGGCGCTCCCCTCGGTACAGCTGCTTCTCAAAATCCCACGTTCGCTTATCCAACATCAGGTCAAAAACTAATAAGACTGTCCATTCGCGATACCAATGCCGCAGGAAATTGTGTGGCCATCTTCGAACAAACCATTACCATCTCTCCGTCACTCATCGCACAAATTGAAACGCGCGACTTACTCAACAATCCGATCACGGCAGACTTCTGCCAATCTGCCGTGGCTCCGTTGTCTAATTTCAACGTGCGATTCGCAGACGTTTCGGCAGGAGTAATCACACCCACTACCCAATGGCGCTGGGAGTTTTATAATGAATCCAATGTACTGGTGAAACAGGAACCGTTGGGAGGTGGTTTTTCCCTCGTTCCGCTAGGACCATTTGATGAAGTGTTTACCAATCCTGGAATTTATAGGGTGCGCCTGATCATCAGAGACAACGTGACCTCCTGCGAAACAGTAGACGAAGTGCAGGTGAGGGTCTACGAAAAGCCTGTACCGCTTTTCACAGCAACACGGGTTTGTGAAGGAACGCTGACAAGTTTTAGCGAGTCATCAACACTCAATCCAATCAATGGAGAATCCATTACACTGAAGGAATGGGATTTCAACTACGATGGAGTCACCTTTACCAAGGACCCTGCCTTCGATAACCAAACCTCATTCACAAGATCGCTGGGGCCTGCCAATACCTATCAGGTGGCCCTGCGCGTAACTACAAATCAAAACAGCTGCAGCGACATTTTGGTAGTACCCGTTACAGTAGATCTGCTTCCCAATGCTGCCTTTACTCCGGACGTCACCTCGGGTTGCAGCGTACTCACGGTTACGTTTACCAACAACGCAGTGGGGGGCCAACCAGATGTAATTGATCGCTTCGAATGGGAGGTAGATGAAAAATTGGGTGCAGGCTTTCAGCTGGTAACCACCCAACAACCGTCCGATCCTGGGTTTACTCCTTTCTATGTGCACAATTTTACAAACATCACCACCGCCAATCGGCAGTTTGATATACGAATGAGGGCAGTAACAGTCAACAATTGTCAGCAGCTTTCCGGCATTACTACCGTCACCGTTTTTCCGGGAACACAGTCTGGTTTCATCTCTACCAATTACTCACCATTCAATGATAACTGCTCACCGCAGTCGGTCAACTTTGCGGTAGATGCTGCAACCCAGTCACTGGGTCCCACAGACTACAGGTGGCGCATCAGTGATACCTCAGGTATTATTTCCGAAACAAGTACGGGTACTACGCCAGCCTTTTCTTATGCCTTCGCCAATACCACCCAGGCGATCAAGGATTTTTCGGTCACCTTGATTACCACACTGCCGTCAGGTTGTTTTGGTGATTCCACAAGAACAATTCGCATAAGTCCTATCCCTACCTCCAACTTTATCATTGACACATTGCTTTTTGATTGTCAGTTGATGCGCTTGCGGCTTCGCGCGAATCAAAAAGGCCTGGCCAACTACCACTGGACGGTGCGGGAAAACGGAATCCTGGTAGCAGATGTGAGCAGCATCAATGATGAATTAAATTATGAATTAAACAGACCACCTTCAGGGAGCGCTGATGTCACGGTCCAGTTCAACCTGGATACACGCAACTTTGCCAACTGCGCGAGCCCGGTAAGCACAGATGCAGTGGTAGTACCTGCCAAAGACGACATCAACGCCTCGTTCACAGCCTCACCCAACAGCCAGATGTTGCCCAATGCAACAGTCACCATCGTCAACACCACCAATCCGGGGCCATGGAGCTATCAATGGGATTTTGGAGACGGCACTACCTCTGCGGATCCGTTGGTATCCGCGCACACGTACACTACCTACGGCACCTACACCATTAAACTCACAGTCACCAACAACGTGTGTGTGGAGACTGCAATGGAAACGATCACCATTTTGGCAATTCCGCCCATTGTGGATTTTGCCTACAACCCGGCTTCAGGATGTGCCCCGCTCACGGTAGACTTTACCAACCTGTCGCAGTTTGCCGAACCGGACAAGTACAACTGGCAATTTGGACAGGGGCAGGCAACTTCCAGGGCAATCAACCCTACCTACACGTATTTTGAACCGGGTAAGTACACCGTTTCCCTGTCGGCTACCAACATCACAGGTCAGGTGGTAACGGAAACCAAACAAATGATCATTGAGGTTTTCCCTCGCCCCAGCGCACAGTTTGATGTAAAACCTAGATTGGTGTACATCCCGGGAGGCATCGTCTATACAAAAAACCAAAGCCTTCAGGCCAGCAGCTACGAATGGGATTTTGGCGATGGCACCAAATCGCTGTCACCTCAACCTCAACACATT